>NZ_JBWKZT010000010.1:0-16732 GCF_059424735.1 Ensifer sp. GW101-20A05 | reverse complement strand
TTCGTCTATCGGTTAGGACACCAGATTTTCATTCTGGGAAGAGGGGTTCGACTCCCCTAGGGCGTGCCACTGTGTTGAATTTCTCCCCCACATTTCCAATATAGCTACGCAGTAAACTTGCGCTTGCGGCTCACTTTCGATCGAATCTCGCGACCTTGTCGCCGGAGCGATGCAGTTGGATTTATGTCGTCGTTTGCGCTGAAAAAGCATAATATCCGCAGATGAATTTGCTCACGGCCGCAAGACTGCGTTGCAAGTTCATGAGTCAGAAGCATAGGCGCCCATCGTCTAGTGGTTAGGACGCCGCCCTCTCACGGCGGCAACACGGGTTCGAGTCCCGTTGGGCGTGCCAATCCCTGCTCGCAAGATCACCAGCCGGCACTCAAATCAGAGCGATTCCTGTTCGGCGAGGTTACAGGGCCCTCGCGGCATCCGTGACGCGTAGCTGCACGCGGCGCTGGCCTTGCCAAAGGTCCGCCGAGACCGAACCTGCCACATGAATAGACGTGCCGCGGCTCGCGAGCAGAAAATCGCCGAGTGGCGTCTCCGTTGCCCGGAACGCAATCCCGTCGAGCCGGCTGCCGTCCTGGCCTTCCAGCGTCACCTTGATGTGGTTGGCGCCCACCTGTCGGCTGTCGCGCAGCCGATGCTGCGGGAATGCGAAGACGGGCTGCGGATGCGCCGAGCCGTAGGGGCCGGCCTGTTCCAGGAGATCGATAAGCTCCAGCGTCGCGCCGGAGGCGGCGAGCGCGCCATCAACCTTGAGCGTCTGGATGGCGACGAGATCACGCACCGCCGCCTCCGCACGCTCCTCGAAGAATTGCCGGAGTTTGCCGAGCTTCGCACGCTCCACCGTGAGGCCGGCGGCCATCGCGTGACCGCCGCCTTTGACCAGCAGGGCCCCATCGACGGCCGCCCGGACCATCTTGCCCATGTCAAAGCCATTGATCGAACGGCCTGAGCCAGTGCCGCGCCCATTCGGATCGAAGGCGATGGCAAAGGTCGGCCGGCGGAATTTTTCCTTGATGCGGGCGGCGAGCAGCCCGACGATGCCGGGGTGCCAGTTTTCGCGCGCCGTAACGATTACCGAGGCGCCCTCGCCGGTGCCGTATTCCGCCAGAACCTCGGCCTCGGCCTCGGCCAGCATGGCGGCTTCCATGGCCTGGCGTTCGCGGTTGAGTTCATCAAGCTGTGCCGCGATCTTTTCCGCCGCTCCGGCATCGTCCATCGCCAGAAGGCGGCTGCCGAGCGCTGCGTCGCCGATGCGGCCACCGGCATTGATTCGTGGCCCCACCAGAAACCCCAGGTGATAGGGCGTGACCGGACCGCCGATCGCCGCCTTCCTCAGCAGCGCCGCGAGCCCAACATTGCCCATGTGCCGCGCGGCAATCAGTCCCTTGACGACATAGGCCCGATTGAGGCCCTTGAGCGGCACGACATCGCAGACGGTCGCCAGTGCCACCAGATCGAGCTGCGCCAGCAGATCGAAGGATGCAACACGGCCATCGCCGGCATTGCGGAGAACGCGCAGCGTGTTGACGAGAACGAGATAGACGACGCCGGCGGCGCAGAGATGTCCTTGTCCGGAAAGATCGTCCTCCCGGTTGGGATTGACGAGCGCATGACAGGCCGGCAGCGCTGAGCCAACCTGGTGGTGGTCGATGACGACCACATCGATGCCGCGTTTCGCCGCCACCGCGAGCGCTTCATGGCTCGTCGAGCCGCAGTCGACGGTCACGATAAGTTCGGCGCCGTTGTCGATCAGTTGTTCGATGGCCGCGGGATTCGGCCCGTAGCCCTCGAATATCCGATCGGGAATATAGATCTCCGCATCGATGCCGAAATGACGGAGGAAGCGGGTCATCAGTGCCGAAGAGGCGGCACCGTCGACGTCGTAATCGCCGAAGACCACGACCTTTTCGCGCCGCTTGATGGCCACTGCCAGGCGATCGGCGGCCTTGCGGCAATCGGTGAGCGAATCGGGATCCGGCATCAGCGACCGCAGCGTCGGATCGAGGAAGCTCGCCGCGTCGTCAAGCACGACACCGCGGCCGGCAAGCACGCGACCGAGCAGATCGGAATAGCCGTGGACCTGGCTGATGGCGAGCGCCCGGTTCTGGCCGGCCTGATCTAGCCGCGACACCCAGCGCTGACCGCTGATCGACTGCTCGACGCCGAGAAAGGCCCGCTGTACCGGATCCACCAATTCTTCCATGCTCGTCCACCCGCCTGCGCTTAACGTTTCTTAGCGCATAACCCCGAAAATCGTGACCGTTTTTGGAACGACATACACAGAGATCCACGTTCCGCGATCCCTTTTTGGCACCAACCTCCTGCCCTGCCCAAATCAGGAAGCCTCGCCGGCATGCTTGCACGACGAGGCTTCCATTCTATCGGTGGCAGTCCAGCGCTACGCGCCGTCGTGCCTTGCGGCCTGAGGGCTATGCCGTCCTCAGTTCGCCTTCGGGCGTTCGATGCGGATGACCTGCGGTTCGCCGACGAGATAACCCTCGCCCTTGATCGCCTTGATGGCATCGCGAACGGAATGCTCCGAGGTCGCATGCGTCACCAGGATGATCGTCTGCGGCTCGCCGCCTTCCATGAGTTGCTTGGAGTGCTGCATGATCGATTCCAGCGAGATGCCGTTGTCCGCCATGCGGGTGGCGATGCTGGCGAAAACGCCGGTGCGGTCGACGACCTTCAGGCGGATGAAGTAGCCGCCTTCGTGGCTCTGGATCTGCGCGCGCTTGTAGGGAAGCAGCGCATGGGTCGGGCGGCCGAAGGCCGGAACGTGCTGGGCGCCGGGACGGCTCTTCGCAATGTCGGCGATATCGCCGAGCACCGCCGAGGCGGTTGCATTGCCGCCGGCACCGGGGCCGACCATCAGCAATTCGCCGAGAATGTCGGATTCGATTGCGACCGCATTGGTCACGCCGTCGACCTGCGCGATGACGGAATCATAGGGCACCATCGTCGGGTGGACGCGCTGCTCGATGCCGCTGTCGGTGCGCTGTGCGACGCCCAGAAGCTTGATCCGGTAACCGAGATCGGCTGCCGCATGGATGTCGTCGATCGAGATGTTGGTGATGCCTTCGAGATAGATGTCGTCGGCCGCAATCGCCGTTCCGAAGGCAAGGCTCGTGAGGATCGACAGCTTGTGCGCCGTGTCGTTGCCTTCGATGTCGAAGGCGGGATCGGCTTCGGCATAGCCGAGGCGCTGCGCTTCCTTGAGGCAGGCTTCGAAGGAAAGCTCTTCCTTCTCCATCTTCGTCAGGATGTAATTGCAGGTACCGTTCATGATCCCGTAGACGCGCGAGATCGTGTTGCCGGTCATGGACTCGCGCAGAGCCTTGATGACCGGGATACCGCCGGCAACCGCCGCTTCGTAGTTAAGCAGCGCGCCCTTCTCCTCGGCGATCTTGGCGAGCTCGATGCCATGGGCAGCAAGCAGCGCCTTGTTGGCGGTCACGACATGAATGCCGCGCTCAAGCGCCGCCTTGACGGCTGAATAGGCCGGATCGCCCGAGCCGCCCATCAGCTCGACGAAGACGTCGATATCGGCGTCCCGCGCCAGCGAAACGGCATCTTCGAACCAGGTCGCCTTCGAAAGATCGACGCCGCGATCCCTGTTGCGGTCGCGCGCGGTTACGGCCGTGGTCTCGATTGCCCGCCCGCACGTTGTCGCAAGCATCTCGTGACGATCCTGGAGGATTCGCACGAGCGAGGCACCGACGGTACCCAAGCCCGCAATGCCGATTTTGAGGGCATCTGCCATAGCCATTTCCTAACATGTAGAGGGCGAGCCGCGAGAACCGCGGTGCCGGCGTGGAAGGAGGCGCACACGTAGCGCGCCTCCCGTCTTAATCACCTGTGTGCGTTGAGCGAGATGACGTTATGCATCGTCTCGTCGGCAGTCGACAGGAATTTCTTGATGTTGCGCGCCGCCTGGCGAATGCGGTGTTCGTTCTCGACGAGAGCGAGACGCACGTAGTCGTCGCCCTGCTCGCCAAAGCCGATGCCCGGAGCAACTGCCACATCAGCCTTCTCGACCAGGAGCTTCGAGAACTCGAGCGAACCGAGATGACGGAACTTTTCCGGGATCTTTGCCCAGGCAAACATGGTCGCTGCCGGCGGCGGCACTTCGAAGCCGGCCTTGCCGAAGCTCTCGACCATCACGTCGCGACGGCGCTTGTAGACGTTGCGGACTTCGGCGATGTCGCTGCCGTCACCGTTGAGCGCCTGTGTGGCGGCAACCTGGATCGGCGTGAACGCACCATAGTCGAGGTAGGACTTCACCCGCGTCAGTGCCGCGATCAGCCGCTCGTTGCCGACGGCAAAGCCCATGCGCCAGCCGGGCATCGAAAATGTCTTCGACATCGAGGTGAATTCGACCGTGCAGTCGATCGCACCCGGAACTTCCAGGACCGACGGCGGCGGCGCGTCGTTGAAGTAGATTTCCGAATAGGCGAGATCGGAAAGCACGATAATGTCGTGCTTCTTCGCGAACGCGATTACGTCCTTGTAGAAGTCGAGCGTTGCCACCCGCGCCGTCGGGTTCGACGGATAGTTGAGGATCAGCGCCAGCGGCTTCGGGATCGAGTGCCGCACGGCGCGTTCCAGCGGCCCGAAGAACGTTTCGTCGGGTTCGACCGAGATCGAACGGATAACGCCGCCCGCCATCAGGAAGCCGAAGGCATGGATCGGATAGGTCGGGTTGGGGCACAGGATCACGTCGCCGGGCGCTGTGATCGCCTGCGCCATGTTGGCGAAGCCTTCCTTGGAGCCAAGGGTGGCGACGACCTGCGTATCCGGGTTCAACTTGACGCCGAAGCGACGGGCGTAATAGGCGGCCTGGGCACGACGCAGCCCGGGAATGCCCTTCGACGACGAATAACGATGCGTGCGCGGGTCCTGAACGGCCTCGCAGAGCTTGTCGACAATCGACTGCGGAGTGGGAAGATCCGGATTGCCCATGCCGAGGTCGATGATGTCAGCACCGGCCGCTCGCGCGCTTGCTTTCAAACGGTTGACCTGTTCGAAAACATAGGGCGGCAAACGCCGGACTTTGTGAAACTCTTCCATCTCCAAACCTCATTTGGCGCACGCTCCCGCCAGCGGCTCAAGCCTTGGGAAACCGTGCGCTGTGGTGAACGGCCGTCCATGCGGCCATTGAACGCTTTGCGTCCAAATCACCGGAAAGGCAAGCGCTAATTCTGGATCTCTTTCAGCGTGTCGGTACCGTGCTGTTCGGCGAGTGCACGCATTTCCTTCAGGCGCCGCTGATATTCGGCTTCCGAGATCGCGCCGGACTTGCGCGCAGCGCCAAGCGACGTCAGGCGCGCCTGCATGTCGGCCGCCTCCTCATTGGTCATCTGCGTCGTTGCGGCCGGCTTCTGGCCATAGACCGAAGGATAGTTCTCGAAGTTGGTCTTCTGACTGTTGCAGCCTGCAAGCGTGCCTAGCAGAACGATCCCGGCAAGCCAGGTGATGGAACGCTGTTTTCCGACGGCAAGCATACTGAAGACGACCTCTGTTTTGACACGCGACGATGCGCTAGCCCTTGTAATCATTTTCGGGCAGAATGTAAAAATACAAAACAAACAAGATGCTGTGGAGGACGCCGGGTGACAGCAGAGAGGAAAACGGAAGGCACCGCTGGCAAGGACGGTTTCACGGGATTCGACCCCAAATCCGTCGAACCTTATATCGTCAAGGACCCGGAAAGCCTCGCCGTCAACCTCGCCCGCGCCATGGAGCAACTCGGCAAGGCGGCCTCCGCCTGGCTGGCGCCGCGTGAATCGGGACAGAAATCGGACGTCTTCTCCGAACCCGTCACCGACATGGTGAAAACGCTCTCCAAGGTCTCCGAGTACTGGCTTTCCGATCCCCGGCGAACGCTTGAAGCGCAGACGCACCTGATGGGCAGCTTCTTCGAGATCTGGTCGCGGACGCTCCATCGCATGTCCGGCGACGTCGGAATGCCGGAGCCTGCCGCTCTCCAGCGCACTGACAAGCGCTTTACCGACGAGGATTGGGTGAAGAACCCGTTCTTCGATTTCATCCGGCAGGCCTATTTCGTCACGTCGGATTGGGCCGAGCGCATGGTCGAGGACGCCGAAGGGCTCGACGATCACACCAAGCACAAGGCGGCTTTCTACGTACGCCAGGTTTCGAGCGCGCTCTCGCCCACGAACTTCGTCACCACCAATCCGCAACTCTATCGCGAAACCGTCGCATCGAACGGCGCCAACCTCGTCAAGGGCATGCAGATGTTCGCCGAGGACGTCGCCGCCGGCCGCGGCGACCTCAAACTGCGGCAGACGGATACCAGCAAGTTCGCGATCGGCGAGAATATCGCGATCACGCCAGGCAAGGTCATCGCCCAAAGCGACGTCTGCCAGGTGCTGCAGTATGAAGCAACGACGGAGACGGTGTTGAAGCGTCCGTTGCTGATCTGCCCGCCGTGGATCAACAAGTTCTACGTTCTCGATCTCAACCCGCAGAAATCCTTCATCAAATGGGCCGTCGACCAAGGGCACACGGTGTTCGTGATCTCCTGGGTGAACCCGGATGAACGACACGCAACCAAGGACTGGGAAGCCTATGCGCGCGAAGGCATCGGCTTTGCGCTCGATATCGTCGAGCAGGCGAGCGCGAAGTCGATGCCATCGGCTATTGCGTCGGCGGCACTTTGCTTGCGGCGACCCTCGCGCTGCATGCCGCCGAAGGCGACGATCGCATTCGCTCCGCGACCCTCTTTACCACGCAAGTCGATTTCACCCATGCGGGCGACCTCAAGGTCTTCGTCGACGAGGAGCAGATTCGCCAGATCGAACAGAACATGAGCGTGACGGGCTATCTCGACGGCTCGAAGATGGCGACCGCCTTCAACATGCTACGCGCCTCCGAGCTGATCTGGCCTTACTTCGTCAACAACTACCTCAAGGGGCAGGATCCCCTGCCCTTCGACCTGCTCTACTGGAATTCCGATTCGACAAGGATGCCGGCCGCCAACCACTCCTTCTATCTGCGCAATTGCTACCTCGAGAACAAACTCTCGAAGGGCGAGATGATGCTGGCGGGCCGGCAGGTGTCGCTCGGCGACGTGAAAATCCCGATCTACAATCTCGCCACCAAGGAAGACCACATCGCCCCGCCGCGGTCGGTTTTCCTCGGCAGCTCTTCCTTCGGCGGCAAGGTCACCTACGTGCTTTCCGGCTCCGGTCACATTGCCGGCGTCGTCAACCCGCCGGACAAGGGCAAGTATCAGTTCTGGACCGGAGGCGCGCCCAAGGGCGAGTTTGACGATTGGTTCAAGGCTGCGAAGGAAACGCCGGGATCCTGGTGGCCGCATTGGCACCAATGGATCGAGAAGCTCGACAAGAGACGCGTTCCGGCCCGCAAGCCCGGCGGCCCGCTGAATTCGCTCGAGGAAGCGCCGGGCTCGTACGTTCGCGCCCGGGCATGAAACAGTTGCAGGACATGTCTTGATCTTCGACCCGCCGCTCGCACAGGCAACCCTCGTGCAGCGCTACAAGCGCTTTCTCTTCGATGCGATCCAGCCCGACGGTACCGCCATGACCGGCTCCTGCCCGAACACAGGCTCGATGCGAGGCCTGACGACGCCGGGCTCGCGCATCTGGATGTCGGAACACGACAGCCCGACGCGGAAATACCGTCACATGCTCGAAATCGTCGAAGCCGACGGCACACTGGTCGGGATCAATACCGGCTTGCCGAACCGACTCGCTGAAGAAGCCATTCGACTGCGCCTCGTTTCCGATCTGCATACATATCAAGGCTTCGCGCGGGAACAGAGATACGGCCGCAATTCGCGGATCGATATCCTGCTCAGCGACGCCGATCGAGGCCTTGCCTATGTCGAGGTGAAGAACGTGCATTTCAGTCGCACGCCCGGTCTCGCGGAGTTTCCAGATAGCCCGACGGCACGCGGCGCCAAACATCTCGACGAACTCGGCGACATGATCGCAGCCGGTCACCGCGCCGTCATGATCTATCTTGTGCAGCGCGGCGACTGCGACCGTTTGAGAATCTGCCGCGATTTCGATCCGGCCTATGCGCAAGCCTTCGATCGCGCCATGGCGCGTGGGGTCGAGGCCTATGCGATCAAATGTCAGGTATCGCCGACGCAAATCCGTCCGACCGGATTGATGGCAGTGGACGAAGGCGCCCTCGCTGCTCTATGAAATCCGACTTGGAACAAATGAAAGCTTTGGAATGGTGACTTACATCGAGGCAGGGTCGGCCCCCTACAAAAACACCGGCGTTATCCGGCTCTACGCACCGGAAGATTTTGAGGGCATGCGCAAGGCCTGCCAGGTGACAGCGCGCTGCCTCGACGAACTCGTTTCGCGCGTTCAGCCGGGCGTCACGACCGACGAGATCGACCGCTTCGTCTTCGAGTTCGGCATGGACAATGGCGCCCTGCCCGCGACGCTGAACTACCGCGGCTACACGAAGTCCTCCTGTACCTCGATCAATCACGTCGTCTGTCACGGCATCCCCAACGACAAGCCGCTGCGCGAAGGCGACATCGTCAATATCGACGTTACCTATGTCGTCGATGGCTGGCATGGCGACTCGAGCCGCATGTATCCGGTCGGCGAGATCAAGCGCGCGGCCGAGCGGCTGCTCGATGTCACCCATGAAAGCCTGATGCGTGGCATTGCCGCCGTACGCCCGGGTGCTCGCACCGGTGCCATCGGCGAGGCGATCCAGACCTATGCCGAAGCGGAACGTTGCTCGGTCGTGCGCGATTTCTGCGGCCACGGCGTCGGCAAGCTTTTCCACGACGCGCCGAACATCCTGCACTACGGCCGCGCCAACGAGGGCCCCGAATTGCGCGAGGGCATGATCTTCACGATCGAGCCCATGATCAATCTCGGCCGCCCGCATGTGAAGGTGCTCTCGGATGGCTGGACCGCCGTTACCCGCGACCGGTCGCTTTCGGCGCAGTACGAGCACACGGTCGGCGTGACCGCCGGGGGGTGCGAGATCTTCACGCTGTCGCCGGCCGGCCTGTTCAAGCCGGGCCTCAACAACGTCGGCGCAGCATGAAGAAGCGTCCGATCTCCCCTGAGGGCGACGAAACGCCATCGGCGGACGAGAGGACGTTTTTTCCGCAATTGCAGTTGGACGGCGGACCGGCGGCCAAGAAGGCGCCGGCGCCCGAAGCGCATTATCACGGCCATCGCGATCGGCTGCGGGCGCGTTACCGCGAGCACGGCGACGCGGCGCTGGCGGACTACGAGATCCTGGAAATGCTCTTGTTCCGGCTGATCCCGCGCAAGGATACCAAGCCGATCGCCAAGGCGCTCATCAGCCGTTTCGGGACGCTTGCCGGGGTCTTCGGCGCGCCGATTGCGCTTTTGCAGGAGGTGAACGGCATCGGTGAGGCTGTTGCCCTCGACCTAAAGCTGATCTCCACCATCGGCCATCGCACCCTGAAAAGCGAGCTTCGCCAGAAGCACCTTCTCTCTTCCTGGAGCGCCGTCATCGATTATTGCCACGCGGAAATGGCCTACGAAACCAAAGAACAATTCCGGATCCTGTTTCTGGACAAGCGCAACACGTTGATCGCCGACGAGGTGCAGCAGACCGGCACGATCGACCACACGCCTGTCTATCCGCGCGAGGTGGTCAAACGCGCACTCGAACTCTCCGCCACCGCGATCATTCTCGTGCACAATCATCCCACTCCGCCCTTTTCGATCACGCTCGATCACGCTGTAGCTCACTGAATAATAACGGTTTTCTGGCTTGTCGAAGAGTCGGATGCCATGGCATATTGGGGTCGGCTTTTGAGGGATCGAAGCCCTTTTTGGCCCCAGTCCCAGACCCCAGCAACCCGTCTGGTGACCCCACTAGAAAGCCCATGGGAGAGCCCAGTGCCTTTCGCCGAGCTCTCAAACAAGTGGAGCAGACAAGAAAGCAGCTAAGCCTCATTGATGGCGAGGGTCATGGAACGGGACGTCTCGTCCTAGTCATGAAACCAAATGCCGACCCGCGTCACTGCGGATTGGATGGCCCAGCAGTGGCGGGACCAAAAGCGCCTCAAGAAGAAGCTCGGCTCTTATCCCTCGATGAGCCTCAGTCAGGCGCGCGAAGTGTTCAAACGCGACTATGCCGACATGATCCAAAAGGGGCGCAGCATCAAGATCGCCGGCGACACCCGCCCCGGGACCGTCGCGGACCTCTTCGAAGCGTATGTCGCGTCGCTCAAGGCCGCCGGCAAGCCATCCTGGAAGGAAGCTGAGAAGGGACTCCTGTGTCATCGCAAAGTGCTCAAATTTTAGCAGGGTGTTCGCATGGCGACTCCGGTCCACTCGACGACCGCTACCACGCCCAGACTTGATGAAGGGTCACCGCTAGACAAGCCAGCGAAGAATTCGTCATGAAACCCACGTTCTGACTAACCGCTACTCGCGCAGTTCGCCATGCTACGCCATTGGCGGTGAGTGAAGATGGGCGATAGTCAAAGTTGTGAGGCGGCCCGCGAGACGGTATCGCAATGCCGCAAAAAGATAAATGAACAACTAACCATCTGAATTAACTGTCGGATTTCGCCGCAGTTCACGATGATCACTCCCTTCACGTATTGGCATCGATCTTCGTGGCGGCGAAGCGTTCGCGAAGCCACTTCGCGGCTGGCCCGCAAGCTCGTTGTTTGTGCCAGATCATTTCCAGTGCGACGGGAAACTGGCCGTCGCCGAACTGGAGCTCCGGAGTGACGAGATAAGGTGCATGCGGTGAATTTGCGATGACGTGGTCAGGAACCAGCGCCCAACCGATGCCTTGCCTGACCAACTGCAATATGACCCACTGACTTTCGACCCACCAGACTTCCGCGGCCGTCCGCAACCGCTGTCTTTCCGGCCCCTCGCTCCGTACGGCAACCATGATCTGCCGATGACGCTTCAGTTCCTCCCAGTCCACATGAGCGTTCGCCAGCGGGTGATCCTTTGAGCACACCATTTTCAGCGGAATCCAGCCAAGAGTCTGGAACCCAAGTTCTGGAGGCAGTTTCTCCTGGCGCCACAAGATGCCAATGTCGGCTTTTCCGTCCAATACGAGGCGGCTCACGTCCTCCATCATCGGAAATAGGAGCTCGAGTTCAACATGCGGGAAACAAGCTGCAAACTCCGCGAAAAGCGCCCCCAATTCCCGGTCGGGGTAGAGCTCATCGATGGCGGCGACCAGGCGCGTCTCGATATGGGCCTCGAAGCTGCTAGCGACGCCGATCAGGTGTTCCCGACGATCCAGGATCACCTTGGCTTCAAGAAGGAGCCGTTCCCCCGCCGTTGTAAGTGAAGGATTCCGTCCCGACCGGTCGAACAGGTCGAGACCAAGATCCTCCTCAAGATTTGCGACTTGGGTGCTCACGGCCGACTGCGCTTTTCGTAAAGCCCGGCCCGCGGCAGAGAATGAACCGTGCTCTGCGGCCGCAACGAATGCTTGCAATTGTTCCAGGGAAACGGGCATCTATCTACAATCCAGATATAACTTAACTTGATCCACTGCATGATGCAGATAGAAATGGCGCGGTCAACGCCGCACAGGGAAGGCTTCGACGTTCCTAGCGTACGTCACGCTGGGCGGGCTTTTCGAGCCGCTTGAGTCGTGGTCGCGGAGTGCGCGAACGGGCACCGATGAGGAAGCATACAGGTCCACGCCGTGCCGGGGCTGTCGCTCGCCGGATCAGACGAATCAAGGATCGTTTGTTCTTATCTTGGTCCTGCCAATCAGTGGGAGATGGAACATGGACGCGAAGTCCGTAGTCGCAAGAGCGTATATCAGACAACTGGTGTTAACCGGCGGACTTGCTGCCGGGTCGGGAATTGACGTAACGGAGATTGCCCGGGCCCTAAATATCAGTGCGGTCCCCGTGAGGGAGGCGCTAATCCGGTTGGCGGAGCGACGATTCATTCGCGGCGACGCGAGGCAAACCTATCACGTTCATAAGCCCTTGCAGCGCGAACAACTCGATGCCCTCATGTGGGCTCGGTCTCTCTTTCAGAAGGCGGTAGAGAAATTCCTGCTGCGCGAGGACCGAGAATTCCTCATCGCGAGTATTCAGATGGCTGCGGCGGGAAAGGACGAACTGCATCCTTCCATATTTTGCTTCCGTATCGCAGACGCCATCGGGAAGTTCAGCCTTTCGGACATCGAGTATCTTCTGTTCTCGATCGCACTGGATAATCTTTTGCTCACCCCGCCCAACGAGTGTGACGCGGAATACACAGATTTGAAGGCGACCGTCCGCAGGATAATTGAGCTTATCGTCAGTGCTGGCGATATTGAGGAGATCTCCAATCAGGTCCATCGGATGTCTTCCACGGTAGAACGGATAATATCGCTTGCCCACACTCAGAGCGCGGCCGAACGCCTGTTCAAGGAGAGCTGAGAAGGCACAGCTTTGCACCCCCCCCATTCGCCCCTCTCCTCCCTCAACCGGAGCCACGGCGCTGTGACGACGGGCGCCGGCGTGAACGCCTGAACGTAACCGCTGAGCTAGATCGATCTCCATAGGCGTGTTTCCATGACTGTGCAGACTTCGCAAAAAAATCGATCCGCGGTTTACCAGCCATCCTTCAGAAATCCGCTTTCGGGGACAGCACGGTTTCGCCACACGCCAACGAGATGTTGCGTCCCGGCGATGACGCTTTTCTCCACTTCCAGCGAGAGCTTGATAAAGTCCCGCAGAAATAATAGCGATCGGAGTTCGACCGAGAGAACATGGTATGGAAGACTGGACATATCCGCCCTCTCCCCATCCTGTGTCTCGTCATAGCCTTCCAGGAAGGCGTTCCACAATTGGGATTTGATCTCAGTTGGCTGTTGAAGACCGGTCAGCCACCAAGCGACGTTGGCGACATCTGCTACCGGATCTCCAATGGATGTGTGCTCGAAATCGAAAAGGGTTACCCTGGATTCGCCAAAGCGTCCGTTCCCCGGCCAGGCATCGCCGTGCCGGATGGAAGTCTTGCCTGAGCTGGTCGGCTCGCCGCGATTTGACCATTGGAAGATCGCACCTTGGACCAGGGAGATCTCTTCGACCAATTTTCCCGATGCGGCCAGATGGGGTGCGCTGTCCACCCGCTCGACCTTTCCGGTTATGGGAATGGCGTGCAGTTTCCCAAGCGCCCGCCCGAACGGTCTCAACTGACCGACTGAATTATCGTACGGATCTCCGGGCGCGACGGTGGTGGCAATTCCAAAATAGGGCGCGCCATCCCACACGAAGGCGGTTCCCGCATGTTGCGGATCCATGAATGGCTTTGCTGCGATTTGTTCGTGGTCCGTGATGCAGGTTAGGATCTTCGCCTCGCGCTTTAACTCGACGGACGAGTGGAGACGTTCCGGGGACAGTCGAAGATAGAAATCGCCTTGCTCGCAGCGCCCGGCGAAAGTCTTATTCACCCCGTTGAGCACAAGCTCCAGATGAAGGTTGCCCTGATCCAGAACCCTGGACAGGGTGCGCTCGGCATTCTCGAGGTCCTCAACGTCACGCATATGCACTCTCCCGAAAAAAGGCCTCCAGATGCAAGATCGAGCAAATGTGGTGCAGTAGCTCAAACGATTTCGAATCGTAGAACCGCTCGACATCCGCTCGAAATTGTCGTGGCAGTACGAGGTCGAAGTCATACACCGCCATGTCGCGCACCAACGATCTGATTTTGTTTTCTTCCTTCAACAATCCGGAAATGTCACCATCAAGGAAATTTTCCTTCTGGTAGTTGCGGAAGATCGATGTGCTTGGGATCGAATGCTCGATGTAGGATAAGAGAAGCGCCTTTTCAAAGCGAAGCTCGAACGGCAACGCATGACAGAAGCGCACCAACGGGACGTTGCACAGCGGATAGAGCGGCCACACGCCTTCTTGCATGACCAGCGGCGTGTGACGTGCCATCGCTGAGAGCGCGGATGTCCTGCTCGGCGCCACCCCGGCCGCGCCCCAGAGCGGTGCCTCAGCCAGTTCCCTTGCTGATTTCGTCAGGCAATTCAGGAACTGACCTTCGACGAAGCTCGGATCCGGCCCGACTGCATGCCGCAGACGATCGGTTTCAAACTTTTCGCCCTGAAATGTCGGGAACAGTTCGTCGCCGCCATGGCCGCTGATGACCGTGTCTGCGCCTGCCTGACGGGCACCGGCCCACAGCTTGTGGAATGCCGCGTAGTAGGATTCGCTCTGGTAATAGAGGCTCTGAAATCGCGCCAGGTTCGCGTAACTGGGTAGGTAATCCCGCATCGATAGAATCCGCGAATTCGCGCGGCAGGCCGAAACTACGGTGGAGATGCGCTTCTCCTGGCTTGCCGAAAGGCTCGCATTGGGCACCAGGATCGACAGATGACGCGCACCGTGCCCGACGCTCCTTGCAAACGACAACGCAACGGCCGCCGAGTCGTAGCCCCCGCTCAGTTCAATCGCGGTCGCGGCCGGAACAAGCGCTCGTGTCTTCCAGACGTCATCCAGTAACGAGCTGAAGTCGGATAAGGCACGCGCCTTGTGGACATCGATTGGCCCATCGAAGTCAAGGTCTGGTTCCGGCCCTGTCAGGCTCGGCGTGCCGCCGTCCCAGTTGATGACTGACCAGGGCGGCATCATGGCGACGCCATGGTATGGGGTACGGGTCGAATATACTGCCCGATAAGCGGCGTGAATAAGAAACTGTTGGTCGAAGCACTTGTTCGACCGATCACGAGCAAGCATCAGGACGTCCCAGCTGCCCGTTAACTTCGGCCCCTCTCCGGAGACGTAGATCGGACAGGTTCCATTCGATCCCGACAGGAGCCTTATGCGGGTCGCGCCGGCGCCGTAGGCGCATTCGATCGCAAAGAGTTCATTCGGAAAACCGACGATTTCGCGAAAGGCCTCCTCGTAGGCAGATTCCGACAGCATCTCCCCGGAAGGATGGAGTGTGACGGAACCTTCCTCCCTACCGCGTTCATGAACGACGATCAGCCAACGTCCTTCAGCCAACATGAGCTCCATCGATATCGTTGGATGCGAGAAGGCTTTAACAAATGACCGATCGCCCAGACGACACGTCTTGCCCTTCAGAAGCGGCGCGCGGAGGCACTCATTCAGCTGCAGCTCGAATGTGATCATAGCGGCCTCCGCGCGTCCAACTGTCAGTAGCGGAAGCGGTTGCTGTCGCCCTGCATCAGAAATTTGGTGGCACGGGCCATCCGCTTGCTACGCTTCATGGGTGCGATCGATTTGAAGGTGTTCATTGTCCTTTCCTTTCGATGACGTTGCTAACGCCAGAACCTTCCGCTGCCCACGCGATTATGTCCAAATGTTTCCATTTATAGCTGCAAATGCGTCGATATAAGCTATTGTATTTGCAAACACTTCCGACATTCCAGGTGTGCTGCCAGAGCACTCCCTAGCGGCCAAATCTTTGCTCGGGTGACCGATCGGGCGGTCTCGATGATCGAGCTTTACCTTGGCTCCTGGTAGGAGCCGATCCTCGGCCGATGTAAGTGCGGGGTGCGTCCCCATCGGTTGTACCGCCCGACATCAAGATCCTGCTCAAGATTTCCTAGCTGAGTACTGTCGGGCGCCGGCGCCTTTCGCAGACCGCTGGCAACAGCGGAAAACGACCCGTGTGCGCCGGGTGCCAGATAAGCGTCAAGCTGACCCCTGCAAACCGAAACCTATCTATATTCCAGATAATACCTAACTTGATGCACCTCATCATACAGATAGAAAGGTCGCGGTCACGCAACAGAGAAGGAAGATTTCGTCGTGTCTACTATGCGCACTTTCCCTGATCGAATGCGGCACGCGGTCCTGTTTGAGGCGCTCGGATTGGCTATCGTCACGCCGGCCGGGGCTTACGTGTTCGACCAGCCCGCAAGTCACATGGGCGTCGTCGGCATTTTCGCATCGGCCTTAGCGACCATCTGGAATTTCGGTTTCAATCTCGGCTTTGAACACACGATGCTGCGCCTCGTCGGGAATACGACGAAGACCTACGCGCTGCGCCTCCTGCACACGGCCCTGTTCGAGATCGGCTTTCTGATCATGCTCATCCCCCCGGTCTCGTGGTATCTCGGCATGTCGCTCTGGGACACATTCGTGATGGATGTGTCGATCGCAGTTTTCTACATGGTCTACGCTTTCGGCTTTAACCTTGCCTACGATCGGACCTTCCCAGTGCCCGTCCGTCGTTCGGCGGACACTGTGTAACGAAGGCGCGGCTGCGTGTCACTCAGATCGCTCGGCTCTGGCAATGGCGCCCCACAAAACTTGTCACGCGGCCAACCTCGTCGGTCGGCGCTATGGGGCGAAAGGTGCTCTGCGCCGACGGGAGAAGAAACATGCCATTCGATATTCGCCAGCTTCGTCATGCAATCGCAGCTGCGGACTGTCGCAGCTTCCATCGCGCTTCGGAGGCACTCAATATCAAACGATCGACGCTTAGCCGGAGCATCTTCCGCTTGGAAGAGCGTCTAGGCGCGACGTTGTTCATTCGGACGACTTCAGGGGTTTCGACTACTCGGGTTGGCAGGGAGTTCGTTCGCGAGGCGCGCCACATCGTCAGCAAAGTCGATCAGCTAGCTGCGAGCATGCGTGCTGCCGGACAAGGACGCGTCGGGGATCTGTCTATCGGCTATAATGTCCCGGTTGGAGTTGCCCCCAAAAGACCGGACGTGCTCAGGTTTGAGATTGCGAGCTGATGAACTCGCGGGGTGATTGATATCC
>NZ_JBWKZT010000009.1:0-254421 GCF_059424735.1 Ensifer sp. GW101-20A05 | reverse complement strand
CGCCGGCGACCACAGCCGCATCGCCTTCCGGCCGACAAAGTGGAAACTCTTCAGAGACAACAGAGAGCAGGCTGTAGCCGCGGAGGCAAAAATCGAGAGCCGCGCCATCGAGATACAGGAACCAACATTGGTCGCCCAGGCCTCTTAGGCAGGGGCGACACATCGTCGGACTTAAGGAGTCTCGAGCGGCCAGACCTCGACCACCCCATGAGCCACCGCGCACGGGGTGCGTGACACCATATCGATCGCTTCGGCCAGGTCTGCGGCCTCGATCACCGCGAAGCCGGCCACAGGAAGCGAAGACGACATGAACGGACCGCTTCGCTTCTCGACATGCGCGGCGTTGGCGTTGCGCACCTGAACAGGCGCTCCGGCGATCCCCATCAAGGCTCCTCTTGCACGAAGTTCCGCATCATGCGCGTGCGCCGCATTACGGACGTCCGCCGCCGTGCGGTCGTAGCCTGCACGGTCTCCATATCCAATGGTCACGAATTTAGGCATCAGCAGTATCCTCCCGGTGACGGCACCTACTTCCGACGGGCTAATTGACAGTCGGGCCGACGGAGCCTTCCGTGAGGGAACGCGGCCGCACAGGAAAAAGTTCGTCCATGCCGCGACAGGGAGGATGCAATGCCGACCATCATCGCCCACCACAAGATCACGAAAAGCGCCGAACACTGGTTGAAATCACCGAAGCGCATGGAGTTCTTCAGCACGCTCGGCGTGACCAGCATTCGAACCTTCGTCGATCCCCAGGACCAGACCCGGGTGGCCATTCTCATGGATGTCCCCGATCTGGACGCCCTGTCGAAAGCCATGCAGACCCAGGCCGCGGCCGATGCGATGGTCTTTGATGGCGTCGTGCCGGAATCAATCGTGATCCTGGTTGAATCATAGGGCACAGTCCGCCCGTATTCTGCCATTGAGGCCAGACGGAACGCACCGGGGAGCCGCCCTTCCCGCGGTGCTTCGCTGCGACCTGAGCCGACCCCATACATTGCGGTACAATTGCTGGTGGCGGCCGACATATCCGGGATACCTCGCCGGACCAGATTGCGATCATCACCTACGGACTCGAAAGGAACGATCGCATGCGGCGCCGAATCATCCCTACTCTTGCCCTCGCCTTTGCAACGAGCGTGGTTGCTTTCGCCGCCCAGGCTGCGGACATCAAGAATATCGTCATCGTGCACGGCGCCTTCGCCGACGGTTCGGGCTGGCGACAGGCCAGCGATATCCTGGAGCGGCGCGGCTTCAACGTGACCGTCGTGCAGGAACCGCTGACCTCGTTTGCCGCCGACGTCGCGGCGACGAACCGTGTTCTGGACCTGCAGGATGGGCCGACCTTGCTCGTCGGGCACAGCTACGGCGGTATGGTGATCAGCGAAGCCGGACATCACCAGAAGGTCGAAGGATTGGTCTACGTCGCAGCGTTTCAACCGGACAAGGGCGAGGATTTGGCAACGCTTGCCGGATCGAAGCCGCCGGCTGCAATGAGCATCAAGGAAACCACCGACGGCAAATATCTCTATCTCGATCCGAAAGCGTTTGCTGCTGATTTCGCCGCCGACCTTCCAGAAGCGGAAGCGGCCTTTGCGGCGAAGTCGCAGGTCTTTGCCGCGAAAGAGGTTTTCACCGCCAAGTCCGGCGATCCGGCATGGCGGACGAAGAAAAGCTGGGCGGTCGTGGCGACCGAAGATCGCGCCATCAATCCGGACCTTGAACGAAGCATGGCGAAGCGCGCCGGCAGCCAGGTAAGCGAAATCAAGGCGAGCCACGCCGTCTTTGCCTCGCAAGCGGAAAAGGTTGCCAAGATCATAGAGACCGCCGCCGAGGACGCCGGCAAATAGCCCGAACACGCCGAGCGTCTGCGTCCTGAGTGCGGCGCACTTCCGCACTCAGGACAGCGGATCGGCGACGTTCTTCCATTCTTGATTGCCGGCTTGACAGTCCGCTCAAAGAGCGGAAAACTTCGCGCATGGGGGTGCGATCACCCCATGAGGCGCCAGCCGAAGCATCGCGTCCATTCAACCGCTCATCCGGAGGACGCGTCATGTCGTCATTTCTCGAAATATCCTCGGAAAAACTCTCTCGCCTCGTCGGCACGCCGAACTGTCCGACACTGATCGATGTCAGGATCGACGAAGATTTCGACGCCGATCCCCGCCTCATCCCAGGTTCTTACAGGCGCGACTACCGCCAGGTTCAGGATTGGATCGACGACGTCGCCAAGGCATCGGCAATCATCATCTGCCAGCAGGGCAAGAAGCTCAGCCATGGCGTTGCCGCCTGGCTTCGCAATGCCGGCATTGCTGCCGACGTGCTCGAAGGCGGTTTCGAGGCTTGGGCGGATGGCGGCTATCCGGCCGTGCCCGCTTCCGCGATACCCGAACGGGACGCCGGCGGAAGGACCGTCTGGGTTACGCGGGCACGACCAAAGATCGACCGCATTGCCTGCCCCTGGCTGATCCGTCGTTTCGTCGATCCGAAGGCAGTCTTCTTGTACGTGGCGCCGTCAGAGGTCGAGATGGTCGGCGAGCGCTTCGGCGCTACGCCCTTCGATATCGATGCTCCGATCCGCTGGAGCCATCGCGGTGAACTCTGCACCTTTGACGTGATGGTCGAGCAGTTCGGCCTTGCAACCGCTCCGCTTCTGCGGCTAGCCACCATCGTGCGCGGGGCCGACACCGCCCGTCCCGAGCTTGCGCCCGAGGCGCCGGGCCTGCTTGCCGCCTCCCTCGGTCTCTCGCGCATGTATGCCGACGACCTGGAGCAACTGGATGCGGGGATGCTGCTCTACGACGCCTTCTATCGCTGGTGCCGGGATGCTACCAACGAGACGCACAACTGGCCCTCGCCCAAGAAGGACCTCTGAGATGACCGATATTGCTGACAAGGCCGCGCCCGAAGTGGCGCGGCAACGGCAAAGCCACGGCATCCCGTTTGGCGAAGCCGTCCGGGTTTGGGCACGCATTGCGGCCCTCAGCTTCGGTGGCCCTGCCGGACAGATCGCGGTGATGCATCGCATCCTTGTCGATGAGAAGCGCTGGATCGGCGAGCATCGCTTCCTGCATGCGCTGAACTACTGCATGCTACTGCCCGGACCCGAGGCGCAGCAGCTCGCCGTCTACATCGGCTGGCTCCTGCACCGGACCGCCGGCGGCCTCGTTGCCGGACTTCTCTTTGTGCTGCCGGGTTTCCTGGCGATCCTCGGCCTCAGCTACATCTACGCCGCCTTCGGCAATGTCACCGTCGTCGAAGGCCTCTTCTTCGGCCTGAAGGCCGCCGTACTCGCGGTGGTCGTCCAGGCTGTCTTCCGCATTGGCGGCCGAGCACTCAAGAACCGAATGATGATCGGCATTGCGGCCGCCGCCTTCGTCGCCATTTTCTTCTTCCGCGTTCCCTTCCCGTTGATCATCCTGGCAGCCGGCGTGCTTGGCTATATCGGCGCTCGCTCCGGTTCGCCGCTCTTTCGCATTGGCGGTGGACACAAGGGCGGCACGGGCCCGGTTCTGAAGGACGAGGACTCCGCGCTCGGCGAGGAAATCCCCGCGCATGCGCGCCCCAACCTTGCATGGTCGCTGCGGATTTCCGGCGTGCTGCTTGCGCTGTGGCTCGTGCCCCTGGCGTTGCTCATCATCGTCCTCGGTCGGGACAGCGTCTTCAGCCAGATCGGCCTGTTCTTCAGCCAGATGGCGGTCGTCACCTTCGGCGGCGCCTATGCCGTGCTCGCCTACGTCGCCCAGGAAGCCGTCCAGCACTACGGCTGGCTGAAGCCCGGCGAAATGCTGGACGGCCTCGGCATGGCCGAGACGACGCCGGGGCCGCTGATCATGGTCGTCCAGTTCGTCGGCTTCATGGGCGCCTACCGCGACCCGGGCACGCTCCATCCAATGATGGCGGCGACCTTGGGGGCGATGCTGACCACCTGGGTGACCTTCGTCCCGTGTTTCCTCTGGATCTTTCTTGGGGCGCCCTTCATTGAGCGGCTGCGGAACAATATCGCGCTCACGGGCGCCATGTCGGCGATCACCGCCGCCGTTGTGGGAGTGATTCTCAACCTTGCCGTCTGGTTCGGGCTGCACACCTTGTTTGGGGAGCTCGTGAGCGGGCATTTCGGGCCGTTCGCGCTCGACATACCGGTGCTAGGGTCGCTGGTACTGCCGTCGCTCCTGCTGACGCTTGCCGCCGGCGTGGCGATCTTCCGCTTCAACGCCTCGGTGATCACGACGCTGCTTGCCTGCGCGCTTGCAGGCATGGCCTGGACGCTGGCAACGAACTGATTGCGAAAGCCGCGCCTAGTCGTCGTGGACCGATTGCGGGAGGTGGAATCCCTCCGGCAATTGCGATCCATAGAAGCGTTCCTCCGGTGGCGGCGGCGGAGGTTCGCGATGCTTCACCGCGCAGGCGGCAAGCACGGCCTTGAGCTGCACTGGCCGATAGTGTTCGACAAGGCTTGGAGATGGGTCTTGCTTGTCCGTCGGTCGCGACATCAGGATCCTCATGGGCAACTCTCGTCACGGAGCGACTGTGCCAGCCAATCGATCTCGCCGCAACTGCTCGGCGGCATGATCGCCCGTTCGACAGTGCGACCATTGTACAGTTGACCTCTGGCCGCTCCGGGTCTCCTTTATGGTGCGGCATAGTCGGGCGATCAATGCGACCGCTCGTCAACCTTCACCTCAGCCCGCGCGCCGCCGGCACGCAAGAACGCACCTTCATTGAGGAAATCGAATATGCAGGATCCCCTGGCGAGACTCGGCCTGAAGCACCCGTTGATCGTCGCGTCGATGGCCGGCGGCCCCTCGTCGCCGGAGCTCGTCATCGCGTCTTCGGCAGCCGGAGCGCTCGGGTCGATCGGCGCAGCCTATTCGAGCCCGGCGGCCATCACCGAGTTCGTTGACAAGGTTCGTGCAGGCACCGACCGTCCTTTTGCGATCAACCTCTTCATCCAGCACCCGCAGCCGCAGATCGACGCGGCGACGGTCGAGCGGGCGGTGGCAGCGACGGCGAAGTACCGTGCGGAACTTGATCTGCCGGCGCCGCAATTCGCCGCACCCTATGAAGAGGATTTCGATCAGCAGTTCGAGGCCGTGCTGAAGGCGAAGCCGGCAGTCCTTAGTTTCGTCTTCGGCGTGCTGCCTGCCGAGTACATGCGGACCGCGCGCAAGTCGGGGATGCTGATCATCGGCACGGCGACGACACCGGAGGAAGCAGGGGCGCTCGAAGAAAGCGGCGTCGATGCGATCACCCTCCAGGGTTTTGAGGCGGGCGGCCATCGCGGCATATTCGATCCCGAGGCCGCGGACAGTGAAATCGGCCTCCGGGATCTGCTGACCCGAACCCTCCCGAAGGCGAAGTTGCCACTGATCGCGGCAGGCGGCATTATGACGGCCGTGGATATCCGGTCGGTCCTCGCCATGGGCGCCAGCGCGGTGCAGATGGGAACGGCGTTCCTCGCGACCGCCGAAGCAGGAACCTCGGCAGCCTATCGCGCCGCACTCCAGGGCACGGAACGCGCAACGCGGACAACGCGCGCCTTCTCCGGCCGGTTTGCCCGTGGCATCGAGAACCGCTTCATGAACGAGCTGGACGCCGCCGCCGCAATGCCCTTCCCGGCCCAGAACAAGTTCACGCGCGATATCAGAGGCGCGTCTGCAGCAAAGGGATCGGCGGACTTCCTCTCCCTTTGGGCGGGAACCGGCAAGGGAGAGCTTTGGCAGGGCTCAGCGGCCGATCTGATCGAGAAGCTGTTTGCCGATTGATCGCCCGCTGCTCCAATTGTGCCCCGACACCGCTGACGAGAGGATGGAGCGGGTCTCTTTACTTCTGTCCAGTTGCGGGTGAATGCTTGCCAATTGGCAATGATCATCGCGAAAGTCGGCAGAATGGATCGTATCGACGCAATGAAGGTCTTCGTAACCGCGGTCCATGAAGGCAGCCTCGCGGGCGCGGCCCGGCGGCTGAAGCGGTCGCCGACGGCGGTCAGCCGCGCCCTGAACCTGCTCGAAGCTCATGTCGGGGTCGAACTGCTCCATCGAACGACGCGATCGTTGAAGCTCAGCGAAGCCGGCCAGCGCTATGCGGCTGCCTGCCGGCGGGTGCTGATCGATCTCGAAGAGGCCGACATGCTCGCAGGTGGCGAACGTGCGGCCCCTCGCGGCACGCTGACGATCTCCGCGCCACCGATCGTTGGCGAAGAGGTGCTGCGTCCGATCCTCGACGAATTCCTCAACCTCTACCCTTCGGTTTCGGCCCGGCTCCTCCTGCTCGATCGCTTCGTAAACCTTGTCGACGAGGGTGTCGATATCGCGCTCCGCATCGGCCATCTCGCCGACTCTTCGCTGATTTCGACACGAATCGGTGGCGATGTCCGGCGTGTCGTCGTCGGCTCGCCTCGTTATCTCGCCAACCACCCGCGGATTGACGAGCCGGCCGATCTCGCCAAACACCAGATCGTCGCCTTTACCAACTTCGGCCTCGATTCCTGGACATTCACGCCAGCCGAGGGCTCGTTGATCCCTCGCACGGTGCAGTTCAAACCGCGCTGCATCGTCAACAGTGTGCGTGCCGCGACCGACTCCGCCGCCGCGGGTACCGGCCTGACCCGGCTCTACTCCTATCATGTCGCGCGCTACGTCAGCGATGGGCGGTTGAAAATCGTGCTGGCTGATGCCGAGCATCCCCCGATGCCGGTTCATCTTCTTGCACCGCAGGGCCGCATGTCGGTTCCGAAGGTTCGCGCCTTTGCTGATTACGCGCTGCCACGTCTGCGGACCGAGTTCGCACGCATGGCAACGGAAGCTGGCACGCTCGCCTGATTATGCCGGTATGCGGTTGATTGATCGCCAAATAGCGTCAATTCTCTCACACATCGGATGGGTCTAAATCTGATTGCACCAACGCCGAGGGCGGAGGACGGGCCACACCAAGCGCCCGTTGCAATCGAAGAAGGACCACATCCATGAGCAATGAGCAGAAGGTCGCCATCATCACCGGTGCATCGCAGGGCATCGGCGCCGCCTTGGTTCAGGCCTACCGCGATCGCAACTATCGCGTCATCGCCACGTCCCGCTCCATTCAGGAAAGTTCGGACGCTGGCATCCTCAGTGTCGCCGGCGATATCAGCAAGCCTGAGACCGCCGAGCGGGTCATTCGCCAGGGGCTGGAACGGTTCGGCCGTATCGATACGCTGGTCAACAATGCCGGGGTCTTCACCGCCAAGCCATTCACCGAGTTCACTCAGGAAGATTATGATCTGAACATGGGTGTCAACGTGGCCGGCTTCTTCCACGTTACCCAGCACGCGGCCCGCGAGATGCTGAAGCAGGGCTCCGGCCACATCGTCAGCATCACGACCAGCCTCGTGAATCAGCCGATTGCCGGCGTCCCGGCGGCCCTGGCGTCTATCACGAAGGGTGGTTTGAATTCCGTGACCCAGGCGCTCGCGATCGAATTTGCCAAGACCGGTGTTCGCGTCAATGCCGTCTCGCCGGGCATCATCAAGACCCCGATGCACGCGCCGGAAACGCACGCGGCGCTCTCGACGCTGCATCCCGTCGGCCGCATGGGCGAGATCCGCGATATCGTCGACGCCGTCCTTTACCTGGAGAATGCCGGTTTCGTGACGGGTGAGATCCTGCACGTCGATGGCGGACAGAACGCCGGGCGCTGGTAACGGCGCAGGTATGTCCGGGAGCGACCGTTACCCAAGCCGGGCCGCTCCTCCCCTCCCATCCATTGCAGATGCGGCACCTTGATGGAGCCGCCAACATCCAGATATGAAGAGGAGACGGCAATGCCGATCGTTACAGTTCAGGTGACCCGCGAAGGCACCACTCCAGACCGCAAGGCGGTCACGGCCGAGGAAAAGGCCGAAATCATCAAGGGCGTGAGCCAGGTCCTGCTCGACGTGCTCAACAAGCCGCTGGAATCGACCTACGTGGTCATCGAGGAAGTAGAGCTCGACAACTGGGGTTGGGGCGGCCTGCCGACCGCGCAATACCGCGCCCAGCGGGACGCTCAGGCAAAAGCCTGACATCGCCGGTCAGACGTTCTTGCAACCCGCCGCTCGACAGCAAGCGGCGGGTTTCGTTTGCGAAATTGTGTCGAAATGTATCCGGAAGTGCTTGCATTACTTTCGCATGCAAGTCTGGATATCGCGAACACACCGAGGACATATCCTGGGCGCCAATGAAACTGAGCGGATGTTCCCCGGCCCTGGCCGGGTGATGCCGCAAGGATGCGAAGACCAAACCGGATTTGAGGAGTTTGCTCGATGGAGCATATCGACCATGTACTGATTGTCGATGACGACCGTGAGATCCGGGAACTCGTGTCTGGTTACCTCAAGAAGAACGGGCTGCGCGCAACGGCAGTCGCCGATGGGCGACAGATGCGCAGCTTCCTCGAGGGAGATACCGTCGATCTCATCGTACTCGATGTGATGATACCGGGCGACGACGGGCTCGTGCTCAGCCGCGAACTGCGCGCCGGCAAACACAAGGCGATCCCGATCATCATGCTGACGGCCCGCAGCGACGAGATGGACCGGATCCTCGGCCTCGAGATGGGTGCCGACGACTATCTCTCCAAGCCGTTCTCCGCGCGCGAACTGCTCGCCCGTATCAAGGCGGTGCTCAGGCGCGCACGCATGCTGCCGCCGAACCTGCAGATCTCGGAGGCTGGACAGCTGCTGCGCTTCGGCCAGTGGAAACTCGACACGACCGCCCGGCACCTGATCGATGCTGACGGCACGGTGATTGCACTCAGCGGCGCCGAGTATCGGCTGCTGAAGGTGTTCATCGACCACCCTCAGCGGGTGCTCAATCGCGACCAGTTGCTCAATCTCACCCAGGGTCGTGAGGCCGAGCTCTTCGACCGATCGATCGATCTGCTCGTCAGCCGGGTTCGCCAGCGGCTCGGCGATGATGCCCGTGAACCGACCTACATCAAGACGGTGCGCAGCGAAGGCTATGTCTTCTCGGTCCCGATTGAGATCGTGGAGGCGCGCGAATGACGGCGAGCGCAGACCCAAAAGGATTTCGACTATGGCCGCGCACGCTCAGGGCGCGGCTCTTCGTTATCCTGCTGGCCGGTCTCACCATCGCGCATGTCATGTCGTTCACCGTTCTGTTCCTCGAGCGCTACATGGCCGCCAGATCGGTCATGTTCGATACGCTCGAAAACGAAATCGCAACGTCGATCGCCATACTCGATCGCCTGCCCGCGCCCGAGCGTGCCTCGTGGCTCGCTCGCCTCGACCGCGACAATTATGGCTTCCTTCTCGGCCCCGGCATTGCGGGCAATCCGTCGCTCGACCCGGCCGCCAGCGAGATCGCGACCAAGATCGAGCGGGCGACTGGCCTTCAATTTCCGGTCAAGGTCGAAACGATCCCGGGCGACCGCCGCCACCTTCAGGCGCATCTGACGCTGAGCGACGGCTCACCGCTGACGATCGACGTCTTTCCCAAGGGTGTCATGCCCCTGGCCGACTGGCTGCCCTTCGTGCTCGTAGCCCAGCTCGCGCTGCTGCTCCTGTGCAGTTGGTTCGCCATGCGTCAGGCGGTGCGCCCGCTCGTCAATCTTGCCGCGGCTGCCGATACGCTCGACCCGAACCGGAACACACCGCGTCTCAGCGAAACCGGGCCCACCGAGGTTGCCTATGCGGCGACCGCGTTCAATGCCATGCGTGACCGTATCGCCCAGTATCTCGAAGAGCGGGTCCAGATTCTCGCCGCCATTTCCCACGATCTGCAGACGCCGATCACACGCATGAAGCTGCGCGCCGAAATGGCGGATGATTTCGCCGACCGGGAGAAGCTGATCCAGGATCTCGGGCAGATCGAAAGCCTGGTCAAGGAAGGCGTCGCCTATGCACGCAGCGCCCATGGCAATGTCGAAAAAGCGACACGCATCGATCTTGCGTCCTTCGTCGAAAGCCTCGTTTATGACTATCAGGACACCGGCAGGGCGGTTACCGCCAGCGATGTCGATAGCGGCGCGATCGTCACCCGGCCCCAGGCGCTCAGACGCATCCTTACCAACCTGGTCGACAACGCACTCAAGTTTGGTGACAGCGCCGAGATCGAGGTCAGGCGGCTGGCGGACGACACGGTGACAATCAAGGTCCTCGACCGCGGGCCTGGCATTCCCGATGATCAGCTGGATGCCGTGCTCAAACCCTTCGTCCGGCTGGAGGACTCCCGCAACCGCGATACCGGCGGAACCGGCCTCGGCCTTGCCATCGCCCAACAGCTCGCGGCCTCCATCAATGCCTCACTGACGCTGACGAACCGCGACGGCGGTGGCTTGGTTGCAGAGCTTGCCATTCGTCATCATCGGGCATGAGGCATAGCAAAGCGCGGCACTTCACACGCCTCCAACTTTTCCACTTCGAAATAGCCAACCCTCCAATCAAAAAGCGGCGGCCTCATCGGCCCCCGCTTCCGTTGGGTCATGTTGCAGGATGCTCCGGCAATCGGAGCTCCGTCAGACGAGGTTGATCGTCACATCGATGTTGCCACGCGTCGCCTTGGAATAGGGGCAGGTCTGGTGCGCAGTATCCACCAATTGACGCGCCACATCCGCGTCGACCCCAGGCAGGCTGACATTGAGCCGAGCCTGCAGGAAGTAACCGCCGTCCCGGTTGCGCAGATCCACCTCGGTATCGACGGCGAGGTCTGCAGGGAGTGCAACCGTCATCTGGCCAGCCGCCAGTCCGATTGCGCCGATGAAGCAGGCCGACCAGCCGGCGGCGAAGAGCTGCTCCGGGTTCGTGCCCGGCCGCAAACTGCCGGGTGAAGAGAGCTTGACGTCCAGACGCCCGTCGTCGCTTCGGGAGGCGCCGTCGCGGCCGCCGGTCGTGTGGGTCTTGCCGGTGTAGAGTACCTTTTCAGCTTCGCTCATCATGTTCTTCCTTTCGACAGGTGTTCTTTTCGGGCCCGATTGCCCTGTGCGACCGTCGAGACACAGATGGCGCTTCGCAGGTGTATGGGATGTTTCACCGAGAAGCGGAAATGTGTGCAAGTCTGCCAAGTACGGGAACGGATACACGCTGATACGAAGGCGGCCATTTCGGTGCGCGGACCTACGCTCTTCGTGAGGACCTCCCCGCGCGGCGCCATAGTGCGCCAGGCACGGTTCCAAAGCACGTCGGCACACAAAAAAGCGCGGGACCAGCGAACCGGACCCCGCGCCTCCACGCAATCTGCGTGAGAAAAACTAGAAACGGTCGACGTCGACGATCGCCTTGGCAAAGGCGGACGGCGCCTCCTGCGGCAGGTTGTGGCCGACGCCGCCGGTAATCAGCCGATGCTCATACTTGCCGGAGAAGCGCTTGACATAGGCCGATGGATCCGGATGCGGAGCACCGTTGGCGTCGCCCTCTAGCGTGATGGTCGGGACGGTAATGGTCGGGAACGCAGCGAGTTGCTTTTCGAGGCCGTCATACTTCGCTTCGCCCTCGGCGAGGCTGAGACGCCAGCGGTAATTGTGGATCGAGATGTCGACATGGTCCGGGTTTTCGAGTGCCTCGGCACTCTTATCGAAGGTGGCATCGTCGAAATCCCACTTGGGCGAGGCAAGCTTCCAGATCAACCGGGCAAACTCCTTGTGGTTCTGCTTGTAGCCGGCATACCCACGCTCGGTGGCGAAGTAGAACTGGTACCACCAGGCAAGCTCGGCCTGCGGTGACAGCGGCTTTCTGTTCACCTCCTGGCTGCCGATGAGGTAGCCGCTGACCGAGACCATCGCCTTGCAGCGCTCGGGCCAGAGTGCGGCGATGATGTTGGCGGTTCGCGCACCCCAGTCGCAGCCGCCGATGACCGCCTTTTCGATCTTGAGCGCGTCCATCAGGGCAATGATGTCCGCGGCGATCACCGCCTGTTGGCCGTTCCGAGGTGTGTCAGCGGAGAGAAACCGGGTCGTGCCGTAGCCGCGCAGATAGGGAACGATGACACGGTAGCCGGCATCTGCCAGCAGCGGCGCCACATCCACGTAGGTGTGGATGTCATAGGGCCAGCCGTGCAGGAGGATCACGACCGGCGCGTCGCGCGCGCCAAGTTCGGCGTAGCCGACGTTCAGGACGCCGGCATCGATCTGCTTGAGGGTTGCGAAGGATTTGTTCGTCCCGGGGGTGACTGCCGGCAGGCGCGGCGCCTCATTGTTTCCCGCTTGCGCTCTGGCGGCTCCCGCTGAAGCGAATTGCGTCGCGGCCAGCGAGAGCGCGATTGCGCCGATGAAACGACGGCGTGGGTGGTTGATTTCGTCCGACATTGATTGCCTCCGGTGAACTGAACTGACATCAGAAATGGAGTGCCGGTGTATCCGGGCCGTGTGCTCTGCGGCTCCTATTGAAAGCGCATGTAGAAACGGCAGGCGGCGGATACACAGCGATACAATTCTCCTGAGGTGCGCCCCATCGCAGTGCCGTCAGGTTCAGACAATGCCTTCGCGCGCATTGCGCCTGACCGTCTGTGGCGGTTGACCGAGCGTGCGCAGGAACGCGCGGCGCATGCGATCGCTATCGGCAAAGCCGGTTTCCTCCGCGATCACATCCATGGAGTGTCGCCCCTGCTCCATCAACAGGCGCGCCGCTTCCACGCGGAGATGCTCGACGGCCTTGGCCGGCGATTGGCCGGTCTCGGAGCGGAAGGCGCGGCTGAATTGCCGCGCACTCAGGCCTGCGGCGTCCGCCAGTTCCTCGACCGACAACACGTTGCGCAGGTTCGCCTTGGCATAGTTGACCGATTTCTGGATGCGGTCCGACTTCGGATCGAGCTCGAGCAAGGCTGAAAACTGCGACTGGCCGCCGGCGCGCCGGTGATAGACGACAAGCTTGCGGGCGACCTGGCGGGTAACTTCCTCGCCATGGTCCTTCTCGATCATCGCCAGGGCCAGATCGATGCTGGCCGTCATGCCCGCAGAGGTCCACACGCTGCCGTCGACGATGAAGATGCGATCCTCCTCCACCCGCACCTCAGGGAAACCCTCCCGCAACTGACGCGCGAACACCCAATGGGTCGTGGCGCGACGCCCGTCGAGCAGCCCGGACTCCGCCAGGATAAAGGCACCGGTGCAAGGGGCGGCCACTCGCCGCGAGGCCTTGAGCGCGTGGCGCGCGAAGGCGACCAGCCCGGGTGTTACCGGTTCGATCTCGGTGCCCGCTCCGAACATGACGGTATCAAAGGCGGTGTTGTCGAAGGCCTTCGTCAGCACGCCGAAGCCAGCGGACGACTTGATCTCGCCGCCGGCCTCGGAAAGCAGTTCGATCTCGTAGGCCTGTTCCCCGAGCGTCAGATTGGCGACCTCGAAGGCAGTGACCGCCGCGAACCCCATGAGCTGAAACCTCGGAAAGACAACGTAGCCGATCCTGTGCATGTCATATCACTCCGTCCGGAATGATCGCTTATAGCAAATTTACGCCATGAAGGGAACGCGGCGGTCATGGGTTCTAGTTCATTCGGGCAACGGTTTTCCGGCATGCTCCGCGACCATGTGCGCGGCATACCAATCCGGCCAGTTGTGGTCGTGTTGACCGCCGTTGCGCTTCTCGTGCTCGCCGTGCGCGGCTGCCGCACGACGCAGTGCCGCCGCAAGATCGGCGACCGAAGCGAAGTCCGTACCATCCGCGTCCACGCGGCCGGGCAGACGTTCGGTCACCTCCTGGAGCAGCCAGCCGTTACCATCGGGGTCGCTAAAGGTTGCGTAGGAACGGTAGCTGCGTCCTGCGGGGTCACGTCCGCTGATCGCCGGCTTCCCAGGGCCTTCGCGATGGAAGATCTCGCTGACCTCCGCACCGCCCTTGATGAGCTGGGCACGTGCCGCCTCGATGTCTGAGACGACCAGATAGAGCCCGCTCGCCGAACCTGGCGCCGCAGACGTCAGCCCGGTACCAAAGTGGATCGAAGCCGGCGAACCCGGCGGCGTGAACTGGACAACCCGAAACGTATCTCCGACCGGGAAATCAGCATCGAGCCGCCAGCCAAGATTGGCGTAAAACGCCTTGGCGCGGTCGACATTCGAAACGGGTATGAGCGCGACTTCGAACTTTAAGTCGACGGTTTGCGCTCTCTTTTCGCTACCAGCACTTGTCATGACACTTCTCCTTTGTGCAACGGCGGGGCGCGCTTTCGCGCGCCCCTTTCTGTCAGCTCGGTTGACGCAGTGACTTGAAGGAAGCTCTCAATTCATCGACCAGGGCCGCCGGCTGCTCCCAGGCCGCAAAGTGTCCGCCCTTGGCGAGGCGATTATAATGGATAAGCTTGGGAAACGCCTTCTCTGCCCACGACTTCGGCGCCTGATAAAGTTCGTCCGGGAAGGCACTGACGGCCACCGGAATCTGAATGCCCTTCGGCTGGAAGAAGGCGAGCTTGTTCTCCCAGTAGAGACGCGCCGACGACACGGCGGTATTGGTCAGCCAGTAGAGCGTGATGTTGTCGAGCACGTCATCACGGCTCAGGCCCTCCGACTGGCCATCGAAGACGCGGGCGATCAGTTCGTAGCTGCGGGCGTCATGGTCCAGCATCCAGCTGGCAAGCCCGATCGGCGAATCCTCGATGCCATAGAGCGTCTGCGGACGCTTGCTCATCTCCTGCGCATAGGACAAACCGTTCTTGTAGAAGAAATCGAGCTGGTCATAGGCACGGCGCTCGTCGGCGGAGAGGTTCGACGCCGCTGGGCCACCCGCGTCGAGGCTCTTCTGGATCTCGGCGGGAACGGTCGCCGGCATATTCGTGTGGATGCCCAGCAACCCGGCCGGCCGCTGCAGCGCCATCTGCTCCGTGACCGCATCCCCCCAGTCGCCGCCCTGTGCGACGTAGTGGGTATAACCAAGCCTCTGCATCAGCACCGCCCAGGCCCGCGCAATCCGCACCGGATCCCAGCCGCGCTCGGTGGGCTTGCCGGAAAAGCCGTAGCCGGGCAGCGAGGGAATGACGATGTCGAAGGCATCGGCTTCGCTGCCGCCATGCGCCGTCGGGTTCGTCAGAGGATCGATGATCTTCAGCTGCTCGATGATCGAGCCCGGCCAGCCGTGGGTGACGATGAGAGGCATCGCGTTCTTGTGCTTCGACCGCACGTGAATGAAATGGACGTCGACGCCGTCGATATTGGTCACGAACTGCGGCAGGTCGTTGAGCTTCTTCTCCACCTTCCGCCAATCGTACTTGGTCGCCCAATAGTCGGCGAGCTTCTGCATGGTGGCGAGCTGCACGCCCTGGGTGCCGTCGTTCACCAGTTCCCGGTCCGGCCACTTGGTGGCCGCGATGTGCTGCTTGAGGTCGGCAAGCGCCGCATCGCTGGCATGGAACTGGAATGGCCGAATGGATTCGTCGGCCGCGGGCTTTGCGGCGGCAACGACCTGAGCACCGCCCGCCGAGGAGGCACCTGCGGCGTGGGCGGCGAGCGGAGGAAGCAGGATCGCGATCGCTCCGGACAGCGCGAAGGCGGCCAAGCGACTGCTCTTGGCAGTTGGCAAATAGCGTCTGGACATCATCATTCTCCTGGTTCGAGTTGGGGCGATGCCAGAGGCATCGCCGAGCAATTCCGGGATGGGAGGAGCCCGGAGGCAGATCGGGGCTATCCCCCGATGTTGTAGCGAGCTGCGGGTGCGCTCCTTGAAAGGTTCGGCATGAGTTTTTGCCGAGCCGCCTCATAGGCCGCCCAATCAGCGGCCTCCGGCAGCGCCGGGATGGTGATCACTTCGCCCTGATCGAGACCGGCAAGCGCGGCATCAACCATGTCTTCGGCCCGCATGACGATCTCGCTTGGAACATGTTCGAGCGGCGTGCCGGCAATGCCCCAGAAGTCGGTCGCAGTCGCACCCGGCAGCACGGCCTGGATGCGGATGTTCTTGTCGGCAAGTTCCTTCTGCAGCGACAGGGTGAACGCCAAAACGAAGGCCTTCGTGCCACCGTAGACGCCGTTCAGGAGTTCGGGCGCAACGCCGACGATCGAAGCGATGTTGATGATCGTGCCGGCGCCGCGCGCGGCAAATCCGGGCGCGGCCGCATAGGTCAGCCGCGTCAGCGCGCTGACGTTGAGCGTGATCATCTCCTCCATCTTGTCGACATCGGATGAGAGCAGCGGTGCGGTGGCACCAACACCCGCATTGTTGATCAGCACCGTGATGCTCGCGTCGTCCCGGAGGATCTTCTCGACCCGTCTGACATCGTCCTTGTTCCCGAGGTCCGCAGCGACGACCTCGATGGCGCGCCCGGTCTCGTCCGCCAGCCGGCTGGCGAGCCCATTCAAGCGCTCACGGTTGCGGGCAACGAGGATCAGGTCGAAGCCGCGGCGCGCCAGACGATCGGCATAGATCGCGCCGATACCGGAGGACGCGCCGGTGATAAGTGCCGTACCTTTGGAATTCCTGCTCATTTCAAGCTCCTTTGCCTTGGTTGGAGCCTCGATGGTAAGACGAAACGTCAGTGGCTCAAATGTCGTAATTCCGACGTTTTAGGCCAAACCCACCTTCACCGACTGCAACGCCGTGTAGGAGGGATGCGAACCAAACTTCGCCGTGACCATGCCTGGGCGGTGTATCGGAGATGTGTTCTGGAGCGGCGTCTGTGTACCTCAATGTTTGATCGGCCGAGCACGACGGCAGAGCGATACGAAATGCTCTGGGGTTCAAAGCGAACGGGGCCGTGGAGATCAGCAAAAGAAGACGGGGCCGACGCAGCGTCGACCCGCTCCAGAACCTTTCATCCGCCCATCGGCTTCGCTGCGAAAATCCACCTTGATTGGCTTCAAAGGTTCGCGCCGCCAGCTTTCGCGGTGCGGTGATCAATCGAAGAACGGGTTGGCAAGCTCCTCGTGCGGAGCCTCCGGCAGCAATCCTCCGTCCTCAATCGCGGCCGGCTGCGGCCGCGCCGCGGCCGTTGCGGACGCCGGAATGGCGACGAGCGCCGCAAGAAGCGAGGGCTCTCCCGGGTCGCTGTCCCAGGCGCATGGCGCCGCCGCGAGGACGACTATGGCGAAAGCTGTTGCGAAAATGCGCATGATGTCTCCTTCCGTTGATCATGGCGGCAGCGACGCGTCCCGTCACCACGGGCCCAAGCCTTGCTCACCGCCAGAGTGTCCTTTGGGCGTATCGCGGATGTGTGCGGGCGGCCGCAAAACTGTATCCTTGTGTAGAAGGCCGACTTGGCCCGACCCCTTGCAAGATCCGTTCGAAACGTCACGGGTCTGGTCGTGCTCGCGATCCACACAAGCCCACGATCGGCTACGACGCGCTGTCTGCGACAAGCACCGGCTTCTCGCGATAGAGGCTCGGGAACAGGCGGTGCAGCGCTTCTATCTTCGGTTGCTCGTAGAGGACCACATAGGGCTGGCCTGGATTGTTGTAGACGTAGTCCTGGTGATAGGCCTCCGCTTGATAGAAAGCCTTGCCGGGTTCGATGGTCGTCACAAACGGCCGGGCAAAGACGTCCGCCGCGTTCAGCTGCGCGATGTAGTCGGAAGCGACCTTCGCCTGCCCTTCATTGCGCGGGAAGATCGTCGATCGATACTGCGGGCCGCTGTCCGGCCCCTGTCCGCCAAGCTGCGTCGGATCATGCGCAACCGAGAAATAGATCTCGAGAAGCTGCCCATAACTGATCCTATTGGGATCGAAGGTAATCTCCACCGCTTCGGCGTGGCCGGTGGTGCCGGTTTCCGTCTGTTCGTAGGTCGCCGTCTCCGCGCTGCCGCCGGCATAGCCGGATCTGACGCCCATGACGCCGGCCACATGCTGAAACACGGCTTGCACACCCCAGAAGCAGCCGCCTGCGAGCACTGCCGTCTGCCTTGTCTCCGTTGAAGCGACGTCATGGAGCGCCTTGGGAATGGGTTTGGCCTGCTGCGCCGCCGTTTGTTCGTCGAAGGCGAACGTCAGCCCGCCGCCAACCATTGCCAGCGCGACGAACAGACGTCGGGAAAGGGCGGGCAAGCGGCGCCCACGCTGGTGTTGTTTGTCGGTCATCTGTGAACTCTCATCCAAAAGTGAAAACGAAGGCTTCCGCGCCGGGTTCGAGAAAGCGGATCTCGAAGGTCCGTTCCCGCGCCGCGCCTGACTGGCGCACGAGCTGATAGAGGCGGGTCTCCGTGACGGTCCCCCTGCCGGACGCGTCGATATCCGAGCCACGGTCTGCTGCGGGTGCCACACCATCCACCGTCACCTGAAACGGGATCGGCTTACCGCCGGCGCCAGGCCCAAGCACCAGATGCAGATCGCGAGCGCGGAACCGGTAGGTGATACCGCCGCCCGCTTCGTTGACACGGGCCTGCTCGGCCTCGACTGTCCAGTTGCCGGTAAGGCCCCACTCGTTGAGACGCGGGCTATCGACCGTATAGCGCTTGGCGCTGTCTGCGGAGACGCCCTCCGGAGACACGAAATTCGCGGCCCGCTCATACCCGAGGTAAGTCTCGCCCGATCCGAGCCGGGAGAGGTCGGGCGAGGCTTCGGCGCCCTTTGCATCCGGTTTGACGAAGTTGTTTTCGGCCTTCCGCTTCCCCGCGGCCTCCGCCAGCAGATCCTGGATCACCCGCTCGGAACCTTCATAGTCGCCCTCGCCGAAATGCGTGTAGCGGATCTGCCCTTCGGCATCGATGAAGTAGTGGGCCGGCCAGTAGCTGTTGGAGAACGCGCGCCAGATGGCGAAGTCGTTGTCGATCGCCACCGGATAGGTGATCTTGAAGTCACGCACCGCCTTTTCGACGTTGCCGATCTGCTTTTCAAAGGCAAATTCCGGCGCGTGAACACCAATGACGACCAGACCCTGATCCCGGTACTTCTCGGCCCAGGCCCGCACATAGGGGATGGTCCGGATGCAGTTGATGCAGGAGTAGGTCCAGAAGTCGACAAGGACGACCTTGCCGCGAAGCTCGGCCGGGGTCAACGGCTTGGAATTCAGCCACTGAACGGCGCCGTCGAGCGACGGGAACGGACCTTCGACCGGGAGGTCGCTGCGATAGGCCGCCTGTCTCGTATCCTTAGCGGCAAGGGTCATGCGGGTGCTTGCGACGTCGGCAGGCGCCGCATTGGCGCGCAGGCGATCGAGGATCGACTGTTCGAAGCCCGAAGTGCTCGCATAGGAAAGCTGCGCCAGCAGGCCGGTGTCCAGCCCAAGGGCGATGGCCGCAACGCCGGCCAGCACCGCAACGCCGAGGCCCTGGCGGATGCGGTCGCCAATGCCGAGGAAGCGCTTCATCGCCGCGAACACTCTGGCGCCGGCAAGAACGGCAAGCGCCAGCGAGGTCGCGGCGCCTGCGGCGTAGGCGCCAAGCAAAAGCGTCGTCTGCACGTTCGCGCCGTTCAGCGCCGCGCCGGTCAACACCAGGCCGAGCACCGGTCCGGCGCAGGGTGCCCAAAGCAATCCGGTCGCAACACCGAGCAGGATGGCGCCGCCGACGCCGCCCTTCTCCCCGGTCGCAGCCTTTCTCGACAGCCGGTTTCCCAGCGCCACGAGTGGGCCAGTCACAAAAGCTGCGGCACGCGTCGAAAGCAGTGTTACGCCGAAGACCGCCAGTAGCGCGATCGCGGCGTAGCGGCCAAACGCGTTCGCCTGGACCGCCCAGTTGCCGCCGAGCGCGGCAAGCGAGGCGATGCCCGCAAAGGTCACGATCTTGGCGAGCAGCATCGGAAGTATGCTGGTGGAAAAGGGCTGGCCGGCGCGGGCAAACACGAATGGCAGGACCGGCAGGATACAGGGACTGACGATCGTCAGGACGCCTGCAAGATAGGCTACAACAAAGAGGAGCATCATCGTCTCTCCGCATTGGATCAATGCCCCGAGGCAGTGATCACTTGACATGTGCGGCAGAGGACCATCGCGACGTATCGCGGATGTTTCCGATCGATGGAGATTTGTATCTCAGTGCAACAGTTGCGGCGTATGCGGGGCGGCGGCACGTCGCGACACACGATCGCGGCCAGATGCTCGCTCGACCGGGTGAGCACAGATGGACCAAAGCAAAAGAGGCCAGGACGGTCCCGGGCTCGATTGTCAGATAGCGGTGCACGGCACCTTTTCACTGCGCTCGCCCGTGCGCCCCAATCTGATCGGCACGTCGACCGTCAAGCTTGAAGCTGTGGAAGGCTCAACGCTGCTTGTCCGCAGTCTCGATTGCCTCGACGGCACGACCCCGTTCAAGCCGATCGCGCCGCCGCAGCGCGGCGACTTCGAGGCCGGCGACAGCGGCCCACATAATTGCCAGAAGGCGTGATCGATCAAGATTTGGGTGGGCGCGACGGAAGACCCACGCGCCCTTCCTGAGAATTGTCAGTCAGTCCCGACCATGACGTCCGAAGCCTTGATGACCGCATAGGCCTCGCCGCCGACCTTTAGACCCAACTCGTCGACCGACTCGTTGGTGATTGCAGCAGTCACGATCGAGCCGCCGACGTCGATATGAACGTGGGCGGTGGTAGCGCCCTTGATCACTTCGAAGATCTTGCCCTTGAGGCGATTGCGTGCGCTGATTTTCATGCGGCTCTCCTTCGTGGTTACCTTGGACGTTCGCGGTCGCCGTTTCCATCCACCTGCCGCAGCGGGTGTAATCCGGATAAGGGTTGCGAATAGCGCTGACGCTCTCAGCTTCATTCCCGCAATATAGCCAGCTCAATCGCGCAACGTGATCCAAACCGGCGCGTGGTCGCTCGCGCCCTCCATGCCGCGAACCTCGCGGTCGATGCCGGCGCCAATGAGCTTGCGGGACAGCTTGCGGCTGAGCAGCATATGATCGAGCCGGAGCCCGGCATCGCGCTGCCACCGGTTCCGGCGATAGTCCCAGAATGTGAAGAGCTGTTCCTTCGGATGGGTCTTGCGCAGCGCATCCAGCCAGCCGTGGTCGAGGAGCGTACGGAACGCAGCACGGCTTTCCGGCTGCACCAGCGCGTTGTCGTCGTAGGAGGTTGTCGGGTAGATGTCGCGCGGCTCCGGCACGATGTTGTAGTCGCCGGCAAGCACAACAGGCAGATCGAGGGCGAAGAGCTCGGCGGCGTGTTCGGCCATTCGCTCATGCCAGGCGAGTTTGTAGGCGAACTTGGGGCCGGGCTGCGGGTTGCCGTTGGGGGCATAGAGGCAGGCGACCAGGACGCCGCTGACGGCAGCCTCGATGTAGCGAGCCTGTTTGTCCGAGGGATCACCGTCGAGCCCGACGCGAGTCAGGACCGGCGCGCTGTCGCGGGCGAGGATTGCCACGCCATTCCAGGCGGATTGTCCCTGCCAGACGGCGCCATAGCCGGCCGCCTCGACCGCCGTGCGTGGAAACTGGCGGTCGGTGGCTTTCAGTTCCTGCAGGCAGACAATGTCAGGCTTGGTTTCGCCAAGCCAGGCGATCAGGTTTTCGAGCCGCTTGTTGATGCCGTTGATGTTGAAGGTGGCGATCTTCATCCCGGCAAACAGATCAGCGCGTCAGTCGGGCGGCCCAGGCCGCCACCGCATCGGCCACGGTCCTCAAATGATCGGCGGTTGAAAAGCCGGAAAGGCTCTTGCGCGGCTTCAGGTCATGGTCGCCGTCCTCGAGCCATAGGACTTCGATCGCGTCGGAAAGCGTATAGCCCGGAACCTCCTCGCGCGTGCCGAACTCGTCACGGGTACCCTGGCAAATCAGGGTTGGCGTCTTCAGCCCAGCCAAATGTTTGGTGCGCAACTGCTCCGGCTTTTCCGGCGGGTGGAAGGGATAGCCGAGGCAGAGCAGCCCGGTGATCTTGCCGGTCGCATGGAGTTGGTCGGCGACCATGCTCGCAACTCGCCCACCCATCGACTTGCCGCCGATGATGAGCGGCCCCTTCGCATCAAGCGCTTCGATGGCGGCGACATATTCCGGATTGAGCGTCTCGGCGCGCGGCGGGGGCTTGCGCCCGTTCGACGTCCGCCGCGCCGCCATGTAGCCGAACTCGAAGCGGGCGACGCGGAAGCCGGCGGCAGCAAGCGCCTTGGCGGTCGCAGTCATTGACGCGGAATCCATCGGCGCGCCGGCGCCATGGGCAAGAAGGATGGTGACGGGCGCATCATCAGGTCCGTCGAAAAGGAATTTGTCGCCCATATCAGCCCGCTGTCCTTGGACGGCCTTGCAGATCGACATATTGCACGCCGCGTTCCGCCGTTCGCGCCCATTCGCTGTCGCTATCGAGTTCGAGATAGCGACTCCACCAGCGCCTGGCTTCACCGAGATCACCGGCATCGAATTCGAGCTTCGCCAGATTGAAGACAGCGTCGGCATAGTCGCCGTCGAGCTCGATTGCCTTCCTAAGGTGCCTGCGGGCAGTGTCGATCCGTCCCCGTTCACTCATCAGCCCGGCGAGGTTGAACCAAGCCTCGACGAAGGATGGATCGAGTTTGATGGCACGGGCGTAGTCATGCGCCGCATCCAGCTCCCGTCCTGCAGCCTTCAGGCAATTGGCACGATTGAAAGCCGCAACCGAATCCGTCCGGTCCATGGCGAGATAGCGCTGATAGAAGGTGGCGGCCTCCTCGTAGTCGCCATTCGCCTCCGCCTCCTCGGCCAGATCAAAGAGATCTTCCAGGGCGGCATCATCGGGCGTGCCGAGATCGAAGAGCAATTGCCCATTGAGCTCGCTCAGCCCCTCGGCACTCCGCGCGTAGATCGCATCGGGACCGCCACTATGCAGCGAAAGCGCCGTTAACGACGCGACCTGTCCCGAACGATGAACGGATCGGACGATGGCGCTCCAATTCGCACCGCTTCCAATCAGTTCCGCATACTTTCTGGCGAGGATGAGATCACGGAACGAAAAGGGCTCGCTGTCATGCTCGAAAGCATCGAACAGGGACAGGAGATCGAAGGTCCGCGGAGAAAGCTTGGCCTGATCGATCAGAGACTGACGTGTGAGTGCGGACGCTACAGGCACCGACATCAGCCCGAGAAGCCGGAGGAAGCCGTTCTCGCTGACGAGCCATCGCCCCGCCGCATTTTCCGCATCGAAACGGGCTTCGATCTCCGCTTCGCTCGACTTCGCCAGCAGGTTCCGGCCGAACACCAGATACGTCGTCTGGCGCGTAACGCCGCGCCGCAAGTGGCCGAACTGTCGCTCCACTTCCCGCGCCACAAGTCGCCGCGGGAAGGCCGAGAGGCCCCCGACGATACCGAATGTCTGGCCTGCAACCGCCATCAGGCTTTCTTCTTCGCGGTCGGTTTTGCCGCCGTCCGCTTGGCCGCAGCCGGAGTTGCAGCCTTGGCCGTTTCCTTCGCCGCCGGCTCGGCCTTGGACTTGCTCTTTGCCGGTGGCTTCGACTGCGACAGGCTCGCCTTCAGGGCATCCATGAGATTGATGACGTTGCCACGTTCCGGCGCTGCCGCAATGATCGGCTTATGACCTTTAAGCTTCTCTCGGATCATCTTCATCAGCGCGATCTCGTAGCGGTCCTCGTAGTTCTTCGGATCGAAGACCGTCATCTTCTGCTGGATCAGCGCTTCGGCAAGCTGCAGCATTTCGGGGTCGGGATGGCCGACGGGGATATTGCCAAAATACTCAGCGGTTCCACGCACTTCGCTCGGGTTTCTCAGAGTACACACGAACATTCCGGTTTCGCGTGAACCGATCGTCACAACCCGCTCCCGGCTCGAAAGCACCAGACGCGCGATTGCGAGCTTGCCGCTTTTTTTCAACGCCTCACGCAGCACGACGAAGGTTTCCTCCGCCATCGCGCCGTCGGGCGCCAGGTAATAGGGCGCGTCCTGGTAGATCACATCGACGGAGCCTTCATCGACGAAGGCCTCGATGTTCATGGTGTGGTTGGATTCGATCCTGACGCTTTCGAGATCGGCGTCCTCGATGATGATGTATTTCTTGTCTTCGTATTCGTAACCCTTGACCAGATCGGAGCGCTCGACAAGGCCGAGCTCCGGGTCGACCGGCTTCATGTTGATCCGGTTGTGGGTGTCCTTGTGAAGCTGATTGAAGCTGATGCGTTCGCTCGAGCTGGTCGCCGGATAGAGCCTCACGGGGCAACTGACGAGACTGAGTTTGAGATAACCTTTCCAACTTGCCCTGGGCGCCATGATTGTCTCCTACGCGGCCAAACGCATTACGTCCTCGTTTCGGACAGAAGCGGCAAATCCTTGGCAAAGTCGTCGATATCCGCCCAGGGATCGCCGAATGTATCCAGAAGTCCAGGCAGCGAAGAATAATTCAAATCCTCCGGAGCGTCGATAGTCTCTAGATCCGCCCAGTTGAGCGGCGTCGAGGCGGGCAGATTTGTGCGTGCACGCAGCGAATAGGGTGCCGCCGCCGTATGGCTGCGGGCATTACGATGAAAGTCGATGAAGATCCGCTTGATGCGGTTCTCCTTGCCCATCGTGGTGGTGAAGGTCTGGGGCGCGGTTGCAGCCAGCCGCGTCGCGATCGCACTCGTCACCTGGTGCGTCTTCTTCCAGTCGAGTTTCGGCGTCACCGGCACGACCACATGGATGCCGCTGCCGCCGGATGTCTTGACGAAGGGAACGAGGCCGAGCGCCTCCAGCTCACCGCGGATATGGACGGCCGCCTCGACGACATCGCGCCAGGCGATGCCCTGGCCGGGATCGAGATCGAAGACGATGCGGTCAGGTTTTTCAAGCCGCTCGCGCTTCGTACCCCAGCTATGAAGCTCGATCACGCCGAACTGAGCGAGCGCCAGATAGCCCTTCGTGCCTTCGATCGAGAGGAAGGAATTGGTTTCGCCCTCGGAGTTGGTCGAGTTGAAGCTGATGATCGAGGGTGGCATGCCGGTAAAGGGATGACGCTGGAAGAAGCAGTCTGCACGTTTTCCCGTCGGGCAACGGAAGAGAGACACCGGCCGACCGAGGATATGCGGCAGCATGAAGTCGCCGACGAGCGCATAGTAGACGGCAATGTCGAGCTTGGTCGGCCCGGATTTGCCGAACACTCGACGATCGGCGTTGGTGACGTGGATGCTTGCGAGATCGGCATCCGTGATCAGCCGCCTGCGCGTTGCCCGCGCCGGTGCGGAAAGCTCGACATCGCGAAGCCCCTTGAACACCGCATGGCGCAGCACATTGTCGGTCGTGCGGTTGGAATAATGGATACGGGCGCTCAGCACCGGCCGAACCCAGGTGATTTCCTTCGGCGCGCCTTCCAGCGCCGCCGCGTTGCCGCGCAACGCCTCCAGCCGGGTCAGCAACTGCTTGGCGGTCGCCGCATCGAACCCGGTTCCGACCTTGCCGCGATAGTGCAGCTCGCCCTCCTCCCACTCGCCGAGAGCGAGAGAAGCAAGGCCTTCGGCCGCCTCGGAAGTGGTGTATCCGGCGATCACGAAATCACCGAACTGGAGCGCCTTCGTCTTGGTCCAGGTCTGCGTGCGGCCGCTCCGGTAGGGTGCCGAGGCGCGCTTCGAAACGATCCCCTCCAGCCCCAGCTCCGAGGCTTGTTCGTAAAGCCCGTGTCCATCGCCTTCGATATGGTCGCTGAACTGGATGGCCGAACGGCTGGAAACCTGCCCCTCGAGCAGTTGCGCCAGTAGCGCCTTGCGCCTTTCCAACGGGACCTCGGTCAGGTTCCACCCTTCGAGATGGAGGATATCGAAAGCATAGAAGACGAGCTTGCTGTCGACGCCTGTCGAAAGCGCGTCCTGCAAGAGCGCGAAGCGGCTGATGCCCTTGTCATCGAGTACGACGATCTCGCCGTCGATGATCGCCTCGCGGCAGGGCAGTTTCCGGAAGGCATCCGGCAGATCGCCGTAGCGCTTCGTCCAGTCCAACCCGCTGCGGGTGATGAGCCTGACGTTGCCGCCCGAAATATCCGCCATCGTCCGATAGCCATCGAACTTGATTTCATGCAGCCAGACTTGGCGGTCTGGCGGACCGCCCGGCGGCTTCGGTGTTGGGCTGGCAAGCTGCGGCTCGATCCGGTGCGGCTTTAGGCCCTTCACCGCACCCGGCAGCGCGCCGGGTTTAAGAACGACCCGCTTTGCCGGCTTCTTCGGCGGCTCGACCAGTTCCTCGATCCGGCTGCCGCTTTTCACGCTTTCGGGACGCGACGTCAGGATGTCGACATCAGGGTCGGCTGCAAGGTCATGTTCCTTGAAAAGCAGCCAGTTACGTTGGTCTTCCTCACGCTGCTTCGGTTTCAGCCGCGCCAGCATCCAGCCGCCATTGAGCTTTTCGCCGGCCAGACGAAACTTGAACGCGCCGGTCCTCAGGCTCTTGTCGATATCGTCCATCGGCGCCCAGACGCCGGTATCCCAGACGATCATCGGCCCGCCGCCATACTCGCCTTCCGGAATGACGCCCTCGAAGTCGATATAGTCGAGCGGATGATCTTCAGTCTCGACCGCCAGACGCTTGTCGGCGGGATTGAGTGACGGCCCCCTGGGGACTGCCCAGCTTTTCAGCACATCACCGACCTGAAGCCTGAGATCATAGTGATCGGCCGTGGCGTGGTGCTTGTGCACGACAAAACGATTGCCCTCCCCGCCGGTTCTCCCGGCAGGCTCCGGCGTCCTGGAAAAATCTCGCTTTGCGCGGTAGGCCGTGAGCTTCGACGTCGCCATATCGCAAAGCTAGGGCGTGTTCGCAGAGGTCGCAATATCCGCCAAAAACAGGGAACTGTGCGGCTATGCACACGCCTGCTTCGGAAAACATTTGCTTTCCCATCTGGCAACGACTAAAAATCGCCAAGGAATTTGGAAAGTCCACATGGTCGAAAAGCAGAAATCGCCGCGTTCCCGCGGCCGACCCCAGGTCCGATCCGACGACGAGACCCGCAAGGTGATCATCCTTGCCGCCGAAAGGCAATTCTGCGACCTCGGTTATGAGACCGCCAACATCAACGTTATCGCCCAGAATTCCGGCGTCTCCACCAAGACGCTCTATCGCCTCTTTCCCACCAAGGCCGATCTCTTCGAACGTGTCATCGCCCTCAGGATCTCTGAGTTCGCGCTCGAGGCCGACGAAGAGCATCTCGACGCCATGAGCGTGAAGACCGGTCTCGTGCAGTTGCTTGCCGCCTATGGGCACCTCGTGCTGGCGGCAGACACGATCGCCATCATACGTCTGGTGCTCGCCGAGGCGGAGCGCTTTCCGGAGATCGCTGCCACCTTCTGGGAGCAGGCAATCGAGCGGACAAACGCAACGCTGGAGCGCTGGCTCAGGGCGCAAACGACTCTCGGCCGCCTCGTGATCGAGGATCCGTATCTGGCGGCGGGCATGCTGCGCGGCATGATGGCGATGGAGCCGCAACGCGCCGTCATGATGGGCCGCATCGGCAGCATTGACGAAGCGACGATCATGGCGCGCGCTGAGAGCTGCGCGAAGGTCTTTCTGACCGGCACCCTGCCGAGATAAGTCCACGGCTAAACTTTCGCCTCGTCATCCGGACGTCATCAAACTGTAACATGCGACCGTATAACTCTCCGCGCGGGAGATCTCCCGCCGGGCGCATGAGGCGTCGCGACCAGCCCTTTGGCATGGCCTCCTCTCCTTGAAGCCCGGTGATTGTTATGCGTTTGTCCGCGAAGCTACCCCTCGCAGCGGCGGCTCTGGCTGCCTTCTCCATCGCTGCCACCAGTCTTGCCAGCCTGACCGTCAGCGGCGACCTGTCGTCGCGCGCGGCGATCGAGAAGCTGGAGGCGCTCGCCGATGCCCGCCGCAACGAGCTTCGCCACTATCTCACCACCGTGGAAAACGACCTGCGCAATCTGCAGGCGCAGAAATCCGTCGCCAAGGCGCTCAGCGATCTGAATGGCGCTGCCGCCAAGTTCGGCGACAAGGCCGAGAGCGAATTGCAGCGCCGTTACCTCACGCAAAACCCCAATCTCGATGACAAGCGCGCGCTCTACAGTACCGCTGGCATCGACGACTACGACGCGCTCCATGCGCACTATCACCCGTATTTCCGCCGCTTCGCGGAAGCCCACGGCTATCGCGACGTGCTGCTCGCCAATCTCAGCGGTGACGTTGTCTACTCCCTCAACAAGAAGGGCAACTTTGCCGTCAGCCTCAAAGACGGCTCCTGGAAGGACACGGGGCTTGGTCGCATCTTCCGCGAAACCGCCGAGGGAACAGACAAGAGCAAACTGGCCTTTGCCTCCTACGAGGCCTATGCACCGCTCGGCGGCAGCCCCGCGGCGTTCATCGCCATCCCGCTGGAATCGATCGACGGTAAGATCGGTACCTTGATCCTGGAGATGCCGGACGCGCGCATCGGAGAGATCGTCGGCAACCGCACGGGCCTTGGCGAGACTGGCGAAACGATCCTTCTCGACGGCAACGGATTTTTCCTCACTGACAGCGCCACCACACCCGACAACGATATCCTCAAGGCCCGGGTCTCGCCGGACCAGCCGGCGGAAGATGTCATCGTCAGCAGTAGGCTCGCCGATTTCCGCGGCGAGGAAGCGCAGATGGCTGCCACAAGCCTCGATGCTTTCGGCACTCGCTGGACCATGGCCGCGGTCATGACGTCACGGGAAGCCTTTGCCGCCGTCACCGCCTTGCGCAACTGGACGCTCGCGACGGCTCTGGCCGTCCTCGCGGCAGCGCTGGCAATTTCCATCTGGTATTCACGCCGGCTGACGCGCCCGATCACCGGCCTCGTTCAGGACATGAGCCAACTCGCCGACGGCGACACGACGATCGGCGGCGTCGGCCGGAACCGCAAGGACGAGATCGGTGACATGGCCCGTTCCGTCCTAGTCTTCCGCGACGCGCTTCTCGATCGCGCCCGCCTTGAAACCGAGGCGGCGGAAACGCGGACCATGATCGAAGAGGAACGACAAGTCCGAGAGATGACCCAGTCCGAGGTGGCGCGCCAGATCAACGAGGCCGTAGAGATGCTGGCGTCGGGGCTCGAACGGTTGTCGCATGGCGACCTGACTGCACGCATCGACCGGCCCTTCGGCGCCGGTTTCGACCGTCTGCGCTCGGACTTCAACCTGTCGCTGGAGAGCCTTGCCGTCACGCTTGGCGACGTGAAGGCGAGAAGCGCTGAGATCGACGGCGAGACCGGCGAGATGCGCGACGCCATCGGCCAGCTCGCCAAGCGCACCGAACATCAGGCGGCGACATTGGAAGAAGCAACCGCGGCCTTGAGCGCAATTACCGCCACCATCGGGCGCACTGCCGAACACGCTACATCGGCGACGACGATCGCGGCTGCCGCCAAGGCGAGCTCCGACCGCTCGGGCCAGGTGGTCATGAACGCTGTCGGCGCCATGGCTCAGATCGAAAAGGGATCGGTCGCCATTTCCCAGATCATCGGAACCATCAACGACATCGCGTTCCAGACCAACCTGCTGGCCCTGAATGCGGGGGTCGAAGCGGCCCGTGCCGGCGAAGCGGGCAAGGGCTTTGCGGTCGTCGCGCATGAAGTGCGGGAGCTGGCACAGAAATCCGCCCTCGCCGCCCGGGAAATCAAGGCGATCATCACCACCTCGGCAGAGGAAGTGACGAAGGGCGTTTCGCTGGTTCGGGCGGCAGGCGATGCGCTCGACGAGATCTCCGGCCAGATCCATGCCATCAACGAGCAGACACAGCAGATTGCCGGCGACGCGCGCGACCAGGCGAACGACCTGCAGCACATCAACCAGACCATGCTGTCGCTGGACGCCGTGACGCAGCAGAACAATGCGATGGTTGAAGACAGCACCGCCATGACTCTTCGGCTCTCAAGCCAGGCATCCGGCCTCTTCGATCTCGTCGAGCGCTTCCGTACGGCATCCGGCGCGCACAACCGGACGGAGACAGACGCGCGCCTCCGACTGATCGCTTGACACCTGTACAGGCCCGCGCGCTGTCGCGGTCCCGTATCGGAAGGCGAGATCAGCTCGCCTTGGCAAGCGCCACGGCGTCGGCGCCAGCCGGGAAATGGAGCTGGCCGGACAGATCGTTCGCCGCCTGCCAAACGGCCTCCGCCACATCGGTCTCGGTCGTGACCAAGGGTGGGGCGGCAAACTGCGCGAAGATGGGTGCGGCAAAATCCGCATAGGCCGCCGGGATCAGGTCCTCGACGCGCATAGTGGTGTTGCGGGCGAAGCGGGTGGTCGGCGCGTAGCCGGGCTCGACCAGCTTAACCCTGACGTTGAAAGCTTCCAGTTCGTGAGCGAGCGAGCCGGTGAAGCCCTGGATCGCCGACTTGCTGGCGGTATAGGCTGCGGCGAGCGGCATGGAAGCAAGCGTCACAGTGGACGTAACGTTGACCACGACGCCCGACCGGCGGGCACGGAACTGCGGTATCACCGCCTGGGTCATGGCCATCACACCGAAGGTATTGGTGTCGAAAACCTTGCGGATATGGGACATCGGAGTCGCCTCGAAGGCGCCAACCACGCCGATACCGGCGTTGTTAACAAGCACATCGATCGGGCCGGCTTCCTCAATCGCAGCCGCGATGCTGTCGCGATCGGTGACATCAAGAGCCAAGACACGCAGCCGCTCGGAGTTCGGCAGAATGTCTCGCTGCGGTCGGCGCATCGTGGCGATCACGTTCCAGCCCTCGGCATGAAAGCGCCGCGCCGTCTCCAGCCCGTAACCGGAAGAGCAGCCGGTAATCAGTACGGTATTCATCGCGATTTCCTGTCAGTTGTTTCGATGGAAAAGAGATATCGCCTCCGCTCTGGACGCTCTACGGCTTGAAGTCCTGATTTCATTTGCTATCGTCCTGACATGGTCGATCCACTCTCGCAACTCATTCAGCTTCTTCGTCCGCGCACGGTCTTCACCAAGGGTATCAGCGGCGCCGGCCGCTGGGCCGTGCGCTATGCCGATTTCGGGCAGCCGAGCTTCTGCACCGTCATCGAGGGGGCTTGCCGGCTGGCTGTCGATGGCGAGGTACCGGTCACATTGGAGGCCGGAGATTTCGTGCTGCTGCCGGCAACACCGGGTTTCACCCTTTCGGGGTTCGATCCGGTTCAGCCGACCTTCATCGACCCCAAGGGGATGCCGGCGCCGACCGGCGAGGTTCGCCACGGCAGGCAACACGGCGAACCGGACGTGCGCCTGCTCGGCGGCTATTTCGTCCTCGATTCGCCCGATGCCGGACTGCTTGTTTCGCTGCTGCCGACATTGATGCATCTGCGCGGGATCGACCGACTTTCGACACTCGTGTGTCTGGTGGGCGAAGAGGCGCGTGACGAAAGGCCAGGCCGGGACCTGGTGCTGGCACGGCTTGTGGAAGTCATGCTGATCGAGGCCCTTCGGTCTATTCAAGGCGAAAGCGCAACGCCCGGCCTGTTGCGCGGCCTGGGTGACCCGCGGCTGGCGGCGGCCATTCGGCAGATCCACGCCGATCCGGCCCATGCCTGGACGGTGGCGGAACTCGCGAGCGAGGCGGCACTCTCCCGCTCCGTGTTCTTCGAGCGCTTCACCCGCGCTGTTGGCGTGCCGCCGATGGAATATCTGCTCGTCTGGCGCATGGCGCTCGCCAAGGATCTGCTGCGGCAACGCGACGTCGATCTCGCCTCCGTCGCCGAACGTGTAGGCTACAGTTCAGCCAGTACCTTCAGCACAGCCTTCAGCCGCCATGTTGGACAGCCGCCAAGCCGTTATGCACGCATGGCTGTTGCTTAGCGGCGGCCATGCCTCGCCCTTCGTAAGAAATCGCTCAAATGCCAAGGCGGCCACATTTACACCCCGCTCGGTCGCCTATAGAGGGCCTACCACCAACAGCGAACCGTAATTCATGCTCCGACGCCTATATGACTGGACGATGTCGCTCGCGACACGAGAAACCGCCATTGTCTGGCTTGGCATCATCGCCTTTGTCGAAAGCTCGATCTTTCCGGTCCCCGCGGATCTGCTCCTTATCCCGATGGCGCTGGCGCGCCCGGAGCGGGCGTGGCGCTACGCGCTTGTGGCCACCATCGCGTCGGTGCTCGGGGGTGTCGCCGGCTGGTATCTCGGCCATTATGCCTTCGATACGCTGGCAAGGCCGCTGCTGGAGTTCTACGGCAAGCTCGACACGTTCGAGCATCTGAAGGCGTCGGTCGACTCTGAAATGCTGGCGTTGCTGCTCGTGACCTCAGGCCTGGCCCATCTGCCGCCGATCAAGGTCGTGACCATCCTTTCGGGCGCGGCCAACATCAACCTCGACTTTTTCATCATGTCGGCGATCGTTGCACGTGGCGCGCGCTTCTTTGTGCTCGCCTGGCTGCTGCGCCGCTTCGGCGAGGAGATCCGTGATTTTCTCGAGCGGCGGCTGAGCGCGTTGGCCGGTGGGGCGGCGGCGATCCTGATTTGCCTCTTCGCCGCCCACCGCCTTTTCTACTGATCTTAGTCTGAACCGTCTCTTTTGGCGGCTACGCCCTTCCCGGACGGGCCATGGGCAAGGATAGCGGCGCTAGCGTCCGCATCCCGCGGCCCTTCGGGTCGTTTTCAGGTGCCTTCCGGCAAGCGTAGTCCTGCGCCTCCTGCAGCTTCGCAAGCGCTCCATCGTAGTCGATCAGGGTTGGCCGTCCGCCGCTGACGACGCAGGTTCCGTCAACATAGACCCGCTCTATCGCCCGCTCGGCTGCACAATGAAGGAGATTGCGCAGCGGATCGTAGACTGGCTGCATCGCGTGGTGGCGAAGATCGACCACGAGGAAATCCGCTTTGGAACCGACGGCGATGCGGCCGATGTCATCACGGCCGAGCGCCCTGGCGCCGGCGATGGTCGCAGCCTCCAGGATATCACCGGTCGCGACATCGAAGACGGACTTGCCGGACAGTCGTGCACAGATCATCGCCTGGCGCATTTCTTCCAGCATATTGAAGGGATAGCTGTCCGTTCCGAGCGCAACGTTAACGCCTGCCCGACGGTAGCGGCCGACCGATTCCAGCGCCATGCCGCTGCGCGAGAAGGTGACCGGGCAATGGGCGACGGTCGTCTGGCGATCGGCAAGAAGACGCAAATCGACCTCCGTGCGCTGGCGCGTCCACGAATGGCTGTCGACAAAGATGCAATGGCCGAGGATCAGATCCTTTCCGAGCAAGCCCAGGCTTTCGAGATATTGCACGGCCGTCAGTCCGTGTCGGCGCAGGAGTTCCTCGTGCTCGGCCATGGTCTGGGCGGCGTGGATGGTGACCGGAACGCCGCGCTTGCGCGCTGCCGCCACCGCATCCTGCAGCAGTTCCGGCGAGCAGGTCTCGATCTGCGATGGTGCGACGACGCCGCCAAGCCGACCGGAGGGGTGCGCTGTCGCGGCATCGACGACCTCCAGAGCCCGAGCGAAAGCGTCGCGCCCACGCGCCTTGTCCCAGCGGAAATCGAGACGGTGGCTGCCTTCGACATGCCACTGCGCCTCGCGGAAGCCCGGCGCGACGAAAGCGCGTGCACCGCTTCGCGCGAGCGTCGGCAGCCAGCTTTCATGCGGGCCGGCGATATCGAGCAGCGTGGTGACGCCGCTGCGCATCAGGTCACCGACCATGACGGTCAGCGACGCCTCGATCGCGTCTTCGTCGATCTCCAGAAGGTTGGAGTATTCGTAGAGCGCATTGCCCCAAAGGGCTGCCGTGCCCGTGTCCTCGAAGATGCCCTTGGAGATCGGCTCTTCGCCGGAGTGGCAATGGACATTGACGAAGCCCGGCATGATCATCCGGTCGCGGCCGGAACTCTCACTGTCGAACGGACCTTCGTAGTGACCGCCGACATGGACGAAGCCCTTGTCGTCATAGGCGATGTCGGCGTTGTGCAGATAGACATGGCCATTGCGCTCGCTGTCGAAGGCGACGAGCGTATGCACATTGCGGATGACGTGGATCTCTTTAGTCATGCGATGTCCTGAAATATTGTTCGAGGAAACGGCTGTAAGCTCCCATGAGAGCACTGAAAATGAAATAGACGACGGCCGCGAAGACGTAGCCTTCTAGCACCGCGATGCCCTGCCATTCCGGATCGCGCATGGCGGTACGCACGGTGTCGAGGAAGTCGAGCAAGCCGACGATGGTCACCAGTGTCGTATCCTGGAAGAACCCGATGAAGAGGCTGACGAGCGGCGGGATGACCTTCTTCAACGCCTGCGGCAGCACGATCTTGCGCATGATCTGCCAGTAGTGCAGACCGAGCGAGTGTCCGGCCTCCACCTGCCCGTTGGGCACCGCCTGCAAGCCGCCACGGACGATCTCGGCGATATAGGCGGCGGCAAAGAGGATGATCGCCACCTGTGCGCGGATGAGCTTATCGATGGTGATGCCGTCGGGCATGAACAGCGGCAGCATGACCGTTGCCATGAACAGGATGCTGATCAGCGGCACGCCGCGCACGATCTCGATGAAGCTCACTCCCAGGATGCGGATGGCTGGAAGGCTGGAGGCGCGGGCGAGTGCAAGCGCGATCCCAAGCGGCAACGCGCAGGCAAGCCCGATGAAGGAAAGCATGAAGGAGAGCGGCAGCCCGCCCCATTGCGTCGTCGGCACGACCGTCAGGCCAAAGAACCCGCCCGCCATCAGCACATAGAGCACCGGCAGGATGACTGCGATCCAGGCGATCAACAGCGCCCGTCCCCAGACCTTCGGGACCATCGAGACGACACAGGCGCCGAGAAACAAGAGCATCGCCGTCAGCGGCCGCCATTGCTCCTCGAACGGATAGAAGCCGAAGAAGATGTAGCGCATCTTCGTCGACAGGAACGGCCAACAGGCGCCATTCGTCACCTTGCATTCCGCCGGCGTGCCGACAAAGGTGGCGTCGACGAACAGCCAGCCGATCACCAGTTTCGCAACCGCGAAGATCGTTCCGAGGCAAAGGATGGTGATCAGTGCGTTGCCCGGCGTTCCGAAATAGGCGCTGAGCCAGCGCCCTTTCGGTGCCGGTGGCGCTTCGCGGTGGGACGTAAGCGATGCGTCGCCGATGAGGGTATCGATCTGTGTCATTGCTCAGCGCTCCCTCAGCGCGACCTTGGCATTGTACCAGTTCATCACCAGCGAGATGAGGATCGACAGCCCGAGATAGACGCCCATGAAAATGGCAATGGATTCAATCGCCTGCCCGGTCTGGTTCATGATCGTGTTCGAAACCATCACCAGATCCGGATAGCCGATGGCGATCGCGAGCGAGCTGTTCTTGAAGACGGTCAGATAGGTGTTGGTTAGAGGCGGGATGATGATCCTCAGCGCCTGCGGCAGGATCACCAGCTTCAAGGTGCGCGCGCGTGATAGGCCGAGGGCCGTCGCGGCCTCCCACTGTCCTTTGCTGACCGCCTGGATGCCGGCCCGGACGATCTCCGCAACGTTGGCCGACACGCTAAGCGTCAGCCCGAGGAGAAGCGCCACGAATTCCGGGCGCAGGTGATAGCCGCCGCTCAAGCGGAACCGGCCGAGTTCTGGTACGTCCCAAGTGACGGAAATGTTGGCGAGCAGCAATGCTGCCACGAGCGGCAGAAGAAGCGCAATCGTCGCGATCAAGGCAATCGGTCTGTCCTTGCCGGTGACGACGCGCCTGCGGCCGAGAATCCGTGCAACGGAAGCGGCCGCAGCGATGCCGACAACGAGAGCCGTGACCATTGCCGAAAATCCGCTCTCCCAGTGCAGGGCGGGCATGACCAGGCCGCTGTTCGACAGGAACACACCCGGAAGCATCTGGATCGCCTGCTTGACCGGCGGAAAGGTGGAGATGATCAGCGAGTACCAGAGCAGCAGGTAGAGCAGCAGCGGCACGTTGCGGAGGGCCTCCACATAGGCAAGCATCAGTCGCGACAGCACGGGATTGTGCGACAGCCGCCCGATGCCGACCAGCAGACCGAGAATGGTGCCCAGCAGTGCGGCGAGCAGCGAGACTTTCACCGTATTGGCAATGCCGACGAGGATCGCACGGCCGATTGTATCGGTCGGCTCGTAGGTGATCGCGGTTTCCGTGATGACGAAACCGGCCTGGCGCGCCAGGAAGCCGAAACCGGTCGCGATATCCTGCTTGGCAAGATTGGCGCTTGCGGTGCTGAACATCACCCAGGCGATGAGCAGCACGACACCGACGGCGATCACTTGATAGAGATAGGCGCGAATGCGCGCATCATAAAACAGGGGCATCGGCACCCGTCCCTTAGGCAGGACCTACAGCGCCGCCGGTCTTACCGGGGCGCAGAGGTCGCTTTGGCACTTTGAATTTCTGCAGCAGAAAGCTAGGCCCGCGCTTGAGCGTGGGCCTATCAATCCTCAACGGAACGGCGGTGCGTAGAGCAGGCCACCTTCGCTCCAGCGCGTATTCGGACCTCGGGTCAGGCCGAGAGCGGTCTTGGTGCCGAGGTTGCGCTCGAACACTTCACCATAGTTTCCCACACCCTTGATGATGTTGTAGCCCCACTTGTTGTCGAGGTTCAGCATCTTGCCGAGTTCTTCATTGACGCCGAGCATGCGCTGGATCTCCGGATCCTCGCTCTTGGCCATCTCGTCGACATTGGCCTGCGTGATGCCGCGCTCCTCGGCCGCCATCAGCATCCAGGCGGACCAGGATACAATGTCACGCCAGTTGGAGTCGTTCTGGCGAACAGCAGGCGCCAGCGGCTCCTTGGAGATGGTTTCCGGCAGAACGACGTAATCATCCGGGTTGTTGGCAACGGCGCGGATCGAAGCGAGGTCCGAACGGTCGGACGAGATCGCTTCGCAACGGCCTGAGAAGAAGGCGTTGCGGTTTTCGTCCGGGTTTTCGAAGACGACCAGTTCGAACTTGCCGCCGATCGAGCGGAAGAAGTCGCTGAGGTTCTGCGCGGTCGTGGTGCCCGGCAGCGTGCAGATCGCGGCATCCGTCAGTTCCTTGGCGCTGTTGACGCCGAGCGATTTCGGCACCATCAGCCCCTGGCCGTCGTAGAAGACTGTCGGCCCGAAATCGAGGCCAAGCGAGACTTCGCGCGAGAAGGTAAGGGTCGTCTGGCGCGACAGCATGTCGATCTCGCCGGACTGGAGCGCCTGGAAGCGCGTATTGATGTTCGTCAGGACGAAATCGACCTTTTCCGGATCGCCGAAAACGGCGGCGGCCACGGCACGGCAGACGTCGACGTCGAAGCCCCCCATGTGACCCTTGGCATCCGCGGTGGCAAAGCCCGGCGTGCTCATCGAGACGCCACAGATCAGCTTGCCGCGCGCCTTGACCGTTTCAAGCGTCGTCGCCGCGTTCGCAGACGTCGCGGCCACAAGCCCGACGGCGATGCCCGCAACGGTCGCGCAAAGCTGTAGGATTCTGTTTTTCATGAATTCCCTCCCTTTGGTTTCCTTGTCCTGACCGGTCCTGGTCGTGCGGTCCTCATCGCACGCCTCCTCCCGAACCGATCGACACCAACCCGTAATTGTCAGCGCCATCAATTGCATACGATAGACGGATACAAACATCAACATGATTGTATACAATATTGACGACGAAATATTCGGGCGTTATCGAAATGCAGGACATGTTTGGCCGATCCTCGATCGGCCCGTCGGGGGAGGCAACCTTGTCTGAGAAATCGAGCCGCAGCGACGTCGTCTACAGGCTCCTGCGCCAGGCCATCCTGGAGCAGGCATTAAGGCCGGGAACGAAGCTTGCCGAAGACACGATCGCCGATCATTTCAAGGTCAGCCGTACCAGCGTTCGCGCGGCCCTGGTCCGGCTGAACGCCGAGGGCATCGTCGATCTCAGAGCCAACAAGGGCGCCTGCGTGGCGGAGCCGACGCTGGAAGAAGCCCGCGATATCTTCGCGCTAAGGCGCATGCTGGAAGCCGAAGTGATCCGCCGGCTGGTGGCCGATCTCGACAGCGCCGACGTCAAGCGGCTGGAGCAGCACGTGAAGCAGGAAGAAGCAGCCCTTTCCGATCACGGCCCGCTTTCGATCCGCCTCGCAGGCGAATTCCACATCCTGCTCGCCGAACTCACGGGCTCGCAGGCCCTGGCGCGCTTTGTCCGCGAGATCGTCTCGCGCTGCTCGCTGATCCTAGCGCGTTTCGCCCGGCTGCATTCTCCGGAATGCGCAGTCGACGAACATGTGCAGATCATCCGCGCGCTGCAGTCGCGCGACACCGCCACGGCAGAGCGGATCATGCTAGAGCATCTCCACGCCGTCGAGCTGCGCGCCGAACTCGATATCGACAAGACCGAGCCGGATATCTCCGCCGTTCTGCAACGTTACGCCCGCAAGGGCTGACGCTGCCTGTCGCCGTCGGGTCGTGCCGGCGGTCGAGGATACGACGTTCTCCAGTCGATCTGCGGCACCAACTGTCGCGCGGCAAGAATCCAGACGCGATATCTGCCTCCAATATCCTGCAACGATACCGGTGCGCCGGGCGGGTCTTACAAGGGAGGGAGTGAGCCATGCCAAGAGAACTGGAATTCATGAGCCAACAGGTGGCCGCAGGGCGGCTGTCGCGACGGGAGTTTCTCGGGCGCGCCGCAGCGCTCGGCGTTACGGTCGCGTCGGCGAACCTGCTGCTCGGCCAGGCAGCTCGAGCGGCCGGGCCTGTCAAAGGGGGAACACTGAAGGCCGGCCTCGTCGGCGGGGAGTCGACGAACAGCCTCGACCCCGCGACATGGGCAAGCCAGGTCCCCTACACACTTGGGCGCTGCTGGGGAGAACAGTTGCTCGAGGTATCTCCGGCCGGCGAGATCGAATATCGGCTCGCCGAATCCTATGAGGCAACACCCGACGCCAAGACCTGGCGCTTCAAGATCCGCAAGGACGTCACCTTTCACAACGGCAAGGAACTGACCCCGGCGGACGTGGTGGCGACACTCGAGCGTCACGGCGATGCCGATTCCAAATCGGCGGCCCTGCCCTTCGTCCAGGAATTCGAGACAATCAAGGCAGATGGCGACAGCGTCGTCATCACGCTTCGCCAACCGAACGCCGACCTGCCCTATGTTGTCAGCGATTACCACCTGATGATCCAGCCGAACGGTGGCAAGGATGATCCGACGGCGGGCATCGGCACCGGGCCTTACAAGGTGGTCTCCAATGAGCCGGGCGTCAAACACATCGCCGAACGCCACGAAGGCTATTGGGGCTCCGCCGAACGCGGCCATGCCGAGCAGATCGAAATCGCCGTCATCAACGATTCGACGGCACGCACCGCCGCGCTACAGAGCGGCCAGATCCACATGATCAACCGTATCGAGCCCAAGGTCGTGGCCCTGATCCAGCGCTTGCCCGGGGTCGTCATCCGCAACGTGCCGGGCAAGGGTCACTATGTCTTCATCGCCCACTGCAACACGACGCCCTTCGACAACAACGACCTGCGCCTGGCGCTGAAATACGCCGTCGACCGCGAAGAGATGGTCGCCAAGGTGCTCGCCGGCTACGGCACCGTCGGTAACGACACGCCGATGATCAAGGGCTACCCGCTCTTCGACAACGACATCGAACAGCGGGCATTCGATCCGGACAAGGCGAAGTTCCACTACAAGAAGTCCGGCCACAGCGGCTCGGTTCTGCTGAGAACTTCGGACGTCGCCTTCCCAGGCGCCGTCGACGCGGCGCAGCTTTTCCAGATGAGTGCCGCCAAATGCGGGATCACCATCGACCTGAAGCGCGAACCGGGCGACGGCTACTGGTCGGATGTCTGGAACAAGCAGCCCTTCAGCATGTCCTACTGGACCGGGCGGCCGACGCAGGACCAGGTCTATTCCATCGCCTACCTATCGAAGGCGGAGTGGAACGACACGCGCTTCTTCCGCGAGGATTTCGACAAGCTGATCTTCACTGCGCGCGGCGAACTCGACACAGCCAAGCGCAAGGCGCTCTATCGCCAGTCGGCGATGATTTTGCGTGACGAGGGCGGGGTCATCGTGCCGATGTTCAACAACTACATCGACGCAACGAGCGACAAGGTCGGCGGCTGGGTCGACGATCCGAACGGCGAACTGATGGGCGGCCACGCGCTGACGAAATGCTGGCTCAACGCCTGAATTAAATGGGAAGCCGAAGGCCGTCGCCGACCTTCGGCTTCCTTGACGCATTTAGAGAGTTTGACGCAGCGACAGCGTGCCGTCGCTTGCGAGTTCCACCTCGATCTCGTGGTAGCGATCAAGCGTCAGGTGCGGAGTACCTTCCACGGCCGCGTGTGCGCCGGTAACGACGACGACGTCGGCACCGGCCGCGAGACCGGCAAGAATTCCCGCAGGTGCGTCTTCGAAGACCAGGCAATCCTCCGGACGCACACCCAGGCGCTCGGCAGCCATCCGGTAGCCCTGCGGATCGGGTTTGCCGACGGAAACATCTTCGCCCGTAATCATCAACTGCGGCGTCGGGATGCCGGCGGCAGCAAGGCGGCGCACTGCCAAGTCCAGCGGCGCGGACGTGACGATCGCCCATTTTTCCGGCGGTAGTGAATTCAGGAAGGCGACGGCACCGGGAATTTCGACGATGCCCTCGACGTCGGCGATCTCTGCGAGCGCCAGATCAAAGGCTTCCTTTTCCGGATCGACATCGGGCAGTTCGAGGTTGCGGATCGTATCGACGGCACGGACGCCGTGAACGGTCTTTATGAACTCGATCGGATCGATCCCGTTGCGCACCGCCCAGGCGCCCCAGACGCGCTCGACGACGGCCATGGAGTTCAGCAGAGTGCCATCCATATCGAACAGCAGGGCAGCAAAATTCTTCGTGAACACGGATGAAGGCGCGGCGTCCAAGGCAATCCCCTGAGGTGGTGAAACGGGCGGCAGCAACATCGCCCTATGGAGAAGGCACACCTACTACCGGACGGCCGGACGCACAATGACATTTGCGCCGCAACCGCCAGCGATGTCGCTCAGCTTGCGGCCTGGATTTGCGTCGTCATGAGGAAATCGATCGGGCCACCGGGCTGATCGTCGTCGAAGACGGCACAGGACAGCACGCCACTGAAGACGGCGCCGGAATCGACATTGGTCCGGTTTCCGATCGTGCGCGGATTGGCCATGCTGGGTGTATGCCCATGGCAGAGATGTTTTCCAAAGTACTCGCCCGAATAGTCCTCTGGTCGCCGGATCCAGAGGAAGATCTCGTCGCCTTGCTGTTCGAGCGGCAAGGTCTCATCGATACCCGCATGCACGAAAATGCGATGCCGCTCGACAAGGATCGTGGGAAGCTCCTTGATCCACTTCAGATGCCGACCGGGAACGACGCCATTGTAGGAGACCAGCGTCTCCTGGCCACCGTTCATGAGCCACCAATCAACGTCGCTCTCGCCGCTGCTGGCGCCCCATAACATCTCTTCATGGTTGCCCTTGAGTGTCAGCCAGGTCCAACCGGGTTTTGACGGGCCGGCCATGACCAACTCGACGACGCCGCGACTGTCCGGCCCCCGGTCGATCAAGTCGCCGAGAAAAATGACCCTGCCCGCCGGTGCATAGGTTTCAATCTCGCGCAAAAGCACACGCAACTGGTCGAGGCAACCATGAATGTCGCCGATAGCGAAGGTGAGTTGCCGGCCGGCCATGCGTCTACTCTCCACACATACTCCAAACCCTCGAACCGGGCTGATCCGAGAGAAAATATCGATAAATCAAAACACTATAACAAGTCTTTCGTCGAAACGTATGCGCGCGATATCGATTGAAACAACCGACTCACGTCAAAGTGCCCGACAATTTTTCCGGTAGTCCGCCGAGATGGCCGAAACTGGGCGGAGGTACGCCTTCGAGCGAAATCGCGAAAGCCGTATTCCGTCACTCGGACAGGCGGCATCGTCGCTGAGCCCTCAGCGACGGGAATGGCCCTTTGCAATCGTCGAAGTGGCGATAGATACCGGGTCGCTCGCCGGAAATGTATCTTCAAGCCCCTCTTCGAGCTGCTCTTCCATCGCGTCCCGATCATGCGCCCGACGTGCATTCGGCAGCGGTTCGCGAAAGGCCCCCTTCGCACCGCCCGCAGCCGGAAGCGCTTCGTCTGCGGCGAGCGCCGTTCTGAGCATATCCTTTGCTTTTGCGATGGCGTTGAGCCGGTTCAAGGAGCCGGCATCATCCTGCGGGCACATCACGGTCACCACTTCCCCGCCATCGCCGACGAACTCGACGCTAAATCCGGCTCGACCGCCTCTTTCTGGGGAAACCTGTATACCGACGACGCGCATCTAACCCTCCTGCGTACGGATTGGCGCCTCTGTCCACCGGACTGATATGGCAAAAGGGGTCGCCGATCGTCCGCGCGGAGTCGAGGACATGTAAGCAAGGAAGTGTCGAAACGCGCTTTTGTTCCGAGACCCTGGAAAAATCGCGGCAACCGGTCGCGGTTGCGCTCAGAGTGCGCCCGGCAATGCGACGGCGCGCGTTGTATTGGCCGGCAGATCGTTGGCGGTATCTGCCGACTGGAATATCGGGCCACCGGCCGGCTTCCGCGTGCAATTTGCGAAAGCGTCGAGGTCACGTTTGTAGACCTTCGTCTCGACGTTCATCATGCCGAGAACGGTATGGAAGAGATTGTCGTGCGACTTCGGCTGTGCCGTGTCCTTGGCGAGACAGACGGTGTCGACCCCCATAGCCGCCTGATAGGGCTTCGAAAACCAGGCGACGAACGGCACCTGAGTCTGCTCCCGCGGGGCAATCGCGTAGGGCGCACCGTGCAGATAGATACCGTCTTCGCCGAGCGACTCGCCATGGTCGGACATGTAGATCATCGCGCCCGCCACACGGTCCTGGTGCTTTTCCAGGAGACGGGCAACACTTGCCAGCACGTAGTCGGTGTAAAGGATCGAATTGTCGTAGGCGTTGGTGATCTCGGCGACCGAGCACTTCATCAGTTCCGGCGTCCGGCAATCCGGCGTGAACCGGCGGAATTTTTCGGGATAGCGCAGATAGTAGGACGGACCGTGGCTGCCGAGCTGGTGCAGGACGATCACGCTGTTCGATGTGGTCGCCTGGAGCTTCTTGTCGAGTTCGCCGAGGAAGATTTCATCCAGGCATTCCCCGTTCTTGCACAGGGGGCTGTTCTTCTGGTTGGTCATGCTGGCGAAGCTGATGAGATCGGCAATGCCCTTGCTGCCTGTGTTGTTGTCCCACCAGGTGGTCGAGACACCGGCACGCGTCAGCACGTTCATCAGATTTTCCGTCGAACGCGCCTTCCAGTCACTGTATTCATTGCGCGGATAGACAGAGAACATGCAGGGAAGCGAAATCGCCGTCGCCGTGCCGCAGCTCGTGGTGTCCGTATAGTTCACGACGCCGAGCGCCTTCAGTTCCGGATTGGTCTCGCGTGCGTAGCCGTTCAAAGAGAAGTTCATTGCGCGCGCGGTCTCGCCGGCAACGACGACAACGACCACCGGCTTGCCGGCCGCCGCAATTCGCGGACCCTGGCGGGCGTCGGTGCCGAGCGGCTGCACGACGATGTTGCGCTCTTTGAAAGTCGAAGCGGCATACCGCACGGCGGCCGAGACCGGCCCCGTCGGATTGAACCGCTTCATCAGGTCCTTGTGCTCGCGGATCACGTAGGCGACGTTCGCGAAATTGGCATAGACCAGCCCGCTGCTGACGATGAGGCAGGGGATGATTACCGCAAGATTGACTGCGGCATTGGCGAGGAAGGGGCGACGGCGAACATTGATCCAGATGACGACAAGCGAGGGAAGCAAGCCATAGAGCAGCAGGTGCATCGCCAGACTGGCGGTCAGCAGATGACCGGCTTCCGCCTGCGTGGTTACGGCCGCATTGCCGATCATGTCCTTGTCGATGATGACGCCAAAGGTGTCGATGAAATAGGAGGCCGACGCCGACACCATGATGAGGAAGATCGACACCGGCTTCATCACATATTTGACTGAGGCGGTCGTAAGCCCCGCAAAGGTCAGGAGGCAGAGTGCCGCGCTGAAGGACACAAGCGCCACAACGGAATCGTTGAAATAGGCGAATGTATGCGTCCAGAAGGAATTGTTGGTGACGACAAGCAGATAGGCGCTGACGAGCGCGCTCAGAGCGATACTACCGATCTCTGGCCGGCGAATTCTCGAAAAAATCAATGCGGTCGTCTCCAGCGGCGACTGCACGATCATCTGAGATGGTCAATACAGGCGCGGGCATTCAGTCGAAGTGGAGACCGCAATACGGCCACCTGTTCAGTTGCAGCCTCCCCCTCACCGGTCGAGATACGACGTGCAAGCTGTCGAAACCCCGTCAAGATTGCTCATTGACCGCTTCATGCACGCGGTGGTGGGTATTGCGACCGGGAGTTGGCAGCCCAAGCGAAAGCCCATATGGTCGGCAGCGGCCAATGTAATATCGAGACGATTCAATGCGCCTGCTCCTGGTTGAAGACAGCCCGCGACTGGTAGAACTGGTCGGAGAAACCATGCGGGACGCTGGCTGGCGCCTCGATTCCGTTTCAACCGTTGCGGACGCCGAAACGGCAATCGCCGGGCAGGAGCACGATCTGGTATTGCTCGATCTCGGCTTGCCCGACGGCGACGGCTTGTCCCTGCTTCGCCGCCTCCGCCACGACTATCCGGGGCTGCCTGTGCTGATCATCACCGCCAAGGGATCCGTCGACGAGCGTATTGCCGGGCTCGATGCCGGTGCCGACGACTATCTCGTAAAGCCATTCCATCATCGGGAGCTTCTCTCCCGTTGCCGTGCGATGCTGAGACGCAACCCGCAAGCGGTCCAGCCGGTGCTGGAGGCTGGAGCCTTGCGCTACGACCCGGCGACCGCGGACCTTACCTGTGACGGCATCGTGGTGCCGTTGCCGCCGCGCGAGCGTTCGCTGATGGAAATCCTGATGCGGGAAGTCGGCCGCGTCGTGCCGAAGCGCAAACTCGAAACGGCGCTTTCCGAATATGGCCAGGAAATGACGCCCAATGCGCTCGAGCTCGCGGTATCACGCGTGCGCAAGCGCCTGCAGCCGCTTGACACCGGCGTACAGATCGAGACCGTGCGTGGTATCGGTTATCTGCTCAGGCGCGCCTCATGAAACCCCGCAACCCGTCGCTGATCGGCATCGTCGCCCGCCGCATCATCGCCTTTTCGCTGATTGCCATGGCAATCCAGATCGGCGTCGTCTTTGCCGACTACTGGTTCGACGACGACAAGCTGAGCGTGCTCATGCTCCAGCAGGAAACCGAAAACCTGGCCGGCTATGTCCAGGTCCGCGATGGCGTCGTGACCTACGAGCCCAGTCACGAGATGCGCGAGCGCTATCAGGACCGCCATGACGACGATGGCTCGATCTTCCTGCGCATCCGCACAGCCTCTGGCGTGATCGTCTATTCGAACTGCACGAGCGAATGCGCCCAGCATTTCCTGCCCGTCAGCATGGATGCACCGCAGTTCTGGAAGCGGCTGATCGCCCCCGGCAAACCCTTCAGCGTCGCCGGCGGCCAGTCTTTCGAACGAAGCGGAACCTCCGTGCTCATCGAACTTGCGATCCTCAACGATCCGAACGGCTTCATGTACGGCGCCCTGCTGCATGAGATGTTCGATTCGATGATCGTACCGATGACGTTGATGTTCTGCCTCGTCATCGGTGCGACGATCTGGTCCATTCGCAGCGCGCTGAAACCCGTCGCCATGGCGGCCCAGGCTGCCGATGCACTCGACCCGCGCGACAGCAATGCACGCCTGCCACTGACGCGGATGCCGCAGGAGATCGCTCGCCTGGTCTCTGCGGTCAACCGCATGCTCACACGCGTTGCCGATCTCATTCAGTCGCAGAAGCTGTTCTCCTCCTCGATCGCCCATGAGATCCGGACGCCGGTCTCGATCGCCAAGATGGAACTGAGCCGCATCGACGACCCAAGGGCCCGCAATGCCGAAAGGGACCTCGACGCTCTGACCCATATCCTGGAGCAGCTCACCTCTCTGGCGCGGGCCGATGCAGTCGATCCCTCCGCCTACCAGCGCACCAGCCTGTCGCAAATCGGGGCCGCTGTTGCGGAAGCGATCGCGCCGTTCGTCTTCGACCACGACAAGTCGCTCGAATTCGTCGACGAAGGCACGCCGCCGGTCACCGCGATCCCGGCGCTCGTCGAGAATATGCTGCGAAACCTGATCGAGAACGCGGTCAAGCACAATCCATCGGGCACGCGCATCATTCTCGCCTGCGGTCCCGGCCCGGTGGTCTCCGTCGAGGATGATGGCAAGGGGCTCGTCGACCTGCCTGAACACCATGAAGACCTCGGCTACCTGAAGAGTTCCGGCCAGCTCGGGCTCGGCCTGAAGATTGTTCGGCGCATCAGCGAGCTGCACCAGGCGACCATCGCGGTCGATACGGCCCCGGAGCGCGGCACCAAGATCTCGATAGATTTCTCTGCCGCGGTCTAGGCTCCGCCAATTGGCCGATCCGGCAGAAAATACTCCCCATCCCCTTTTGGTCGCGCGCCGTCCTTAGGCGCCATGCGCAACCATCTACGCTATATGGCCAAATCACAGCCAACCTTTGCGTCGCTCTGCCGTGAACCACGACCGTTTCGCTGATCCGCGGACCAGGAGACGCGCAATCCCGCATCAAAAATTCATTCGATTGACTTAATCAATAGAATGATGTAATTTCAGCACATGATGAAAAACAAAACCTCGACCCAAACATCCAGGCAGGAACGCGGCGACGTCACGCGCGAGAAGCTTTTGACGAGTTCCATCGATGTCTTCGGCCGCTACGGCTTCGATGGCGCCAGCACGCGGATGCTCGCGGAGACTGCCGGCGTGAACCTGCAGGCGATCCCCTACTATTTCGGTGGCAAGGAAGGCCTCTACATCGCCGCCGCCGAGCATCTCGCCTCAATTATCGTTGGACATGTCGGCGATCTCAGAAACGCGATCCTCGAGCGTCTTGCCCGCCTCGACGGCGAAGGCAAGACGATGTCGGCTGAGGAAGCCCGGGAACTCCTGACCCAAGTGGCGCAACACATGGTCGCGATCTTCGTCAGCCGGCAATCCGAGAGCTGGGCGCGCTTCATCATCCGCGAACAGATGGAGCCAACCGAAGCCTTCGAACGGGTCTACGCCAATGTCATGGGCCCGATGATCGGCATGGCTGGCAGGCTGGTTGCGACAATTCTCGGTGAACCGCCGCAGTCCGAACATGTCCGGCTGAAGACCCTCTCCTTCGTCGGCAGCATCCTCGTCTTCCGCATGGCCCATGCGGCCATGCTCCGGCAGATGAACTGGCAGGCCGTTGGCCCCGACGAACTCGACATTCTGCGTCGGCACGTCGCCGAGCTTGTCGCGGCGCTTGGCGGCGAGAAGGAGGGTCAGCCATGAACAAGCCGGCAATCGCCCTTCTGTTGCTCGCTGGCACTGCTGCCGGTGCCTGGTGGTTCGACGTCCCCCAGCGGCTCGGCTGGACCGGCACGGAGCGAACCTCGGTGCTTTACGGCAATGTCGACATCCGCCAAGTCTCTCTCGGCTTCCGTGTCAATGGCCGTATTGCGAGCCTCGGCGTCGACGAAGGCGACGCGGTGAAGCCCGGCGATGTCCTTGCGACCCTTGACGCCGTTCCGTTCGAACAGGCGGTGGCCGCGGCCGAAGCCGAACTCGGCGCGCTCAGGGCCAATCTTGCAAAACTGAAAGCGGGCGCCCGCCCGACCGAAATCGCCCAGGCGCGGGCCACCCATGAAGAACGCCTCGCCGATCTGGAAAATGCCAACCTTGCCTATGAACGCGCGCGGCAATTGCGTCCGAACGGCACCATCTCGCAAGCCAATCTGGATGAGGCAAGCGCCAACAGGGCTGCCGCCGCTGCACGCGCCACCTCCGCCCGCGAGGCGCTGGCGCTCATCGTGGAGGGAAGCCGGATTGAGGACATCGAGGCGGGTCAGGCACAGGTGCTCGCAGCCGAAGCCAAGCTCGAAAGTGCCCGCACGTCGCTTGCCGATACCCGCCTGCTCGCGCCAAGCGCGGGCACGGTGCTGTCCCGGGTGCGCGAAGTCGGCGCCATCGTCGCGCCGTCCGACATGGTCTATGTCGTCTCGCTCAACGAACCCGTCTGGGTCCGGGCCTATGTCGCAGAACCGGATCTTGGCCGGGTGCATCCGGGCATGAACGTCGAGATCACGTCGGACAGTGCGCCGGATCGCCCCTACAACGCGACGGTAGGTTTCATCTCGCCCGTCGCCGAGTTCACACCGAAGTCGGTGGAAACGCCAGAGCTCAGGACCGATCTCGTCTATCGCCTGCGCATCGTGGTCGACAAGCCGGGTCCCGATCTCAGGCAGGGCATGCCGGTGACAGTGCACTTGCCCGCATCCGCAGAGGCAACACGATGAACGACGACGCACCGTTCGTCCGGATCCTGGATGTGGTCAAGCGCTTCGGCGATGCCCCGCCGGCGCTCGACCACATCGATGGCGAAATCCTCCGCGGACGGATCACCGGGCTTGTCGGCCCTGATGGCGCGGGAAAAACCACGCTGATCCGGCTGATGACCGGGCTGATGGTGCCGGACGAGGGAAAGGTCGAGGTTCTCGGTTTCGACACGGTGACCAACGCCGCCGCCATCCAGGCGGCGATCGGCTACATGCCGCAGCGCTTCGGCCTTTATGAAGATCTTTCCGTACAGGAGAACCTCGACCTCTATGCCGACTTGCGCGGCCTGCCGCTTGCCGAGCGAGCCGCGACCTTCGATGAACTGCTGGAATTCACCGATCTCAAGCGCTTTACCGAACGGCTTGCCGGCAAACTCTCCGGCGGCATGAAGCAGAAGCTCGGTCTCGCCTGTGCGCTCCTGCGCAAGCCCCGCTTGCTCCTCTTGGACGAACCGGGCGTCGGCGTCGATCCGATCTCGCGCCGCGACCTTTGGAAGATGGTCGAGAACCTGACGGCCGAGGGCATTGGCGTCGTCTGGTCGACGGCCTATCTCGACGAAGCCGAGGCCTGCGACAGCGTTCTCCTGCTGAACGAGGGCAAGTTGCTTTTTGCCGGCAGCCCCGCCGATCTGACCGCTCGGGTCGCCGACCGCGTCTTCAAGGTTTCCGGTATCGCGCATGGACGCCGCCAGAAGCTCGCTCGCTTGCTCGATGACGACGATGTCGTCGACGGTGTCATCCAGGGTGAAGCGATCCGACTGGTGATGAAGCCGGACACAAAACCGCCGACACCGGACGACGGCTCGTCTGCGCCTGACGTGACGACCACCCCGCCCCGCTTCGAGGATGCTTTCATCGACATGCTCGGCGGCGGCCCCGGCGGCCGCTCGAAACTGGCGGAAACACAGACACCTTTCACGATGGAGGACAGCAAGCCCGTCATCGAGGCCCACGGCCTGACGAAACGCTTCGGCGATTTCACCGCCGCCGACGACATCACCTTCGATATCCCGCGCGGCCAGATCTTCGGATTGCTCGGCCCGAACGGCGCCGGCAAGTCGACCACGTTCAAGATGCTGTGTGGGCTGTTGAAGCCTACGGCCGGCGAAGGCCGCGTCGCCGGTTTCGACTTGCGTCGCGACGCGGCGGAGGCGCGCAACCGGCTTGGCTACATGGCGCAGAAGTTCTCGCTCTATGGAGACCTAAGCGTCGCGCAGAACCTCAGTTTCTTTGCCGGCGTCTACGGCCTTTCCGGCACGGGCAAGCGCGAACGCATCCAGCTGATGACCGATATCTTCGCCTTCGGCCGGCTGCTCGACATGTCGGCCAAGGATCTGCCGCTTGGGCTCAAGCAGCGGCTGGCCCTTGCCTGCGCCGTCCTGCATGAGCCGGAAGCACTGTTTCTCGATGAACCGACCTCCGGCGTCGACCCCATCACCCGACGCGAGTTCTGGACCCATATCAACGGGCTGGTCGAAAAGGGCGTGACCGTGCTCGTCACCACCCACTTCATGGACGAGGCTGAGTATTGCGACCGCATCTCGCTCATCTATCGCGGCCGGTCGATCGCGCTCGGCTCGCCGGATGAACTGAAGGCACAGGTCGCCAGCGACAAGCTTCCGGACCCGACGATGGAGGATGCTTTCATTGCCCTGGTCCAGGGGTCGGAGGAGAAGGAGGCCGCATGACCACACAGCTCTCCACGACCGAAGGCCGGTCCGCCCGCATCCGGCGCTTTGCCGCGCTCGTGCGCAAGGAAAGCTACCAAATCGTTCGCGACCCGAGCAGCATCCTGATCGCCTTCGTGTTGCCGCTGATCCTCCTGTTTCTGTTCGGCTACGGCGTTTCGCTCGATACCACGCAGACCCGGATCGGCCTGGTTATCGAGGAGGAGGCGCCGCTGACCCGCGACCTCGCCGCCGGCTTCCAGGCCTCACGCTATTTCAAGGTGACGGTCGGTCGCGACCGGCGCGAATTCGAAGAGGATCTGGTGCTCGGTCGCGTGCGCGGCATCGTCGTGATTCCAGCCGGCTTCTCGGCGGACTATGCCGCCGGGCGCCACCCGACGGTGCAGGTGCTCGTCGATGGCTCGGACCCCAACACCGCCAACTTCGTGCAGAACTACGCCCAGGCGACCCTTGCCAACTGGGAGCGCCAACGCTTGAGCGACGGCGCCGGCCGGCCGCCGGCAATTTCGTCAGAGCAACGATTCTGGTTCAATCCGGAGCTGACCAGCCGGAACTTCCTTGTGCCCGGGTCAATCGCCATCGTCATGACGCTGGTCGGGACCCTGCTCACCTCGCTCGTCGTTGCCCGTGAATGGGAACGGGGCACGATGGAGGCGATGATGGCGACACCCGTCTCGGCCGCCGAACTTCTGGCCGGAAAGCTGCTGCCCTATTTTATCCTCGGCCTCACGTCGATGACGCTCTGCGTTCTGCTTGCCGTCTTCCTCTTCGGCGTCCCCTTCCGCGGCTCGGTCGCAGCACTCTATGCGCTCTCGGCAACCTTCCTGATGCCGGCGCTCGGCCAGGGCCTGCTGATTTCGGCGGCCACGAAGAACCAGTTTCTCGCCTCGCAGCTCGCGCTGATCTCAGCCTTTCTGCCGGCGTTCCTGCTCTCCGGCTTTCTCTTCGAAATCAACTCGATGCCGACGGTTATTCAATGGATCACTCTCATCGTGCCGGCGCGTTATCTGATCCCAAGCCTACAGACCGTGTTCCTTGCCGGCGACATCTGGCCGATGTTCACGCGCTCCATCGCCGTCATGCTCCTGATCGGCTGCGTCTTCTTTGCGCTCGCCGCCCGCAGCACCCGCAAGAGGATTGGCTGAGATGTGGTGGACAAGGCTCAAGGCACTGATCGTCAAGGAATTGCTGGCGGTGCTGCGTGATCCCAAGGGACGCACCGTGCTGATCGTGCCGCCGATCATGCAACTGCTGGTGTTTTCCTATGCCGCGACGCTGGAGGTAACGAACGTCGACGTCCTGGTGCTGAACCGAGACAACGGCCATTGGAGCCAGGATCTCGTTCAGGAGATCCAGGGGTCGCCGACCTTCCGCAGCATCCGCTTCACCAACAGCCCCGATGAGGTGCGCGTGGCGATCGACACCCAAAAGGTCATTGCCGCGATCGAAATCGGCCCGACGTTCTCGCGCGATATTGAGGGGAGCCGGCCGGCAAAGGTGCAGCTCATCCTCGACGGGCGCCGCTCAAACGCGTCGCAGATCGTCTCCGGCTATCTCAGTCGCATCGTCGGAACGCTTGCCGCCGAGACTCCGGCCGGCCAACGCATGGCGTCGAGCGCCGTCACGGTCGTTGCGCGCAACTGGTTCAATCCGAACCTCACCTATCAATGGTTCATGGTGCCGAACCTGGTGGCGAGCATCGCTCTTTTGATCGGCCTGATCGTGACCGCGCTATCGATCGCGCGCGAACGCGAGCTCGGCACTTTCGATCAGCTCATGGTCTCACCGCTTCGAACCCACGAAATCCTGATCGGCAAGCTGATCCCGCCAATGATGATCGGCCTGTTCCATATCACCATCTACATACTGGCCGCCGTCTTCATCTTCGGGGTGCCGCTGCGCGGATCGCTGTTCCTGCTCTACGGCAGCGCCGTCTTCTACCTGGCCGCCGTCGTCGGTCTCGGCCTGTTCATCTCGGCGCTGTCGATGACACAGCAGCAGGCGATCCTCGGCGCATTTCTCTTCATGGTGCCGGCAATGCTGCTCTCCGGTTTCGCGACGCCGATCGAGAACATGCCCTCGTGGCTGCAACCGATCACCTACGTCAACCCGTTGCGCTATTTCCTCGTCATTGTGAAGGGCGTATTCCTAAAGGACATTCCGGCGGTCGAGGTGGCGCGCCAGACGATCCCGCTCTTGCTGATCGCCATCGTCACCCTCTCGGCCGCCTCATGGCTGTTCCGCCGCCGGCTGGAATAGCGTCAACCTTTCAGGAAACGCCCGATCGCGGCGACCTCGTTCTGGCGGATATCGTGGCCACCCGGGTGCCATTCGGTTTCCGTTACGGCGCCCTGCCCCTGGAAATAGTCTGCCAGGGCCTGCGTCAGCGGCGCCGGGCAGATGGGATCGCGTTCGCCGCCCGTGATCAACACCCGGCGCCCTTTGAGGCCCGCGTTGTCCTTCGGTCGGAACGGGATCAGTGGATGCATGAGCACCGACTTGTCGAAGACACCGTCTTCGATGAGCACATTGGCAAGAATGTTCGCGCCGTTGGAATAGCCAAGGCCGATCACCTCCGAAGCCTGATGCTCGGCGGCCAATGCCTTGACGAAACCGGCCATCTTCTCGGTGGCGCGTGCAAGATCCGCCATGTCGTAGACGCCCTCGCCCGTGCGCTTGAAGAAGCGCGCAGCCCCATATTCCGCCACGTCGCCACGCGGCGAGACGATCGTCGCATCGGGCAGCAGCTCGGACGCGAAGGTGAAGAACTGGTTTTCATCTCCGCCCGTCCCGTGAAAGACGAAGAAGATCGGCTGGCCGGGCTTGCCGGCCTTCAGTTTGTGAACGTAGCCATGATCGACCATTTTTGTCTCCTGGAGCAATTTCCGGAAACGGGTAAACACCCCGTCCGAGATTGCCTGTTTTCAAAGCGTTAGATTCACGGTTTCGACGAAACTGTGAACCGTTCTTCCGTACAATCCGGTGCCGAAGGCTCGCCATAACGGCGAGCCTTCTCTGCATCGACGTGTTAGTCGTCGATCTTCTGCAGGTGGCTTTCCAGAAACGGACGCAGGTGCTTGTGCTGCTGCGGCAGCTTCAGCGCCTCGCCGAGGTGAGCGAGATCCTCGTCCCGGTCGAAGCCTGGCTCGTTGGTGGCGATCTCGAACAGCACGCCGCCCGGCGTGCGGAAGTAGATCGCCCAGAAGTAATCGCGGTCGATGACCGGGGTGACCTGGTAGCCGGTATCCATCAGCGCCTTGCGCACTTCCAGCTGCTTTTCGCGGTTTTCGACGGCAAAGGCGATATGGTGCACCGAACCGGCGCCCTGAGAAGCGCGGCCGATATTCGGCATCGTCTCGAGGTCGATGACGCGCGCATCGTTGCCGCCAGGCACGATCAAACGCGTGACGCCGTCCTTGCGGTCAAGCTCCTCATAGCCCATGAACTTCAGCAGTTCGGCCGTCGCGCCTTCATCACGAAGACGGAGGGCGGCGGAGTGGAAGCCCCGGATCGCGTGATCCGCCGAGATGCCGCCTTCCGTCCAGGGCGTGCGCTGATCGCCCTTGACCTCTACGAGCGCAAAGCCGTCGCCATCAGGGCCGGCAAAGTTCAGGCGCTTCTCGCCGAAGGTTTCTTCGTCCTTGAGACCGGAGATACCCGATGCCGTCAGGCGATCCCGCCAGAAGCCGAGCGAGCCTTCGGGCACGGAGAAGACGGTGGTCCCGACTTCACCGGTACCGGCACGGCCGCGCGGCATGTTCGGGAACGGGAAATAGGTCATGACCGTGCCGGGTGTGCCGGCTTCGTCGCCGTAATAGAGGTGGTAGACATCCGGCGAGTCGAAGTTGACCGTCTTCTTGACGCGGCGCAGGCCGAGCGACTTGGTGAAGAACAGGTTGTTTTCGCGCGCATCGTCGGCCATCGAAGTGACGTGATGCAGACCCTTGATCTGATTGAGCATTGCCGTGATCCTTTCTCTCCGGCGCCACCGGGCGCTCCGTTGGGTCATAGATGCGCTCATCCGGCCGTCGGCGAAAGACGGCGGCGGCCAAACGCATTGTCAACATTTCATTGACGACACCAGAGACTCGTCAACAATCATTTGCCTGGCAGCGCTGCGCTTGTGACCGGTTGCGCCGATGCATAAGATCGGCTCGCGGCATGTTGCCGTAAGCACGCGAGGAGGCGCGCGGACACCTGTGAAATTTCGCCTGGCTCTTGGATTCCTGCTGTTGCCGCTGCTTGCGACCATGCTGGCCTGGAAAGGCTATGCGGTCACGACAGACAGCTATCTGCGCGAGGCGACCGCTCAAGCCACCACCGCTCTCCGGCTCGCCGTCACGGCGCTCGATGGTCACCTCAACCGCTATCAGGCGCTGCCAGCATTGATCGCCGATCACGAAGACGTTCAGGAACTGGTCACCCGCCCGCGTGATCGGCGACTGAGGGAGGCGGTGAACACCTATCTGAAAGACATCAACGCGCTGCTCCACTCCTCCGATATCTATGTCATCACGCCGGACGGCGATACGATCGCTGCCAGCAACTATGACGGGCCAACGAGCTTCGTCGGCCAGAACTTCAGTTACCGGCCCTATTTCCAGGAAGCGCTTCGCGGACAGCAGTCGCGGTTCTATGCGCTTGGCACCACATCGCTGAAGCGCGGCTACTATTTCGGCTCGCCAATCCAGATCGGCGACGAAATCCGCGGCGTTATCGTCTTCAAGGTCGATGTCGAAAGCATCGAAGCCTCGTGGCAGGGTGGGGAATACAGGATCTTCGTTTCCGATCCCGAAGGCATCATCTTCATGTCCGGGGACCCGGACTGGCTCTATTCCTCTATCCTGCCGCTGACCTCAGACCGCCGCGCGCGCACCGAAGCCTCGAGGCGGTACGCCGACGCCACCCTGCGTCCGCTGCCCATGGCAGAGAGCAACGCGTCCGACCACCGCTTCATGACCGTCTCCTCCGGCGGTTCGAGCCGCGAATACCTCGTGCTCTCCCAATATATGCCGGATGCCGACTGGACCGTGAACGTACTGGTGGATACGGCCTCTGCCTATACGCAAGCGCTGACCACCGTCGCCGCCGCGCTGCTGTTGATCTGTCTTGCCGGCCTTGGCGTGGCCATTGTTCTGCAGCGGCGTGCGCGGCTCAACGAACGCATTTCAATGCAGGCAGAAGCGCAGGTCGAACTCGAACGCCGTGTCGACGAACGCACCGCCGACCTCGCGCGCGTCAATACCCAGATCGAGGAGGAGATCGCCGAACGTCGCCTGACGGAACAGCAGTTGCGCCGCACACAGGCCGACCTGATCCAGGCAGGCAAACTGGCAGGTCTCGGCCAAATGTCCGCGGCGCTTTCGCACGAATTCAACCAGCCACTTGCCGCCGCCAAGACCTATGCCGACAGCGCGGCCCTGCTGATCGAACGTGGTCGCTCCGACGAGGCGACCGACAATATCCGCCGGATCTCCGGGCTCGTCGACCGCATGGCGGCGATCAGCAAGCATCTGCGAAATTTCGCCCGCAAACCGAATGAGAAGCTTGGGCCGGTTCCGGTCGAAGAGGTGGTGCGCGATACGATGGAGATCGTATCGGTTCGGCTGAAGGCCGCAGCGGCAACCATCGACATCGATCTCGGCGATAAACCGCTCGTCGTCCGTGCCGGCTCAGTCCGCCTGCAGCAGGTGCTCGTCAACATCATCTCCAATGCGGCCGATGCGGTCGAGGGGCTTGATGACCGGACCATTCGCCTTCGCGCCCGACAGGAAGACCACAAGGTGGTGCTGACGGTCAGCGATCGGGGACCTGGCATCGCGCCGGCGATTGCCGAGCGTATCTTCGATCCGTTCTTTTCCACAAAGGGCGTCGGCAAGGGGCTGGGCCTTGGCCTTTCGATTTCCTATAACATTATCAAGGATTTCGGTGGCAGTCTTATCGCAACCAACCTTGCGGAAGGCGGCGCCGAGTTCCGGATCGAACTTGCCGCTGAAAACAGCAATGCCCGGGAGGCTGCCGAATGATCGAAAGCCGGATCCTGCTCGTCGACGACGAAGAGGAGGTGCGCCATTCGAGCGCGCAGGCGCTGGAACTGGCGGGTTTCCGCGTCGATGTCTTCGCCGCAGCCGAACGTGCCCTGGAATTCATCAGCTACAGCTTCGCCGGTGTCGTCATCAGCGACATCCGCATGCCCGGCATGGACGGCATGACGCTGCTACAACGCATCCGAGAGATCGATGCCGAGGTGCCGGTCATCCTCGTCACCGGCCATGGCGACGTTCAGCTTGCCGTGCGCGCGATGCGCGAAGGCGCCTATGATTTCGTCGAGAAGCCGTTTGCGGCACAGATGCTCGCTGGCACCATTCGCCGGGCGTTGGACTGGCGCGCGCTCGTTCTGGAAAACCGCCGGCTGAAAGCCGTCGCCGGCAAACGCGACGACATCGAGCAGCGGCTCCCCGGCCGCAGCCAGGTCATGGTCGATCTGCGCTATCGTATCCGCGCCATCGGCGCAGCCGACGCGGACACGCTGATCATCGGCGATACCGGCGTCGGCAAGGAGGTGCTGGCCCGCACGCTGCATGATCTCAGCGCTCGCGCCAACAGCCCGTTCATCGCCATCAACTGCGCGGCCCTGCCGGAGAACCTGATCGAGAGCGAACTCTTCGGCCACGAGCCCGGCGCCTTTCCCGGCGCCATTCGTCCGCGCTACGGCAAATTCGAGCATGGTCGCGGCGGCACCATCCTGCTCGACGAGATCGGCTCGATGCCGTTCGACCTTCAGGCAAAATTCCTGCGCGTCCTCCAGGAACGCGTCATCACCCGCCTCGGATCGAACGAAGTCGTACCGCTCGATGTGCGCTTCATCGCCACCAGCAAGGTCGATCTCGAAAGGGAAGTTGCCGCGGGGCGCTTCCGCGCCGATCTGCTCTACCGCCTCAACGTCGCAACGCTTCGGGTTCCCTCGCTCGCCCAGCGCCGCGCCGATATCCCGCTGCTCTTCCTGCAACTGGTAAGGGAATCTGCGGCACGCTATGGCCGCGATGAAGTCGAGGTCTCGCAAGCCATGCTGGCGGAAATGGCGGAGCGCGACTGGCCGGGCAATGTGCGCGAACTGCGCAACGCCGCCGAGCGGCTGGTGCTCGGGCTTGATTCAGCACCGCTCGATGCCGCGAAGGAAGAGAGCGGCCGGCTTGCCGACAAGGTGGCAGCCTATGAAAAGGGTCTCATCGCCAGCGCCATTGCCGCGCATGGCGGCGCCCTGAAGCCGGTCTACGAGTCTCTCGGCATTTCGCGCAAGACGCTCTACGAGAAAATGCAGAAGTTCGGGCTCGACAAGAAGCTTGTCGCTGCAGATTTCCCGGCCGATGGCGAACTCTGATCAGAGCCCGCGCCGAAACCGCAAGTGCCCGGAATAAAGCAGGGACGCGATCGCTCGCGTCCCTGTCAACTGCGGTATCGGCCGGCTCAGACGTTGAAGGCTGCGCCGATCAGCGTCTTGGTATAGGGCTGCTTCGCCGCCTCGAAGATCGCGTCCGTTTCGCCTTCCTCGACGATCTTGCCGTTCTTCATGACGATCACATAGTCCGACATCGCCTTCACCACCGAAAGATCGTGGCTGATGAAGATGTAGGAGAGCCCATGCGAGCGCTGCAGGTCGCGCAGGAGTTCGATCACCTGACCCTGAACCGAGCGGTCGAGCGCCGAGGTCGGTTCGTCGAGAATGACGACCTTGGGCTTCAGGATCATTGCGCGGGCGATCGCGATGCGCTGCCGCTGGCCGCCCGAGAACTCGTGCGGGTAGCGGTTGCGGGACGCAGGGTCGAGCCCCACTTCCTTCAGCGCTTCTGACGCCCGGCGGTCGCGATCGGCACGGCTGAGCTCGGGCTCGTGCACTTGCAGGCCTTCGGTGATGATCTCACCGACGGTGCGCCGGGGTGAAAGCGAGCCGTACGGATCCTGGAAGACGAGTTGCAACGTGCGACGCAGCGGCCGCATCTGCCCGCGGTCGAAGCCGGAAATATCCGTCGTCCCGAAACGATAGTAGCCGCTGCTCGGCAGAAGCCTTAGAAGCGCACGACCGAGCGTCGACTTGCCGGAACCGGACTCGCCGACGACGCCGATCGTCTGCCCCTCTTGCAGGCGCAGATTGACGTTGTCCACCGCACGGAAGACAGACTTCCCACCCCGGAAAAGCCCGCCGCCGATCTGATAGTCGACACAGACGTCGCGGCCTTCGAGAATGATCGGCGCGCTGTCGGCCGGCGACGCCTTGCGGCCGCTCGGCTCGGCCGCGAGCAGCATCTTCGTGTAGTCGGCCTGCGGCCGCTCGAAGATGTCAGCCGTCGTGCCTCTCTCCACCACTTCGCCGCGACGCATCACCGCAACGCGGTCCGCGAAGTGCTTGACGATGCCGAGGTCGTGCGTGATCAGCACGATCGCCATGCCGAAGCGCTTCTGCAGCGACTTGAGCAGATCAAGGATCTGCGCCTGGATCGTCACGTCGAGCGCCGTCGTCGGTTCGTCCGCGATCAGGAGATCCGGGTCGTTGGCAAGCGCCATGGCGATCATCACGCGCTGACGCTGGCCACCCGAAAGTTCATGCGGATAGCTGTCGATGCGGCGCCCAGGTTCCGGGATGCCGACGAGCTCGAGCAGTTCAAGCACGCGCGCCCGCGCCTGTTTGAACGTGCCGCCCCGATGGTGCACGATCGGCTCGGCGATCTGGCGGCCGACGGGATAGAGCGGATCGAGCGAGGTCATCGGCTCCTGGAAGATCATGGTGACCTTCGCACCGCGCACCTCGTTCAGCGCCTTGGGCGGCAGGCCCACAAGCTCCTGGCCGCGGTAACGCGCGGAGCCGGTGACCTCACCGTTCTTGGCGAGCAGGCCCATGATGCCCATCATCGTCTGGCTCTTGCCGGAGCCGGACTCGCCGACGACCGCAAGCGTTTCACCGGTACGGACGTCGAGATCGATGCCCTTGACCGCTTCCACCGTGCCATCAGGCGTCGAGAAGTTCACCTTGAGGCCGCGAACGGCCAGGATGGTTTCCTTGGTATCTGCCATGTCAGCGATCCTTCGGGTCGAGCGCGTCGCGCAGGCCGTCGCCAACGAAATTCAGCGAGAACAGCGTCAGGACAAAGAAGATGGCCGGGAAGATGAGCAGCCACGGCGCCGACTGGATGTTGTTTGCGCCTTCCGAGATCAGCGCTCCCCAGCTCGTCAGCGGCGCCTGAACGCCGAGGCCAAGGAAGGAGAGGAAGCTCTCGAGCAGGATCACCTTGGGCACGACGACGGTCACGAAAACGATGACCGGACCGATCGTATTGGGGATGATGTGCCGGCGGATGATCTGCCAATCGGTCAGGCCGAGTGCCTGCGCGGCGCCGACGAACTCGCGCCGCTTGAGCGCAAGCGTCTGGCCGCGCACGATACGGGCCATGTCGAGCCATTCCACCGCCCCGATCACCAGGAAGATCAGGATGAACGAGCGACCGAAGAACACGACGAGAACGACGACGAGGAAGACGAAGGGCAGAGAATACATGATCTCCACCAGTCGCATCATGACGTTGTCGACGCGGCCGCCGATATAGCCCGATGTCGCGCCGTAGACGACGCCGATGCCGAGCGAAACGAGGCTCGCCAGCAGGCCGACGGCTATCGAGATCTGGCCACCGAGCATGACGCGGACCAGAAGATCGCGACCGTTGGAATCGGTGCCGAAGGGGAAGTATTCCCGGTCGACCTGACCGGTCACTTTCAGCGTGCGGCCGTCATCTTCCGTTGCCACCACCTGGGTGTCGCGGAACTCGTTGGCGCGATCGAAATAGCGCGTTGCGCGCGCATCGATCGGCTGTTCCGAGGTGATCGTCGCGGTGAAGGTCTCACCCTCGAGATTGAACTCCTTGAGCGTGACGCGGGCGCGGGTCGCGATGCCTTCCATCACCCCCTGCAACGTCGAAACGTCGGGCCGCGGCTCGAGGCTGGGGGCTTTCGTGACGTATGACGGAAACACCTGGTCATAGGTATGCGGCACAAACAGCGGACCTAAGAACGAGAACAGCGCGATCAGTGCCAGCATCACGCAACCGGCCATGGCGGCACGGTTGCGCTTGAAGCGCATGGCGGCGAGCTGAAAGAGGCTGCGCCCCTTGGTTTCCGGTGTCACCACCGGGGTCTGGACGATATCAGTCATGGCGAACCCTCGGATCGAGCAGGCCGTAGAGAATGTCGACCAGGAGATTGAAAACGATGACGAAGATTGCAACGAGAATGACCGTGCCCATCACCAGCGTATAGTCGCGGTTGATCGCGCCGAGGACGAAGTAACGGCCGACACCCGGAATGGTGAAGATCGTCTCGACGACAGCCGAACCGGTCAGCAGCGCCGCGGCACAGGGTGCGAGATAGGACACGACCGGCAGCATCGCGCCGCGCATCGCGTGGGTCACCACAACCGTTCGCGCAGGTAGGCCATAGGCCCTGGCGGTTCGGATGTGGTCGGTGTGAAGCGCCTCGATCATCGATCCGCGTGTCAGGCGCGCGAAAACCGCAACCTGCGGCAGTGCCAGCGCAATCATCGGCAGGATCAGGGAGCGGAACGATCCATCACCCCAACCGCCGGAGGGAACCCACGAAAGGCCGACCGCGAATATCAACACGAGCACCGGACCGACAACGAAGTTCGGCACGGTGACGCCGATCGTCGAGACCGACATGATCGCAAAATCGAGAATGCTGTTCTGCCTGAGCGCGGCGATCGTGCCGGCAGTCACGCCGCCGATGAGAGCAAGCAACAGCGCGTAGAAGCCGAGCTCCATCGAATAGGGCAGACCCTTGCTGATCAATTCAGCGACATTGTTGTCTTTATAGACATAGCTCGGGCCGAAGTCGCCGGTCACAGCATTGCTGAGATAGTGCGTGTATTGGCGCCAAAGGGGCTGGTCGAGCTGATACGTCTTCATCAGGTTCGCCATCGTTTGTGGCGGAAGAGGACGCTCGAGGTTGAAGGGGCCACCAGGGGCGAACCGCATCAGGAAGAAGGATATGGTGACGACGATAAACAAGGTCGGCACCGCACTCGCCAATCGGCGGAGGATGAAGGAAATCATGGACGTGCTCCGGAGGCGACGCGCGGCCTGTTACCGCGCGTCGTCTCTGTTCGTTATTCGGCGATGCTCAGGAACTTGCTGAGGTGCTCGTTCGGAGCATTGTCCGCCCAGCCCTTGACGCGGCTGGCAACCAGCCACAGGTCGGCCTGGGTCAGAAGCGGAGCGATCGGCTGTTCCTTCATCAGCAGCGCTTCTGCTTCATGCATCAGCTTCGAGCGGGCTGCCGGATCCTGCTCGTCGTAGGACTTCTTCATCAGGCCGTCGAATTCAGCGTTTTCGAAGTGGCCGTAGTTGAAGGTCTTGTTGGAGCCGACGCTGAGTGCCAGGAAGTTCTCTGCGTCCGCGTAGTCCGCCTGCCAGCCGGCACGGGCAACGTTGAACTTGCCGCCTTCCTGCAGGTAGGCGTAGTGCGAGGACACGTCGAGGTTCACCAGCGACACCTTGGCGCCGAAGGTGTTCTTCCACATGTCGGCGACAGCGGTCGCAACACGCTCGTGGTTCGGGTTGGTGTTATAGCGCAACTCGATATCGAGCGGCTTGCCACCTTCGCCGTAGCCGGCTTCCTTCATCAGGGCGACGGCCTTGTCTTCACGGTCGAGCTGCGACAGCGTGCCGAACTCGGCCTTGGACGGCTCACCGTAGCTTTCGATGCCCGGGGGGACCATCGAATAGGCGGGGAGCTGCGAACCGGCATAGATTTCCTTGGCGAGGAAGTCGCGGTCGACGGCCATGGACAGAGCCTGGCGGACGCGCACGTCGCTATAGGGCTCCTGACGGGTGTCGAAGGCGTAATAATACGTCGCGAGCGACGGCGAAACATGGACCTGATCGCCGTAGGACGTGCGCAGACGCCCGATCTGATCAGCCGAGAAGTTGTAGACGAGATCCATTTCCTTGGCTTCGAAACGGCGAACCGAAGCGGCCTGGTCGTCGATCGGGTAGAAGATGACCTTGTCGAGCTTGACGTTGGCCGCATCCCAATAGTTGGCGTTCTTGACGACGGTCAGGCTGTCGTTCGGAACGTGGGCGGCGAGCGTGAACGCGCCGTTCGAAACCATGACACCCGGCTTGACGAAGTCAGCGCCGTTCTTTTCGACGCTTGCCTTGCTGACCGGAAGCGCGGTCTGGTGCGCCAGCAGTTCCAGGAAGAACGGGGTCGGGCGCTCAAGCGTGATTTCGAGCGTCTTTTCGTCGACAGCCTTCACGCCGAGCTGGTCGGTCGGCAGTTCACCCTTGTTGACCTTTTCGGCGTTCTTGATCGGGAAGAGAATGTTGGCATAGCCGGCCGCGGTCTTCGGATCTTCGACGCGGCGGATGGAAAAGACAAAGTCTTCTGCCGTTACCGGCGAACCGTCCGACCACTTTGCATCGGCGCGCAGCTTGAAGGTGTAGACCGTACCGTCGTCCGAGAGCTCCCACGTTTCAGCGACACCTGGGACGATCTTGGCAGCGGCGTCATAGATCGTCAGGCCCTCGTAGAGGTCCTTGAGGATGAACGCTTCGATGTTGATCGAGGTATGGGCCTGATCCAGGGTTTGCGGCTCACCCGCATTGCCGCGATGCAGGACAGCTTCGGCGAGCGCCGGGCTTGCTCCGATGAGCAGCGAACCGATCAGCGCGGCAGCGCTAAGGTTGAGTTTCAGTGATGCCATTTTGTTTCTCTCCTTCCCCTTGTTTTGGGTTTGTGATCGCAGGAGAGAAGTGCAAATCGTCCTCAAACGCAAGGCGGATTCTGCGGCCGTCTGCATCTTTATCTATAGGACAGAATTCCTTCTATCCTATAGGTTGTATTTCGTTTGCGATTCTTTTCGTCGCCTTTGCGACGGACGTGTGACGGAAGCAGGGCAATTTCGGGAAATCTCCTGCAACGTTTTAGGTCGGCAATTTTTGTCGACAAAACACGGCCGCAGCCACCGTCGAATCATCGACCGTGCAAACTTTGTGAATTTTGCCGGCAGTTTACGTAATGTGCGTAAAGAATGGCGCCGTTCGCCGCAATCTTCTTGCGAACACCTCACTTCATGTAGACAGACTGTTTCCACCGCGCACTCGACCGGCATGGTGTGCAGTACGAAATATACACGCACCGGTCGCAAATGCGACTCTTGCCTTCCTCCCCTCAAAGGCACCACCAGAAAGTGAAACCAGTTCACCGGAAAGGTGTTGCATCCAGTCCACAGTAAAATCGATTGAAGCGCGTTTCGACCTCTGGCAACCTGCCTTTTGCCCGGTTGTCAAACCACTTCGATGAACTATTGTGCGCCTGACTTCGGTGGGCGCGACCAATTCGCGCGCGCTGTCACGCCGCACGGAAATTCCGGCCATCGCTTGCCTGCGATGATGTTCATGCGGGCTTCAAGCCGGATTGTTTTTGTGGCGCACCGGGAAGGCTGCGCCGAGCACCAAGGGAGAATACCGAATGGCATTGATCACATTGCGGCAACTGCTCGACCATGCGGCGGAGAACGATTACGCGCTGCCGGCGTTCAATGTGAACAATCTCGAATACATTCAGGCCGTTATGCGCGCCGCCGATGCCACCGACAGTCCGGTGATCCTTCAGGCAAGCCGCGGCGCCCGTTCCTATGCGGGTGATGCGTTCCTGCGCCACCTGATCCTGGGTGCTGCCGAGGAATACCCGCATATCCCCGTCTGTCTGCACCTCGACCACGGCGACCAGCCGTCGACCTGCATCTCGGCCATCACCAACGGCTTCACCTCCGTCATGATGGACGGCTCGCTCGAAAAGGACGGCAAGACCGTCGCCAGCTATGAATACAATGTCGCCGTCACCGCAGAGGTCGTGAAGATCGCGCATGCGGCCGGCGTTTCGGTCGAAGGCGAACTCGGCTGCCTCGGCAACCTCGAGACCGGCGCCGGAGACAAGGAAGACGGCCACGGCTTCGAAGGCAAGCTGTCGCGCGAGGAACTACTGACCGATCCGGACCAGGCGCTCGATTTCGTCACCAAGACCGGTGTCGATGCACTGGCCGTCGCCATCGGCACCAGCCACGGCGCCTACAAGTTCACCCGCGAGCCCGATGGCGACATCCTGTCGATCGAGACGATCGCTAAGATCAACAAGAAGCTGCCGAACACGCATCTGGTCATGCATGGCTCGTCGTCGGTGCCGAAGGATCTTCAGGATCTCTTCAACACCTATGGCGGCAAGATGAAGCCGACCTGGGGCGTTCCGGTCTCTGAAATCCAGAAGGCGATCCCGCTTGGCGTGCGCAAGGTCAACATCGACACCGACCTGCGCCTCGCGATGACCGGCACGATCCGCAAGAACTTCGCCGAAAACCCGGAGAATTTCGACCCGCGCAACTACCTGAAGCCGGCAACCGCGCTGATGACCGAGGTCTGCAAGGAGCGCTTCGAAGCCTTCCGCACCGCCGGCAAGGCCTCCAAGATCCGCACGCTGCGCCTGCCGGAAATGGCAAAGCGCTACGCGGCAGCCTGATTCCGAGAACCCGCCCGCTTTCCGCTTACATCATTGAGACCACGGGAAGCGGGCGGCCTATTCCCATGAGAAACAAACCGGCGCGGCCCGTGATCATGCGGCCGCGCGCCGATTTCGTTTCGATCATCGAAGGCTGGGATCGGCCAAGCGAACTGGAGACAACGGGGACAAGGCCCCCCTCAAGCCCGCCGCCTTTTCGCGGTTTCGTGCTCGTAAAGCTGATCCATGCTCAAGGCGGCCACGTCGGCGAAAGCTGTCTGACCTTTCACTTGGCCGCCGCCGAGAATGACGACCTCGTCGCAGAACGAGATCGTGCTGCGGTGATGGCTGATGACGATCGTCGTGCGACGTCCCGCTCTCGACTTCAGCGTCTCGACGATGGCCGCTTCCGATAGCCCGTCGACCGCGTTGGTGGCTTCGTCCAGGATCAGGATATCCGGATCACGCACCAGGGCCCTGGCGAGCGCGACCCGCTGTCGCTGCCCGGCCGAAAGGCTGGCACCTCGATAGCCGACGACGGTTTGATAGCCCTGCGGCAAGCCTTCGATGAAGCCATGCGCTTCGGCCATCCTGGCCGCATGCTCCACTTCGGCTGCGGTGGTCGCCTCCCGGCCATAGGTGATGTTCTCCAGGATCGTTCCATCAACCAGTTCCAGGTCCTGGCTCGCGAGCGCGATCCGGCTTCGCCATTGCACCGGGTCGATCCGGTTCAGCGGGACATCGTCGACGAGAATGTTTCCCTCATCCGGCTCGACGAAGCGGCATAGCAGATTGACGATCGTCGTCTTGCCGGCACCGGACCGGCCAATAAGCGCCGTCGAACGGCCGCCTGGGATTTCGAACGCCGCCGACTGCAGCACGACGTCTCGGGAACCCGAGCTCGGATAGCGGAAAGTGACGTCATCAAATCTCAGCCGCTGCCGCAGCCCGCTGAAAGGCTCCCTCCCCTCCGGCGGCCGCGGCTTGCCGGACGAGTCCAACAACCAATGCACCTCCTCCAGCGATCCGCTCCAGCCCTGGATCTGGCTCCAGGACAATTGCAAGGCACGCATATGCGGCTGCAAACGATAGAGCAGAACCACGAAGGCAACGATCACAGGAAAACTGATGCCGGCAGACCAGGCACTGACGACCACTCCAAGGAAGAGAGCGGAGTGGAGCGTCTCGGTCAGCGGTGGCAGCATGCCCTGGCGGGCCTGTAGTGCGAAGGCGGCGCGCCTGACCGAATCCGACGCCCCATCGAACGCGGCCTTCTCCCGCGCCTCCTGCCCGAATATCCGGATCAGGCGGCCGGCGTGGACCAGGTGGAGCATGCGTGCCGCCAGCTCGCCGTTGAAGGAGGTGACATCGCGGCTCGGCCCCGTGAGGGTTGCGGACAGGACGTAGTGTACGAGCTGCACGAGAACGAGGCCGAGCGCCACGAATAACGTCATCTGCCAGGACAAAAGCAGGAGGAACGCGAGCAGGATGACGGCGGCCGCGCCATTCACAAGGGCAGCAAGTACGGTTTGTATCGCGTCGGATGCTCGCCAGGACTCGTTCGAAATGATGTTGAGCAAGCGCCCGGGATTCTCCTTCATGAAGAACGGGTAGCCGATGCGCAGCAACTGACCCGACAGTGCGCTTCGGATCGCGTGGCCAGCCTTGCCGTAGATGAAGGTTGCAAGCACCGTGTTGGCAAAAGCCAGGACATTCTTGAGACAGATCAGCCCAAAGGCAGCAGCGGCGATGACGATCAGCCTTTCGCGATCGTCCAGTCCCGATCCGACCTGCTGGAAAAGAGAGGAGACGCCGCTCAGTGCCGCCGGATCCTGGTCGCCGGCAATAATGCCCAGCATGGGAATGATGAGGCCGATACCGACGCCCTCCAGTGCCGCGCTGCAGAGGCCGAGGACCACCACGAGCGGAAGCAGACGCATCTGGCCATCCAGTGCATTGCGCAACAGCTGCAGGCTCGGCAAGAGAATTCTGAACATCGCGGCCGTCCTCAGCGCTGGAGTTGCTCTCGGGCCCGTTGTTCGACCGGGCCCGTTGTCCGCTCGGCGACGGACAGGCTCATGAACTTGAGAGCGCCGAGCAGGTTCATGAAAACGATTGGCCAATGCGACAGGTGCAGGACGGGGTCGAACCGGGGGCCGCCGAAGACTTCCCTGATAGCCGACCGGACGGTCCAACAGAAATGCCGCAGCAACCATGGTGTCGTGCGGATATGCTTCATGCAAAGCGCGCCGTTGCCGAAACTGTAGTTGCGGTGAAGCCTCTCGATTGCCAGGCGGGTGCGTCGGCCGTGGTGATGGAAGACGAGCATGTCGGGGACATATTCGATCGGGATACCGAGCCTGTAGGCGCGCAGCAGATAGTCGGTGTCTTCGGCCGACTGCAGGGAGGTGCCGGCGCCGAAGCGTTCGTCGAATGCCCCGACACGCAGCGCAACCTCGCGATGCATCGTCATGTTGCAGCCCAAGACGAAGCCACCCGGATGAATGTCACACGTCAACCGCTCACGCGCGTTCGATCGTTTGATCGTGAAGGGCAGGTCTCTGGCATCTCCGAGTTCCACGCGGCCGCCGCGAATGATTCCGCTTTCGCCGCTTGCGTAGTGGCGCTCCAGGTCAGCCAGATAGTTCGTGTCGATTTGACAATCGTCGTCGATGAAAACCAGAATGCCGCCACGCGCGCGTGCCATGGCCGTGTTGCGCGCGGCAGCGAGGCCCGGTCGGGTATCGATGAGGTGCGTGATTGCCAGCGGGGAAGCGGAAACCATCCGGGCAATGCGTTCAGGCGTGTCATCGGTCGAACCGTTGTCAACAACGATCAACTCGCACCGGCCGGCAGCATGGGTGCCACAAACTGTCTCGATCGATCGAATGCAGGTCTCGAGCGCCGCCGCACGATTGCGCGTGCAGACGATAAAGCTTGCGAAAAGCGCGTTGCGTGCGGGGGGCGACGGCGACCGTGGCGTCTCCACCATGTCGCTGCGTTCCGCCGCTGTCCACTTCAGGCCCTCGACGGTCATGCTAGCGCATCCCTTGCTGCGGAAGGACGCTCGTCGCAGGCACGGATTGCAGATACCGCGACACAGCATCCAGCCGGCTTGAAGCAGCCAACGTCATGCGGCTGCACCATGGCACTCGAGCGCCGGCGATTAGGCCATATCGTTCCCGGCGACGGATGAGCCCCCATTTTCTCGTCTGCGTCAAAAACTCGTGGGTGAGTTCCGGCCGCCGCTCGTCGCTGACGAACTGATAGAGAAAATAGAAGAAATTCAGCGCGCCCGCCTCGTATCCGGCGCGGGTTTCCGCAGGAAGCGCCGAGACCCTGGCCTCAAGCGAGAGAATACACGCAGCGGCACGCCCTATCGTTTCCGACGTCACTGCGAGGCCGATATCATTCAAGGCAGAGGGACCGTCGCAAAGCTCTTCGCGTTCGAGATTTTCGCCGACGATCTGCAAATGCGTGCGGCGCATCTGGCGCTTATGCGTGTTCGTAACGCTGTTGCCGTGAATGCGGTAAGCGATCAGCGCCTCGTCGATCATCACAGCCGGAAAACGCTCGGCAACCCTTCGGAAGAGATCGAAATCCTCCGCATGCACGTAATGCGCATCATAGGTCAGCATATCCTGCGGGATGACGCGCCTGTTGAAGACGACGGTCGAGTGGATGAAGATCGTGAAGAACTTCGACAGCGCCCGCAGGCTCGCCGGCTGATAGATCGGGTTGGGCGTGCCGCGGATGATACGGTCGCCAAGCAGCGTGTCGATACCCGAGCCGCACAGCGCAAGCTCCGGCTGCCGCTGGAACAGCGACACCTGGCGTGACAGTCGCGAGGGATAGGAAATATCGTCCGCGTCCATTCTGGCAATGAGGTCGCCCTTCGCCAGCGTGAGGCCTTCGTTCAAGGTCGCGATCAGACCGCGATTTTCGCGCGAGACGATGGTGATGCGGTCGTCCGCCTGCTGATAGCGTCGCATGATTTCCAGCGAACGATCGCGCGAACCGTCGTCGATAGCGATGATCTCCAGCCGTCGATAATCCTGCTTCAGAATGCTCTCAAGCGCCGCAGCCAGATAGGGCTCGGCGTTGTAGACGGGCAGCAGGACGGAAACCAACGGAACGGTCATGGGCATTCTCGAACGTTATTGCAGATCTGAAGCATGGAGCGCATTTTCCCTGCCAGCGGCGTCCGTGCGATAGGTCGGCTGCGGCCGCTCACCCTTTTTCCCCTGCAGCCAGTTGACAGAGCTTCCGGCATTTGGGGCCGATCTACTCCGCCGGCCGCCCGCGCGAAGGTAGGGGAAGTACCGTTTCAGGGCGTTGAGCGGTTTCTCGAAGGCGAGCCAGGAGACGGCCGCGACGACCAAAGTGGCGGAACCGGCAACGAGCAAACGCCCGAAGCCCTGTTCGGAAACATTGACCGGTATCCACGCCTGCGCCTTGACGACCAGCGCCAACACGACCGGATGAAACAGGTAGACGCCATAACTGACGCGCCCGAGCGCCGTCAGCGGCGGGAGTTCGAGCAGCCTGCCGAAATCGTTGCGGAACCCGGCGGAGGCGCTGCCCACCAACATTGCAAGCGGAACCAGGGGCGAAACTTCAAGGCCGATCCACACCAGCCAATCGGGCACCGGCCCCATTGCAGTCGAGCGCGCCCAAAGGAGGACGAGCGACAGGATGGAAAGCGGCAGCCAGCTGGCCGCCATCCATCGCGGCCAGGCTGTGACATGCGATCGGTGGACGGCCAGGAGGGCACCCGCCGCCAGCGCATCCATCGAGGCCGGCGGCAGCAGATCGCGCGCGAGCGAGGGGGCGCCTGTCAGCGGCCAATAGAAGCGGTAGGCCAGCGAACAGGCAATCACACCGACACAAAGCCGCCCGAGCAGACGGCGCGGCGTCAGCAGAACGAGAAGCGGCCAGACGATATAGAACTGCTCTTCTATGCTGAGACTCCAGGTGTGGCAGAGCACCCACGGTGTCCACGCGTCCTTGACCGCGTACCAGAAGTTCGAGAGGTAAAGCGCGTGCCAGACCCAGCCTTCCCTGGCGCCCTCCAGGTTGAACAGCCACAGGACGCCCAGCATGCCGAAATAGGGTGGGAAGATGCGCAAGGCGCGACGCGCGTAGAAGGATCTGAGAGCCGTCGCCGGTTCGAACTGAGCGGCGGAACGGGCGTCGAGCAATAGCCGCGTGATCAGAAAGCCGCTGAGAATGAAGAACAGCCGCACACCGATGTGTCCCCAATGGGAATCGTCCGCGGCAAAAAAATGCGCGTACAGAACCATGGAAACGGCAGCGGCCCGCAACCCGTCCAACTGACGGTCGCGCGTATTCAACATTGAACATCCCCTCGGAGTTCCGACCCTTGCGGGCCCTGTTCCTTGTGGAGCCAACTCTCTGGTCAGCTACGATTTTTGCCGCAAGGTTGCCATTTGCTTCAAGAGAAGCGTGAAAGGTCTGATCGGTCGCACGACGCATTGAAGGCGGCCCCTAAAACTCTAGGGTCGAATAGGGCCAAACTTTGACCGCTGGAATGGCGGCAGCGCGCCGAGCTCGCCTGCGGGCGGTCGACCGTGACGACCGAGGCGCCGGTCACCGCCGCCGGGCCGAGGCCGCAAGCCCTTGTATTGTTTCAGAAACGAAAGCGCCTCAAGTCGGCCGGGGGCTTAGAATGTCGGTGGCGTATTGACCCAAAGAAGGACGGTTTCACCGTCGTGCCGGTTCGTCCAGGCATGGCGCCTCTTGCTCTCGAAATAGAGCGAGTCGCCGACGCCGAGGTCGTAGAACTGGTCGCTGTCGAGGATGAACTCAACCCGGCCCGAGAGAACATAGACGAACTCCTCGCCCTCGTGCCGGTAGGCGCCCTCGCTGGAAGCCCCCGGTTCCAGCACGAAGCGGTGGCAATCCATCTGGTTGCGGCCGTCGGCCAGCAGTTGCACGGTGACGCCGGGCGTCGTGCGCGGCCAGGTCCGCCATTCGCCGGCTCGCACCACGGCCCGCGCATCCGCTTCCTCCTCGCCGGAGAGGCTGGAAACGGTGGTTCCGAAGTATTCCGCGATGTTGTGCAGGACGGCCACCGAGACACCCTGCGAGGTGCGTTCCAGCGTCGAGAGCACCGATGCGGCGATGCCGATGTCGCCGGCAACCTGCTCGAGCGTCTTTCCTGCCGCGTGCCGCAAGCTTCTGAGCTTGCGGCCGACCTGATTGTCGCCGCCCTCGCCCGCGCTCGAAACAGCGTCGTCCCCGGCACCTTCCGCCTCAAGCGCCTCGCGGATCGCGGCCGGGTTCAGCCCACGTTCGACGCGGAACCAGGCGATGCGCTTCAGCCGGGCAAGATCGCCCTCCGTATATTGCCGATGTCCCGTCGGCGAGCGCTCGGGCACGACCAACCCTTGCGTCTCCCATAACCTCAGAGTCGAAGCGGAGACCCCCGCCAGACGCGCCGCCTCGGCAACCTTGTAGCGCACAGCGCCCATTCCAACTTCCCTTTACCGCCCGCCGGCGCTGCACGAATCCGTGCAGTTCAGACGTGTCCGCAACCTTACCCGTCGCGATTGAGATCTGACAAGGACGCCGCATCAGCGCCCGTGTTGTCTCGATCACCAAATTTGATTTGCAATCGACTGTGAAAGGTGTACCACTTCCAGAATAAACTTGCAGAAAAAATGCAATATATTAGCTCCAGACGTGACAGGAACGCGCCATGACCAGCCTCACCGACCGCAAGAACGCCGCCATCTCCCGCGGCGTCGGCATGACCACCCAGATCTACGCCGATCGCGCGGAAAACTCGGAGATCTGGGACAAGGAAGGCAATCGCTACATCGACTTCGCCTCCGGCATTGCGGTCGTCAACACGGGCCATCGTCACCCCAAGGTCATTGAGGCGGTCAAGGCGCAGATCGATCGCTTCACCCATACCTGCCATCAGGTCGTGCCTTACGAATCCTACGTGCACCTCGCCGAGCGCCTGAACGCGCTGACGCCCGGTAACTTCGCCAAGAAGACGATCTTCGTCACCACCGGTGCCGAAGCTGTCGAAAATGCCGTCAAGATCGCGCGCGCCTCGACCGGTCGCCAGGCGGTCATCGCCTTTTCCGGCGGCTTCCACGGCCGCACCTTCATGGGCATGGCACTGACCGGCAAGGTCGTTCCCTATAAGGTCGGCTTCGGCGCGATGCCGGGCGACGTCTTCCACGCCCCCTTCCCGATCGAACTGCACGGCATTACTACCGAACAGTCGCTCGCAGCACTCAAGAAGCTCTTTGCCGCCGATGTCGATCCGGGCCGTGTCGCCGCGATCATCCTGGAGCCGGTGCAGGGCGAAGGTGGTTTCTACCCCGCGCCCGCCGCTTTCATGAAGGCGCTGCGCGAAATCTGCGACCAGCATGGCATCCTTCTGATCGCCGACGAGGTCCAGACCGGCTTTGCCCGCACCGGCAAGATGTTCGCCATGGACCATCACGACGTTGCGCCTGACCTCATCACCATGGCCAAGAGCCTTGCCGGCGGCTTCCCGCTCGCCGCCGTCACCGGCCGCGCCGAAGTCATGGATGCGCCGGCCCCCGGCGGCCTTGGCGGCACCTATGGCGGCAACCCGCTAGGTATCGCCGCCGCCCATGCGGTGCTCGATGTCATCGCCGAAGACAAGCTGTGCGAACGCGCCGAGCAGCTCGGCGGCCGGCTCAAGCAGCGCCTTGCCGCCATCCGCGAACAGGCACCCGAGATCGTCGACATCCGCGGCCCCGGCTTCATGAATGCCGTCGAGTTCAACGACGTGAAGACCAACCTGCCGAGCGCCGACTTCGCCAACAAGGTTCGCCTGATCGCGCTGGAAAAGGGACTGATCCTCTTGACCTGCGGCGTACATGGCAACGTCATTCGCTTCCTGGCGCCGATCACCATCCAGGACGAAGTCTTCGCCGAAGCGCTCGACATTCTCGAAGCGTCGATCCTCGCGGCGCGTGGTTGACGCCCGACCAGGCGACCGCTAACGCGGTTGCCCGGTGCATAATTCCTCAAATCGGGATCGACTTGAGGACGAAATTATGCAGCAATTCAAAGTGCTACAGCGACTTAGCGCGTCTATTCAGACGCGTGAAGCTCGGGTGCCGACGTCGATCGGCACCCGCAATAACAAGCAAAAGCGGGTCTGCCGCCTCCCGGCGGACCATCGCCGGAGGATGCCCGCCAATGACCTTGACCCCCGCCTTGACCAAGCACCTGCGCGCCGCCGAACTGTTCGCGCCGCTACACACCATTGCACATGCCGCCGCAGGCTGGACCGGCGCAACCTTCGACGTTTTCAACCCCTCGACCGGTGAGCTGCTGGCGACCCTTCCGGACATGGGGATCGAAGAGGCGCATGGGGCGATCGAAGCCGCGGCAGAGGCCCAGGTTCTCTGGGCGGCAAAACCCGCCAAGGACAGAAGCGCGGTGCTCCGGCGCTGGCATGACCTGATCGTGGAACATGCCGACGATCTCGCCGCGATCCTGACCGCCGAGATGGGCAAGCCGATTGCGGAATCGAAGGGCGAGGTGCTGCACGCCGCGGCCTATGTCGAATGGTACGCGGAAGAGGCGAAGCGCATCTATGGCGAGACCTTCCCGGCACCGGCCAACGACCGCCGCATGCTTGTCATCAAGCAACCGGTCGGCGTCGTCGGCACCATCACGCCGTGGAACTTCCCGGCTTCGATGGTCGCCCGCAAGATCTCGCCGGCCCTTGCCGCCGGCTGCACCATCGTCTTGAAGCCCGCCGAGCAGACCCCGCTCGTTGCCGGCGCCATGTTCGTGCTCGCCGAAAAGGCCGGTTTCCCTACGGGCGTCGTCAACCTGCTCTATGCCTCGGAAGGTGCCGCGATCGGCCGCGAGCTCTGCAGCAACCCGAAGGTGCGCAAGATCAGCTTCACAGGCTCGACCGAGGTCGGGCGGCTTTTGATGCGGCAATGCTCCGACCAGATCAAGAAGGTCAGCCTGGAGCTTGGCGGCAACGCCCCTTTCATCGTCTTCGACGACGCCGACATCGACGAGGCTGTGGACGGCGCCATCCAGGCGAAATTCCGCAATGCCGGCCAGACCTGCGTCTCGGCCAACCGCATCTATGTGCAGTCCGGCGTGCATGACGCCTTTGCCGAGAAATTTGTCAGCCGAGTTGCCGAGCTCACCGTCGGCGACGGCTTCACCCCGGGCATCACCATCGGCCCGATGATCGACAAGCATGCGATCGAGAAGATCGAGGCCCATGTCACCGACGCCGTTTCCAAGGGTGCCAAGGTGCGCGCTGGCGGCCACAGAATCGGCGCGTCAGGCACCTTCTTCGAGCCGACCGTCCTGACCGGCATCTCGACCGACATGCGGGTCGCGCAGGAAGAAACCTTCGGCCCGATCGCTCCGATCATCCGCTTCGAGACGGCCGAGCAGGTGATCGCCGAAGCCAACGACACGATCTATGGGCTTGCCGCCTATTTCTACGCCGAGAACCTGAAGCGTGTCTGGCATGTGGCCGAGGCTCTGGAATACGGCATGGTCGGCATCAACACCGGCCGCATGTCCTCGGAAGCCGCTCCCTTCGGCGGTATCAAGCAATCGGGCATCGGCCGCGAAGGCTCCCGCCACGGCCTCGAAGACTATCTCGAGATGAAATATCTCTGCATGGGCAACATCTGACCCGTGCAGGCACCGGCCGGCCAGCCAGCAGCTAGTCGATGATGTGGTAGCCACCGTCGACATAGAGCACTTGGCCCGTTATCAGCCGGGCGGCGTCATGCGCCAGAAAGGCCGTCGCAACGCCGACATCGTCGATATCGACGAGTTCGCGCGACGGCGACTTGACCTTCGTTTTTTCGAGCAGCGCGTCGAATTCCGGGATACCGGAAGCGGCGCGCGTCGCAAGCGCCCCGGGCGAGATCGCGTGGACGCGGATGCCCTTGGGGCCGAGCTCGGCTGCCAGATACCGGACCGCACTTTCAAGCGCCGCCTTGGCAACACCCATGATGTTGTAGTTTTCTACCACCACCTGTGAGCCATGATAGGTCATGGTGAAAAGCGTGCCGCCATTCTTCATCAGCGGCTCGGCCAGATGCGCCATGCGGATGAATGACCAGCAGGAGATGTCCATGGTCTTGAGGAACCCCTCGCGCGGCACGTCGACCACGCGGCCGCCGAGCGTATCCTTCGGCGAAAAGGCGATCGAGTGCACGAGGAAATCGAGCTCCCCCCAGGTCTTTTCGATCTCCTCGAACACGGCTTCCATCTGGCCCGGAACGGCCACGTCGAGCGGCAGGAACAGCGGCGCTTCGATTTCACGCGCCAACGGTTCCACATAGGGCTTTGCCTTGTCGTTCAGATAGGTGACGGCCACTTCCGCCCCGAAGGCGCGAAAGGCGCGGGCGCAGCCCCAGGCGATCGACCGATCGTTGGCAATGCCAACGATCAGACCTTTGCGGCCATCCAGAAGTTTGGCCTTGGCGACAGGAATGGACATGGATTGTCTCCGATGGATCAGGCTGCACGAGTTCGAAGGAGCGCCAGCGTGTGGCGCGCGATCATCAGTTCCTCGTCGGTTGGGATGACGTAGAGCGCGACGCGGCTTGAAGGCGTGGAGATCAGCGTGGCACCCGCCTCGTTCGCGGCCGGATCGAGTTCCGCGCCGAGCCAGGTGAGGTTGTCCGCGATGCGGGCACGGATCTGAGCGGAGTTCTCGCCGACGCCCGCCGTGAAGACGAAAGCGTCGATGCCGCCGAGCGCGGCCGCAAGCATCCCGGCATTGAGCCCGCTGCGATAGAGGAAGTGATCGATCGCGAGTTTGGCATGCGGGTCCTCGCTTGCGAGAAGATCGCGCATATCGTTCGACACACCGGAGAGCCCCTTCAGACCTGCCTCATGATAGAGCAGATCCGAAACGGCCTGGGCACTCATGCCGCGCTGGAGGATCAGGTAAAGCACGACGCCCGGATCGAGCTCGCCAGGCCGCGTTCCCATCGGCAAGCCGTCGAGCGCGGTGAAGCCCATGGTGCTCTCGATGCTGTGGCCGTTGTTGAGGGCGCACATCGAGGCGCCACTGCCGAGATGCGCAACGATGACACGGCCACCCGCCACCTCCGGCGCCACGTCGCGCAGGCGCTCCGAAATGTATTCGTAGGAGAGGCCGTGAAAGCCATAGCGCCGAACGCCTTCGTCATAGAAGCTGCGCGGCATGGCGTAGCAGTTCACCTCTTTCGGGTGGCCGTGATGGAAGGCGGTATCGAAACAGGCGACCTGCGGCACATCCGGATTGATCGCCATGGCCTGGCGGATCGGCGCGAGGTTGTTGGGCTGGTGCAGCGGCGCGAGATCTTGGTAACTCGCCAGACGATCCAGCACTGTCGCGTCGATGAGCACCGGCTCGGCATAGTCGGGCCCGCCATGCACCACCCGGTGGCCAACCGCACGCAGGGTGAAGCCCTGGAGGGTCAACAGCCAGTCCCGCGCCGCCGCGAGGGCCGCCGGCAAATCGGAGACGACGTCGGCTTCGTAGTTTCGATCGATCAGCACAGTTCCGTCGGCCGCCTTCGCCTGAAGGCGCGGACGCGTGCCGATGCCCCCGATCTGCCCCTTCACCCGGCGTTCTAGACCGGCATCCGTGATCCCGAAAACCTGAAACTTCAGGCTGGACGATCCGGCGTTGACGACGAGGAGCGCGTCCATGGCTACACCGCCGCGACTTGCGTCGCCCGCCGCCGCGCCGCGTAGAGCGAGGCCACGGCACAGGAGGCAAGACGCGTGCGCACGGAGTCCGCCCGCGACGTCAGCACGATCGGCACGCGGGCGCCAAGGACGATGCCGGCGGCGTCGGCATGGGACAGGAAGGTGAGATTCTTCGCCAGCATATTGCCGGCCTCAAGATCGGGTACCACCAGGATCTGCGCCCGGCCGGCAACGGGAGACTTTATGCCCTTGATATGTGCTGCCTCCGGGTCGATCGCATTGTCGAAGGCAAGCGGGCCTTCGAGCAGGCCGCCGGTGATCTGGCCGCGCTCGGCCATCTTGCAAAGTGCTGCCGCCTCGATCGTCGATGGGATCTTCGTCGTCACGGTCTCGACAGCCGAAAGAATGGCGACGCGCGGCTCGCCAAGACCGATCGTGACCCAAAGATCGATGGCGTTCTGCACGATGTCGCGCTTGGCCTCGAGATCCGGGAAGATGTTGATGGCAGCATCGGTGATGAACAGCGTCTCGGCATGGCCCGGCACATCCATGATGAAGACATGGCTGATCCGCCGATCGGTCCTGAGTCCCGTTGCGGAGGCAGCAACCTCGCGCATCAGCTCGTCCGTATGCAGGCTGCCCTTCATCAGCAGTTCGCCGAGGCCCTCGCGGATCATCGCCACCGCTTTCGCCGCCGCCGCATGGCTGTGCGGCACGTCGACGATCTCGTAGCTACCGAGGTCGAGCCGGTGTTCGGCAGCGACGCTGCGGATCTTCGCTTCCGGGCCGACGAGCACGGGCTTGATCAGTCCCGTCTCGGCCGCCTCAAGTGCGCCACGCAGCGAGGTTTCGTCGCAAGGGTGCGCGACGATGGTGACCGCCGGCGTTTCGTCTCGCGCGGTGGCAATCAGCAGATCGTATTTGGACTGCTCAAGCGGCAGTGCGGTTGCCTCGGACATGTCGAAGCTCCTTCTCGATCAGGATGCGGCACGATTGCGGACGGCCTTGCCAGCATTAATCGCCACCGGAGGCTCGCTGTCCAGCCGGAACATCGCCGCCACCCGTTGCAGCCGCTCGGCCGCAAGACCCGTCAGCGCGCCGGAGGCATCGAGGACCTCGCGAAGAGCAGTGAAGGCGGTGCGACGCTCCTCGATCGCTTCGGGCAGCAGATTTGGAAGCGCCGCAAGGGCAGCATCCTCGTCGATCAGCAGCATGAAATACTGCTCCCGAAGCACTGCTTTGAACGTGGCGAGATCCAGTTGCTTGGCATCCGGGTGAGCGCGTCGAAGTCGCCGAACCGCCTCAAAGCCGCGTTCGTCGGCACCGCCTCGCGCCATGCCGACGAAGATCAGCGCTCGGGCGAGACCTTCGCAAGTGCCACCCTCCGCCATCCTGGCCCTAAGGTCTGCGATCCGCGCGTCAACAAGTTCCTGATGCAGCAGGCTCTTTGCTGCCTTGCGCGGAGCATGGGCGGCATCCACACCGAGTGCCGCCTGAAGAGCCGGGGCGCCGTAAACTGTGTGGAAGGTTTGCTCGGACACGTACTCCGTCATCCGTCGCCAGGCATCCAGGCCGTCCACCACCTGCTGCGACAGCGCCTCCTGCCACGCAATGAACGGATTGTTTAAAGCCGCAGGTTCGCGGTTTTGTCGCACTTGTTCTGCAAGAGCCGCCGTCCAGGCCATGAAGGGATTGTCCGGGCCGAACAGTGCATACTGCAGGCGCAGGGGATGCATGCTGCGCATGGCTTCGGCCACAGGCGGAGTCACCGCCGCCTTCACCGCCGGCTGCAGATAGGTGCGGTAGAGCGCCAGATTGACTTCCGACAGTTTCGCCGCGGCAGCGAAACGCCGCTCATCCTCGATATCGTTGCCGCCAAGCGCACGGATGTCCTCCAACGTCCGCGCCTCACAACGCATCAGCCATTCACCAGAGAGAAGTTCGCGTCCCTCGTCCACACCGGCTGCCGGCGTCAGCACGGCCTCATACAGGCCGGGCGGCAACACGTCGATCAGGTCGATGTTGGACGCGAATTCGTCATGCTCCTTCCGCGCGACCCCGGCGGACACGAAGATGCCGAGATGTCCGACGGTCTCGTGGATGGTATAGACGATCGTTTGGCCGTAGGCGCGGATCTCGTCGACGCTGTCGTAAAGATCGAGGATCCAGTCGAGCGCCTGCTGCGGCGGGGTGATGTTATCCCCTTTCGAGCAGAATGCGACGATTGGCGAACGGATGTTGCGCAGATCGATCGCCGTGCCATCGGACGTTCGGATTTCGCCGGCCGCAAGCTTGTTGCCGACGAACAGCTCATCGACGATGAACTGCATTTCCTCGGCATTCAGCGTCACGTGCCCGCCCCACCAGCGCTCGAAGCCGAGGTAGCGGGCGGCCTCCGTGTCGATCTTCGAATAGAGATTGTATTGTTTGGTCCAAAGCGTGTTGGCCGGGTTCTGGTTCTCGAAATTCTGAACCAGCCAGGCGCCGTCGAAGACGCCGGCGCCTAGATCGCCGGTCAGCGCCGTCAGCCAGCTGCCGCCGAGGAGCCCGCCGGAATAGCGCATCGGGTTTTGCCCTTTGACGCCGGCCCAGTAGGAAAGCGGTGCTCCAGCAATGATAATCGGACCAAAGAGTTCCGGCCTGAGCGCAGCAACGATCATCACGGCCCAGCCCGCCTGGCAATTGCCGATCACGCAGGGCTTGCCGTCAGCATCCGGATGGCGAGCGATGACGGTTTCGAGGAATATGGCCTCGGCAAGAGCAATATCCTCGATCGTCTGCCCGGGGACCGGATCAGGAAGGAAGCCGATGAAATAGCAGGGATGGCCGGCCTTCATCGCCACGCCGATCTCGCTGTCTGCCTTGAAACCACCGATGCCAGGCCCGTGACCCGCACGGGGATCGACAACGACGAAGGGGCGCTTCGACGGATCGATCGCGACCCCGTCGGGAGGAACGATGCTCACCAACGCGTAGTTCACCGGCCGCGCGAGCGTGCGTCCGTCGCGGACAAGCTGGGCCTCGAACTCCAGCACGTTCGGAGCGGTCTGCGTCCGGTGCTCCTCATATTGCGCACCGCGCTGCCGCATCACGTCAAGAAAAAGGACCGAGCGCTGCCAGCCATCGACCGAATAGGAATAGGCATCGGCGAATGTCGGTATTGTCGGGATGGTGGAATGCTTGGGCATGATGTCCACTCCTCGGTGCGATTGAAGGCCGGCCCCGCTGCTTGAAGCCAATAGAACAATGCAATTCGTCTCGCATTGACTTTAGTCAAAGAGACGGGTGGCAGAGCTGCGGTATGAACTCGACATAGGTGACCCAAGAACGTCTGCTCAGGTCGCAGGAGCATAACAGTGGAGTGTTACGGCGATTTGTCGGCATAGCGAACCGTCGCCTTGGACCCCGTGAAAGGAGCATACGTTGGCCAGTTTTCAGCGTTCGTTCGCAGTGCAGCATCATACAGAAATGGGTACCACGCAAGACGACCCTTGAAATTCTGGACGCAGCTTGCCAATTGGGGCGCAAAGCACAAGGAGTTGCCAAGGCGATGAGCGAAACCGAAATGTCCGTAGAGAAACATGTCTTCGAAGCCGATGTGGCGCGATTGCTCCATTTGATGGTGCATTCGGTCTATTCCGACAAGAACGTCTTCCTCCGCGAACTGATTTCGAACGCCGCGGACGCCTGCGAGAAGCTGCGCTACGAAGCGATCGTCTCGCCTGAGCTTCTTACCGGAGACCCCACCCCGCGCATCACGCTGACGCTCGATGAGGAAAACAGCCGTCTCGTCGTCGACGACAACGGCATCGGCATGAGCCGTGATGAACTGGTCGAAGCGCTCGGCACGATCGCCCGCTCGGGCACGCGGGCCTTCATGGAGCGCATCGAGGCCGCCCAGGGCAAGGAAGGCGCACAGCTTATCGGTCAGTTCGGCGTCGGCTTCTATTCCGCCTTCATGGTCGCCGACAAGGTCGATGTCGTGTCGCGCCGCGCCGGTTCCGAACACGCCTGGCTGTGGTCTTCCGACGGCAAGGGCAGCTACACCGTTGCTGCCGCCGAACTCGCCGATGCCCCCGCGCGCGGCACGCGCATCACGCTCCATCTGATGGAGGATGCTAAGACCTACACCTCGCGCTGGACGGTCGAGCGCATCGTCAAGGATCAGTCCGGCCATGTGCCGGTGCCGATCTCGGTCGTCGAGAAGCCCGGGGCCGAGCCGGTTTCCGTCGGCGACGGCACCGCCCTCTGGACCAAGCAGAAGAGCGAGATCAGCAAGGAAGAGTACACCGACTTCTATCGTGGCGTCGCCGGGCAGTATGGCGATCCGGCCCTCACGGTGCATTTCCGCGCCGAAGGCCGTCACGAATATACCGCACTTGCCTTCGTGCCCGGCTCGAAGCCCTTCGACCTCTTCGACCCGGACCGCAAGGGCCGGATGAAGCTCTACGTCAAACGCGTCTTCATCACCGACGAGGCGGAATTGCTGCCGCGCTACCTACGCTTCGTGCGCGGCCTCGTCGACACCTCGGACCTGCCGCTCAACGTCTCGCGCGAAATGATCCAGGAAAGCCCGCTGCTCGCGAGTATCCGCAAGGGTGTCACCAACCGCGTGCTGACAGCAATCGAGAAGCTGGCGGAAAGCGAGCCGGAGACCTTCGACAAAGTTTGGGAAAACTTCGGCAGCGTGCTGAAGGAAGGCATCTACGAGGACTACGAGCGCCGCGAACAACTGATCGCTCTGTCACGCTTCCGTACCACCACCTCGGATGAGGGCCAGCGCAGCCTCGCCGACTACGTCAAGGACATGAAGGAAGGCCAGTCGGCGATCTATTATCTGACGGGCGACAATCTCGGCCAGCTCAAGGCCTCGCCGCAGCTCGAAGGTTTCCGCGCCCGCGGCATCGAAGTGCTGCTCTTGACCGATCCGGTCGATAGCTTCTGGGTGACCTCGGCTCCGGACTTCGACGGCAAGCCGCTGAAGTCGATCACCCAAGGGGCGGCTGATCTCAGCAATATCGCCAAGTCTGAAGGCGACAAGGAAGAAGCGCCGAAGGCCAGCCAGCTGGTCATCGATTTCGTTGCCTTCGCCAAGGAAACACTCGGCGCGGCGGTCTCCGATGTTCGCACGTCCGACCGGCTGACGGAAAGCGCCGTCTGCCTGGTCGCGCCGGAGCACGGTCCCGATCGCCAGCTCGAAAAGATGCTGCAAGGCGCCGGCCGTCTCGACGATGCGGCCAAGCCGATCCTCGAAGTCAACCCGAACCACCCACTGATCGCCGCGATGGCTGCCAGCCCCGCCGGCGATATCGCGTTCCGGACTGACGCCGTACAACTCCTGCTCGACCAGGCGCGCGTGCTCGATGGCGACAAGCCGCAGGATCCGCGCGCTTTTGCCGAACGGCTGTCGCGCGTCTTCAACCGCGCACTCAAGGCCTGAAACGCAAAGCCCCGGAAATCTCCAGGATTTCCGGGGCTTTTTGCTATTTTCTCAGGTGGTGTCTTAACAAGCGCCTTCGGGGCGTCACCTTACGTTAGCCCGCCTTCGGGACCTGCATCCCGATCTCTGCCAACACCTCCTCGGTGTGCTCTCCAAGCCGCGGTACGCCGCGGTCCAGCGCAAGCTCGGCCGCCGAAAAGCGGATCGGTGTCCTGACACCCGGCGAGGTGCCGGCGGCAGCGCCCGGATGCGGCGTGTCCACCCGCATCTGCCGATGCTCGATCTGCGGATCGGCGAAAACATCGGCAACGGTATTGATCGGCCCGCCGGGCACGCCGGCATCTTCCAGCAACTTCAAGAGCGTGTCGCGCTCGATTTTCGCGGTTTCGGCTGCCAGTTCAGACGTCAGCATGTCGCGGTTCTGCACCCGCAGCGCGTTGGTCAGATAACGTTCGTCGGTCGCGAGATCGGCGCGGTCGAGCAACGCGCAGAACTTCACGAACTGCCGATCATTGCCGACCGCAACGATCAGATGACCGTCGGAGGTCGGGAAGACCTGATAGGGCGCTATGTTCGGATGCGCATTGCCGAGCCGGCGCGGCGCCTTGCCGGAGACCAGGAAGTTCAGCGCCTGGTTGGCAAGAACGCCGGTCATGCAGTCGAGCAGCGCCATGTCGATCTGCTGCCCCTCGCCGGTGCGCTCGCGCTGGGCAAGCGCCGCCTGGACGGCGATGACGCCATAGAGACCGGTGAAGATATCGGCGAAGGCAACGCCGATCTTCTGCGGCTCGCGATCGGGCTCACCGGTCAGGTCCATGATGCCGCTCATGCCCTGTACGATGTAGTCGTAGCCGGCGCGGTGGGCATAGGGACCGTCCTGGCCAAAGCCCGTGACCGAGCAATAGATCAGCTTCGGATTGATCTTCTTCAGGCTCTCGTAGTCGAGACCATACTTGGTGAGCCCGCCGACCTTGAAGTTTTCGAGCAGGACATCCGACTGGGCGGCAAGGCGGCGCACGGCCTCCTGCCCCTCCTCCGTGGTGAAATCCAGCACCACGGAGCGCTTGCCGCGGTTGCAGGCGTGGAAGTAGGCGGCGTCGAGCGTCTCGCCATCTTCGCCCGCGACGAAGGGCGGGCCCCAGGTGCGGGTGTCGTCGCCGGCCGGGCTTTCCACCTTGATGACGTCGGCACCGAGATCGGCCAGCGTCTGGCCGATCCAGGGGCCCGCGAGAATGCGGGCCAGTTCCAGGACACGAATGCCCTTCAGCGGCGCTTCCATGATCGTGCCGCTCAGAAGAAGGCCTGGAGGCCGGTCTGGGCGCGGCCGAGGATCAGCGCATGGACGTCATGCGTACCCTCGTAGGTGTTGACGGTCTCGAGGTTCACCATGTGGCGCATGACCTGGTATTCCTCGGAGATGCCGTTGCCGCCATGCATGTCGCGGGCCATTCGGGCGATATCGAGCGCCTTGCCGCAATTGTTGCGCTTGACGATGGAGATCATTTCCGGGGCCATGCGGCCCTCGTCCATCAGGCGGCCGACACGCAGCGAGCCCTGCAGGCCGAGCGTGATCTCCGTCTGCATGTCGGCAAGCTTCTTCTGGAAGAGCTGCGTCTGTGCCAGCGGACGGTTGAACTGCTTGCGGTCGAGGCCATACTGGCGCGCGGCATGCCAGCAGAACTCGGCGGCACCGAGCGCACCCCAGGAAATGCCGTAGCGGGCGCGGTTGAGGCAGCCGAACGGACCCTTCAGGCCCTCGACGTTTGGCAGAAGCGCGTCTTCGCCGACCTCGACATTGTCCATGACGATTTCGCCGGTGATCGAGGCCCGCAGCGACAGCTTGCCGGCAATCTTCGGCGCCGAAAGACCCTTCATGCCCTTTTCGAGCACGAAGCCGCGGATAGCGCCGCCATGGGCTTCCGACTTCGCCCAGACGACGAAAACATCGGCGAGCGGCGCGTTGGAGATCCACATCTTCGAGCCGACGAGGCGGTAGCCGCTCTCGGTCTTGATGGCGCGGGTCTTCATGCCGGCCGGGTCCGAGCCGGCATCCGGCTCGGTCAGGCCGAAGCAGCCGATCCACTCGCCGCTGATGAGCTTCGGGAGATACTTCTGCTTCTGCTCTTCAGAGCCATAGGCATAGATCGGGTAGATCACCAGCGAAGACTGCACGCTCATCATCGAGCGGTAGCCGCTGTCGACGCGCTCGACTTCGCGGGCGACAAGGCCGTAGGCGACGTAAGAAGCGCCGACGCCGCCATAGGTATCGGAGACCGTCACGCCGAGCAGGCCGAGCTCGCCCATCTCGCGGAAGATCTCCGGATCGGTCGATTCTTCGCGATAGGCGTCAATGACGCGCGGCTGCAGCCGGTCTTGCGCATAGGCCCGCGCGGTGTCGCGGATCATACGTTCGTCCTCGGTCAACTGATCTTCGAGGAGGAACGGATCATCCCATTGAAATTGCGTCTTGCCGGCCATGTTTCTCTCCCATCGGATTATTCGGCTCATGTTATCGCAAGGGGTGCATGCCGTTTCAAACGAAATTGAGGCACCGCCTCATGCGTTCAGGGAATGGCCCCGCGTCCGACCGGGAGCACCCCGTGTTGCAAAATCGCTGAAATATGACGACAAGAACTCAAGTCCTTCGGGCCACCACCGTGGAGCGAATGGCCAGTGCAACGCCAGAGATCAAAGCAAGCCACGACCATGGCCAATGACCGCCTCGAACGCTTCGCCCACAATCTCGACTGGAATCTGCTGCGCACCTTCGTCGTGCTGGTCGAGGAAGGCAGCATCACGGCCGCCGCAAACCGTCTGCTCCTGCAGCAGCCGGCTGTCAGCATGGCGTTGAAGCGATTGGAGCAGACCGTTGGCCAGAAGCTCATCGACCGCCGCCCCGGGCGCTTCAACCTGACGGATGCCGGCGCCCGCCTGCATGCCCAATGCCGCGATATCTTCGCCGCCGTGATCCGGCTGCCGAACGTTCTGGAGATTGCCGGCGAAGAGATCACCGGCCACCTCAACATCCACTCCGTCAGCCACGCCCACAACCCTGCCTGGGACCGCAAGCTCGAAAGTTTCTTCCGTCTGCACCCAAAGGTGACGCTATCGGTCACCGTCGCGACGACGGTGGACGTTCTAAGCGCCGTCGAGCGAAACGTCGCGACCATCGGCCTTTGCGACGGCAACATACCCGACTGGCTCAACAAACGCTTCCATGTACGCGAACGCTACGCGCTCTACTGCGGCCGCGATCATCCGCTGTTCGGCGTTCAAGGCGTCGACTTCAACGATCTCAGGGGCAATCCCTATATCGCCTTCATCGCCGACGTGCTTGGCGGGCAGCACATGAACTCGGTGACCGCGGTGCGTGCCGTCGGGTCTTTCGGCCAGCAGGTCCGCGCCGTCTCCTGCAATGTCGAAGAGGTGATGCGGCTGATCGCCTCCAATGTCGGCATCGGCATGCTGCCCGACCACCTGGCGGCGCCAGCCGTTGCAGAGGGCGAACTCTGGCAGTTGCCGCCCTACACCGACCTGCCGACGACCGACGTCTTTCGCATTTCCAACCCGAACGCGATCCTCAATCCGGCGGAAGCTGCTTTTCTTTCCCATGTCGCCGATACCGAGCCCCTCGACCACTGTCTCGACGAGATAGCCTGACCATCATCAGAATTGATAGCCACCTTTCCGGTTATAAATTTGAACGCGGATGGCAGCTTGCCTATGGTCCCGCCAACAACCAATGGAGGCAGGACATGCGGGACTACGATGTGGCGATCATTGGCGGCGGGATCGCCGGCCTGTCACTCGCCTATTTCCTGGCACCACATCGCTCCGTGGTGGTGATCGAGCGGGAGGAAGGGCTCGGCTATCACAGCACCGGCCGCTCGGCCGCAGAATTCGTGCTGCGCTACAACACGCCGGAAGTCTGTGCGCTCGCGGCCATCTCCAAGTCCTTCTTCGACAAACCGCCTGAGGGGTTTTCCGAAGTGGCGCTGCTCAAGCAGCGCGGCGGCGTCATAATCGCCAACGCCGAGAAGGCTGATCGCTTCGAAGAGGTCTTCGCCGAGGAAAGTCGCGCCAATGCCGAGATCCAAAGGCTGACCGTCGACGAAGTTATCGCACGGGTGCCTATTCTCCGGCGGGACTACGTTGCCGCGGCCTATTACGATCCGCATTTCTGGGACATCGAAGTCGAGAACCTCGTTCAGGGTTACGTCAGGGGCGCCCGCCGGCATGGCGCCACGATCGTCGAACGCTCGGACGTACTGGCGCCACGTCGGGATGGCGATCGCTGGGTGCTCACGACCAGTGCCGGCGATGTCGGCGCAAAGACGATCGTCAATGCCGCCGGCGGTTGGGCCGATCCGGTTGCGGACCTGTTCGGCGTCGCCCCCGTCGGTATCGTGCCGCATCGCCGCACGGCGATCACCGTCGATCTCCCCGAAGGCATCGATGCGCTCACCTTGCCGGAGATCAACGAGATCGATGAAGACTTCTACATGAAGCCCGAGGGTGGGCGGCTGCTCGCCTCGCCCGCCGACGCCACCCCTTGCGAGCCGGCCGACGTCCAGCCCGAGGAAATCGACGTCGCCTGGGCGGCGCACTACATCGAAGAGGCAACGACCGTACCGGTTCGCCGCATCTTCAAGAGCTGGGCCGGCATGCGCAGCTTCTCGCCCGACAAGTTGCCGGTCATCGGCTTTGCCCGCGACCGACCGGATTTCTTCTGGCTCGCCGGCCAGGGCGGCTATGGCATTCTGACCTCACCGGCGCTCGGCGCACTCGCCGCGAACCTCGTCATCGGTACCACAACACCGGACGGCTTCGAGGCGGTCGGTCTCGATCCCTCGAAGTTCAGCCCGACACGCCTGGAGAAGTGACACGGCCGCTCGCCGCCGCCCGACACCGTTCACGGACCATTTGCCGACAAGTCTAGACCGTCGGCCGGATCACTTGCGCGCCAGGCTGAAGGAAAAATGGCTGCCGCGGTGATAGTCGAGCGCGTAGACCACCGGCAAGCCGGCCGCATTGAAACAGGTCTCGCGGATCAGCAGTGCCGGCCCGAAATCGCGCAGGTCGTTGCGCTCCACCACATCATCGGGAAGCATGACGGCGGAGACGATCGCGGCCGACATCCTGGGCCTGCTCCTGTGCTGGTCCAGCAGATCGAGCAGTGAACCGGTCCAATCGACATCATAAAGGCGCAACGGGATGATGCTGCGTGGGATGAAGTCGACGCAATAGAGGATCGGCTCGTCCTTGTGCAGCCGCAGCCGTTCGAGACGGATCACCCGCTCGCCCGGCTGCAGCCGCAACTGCTCAGCTGTGGTGGCGTCGGGTGCTTCCTCCGCCACCGAAAGAACCTTGTTGGCCGTGGCGTAGCCATAGTGCCTGGCCATGTCCGTGACGCTTTCGAAGACCGTGATCGGGCGATCGACCTGCACGGCGGACATCGCCGAGACGAACCGTCCCCGGCCGTGCTCGACATAGATGATGCTGTCCTGCTCGAGCAGCTTCAGCGCTTCGCGCAGCGCCGGACGCGAGATCTTGAAGCGCTGCGTCAACTGCGCCTCGGTTGGCAGTTTGTCGCCGGGATTGAGCCCTTCGTCGCGAATCAGATCCGCGATGCGGTCGCGGAGCTGAATGACCAGTGTGCGCGTATCACGAAGGGGTTCGTCCAATTCCTCTCACTCCGTTGAACAATCACAAGGATGTTCTTGTCTGACAAATTCTGGAAGGTCAAGTGCGCCTCCGGCCAACCGGATTTTCGCTGCTACTCGGCGTGCATCGCGAGGTGCAGCGGTGCTGGCGAGATATCTCTCTTGACACCGCTTCGCATTGTTGTCAGTTGTCTTACAACATTAAGGAGAACGGCGGACGCCATGACCGCCGACCGAGGCAATCACCGGGAAAGCGTGTCATGCTGAACTTCGACGAACAGAGATTTCTTCGCATCCAGTCGGGCGCTGGCGCACTGCGCCAGCAACTGGACACCACCATCTCGGCCTGTCTCGCCGCCGGCGCGGAGAACATCTTTTTCACGGGAACGGGAGGCGCCGCCATCCTGATGCAGCCGGCAGCCCAGCTTCTTCAGCGCCAGTCCCGCTTTACCACCTTTATCGACATGCCGGCAGAGCTCGTCCTTTCCGGATCGGCAAACCTGAATTCCAGGTCCATCGTGGTCATTCCCTCCCTCTCCGGCACCACGAAGGAAAGCGTGGCGCTGCTCGAGAAGGCAAAAGCGGTTGGCGCGACGGTATTGACGCTGGTCGGGCATCGGGACACGCCACTCGGCCAAGGCGGAGACCACGTCTTCGTCAATTTCGCCGAAGACGACACCTCCTGCGAGTCCTTCTTTCTGCAATCGCTGTTCATTGCGCTTTCGATCATGCGCCACCGCGGGGAACTCGAAAATTACGAGCGGATTGTGGGTGAACTCGAAACCCTGCCGCAGGCGCTGCTGGAGGTGAAGCGAAGCTTCGAACCCCGAGCAGAGGATTTCGCGAAGGTTCTTGCCGGCTCCAACTACCACATCATCACCGGCGCCGGTAACGTGTGGCCGGAAGCCTTCTACTACGGCATGTGCATTCTCGAGGAGATGCAGTGGATCCGCACCCGTCCGGTGCATGCCTCAGACTTTTTCCACGGAACGCTCGAACTGGTGGAACAGGATGTCAGCGTCATCCTGTTCAAGGGCGAAGATGCGATGCGTCCGCTCGCCGAACGCGTTCAGAACTTCGTGCCCGGTTACACGAGCAAGCTCACCGTGCTCGACACGACGGAGTTCTCCCTCCCCGGCCTCTCTCCCGACGTGCGCGGTCTCGTCTCGCCGATCGTGCTTGCAACAGTGCTCGAGCGCATCAGTGCCCACCTCGAGGTCATGCGCAATCACCCGCTGACAACGCGGCGCTACTACAAGCGCGTTGCCTACTGAGCATTCGAGACGTAATCGTTCGCCCGACGGTCGCGGATGCGAAAACGCGTTCGCGACCTTTCCATGCGGCCGCCAGGAGACGCTATGACCACTTTCCGCCTTGCTGCCGTCGGCGACAATTGCATCGACCGTTTCCAGGCGCCGGTCGGGGAAACCTATGTCGGTGGTAACGCGATCAATGTCGCCGTGCAGTCGGCGCTTCTCGGACACCAATCTTTCTACTTCGGCGCCGTCGGTCGTGACCGCGACGGCGCACAGGTGCGGCAGCTTCTCGAGCAGAACGGCGTGCGGCTTGACGGCCTCAAGGAGCGTGACGTCAACACCGCCTATACCGACATCGGCATCACGCCGGATGGCGACCGTGTCTTCCTCTATGAGGATTTCGGCGCCTGTGCCGGTTACCGACCCGACGCGGACGACCTCGCTCTCCTGAAGACCATGGATCACGTGCATATCGGCTGGCTCGACGACGGCGGCGCGCTGCGCCGGGCACTTGCAGCCGCGGGTGTCAGCGTCTCGCAGGATGTCTCCGTCAACGCCGCCCCCGCCGACCTCGGCGTGGAGGGCCTCAACATCGCCTTCGGGTCCGGCGGCGACGGTGTTCAGGACGCAGAACGCTTGGCTGATGGCTTCCTCTCTCGCGGTGCTAAGCTGGCCGTCGTCACGCGAGGCGCCCTCGGCTCGCTCGCAAGCGACGGAACCGAACTGGTATCGACCGGCAGCCGTCCTGTGGATGTCGTCGATACCACCGGCGCGGGCGACAGCTTTATCGCCGGGTTCATTCTGGCTCACCTTCAAGGCCGCCCGTTGATCAAGCGGCTGGAGGCCGGGCGCGACCTCGCTGCGCGCACCTGCACCCATGTCGGCGGGTTTCCGCAACAGCCGCACACTCTGTAACAAGACGAGCCCGCCTCACCCGACCCAGTTCAACAACGGGCCCGGTAAATGGCGGGCGTCTTCAGGCTTTCCACCCCAAGAAATTCGCGTGCGCACCGTACTCAGCGGACATCGAAGCGCCCGAAGCGGGCCTCGACACGAGACTGCAGGAACTCAAGACCGATCGACAGGATCCAGTAGATCATCGAGGCGGTGATCAGCATCTCGATGTGCCGGAACTCGGTCTGGCCTTGAGTGCGGGCGAGATACATGATCTCCCAGACGCCGACGACGGAGACGAGCGAAGAGTCCTTCAGCATGGCGATGAACTGGTTGCCAGTCGGCGGGACGATGACGCGCATCGCCTGCGGCATGATCACCAGCGCCATTGTCTGGCTCGGGCTAAGGCCGAGTGCGGTCGCCCCTTCCGTCTGGCCGCGCGGGATGCTCTCGATGCCGGCCCGGAAGATCTCTGTCATATAGGCGCCATAGCAGAGCGACAGCGCCAGGATGCCCGCCGGCACCGCGCCGATGACGTAGCCGACCTGCGGCAGGCCGAGGTAGATGATGTAGATCTGCATCAACAACGGCAGACCGCGGAAGAGCGAGGTGTAGAAGGTCGCGAGACCGTAGATCACGCCGTTCTTCGACAGCTTCGCAATTGCCCCGACCAGCGCGATGAGGGTGGCGATCGCGATCGAGATAACCGAGATATAGAGCGTCGTGACGACGCCCTGGGAGACCAGGTAGCCGATCTTCTTGGCGATGAAGGCGAAGGACAGATCGAACGAGTAGAAAAACAGCATCAGCAGGACGAAGAGCTCGACCCAGACGCCGATCACCTGTCCGCTACGCGGCAATTGCCGCAAAGCCTTCCAGTTCGCTACCGCGATCAGCGCGACCAGCAAGGCACTGACCAACCGGCCGAGCGCTGGATTGGCTTCCAGCCACCCTGCCGAAGTCGGCAGCAGATGCCCGATCCAGGCAGGGCTGATGCCGAGCCCGTAGATCGCCAGCGTGACGAGCGCCAGCATGAGAAACATGCCGGACCGTCGCGCGACATCCGGATAAGTCAGTATCAGACGACCAATCATCTCAAAATCTCCGGCGTTCAGGCCGCGCGCTCGCGCCACCAGTCCTGTGCCTGCAGTTTCCAGTAGGTGAGTTGAGCAACCGCCAGCCCGGCATAGCCGCCGGCCCAGACCAGACCGAACGGCCGGAAGAGCTTGTAGCGGTCGGACTGTTCGAGAATGCCTTCGGCCACCAGCTTGCCGCCGATCGCCGTGGTGTTGAGCCCGTGGCCGCCAAAGGCGGTGCAATGCCAGACTCCCGGCCGCATCTCGCCGATCTGGGGCATCAGGTGGCGTGCATAGGACATCAGCCCAGACCAGGCGAGCTCGGTCTTCAGTTCCTTGAGTTGCGGATAGGTGCCCGTCATCTCGCGCCGCAATTCGGCCGCAAGGGCCGCCGGCGAAGCTGCCCGCGTGGTGATCCGCCCGCCCCAAAGCAGTCGTTTGCCTCCATCCACCAGCCGGTAATAGTCTCCGGCGCGGCGGTTGTCGCCGATCGCGTCGCGGGTGGCGATGGCCGAACGGATCAGATCCGGCGCCTCTTCGCTCAGCATCACATAGGTGGCGATCGGCAGGAACGCCCGCTGCAGCCGTTGAGCGCGCCGGTGTAGCCACCGGTCGTGAAGACGACCTGGCGTGCCTTGACGCGGCCGCGGGCGGTCGACACCGTCTTCTCGGCCCCATCGAGCGTGCTCGCCGTTGCCGCCGAGCCCTCGTAGATCTGCCCACCCAGCCGCTCGATCTCTTCTGCCACCGCACGAAGGTAGTTGAGCGGGTGCATGTGGAAGGCCTTGGGGTCGCGCAGACCCTGGAAATAGCGCTTCGACTTCAGCACCGCGCGAATGTGCTCGGTGTCGAAGTATTCCAATTCGTACCCGTGGTTTTGGCGCATCGCGTCGGCATGTGCCTTCAAACTGCCGTCGTCGTCGTAGCGCAGCACGCTGGTGATGCCGGGCTGCGCTTGCGCGCTCTCGATCTTCAGCGCCGCGATCGTATCCCGAACGAAATCCACGCCTTCGATCGACAGGCGGTGGATCTGCCGTGCACCTTCGGCACCGGCCAGTCGAGCAATATTCTCGCCACCGGTCGCAAAACCGGGGCTGACGAAGCCGCCATTTCGACCGGAAGCCCCGAAGCCGACACTCTCGGCCTCGAGCACCACAACCGACTGCCCGGCGCGTGCAAGCTGAAGCGCCGTTGTCAGACCAGCAAGCCCACCGCCGACAACGACCGTGTCACATTCGATGGTTTCCGAAAGCACTGGTCTGACCTTCCGGTCGACCATCGTGTTTTTGTAGTAGGTATCGGGATAGGACATGTTCTCTCGCCCTGCAGACAGCGAATAAGGGTTGCGGGCGGCATGAACTGCCGCCGCACAGACTTGTCCAACTCAGTCGGCGCTGTAGTCCTTGCCGTACCACTTGGTGGTAAAGCTCGCGAGCGTGCCGTCTTTCTTCATCTCGTCGATGAGATCGCCGATCTTCTTCGTCCACTCGGGGTCGGTCTTTTCCGCGATCACGACGAGCGGCTCCTTGAACGCGTACTCGCCGTCAAGGACCTTGAGCGGATAACCGTTCTTGATGGCGTTCAGCGCGGTCTGTTCCGGCGCGATGACCGCATCAAGGCGCACGCCATTGCCGAGGCGCAGGTCGTCGAAGGGAAGCATGGAGTCGGCAAAGGTGCGGATTTCGCCCGGCTCCAGCTTGTATTCGATCGGCGGAAGCCCCGGCGCGTCGATTTCCAACTGCCGGCGAATGAAATCTTCCGATGTCGTGGCCGTTTCAACGCCGACGACCTTGCCGTTCAGGTCGGTGACAGACTTCGCCTCACTGTCCTTGTGCAACACGTAGACATAGGGGCTGTAGTAATAGATGCCGGCAAAGTCGATGACCTGGGCGCGTGCCTTGGTGGGGGTGACGGAGCCGACGCCGACGTCATAACGTCCCTGCCAGCGGCCGCCGGTCAAGGTCGCCCAGTCCGGCGTCTCGAAGCTGACCTCGACGCCAAGGCGCTTGCCGATCTCGCGGGAGACATCGATGTCGAAGCCGACCAGCTGGTTACTGTCGTCGAGATAGCTCTGCGGTGGCCACCCGCTATTGGTGGCGACCACCATGGCCTTCTTGCTCATGACACGGTCGAGCGTCTCGCCTGCCTGCGCGGCGGTGGCAAGCGCCAGCGCGGCAGCGCCGACGGCGAGCTGTAGAACCAGTTTCCTCACGCATTCCTCCTGTTTGAACGTCAGCAATGGGTTCCCGTTTATGTAAGATGTCTGACAACATAAGTTAGAAAAGATCGATAAAGACGAGTCAAGGGCGGAAGCGCATCCGCCCCATGAAACGAAGTGATGGGACCATGTGTCTTCGTGATGAATGAGCCAATTAAGCACGCTCCTGCACCGAAGCGCCTTCATACCGGCAAGAGGCACCGGGGCATCCCCGGCTCCGACTTCGGACAAGTACAGGACAACGCGGCAGTCCGGCGCGCGAACTCAAAGGCGCAGTTCCCGGACTGACGCCCGGGCCTATCGTGGGTCGCAGCATCCTGAGGCTGATTTAGAGTGTAGCGTTGAACCCATGAACCTCGCCACACCGATTGAAGCCATCGGCGAAACCTGACAGGAATACGTCCGGGAGGACGGTTCATGTATTATGCGATCTTGGCTTATCACACGGCAGGCGTCGTCGAATCCTGGAGCGAGGAGGAGGATGCGGCCCTGATGTCCGATCTACTCCAGGTGCATGATCGCTTCGTTCAGCAGAAATCATTCGGACCGGCCGCGCGGCTCGGCCCCGCTGAGGGAGCGGTGACGCTGAGGGGCAAGGGCGAAGGCATCGTCACGGACGGCCCCTTCGCTGAAACCAAAGAGCATCTCCTTGGCCTCTACGTCGTGGACTTTCCGACGCTCGACGCAGCAATCGCAGCGGCACGCGACCTGCGGCGCAGCAATCCCACCGCGATCTACGAGATCCGACCGATCGCGCTCTATGTTCCGGGGGCGACCTTGGAGCCTGGACCGTAGAGCCAGGAATCGCACGGCGGTACTGTGCAAGGACGCGATCAGGCGACCGCCCTCGATCCAGCCGAATCTCAAGCTGCAATCGTGCGGGAGGTGGCCAATCGGGCACCCACCGGCGCGATGTCCTTCACTTTTGATTAACCCAGCCCGCGCGGGTGTGAACTGTAACAGAACTTACAACAAACTGACATTTCGCTTTCATGAAGCGCCGATATGGCAGGTGTCACACCGATGACCGGTCTCCCCGAAAGAGGACCTGCTAGAAATGTTTCAGTTGAAGAGTGTAACCCGCCAGTTCGGCAAGAAGACAGCCGTAAGTTCGGTTACCTTCGACATCCCGCAGGGTCAGATGGTCGGCGTGATCGGCCGCTCGGGTGCCGGCAAGTCGACGCTGCTGCGCATGATCAATCGCCTCGTCGACCTGTCTTCAGGCTCGATCGTCTATGACAGCGCGGAAGTGTCGTCACTTCGCGGCGCTGCACTGCGCAACTGGCAGCGCGACTGTGCCATGATCTTTCAGCAGTTCAACCTGGTGCCGCGCCTCGACGTACTCACCAACGTTTTGCTCGGTCGCCTCAATCACCGCTCGACGGTGCTCAGCATCCTCAACATGTTCACCCGCGAAGAACGCATCATGGCGATCGGCGCGCTCGAGCGCCTCGGCATCGAACAGACCGCACTTCAGCCCGCAGGCACGCTCTCCGGCGGCCAGCAGCAGCGCGTCGCGATCGCCCGCGCGCTGATGCAACAGCCGAAGGTTCTGCTCGCCGACGAGCCGATCGCCTCGCTCGACCCGCTGAACGCCAAGATCGTCATGGACGCACTGCGCGACATCAACGAACGCGACGGCATCACGGTCATCACCAATCTCCACACCCTCGATACCGCGCGCAACTATTGCGAACGCATCATCGGCATGGCGCATGGCCGCGTCGTCTTCGACGGCCAGCCCAAGGATCTGACGGCGGCAGCGGTTGCCGAGATCTACGGCGCCGACACGGGCATCGAGGAGTCGATGACCTCCACCAGCATCAACATTCCGGCGGCCGAACCGCAGGAAGAAACGGCATCGACCGGCCTCAAGCCGCTGGCACTGGCCGGCATCTGACGCCCGCCAGGATCGAAAGCCCGCGTCAAGGGCACCTCTTTGAAACCGAATAGGATCCGGTCAAGCCGGACACACGGGAGAACCTTATGCTGAAGAAAGCTCTTCTGGGCGCCGTCGCGCTCCTCGCCCTCGTCGGCCACGCCCAGGCTGAAGACCTCAAGGAATTCCGCATCGGCATTCTCGGCGGCGAAAACGAAGCCGACCGCCTGCGCAACTTCCAGTGCCTCGTCGACAAGCTGCCGGCTGCCATCGGCGTCGAGAAGGTCTCGCTGTTCCCGGCTGCCGACTATGACGGCGTTATCCAGGGCCTGCTCGGTGGCACGCTCGACTACGCCGAGCTCGGCGCTTCCGGCTATGCCAAGATCTACCTCGCCAAGGCTGATGCCGTCGAGCCGATCCTGACGACCGTTCAGACCGACGGTTCGACCGGCTACCACTCGATCATGGTTGCCCGCAAGGATTCCGGCATCACCAAGCTCGAAGACCTGAAGGGCAAGAAGCTCGGCTTCGCCGATCCGGACTCGACCTCGGGCTACCTCGTCCCGCTCGTCACCCTGCCGGAAGCGATCGGCGCGCCGGTCAAGGAATTCTTCGGTGAAACCGGCTTCGGCGGCGGTCACGAAAACCTCGTTCTCGAAGTCGTCAAGGGCACCTTCGATGCCGGCACGACCTTCGGCTCGGGCGTCGGCGAATTCAAGGACGGCTACACCTCGGGCAACCTGAAGAAGATGGTCGACAAGGGCATCCTCGACATGAACGACCTCGTCGAGCTCTGGAAGTCGCCGCTGATCCCGAACGGCCCGATCGTCGTGCGCACCTCGATGAACGACGACATGAAGGTGAAGTTCAAGCAGTTCATGGTCGACCTGCCGAAGACCGACGCTGCCTGCTTCTCGGCCATCCAGGGCGGTGACTTCACCGGCTACACCGAAGTCAACTCCGATTTCTACAAGCCGATCATCGACGCCCGCAAGGCAACGATCGGCGGCTGATAGACCGCATCTTCCGGGAACGCTGGCCGCCCAAACGGCCAGCGTTTCACTGTTTGAAGGGGTGCTCGACACCAGCCCTTCAATCATACCCTACCGCTTTGTTTTCACGCATTTCCTGACGGAAAGCCGCTTCGTGCTTTTCCTTGAAATGCCATAGAGGCCGGCGCGAGCCGGAACGGTCATGGCAACTTCCCTGCTCCCGCGGAATCTGAGCGACAACGGCGCCGTCATCGAGCGCCATTGGCAGGAACTGAGTTCCCGCCGCCGGCTTTACTCCTGGCTCGGCTTCGGCATCCTCTTCCTGGCGCTCTCGGGCTCGCTCTGGTTCGCCAACGATTCCAACGCCGGCAAGTTCTTCGATCGCCTGCCGCATTTCTTCGACTTCGTCGGCGATCTCGCACCGCGTGACGGGCTGGAAATCTTCCGTGCCATGTTCGACCTGCCCTCGCCCTATGACGACGGCAGCTTCAAATACAACTACCCGGACGGCCGGCTGTACCTGACCGACAGCTTCTATATCCCCGAATACGTGCACAAGATGCTGGAGACCGTGAACATCGCGATCTTCTCGACGATCATCGGCACGGCACTCGGTTTCGTGCTCTGCTTCTTCGCAGCGCGCAACCTGATGCCCAATCCGTGGATCCGCGGTACCGTTCGCCGGATCATGGAGATCCTGCGCGCCTTTCCGGAAGTGGTGATTGCCGGCTTCTTCCTTGCCATCCTCTCGCTCGGCCCCATTCCCGCGATCGCCGCGGTCTCGATCCACACGGTCGGTGCGCTCGGCAAGCTCTTCTACGAAGTGGTCGAAAACGCCGACATGAAAGCAGATGAGGGCCTGCGTGCCGCGGGCGGCAACTGGATCGAGCGCGTCTGGTTCGGCATGGTGCCGCAGGTGCTGCCCAACTTCACCAGCTACTTCCTGCTGCGCCTCGAAATCAACGTGCGCGCCTCGACCATCATCGGCGCCGTTGGTGGCGGCGGCATCGGCGAGCTGCTGCGCCTTTCGATCGGCCAGGGCCACCAGGCGAAAACGCTTGCGATCGTCATCCTGCTGTTCGCGACCATTTTCGCCGTCGACCAGTTTTCCGCCTGGCTTCGCCGTCGCCTCGTCGGCGAACAGGCCTTCCAGCTTGCCCAGTAGGTGCGCGCTATGACCACGACCACACGACTGAGCCCGATGGAGATGGACGCGATCGCGGCCCGCCATCCCGAGCTCCTGAAATCCTCGACCTCCAAGCGTGTACGCACGGCAACGATCGCCGGCGGCATTGTCGTCTATCTCATCTTCAGCTGGTGGTTCTTCTCGATCGGTCAGGTGCTTGGCAACGCCAACTGGGGTATCGCCGGCACTTATCTCGCCGACTGGGTCTCCTACGAGGTGCGGCCCGAGATCCACATCGCCTCCGACCGGACAATGAGCCTCAACTATCAGCGCAATTCGCCGCTCGGGCCCAATCCCGATCCGGATTGGGTGGAACTCGACAAGGAGACGGTGACGCGCCGCGTGGAAATTCCGGCGTCGACGACGCAGGCGGCAAAGCCGAAGGCAAGCTCGTCCTTCAGCTTCATGACGCCCGGTTCAGCACTCGGCGGCACCACCACGGCCGAAGCTCAAAACCGCGTCGAAACCCGCACGGAAGAAGTCCTGACCCGAGTCGTCGTGACCTATGACCGCTCAACCAGGATCGAGATCGCCGACAGCCTGGTCAAGGCGACCCATGGAGGCGAGACCCTGGTGATGGCCGTCGATGGCGCCGACAGGGTGATGCCGCAGGGCACGCTGCCCACCTGGGCGACGCAGAAGCGTCCAGGCGAGAAGATCGTGCTTGCATTCGGCGCCACCGGCTGGGCCGAAGTCGAAGGTGACGAGGTTTCTATCCGCAATCGCTTCTTCGGCTGGGCGAACTTCCTCTTCGACACCAACTCGCCCTTCTTCGGCAAGAGCTACGGCGAGGTCGCCTCGCTCATCATATCCGGCGAGCGCATCGATCCGGCCCGCTCGAACCTTTCGCTTGCCTGGAACAACATCCTCTACAACGCCGAGTGGCAGCATCTGGATGTCTGGACGAAGCTCCTGCAGACCGTCGTCATGGCCTTCGTCGGCACACTCTTTGCATCGCTGATCGCCTTCCCGCTCTGCTTCCTCGCGGCGCGCAACATTACGCCGAGCTTCATGACCAACCAATTGGTCAAGCGCTTCTTCGACTTCCTGCGATCGGTGGACATGTTTATCTGGGCGCTGTTTTTTACCCGCGCCTTCGGCCCCGGACCGCTTGCCGGTATCTCGGCGATCTTCTTCACCGACACCGGCACGCTCGGGAAGCTCTATTCCGAGGCGCTGGAAAACATCGACGACAAGCAGCGCGAAGGCGTCAAGTCGGTGGGTGCTGCGCCGCTTGCCGTACAGCGCTTCGGCGTGCTGCCGCAGGTGTTGCCGGTCTTTGCGAGCCAGGCGCTTTATTTCTGGGAATCGAACACCCGTTCGGCGACGATCATCGGCGCCGTCGGCGCGGGCGGTATCGGTCTCAAGCTCTGGGAAGCAATGCGCACCAATTCCGATTGGGAAAATGTCGCCTACATGGTGCTTCTGATCTTGCTGGTTGTCTTTATTTTCGACAGCATCTCGAACGCGTGCCGTTCACGCCTGATGGGTCGCAGGGCACATTGACGACAGCCAAGCATTTGCGCGTCCGCCATCATGATGTTGTCATGGAAATCGGCTAGCTGCGCATCGCATCCCGCAAACAATCGACCCGCCTCCCCGGCGGGCCGGTCGCTACAAGAAAGTGAAGACCGTGCGTTATGCAATCTACTTCGCGCCGCCGGCGGACGACCGGCTGTCGCAGACCGCGTCCCGTTGGCTTGGCCGTGACGCCTTTACCGGCCAGGATCTTGCTCTTCCGACGATCGCCGGGATCGACGAAGCGACGCAACGCACACTGACAGCAGACCCGCGACGCTACGGTTTTCACGGAACGCTGAAGGCACCCTTCGAGCTTGCCGAGGGCCGCGACGAAGACGAACTCCTCAGCATCTTCGAATGCTTCGCCGCTGACCTCGATCCCTTCGAAATCCCTGAAATCGTCCTGCACCAGCTCGGTCCTTTTTTTGCCCTGGTGCCGTCCGCTCCCTCTGCCGAACTGCAGGATCTGGCCGAAGATGCCGTTCACCGCTTCGACCCGTTCCGTGCGCCTCTGTCGGAGATGGACTTCGCCCGGCGCAAGCCGCAGAGCCTCCCGGAACGCCAGAGGCGTTACCTGAGGGAATGGGGCTATCCCTATGTATTCGAAGAATTTCAGTTCCATCTGACTTTGACCGGACCGGTCCCTGCCGAAACCAGCGGCATCATGAGCTCGGCGCTCGAAACCACCTTTGCCGAGCACATCGGCAAGCCACTTCACGTAACGTCAGTCGCGCTCTTCGTCGAACCGGAGCGCGGCGCCCCCTTTACTGTCCGCTCCCTGCTGCCGCTCGGCAGCGACACCCAACGAAAGATCGCATGAGATGAGCAAAGAACAGGTTTTGACCAACGCCCGCATCGTCCTTGAGGACAGTATCCTCGACGGTTCGGTGCTGATCCGCGACGGCAAGATTGCCGATATCTCCGCGGGGACGGTCGCCAGCGGCGAGGACTTCGAAGGCGACTACCTCATTCCGGGCCTCATTGAACTGCACACCGATCACCTCGAGGCCCACTATTCGCCGCGCCCGGGCGTGCGCTGGCTGAAGATCGCGGCGATCCAGGCGCATGACGCGCAGGTCGTCACCTCGGGCATCACCACGGTCTTCGACTGCCTTCGGCTCGGCTCCGACGAAGATGGCGGCTTCCAGAAGGGCGAGATGCGCAGCATGGCCGACGCGCTGGCGCAGGCCAAGGAAGAAGGTCGGCTGCGCGCCGACCACTTGATCCACCTGCGCTGCGAGGTCTCCACCTCCGACGTGCTCGATCACTACGAGGACTTCCGGAACGACCCACAGGTCAAGCTCGTCTCGCTGATGGACCACGCGCCCGGCCAGCGTCAGTTCCAGACGATGGACCAGTACACGCTCTACTACAAATCCAAGCGCGGCCTTTCCGACGCGGAATTCGCCCGCTTCGTCGAGCGTCAGCAGGCGCTTTCGGCGAAATATGCCGGCCCGCACCGCACTGCGCTGGCTGAGGCCTGCGCGGCCCGCGGCATCACGATTGCCAGCCATGACGACGCGACCGTCGACCACGTCGAAGAATCGGTCGGCTTCGGCATCAAGCTTGCCGAATTCCCGACAAGCTTCGAAGCCGCCGAAGCGTCGCACCGCGCGGGCCTGAGCGTGCTCATGGGCGCGCCGAACATCGTTCGCGGCAAGTCGCACTCCGGCAACATCGCCGCCCGCGACCTGGCGGAATGTGGCGTGCTCGACGTGCTGTCGTCGGACTATGTGCCCTTCAGCCTGATCCACGCGCCCTTCGTTCTTTCCGACGAAGTCGAAGCCATCGACCTGCCGAAGGCGATCGCGATGGTGACCTCGACACCGGCCCGTACCGTCGGCCTTGACGACCGCGGCCGCGTCGCAGTCGGCCTGCGCGCCGACATCGCCCGCGTCCACCGCAGGCAAGGCATTCCGGTCGTGCGCTCCGTCTGGCGCGAAGGACGGCGTGTCGCATGAGCGCGAGCGAACAGGGTGCAGGCGCACTCGTCGTCGTTGTCGGACCGAGCGGTGCCGGCAAGGACAGCGTCATGGGCTTTGCCGCCCGGCATTTTGCCGACTGTCACGACGTGCATTTCGTCCGGCGTGTCATCACCCGTCCGTCGGATGCCGGCGGCGAGGTGCATGAAAGCGTGTCCGAAGACGAATTCGTCGACATGCAGAAGGACGGCGCCTTCGCCGTCTTCTGGGACGCGCATGGCCTCAAATACGGCATCCCCTCCGTGGTGCTCGAAAATGTGCGGAACGGCATGACCGCTATCGTCAACGGCAGCCGCGGCGCCCTGCCGGCGTTCCGGGAAGCGTTTGGCGACATCGCCGTCGTCGTCATCACCGCCGAGGCACCGGTTCTGGCCAAGCGGCTTGCAGAACGCGGCCGCGAGAGCGAGGAAGAAGTCCTGCGACGGCTGAGCCGCCAGGCCCCCGATGTCACGTCGGGGCCCGGCGTGAGCGTCATCGATAATAGCGGCAGGCTCGACATCGCCGGCACCCGCTTCGTCGACCTGGTGGAACGATTGCGCATCAAGGCGGACCACGCCGCCTGACGGGGGCGAGCGGTACCGTCGGCTTCGCCTCTCGAATCGACATGGCAGGGCTCTCGGCCGGATATCTTTTCTGACGATCGATTGACACGAGCCCCGAAATTCCGGTTTCGGGGCTTTTTTTGCGTTCTCGCACTTCGGAAGCACATCGCACAGAAGTTGCTCACAGAATCAATTTGTTGAAGCCGCTTGCTCATATTTTTGAACAACGCCGCGCCTCTTTTCTTAGCCTTTCCGCCCTGTCCTTTTCCTCCCGCCACACGATTTTCCTCTTGTGGAGCGAATTAATATGTATATACATTATATCCAGTGGAGGCGACCTCATGAACGATATCTCGACCCGCAAGCAGGCATCCGGCGTTTGGCGCAACACGCGCCTTGTGACGCTGAGCGAAGCCGCCGAAGGACTTGGGCTTGTCGAGAATGCGGCCGTTGCTGTCGTCGATGGGCGGATCGCTTTTGCGGGTCCCGATCGCGATCTGCCGGCCAACCTCGCAGGCCGCCTCGAAACGGTTGACTGCGAAGGCCGCGTGATGGCGCCGGCTCTGATCGATTGCCATACGCATCTCGTGCACGGCGGCAACCGCGCCCGCGAGTTCCAGATGCGGCTCGAAGGCGCCACATATGAAGAGATCGCACGGGCCGGCGGTGGCATCGTTTCCTCGGTGAAGGCGACCAATGCGCTGAGCGTCAACCAACTCGTAGAAAGCGCTCTGCCACGGCTCGACACGCTTCTTTCCGAAGGTGTTTCGACGGTCGAAATCAAGTCCGGTTACGGGCTCAATGTGACGGCTGAGCTCAATATGCTGCGCGCCGCGCGCAAGCTCGAAACGCTCCGCCCGGTCCGCGTCGTCACCAGCTACCTCGCCGCGCATGCGACGCCGGCAGACTACAAGGGCCGCAACGGCGACTACATCACCGACGTCGTCCTGCCCGGCCTCGATGCGGCGCACGCCGAAGGGCTGGTCGATGCGGTCGACGGTTTCTGCGAGGGCATTGCCTTCTCGACCGCCGAGATCGCCCGTGTCTTCGACCGCGCCAAGGCACTGGGCCTGCCGGTCAAGCTGCACGCAGAACAGCTTTCCAATCTCGGCGGCGCCAAGCTCGCGGCAACCTATGGTGCGCTCTCGGCCGACCATCTCGAATATCTCGACGCCGAAGGCGCCGCAGCCCTTGCCAAATCAGGCACGGTTGCCGTCCTGCTCCCCGGTGCGTTCTATGCACTCCGCGAAGAGCGCCTGCCGCCGGTTCAGGCGCTGCGCGACGCCGGCGCACGGATCGCGATCGCCACCGATTGCAACCCCGGCACTTCGCCGCTGACCTCGCTGCTTCTCACCATGAACATGTCGGCGACGTTCTTCCGGCTGACGGTAGCCGAATGCCTGGCCGGCACAACGCGCGAAGCCGCGCGCGCCCTCGGCCTGCTTGCGGACACCGGAACCATCGAGGTCGGCAAGTCGGCCGATCTCGCGCTCTGGAACATCGAGGATCCCGCCGAGCTCGTCTACCGCATCGGCTTCAACCCACTTCATGAACGTATCTTCAGAGGGCAAAGGATCGGTCAATGACCATCATTCTACACCCGGGCTCCGTGCCCCTTCGCGACCTCGAAACCATCTACTGGACCGGCGAGCCGGCTCGTCTCGACCCGTCCTTTGACGCCGGAATCAAGAAGGCGGCCGGCCGCATCGCCGAAATCGTCGCCGGCAATGCCCCGGTCTACGGCATCAACACCGGCTTCGGCAAACTCGCCTCGATCAAGATCGACAGCGCCGATGTCGCAACGCTGCAGCGCAATCTGATCCTGTCGCATTGCTGTGGCGTCGGCGAGCCGCTCGCAGAAAACGTCGTGCGCCTCATCCTGTCGCTGAAGCTCGTCTCGCTCGGTCGCGGCGCCTCCGGCGTCCGCCTCGAACTCGTGCGTCTGATCGAAGCCATGCTCGAAAAGGGCGTAGTCCCGGTCATTCCCGAGAAGGGCTCGGTTGGTGCTTCCGGCGACCTCGCACCGCTCGCCCATATGGCAGCCGTGATGATGGGCCATGGCGAAGCCTTCTTCGAAGGGCGCCGCATGTCCGGCGCCGAGGCGCTCGCTGCTGCCGGCCTCAAACCGGTGATCCTTGCCGCTAAGGAGGGCCTGGCTCTGATCAACGGCACCCAGACCTCGACGGCGCTGGCGCTTGCCGGTCTCTTCCGCGCCCACCGCGCCGCGCAGGCAGCACTGATCACCGGCGCTATGTCGACCGACGCCGCCATGGGTTCGTCCGCCCCCTTCCACCCCGACATCCACAAGCTGCGTGGTCATCGCGGCCAGATCGATACGGCCGCCACATTGCGCACTTTGCTTGCCGGCTCCGCGATCCGCGAAAGCCATATCGAAGGCGACGAGCGCGTACAGGACCCCTATTGCATCCGCTGCCAGCCGCAGGTCGATGGCGCCTGCCTCGATCTCCTGCGCTCGGTCGCGCGCGTGCTCGAGATCGAAGCGAACGCCGTCACCGATAACCCGCTGGTCCTTTCGGACAATTCCGTCGTCTCCGGCGGCAACTTCCACGCCGAACCGGTTGCGTTTGCCGCCGACCAGATCGCGCTCGCCGTCTGCGAGATCGGCGCGATCTCGCAGCGCCGCATCGCGCTGCTCGTCGACCCTGCCCTTTCCTACGGCCTGCCGGCCTTCCTTGCGAAAAAGCCGGGCCTCAACTCCGGCCTGATGATCGCCGAGGTCACCTCCGCTGCGCTGATGTCGGAGAACAAACAGCTCTCGCACCCGGCCTCGGTCGACTCGACACCGACTTCGGCCAACCAGGAAGACCACGTCTCGATGGCCTGCCACGGCGCCCGCCGCCTGCTGCAGATGACCGAAAACCTGTTCTCGATCGTCGGCATCGAAGCCCTGACCGCGGTCCAGGGCGTCGAGTTCCGCGCGCCGCTGAAGACGAGCCCCGAGCTGCAGAAGGCAGCCGCGGCACTTCGCGCCGTCTCTCTGACGATCGAGGAAGATCGCTACATGGCCAACGACCTCAAGGCCGCCGGCGATCTCGTCGCCTCCGGCCGCCTGAACGCCGCGATCTCCGCCGGCATCCTGCCTGGCCTGGAGGGTTAAGATGGCGGTCTTCGAAGTCAAAAGGGGAAACTCCCCGGTCATCCTCGGATTTCCGCACACCGGCACTGACGTGCCGGCTGCGATCTGGGACCGGCTGAACGACAACGGACGAATCCTTGCCGATACCGATTGGCATATCCACCAGCTCTATGGCGGCCTGCTGCCGGAGGTGACCGTCGTTCGCGCCACCTTCCACCGCTACGTGATCGACGCCAACCGCGATCCCGCGGGCGTCAGCCTCTACCCCGGCCAGAACACGACCGGCCTGATCCCGGAAACGGATTTCGACGGCAAGCCGATCTGGAAGGATGGAGAGGCACCAACCGAAGCCGATATCGCCGAACGCCTCCGGACGTTCCACGCGCCCTATCATGCGGCGCTTGCCGCCGAGATCGAGCGCGTCAAGGCGATCCATGGCATCGTCGTGCTCTATGACTGCCATTCGATCCGCTCGCACATCCCGTTCCTCTTCGAAGGAAAGCTGCCGGATCTGAACATCGGCACCGACATGGGCAAGACCTGCGCGCCGGAAGTCGAGAAAGAAACGGCAGAAATCGCTGCTGCAGCAAAAGGTTACAGCAGCATTCTCAATGGTCGCTTCAAGGGTGGATGGACGACCCGCCACTATGGGCGCCCCGAGACTGGCGTGCACGCGATCCAGATGGAACTCGCGCAATCGACCCATCTGGCAGCGGAAGAACCACCCTTCGCGCTCGACGCCGCCCGTTCAGCACTGCTGCGTGAACCGCTGAAAGCCATTTTGAACCGCATCGAAACCATCGCATTTGACCTCAAGAGACAGACAGGGAGCGAGGCATGACCATGAACAATCCGCGCCACAACATTCGCGACGTGCGCGCCCCCCAGGGCACGACGCTCAACGCGAAGAGTTGGCTGACCGAAGCGCCGCTGCGCATGCTGATGAACAACCTCGATCCGAACGTGGCGGAAAACCCGCACGAACTGGTCGTCTATGGCGGCATCGGCCGCGCGGCGCGCACCTGGGCCGATTTCGACAAGATCGTCGAGACGCTCAAGGACCTCAACGACGACGAAACGCTGATGGTCCAGTCCGGCAAGCCGGTCGGCGTCTTCCGCACCCACAAGGACGCGCCGCGCGTTCTCATCGCCAACTCCAACCTCGTGCCGCACTGGGCGACCTGGGATCATTTCAACGAGCTGGATAAGAAGGGTCTCGCCATGTACGGCCAGATGACCGCCGGCTCGTGGATCTACATCGGCACTCAAGGGATTGTTCAGGGCACCTACGAAACCTTCGTCGAGGCCGGCCGCCAGCACTATGGCGGCAACCTCAAGGGCAAATGGGTGCTGACCGGCGGCCTCGGCGGCATGGGCGGCGCCCAGCCGCTCGCAGCCGTCATGGCCGGCGCCTCGTGCCTTGCCGTGGAATGCAACCCGGATTCGATCGATTTCCGCCTGCGCACCCGCTACCTCGACGAGAAGGCCGAGACGCTGGACGAGGCGATGGAGATCATCGCCCGCTGGACGAAGAACGGTGAAGCGAAGTCCGTCGGCCTGCTCGGCAACACCGCTGAAATCCTGCCGGAAATGGTTCGCCGCGGCATCCGCCCCGACATGGTCACCGACCAGACCTCGGCACACGACCCGGTCAACGGCTACCTGCCGAAGGGCTGGACCATGGCCGAATGGAAGGCCAAGCGCGAGAGCGACCCGAAGGCTGTCGAAAAGGCCGCACGCGCCTCGATGCGCGAGCATGTCGAAGCGATGATCGCCTTTCAGGACATGGGCATCCCGACCTTCGACTACGGTAACAACATCCGCCAGGTCGCCAAGGAAGAGGGCCTCGAAAACGCCTTCGCCTTCCCGGGCTTCGTTCCGGCCTACATCCGCCCGCTATTTTGCCGCGGCATCGGACCGTTCCGCTGGGCGGCTCTCTCCGGCGATCCGGAAGACATCTACAAGACCGACGCCAAGGTCAAGGAACTGCTGCCCGACAACAAGCACCTGCACAACTGGCTGGACATGGCGCGCGAGCGCATCTCGTTCCAGGGCCTGCCGGCACGCATTTGCTGGGTCGGCCTCGGCGACCGCCATCGCCTCGGCCTCGCCTTCAACGAGATGGTCAGGAACGGTGAGCTGAAGGCGCCTGTCGTCATCGGCCGCGATCACCTCGACTCGGGCTCGGTCGCCTCGCCGAACCGCGAAACCGAAGCGATGAAGGATGGCTCAGACGCCGTTTCCGACTGGCCGCTGCTCAACGCGCTACTCAACACCGCCTCGGGTGCGACCTGGGTGTCGCTGCACCACGGCGGCGGCGTCGGCATGGGCTTCTCGCAGCACTCGGGCGTCGTCATTTGCGCCGATGGCACGGATGATGCAGCCAAGCGACTGGAGCGCGTGCTCTGGAACGACCCGGCGACCGGCGTCATGCGCCACGCCGATGCGGGCTACGACATCGCTCTTGATTGCGCCAAGGACAAGGGCCTGCGCCTGCCGGGTATCCTCGGCAACTGATACGCTTTCGACTGACATACTCAACGGAAATGCTGATAGGGGCGCCGAAAGGCGCCCCTATCACTTTTTGATGAGACAAGTACCGGGACTGCGTCTTCCTTGCTTCGGCGCCTTGCAACTGTTGATCGCAATGCTAGAAAAATAATGATGCCATCGCATTTCTGACGATGCGTTGCAGAAGATCTCTTTTCGCTCAAGCGAGCGCTGATTGTTTATGAGAAGGCTTCATGTGTAAGGGCAGAAACAAGAGAAGAACCATTAGACATCCTATGTTTGCCGTGGGGCTTCTTACGAGCGTCTTTATTGCTTCGTCTTCGGTCGCCCAGAACGTGAGTTTCTTCGGCCCTGTTCGCAACGGAGAGCGGCATTTTACCGCCTTCCCGGAGTATATCGGCGTCGGAATGAGCCAAGGGGAGACCAAGAAGAGGGACGTGGTCTTCTCAACAATTCAGATGCTCGCCATCACTGCCGGAATTGAGGTGCGAGCCCAACCAGGCCTCGGAAGAAACACCATCGGCGTGATATTCAGAAAAGATGTCGTCCAGAATGGCCGGGTCGACGTTCGCAAAATTGAAGATTTCGGCTTCGACCCCTACTACAGCAAATTGCTCAACGACACGGCAGGAAGCGGCCCAGGAAACTGCGCCTCTGCCGTGAACTATTCTGCGGAAGGGCGGTTTGACCGAGCCGTCGTCGTTGCAAACAACGATGTCCCCGATCAGGAATTGGCGACCTGCGTGGCTCAGGCCCAGGCGCATGCGCTGGGGATAGCCACCTTTAACTCCAGCAAGGCCGACTTCTCGCGCTTCTTCGCGAGAATTATGATCCTTGTCGATCAAAAGAAGAGATGTCTCCAGGACAACCAAACCACATTGACCTGCAAATTTGTCGAGGAGCCCTGGGACTAACCCGGTTCGCGGCTGACCGTCCTCTTTCCTTTTCTATCGCCATCGAGCACCAGCAGCAGCAACAACCCGGCAGATCCTGCAACACCACCGAGCAGCGCCGTTCCGGAATAGTTGCTGATCCGGGTGCCGAGCGCAAAAAGCCCGGCGCAAAGCCCGCCGCTCAGGAAAAGGTTCACGGCGATCAGTGAGCTTCCCAGGCCCGGCCGGTCGGCAATCAGGTCCTGAAGGTAGCTGATCGGGATGGTGATCAGCGCCGCTGCACCGAAGGCGCCGATGAGGGTGAGCGCGTAGATCTGCCAGGTGGCCGTCGAAAAGCCGAGCAACGCCATGTAGCCGATGTAGATGGCCGTCCCCAGTGCCAGCGCCTTGAACGGAACCAGGCTCAACTGGATGCGTGCCCAGACGAAGATGAAGACGACTTCGAGGAAGGCGACGATGCCGACGATGATGCCGATATCGGTGACGCTGCCGCCGATCTCGTCGGTCATAATCAGGGGCAGAACTGCAGCGTTGACGTGGAGCGTCGAGGTGATGGTTGCGACGGCAATCACCCGCAGGAAGATGCGCGGTGCCAGGATCTCCCGAAACGACGTCCAATAGGAAAGCCGCTTGCCGAGCGCAGCGTCGGCCCCGCCTTCGTTGGGCAATCTGAAATAGACGATCAGCAGGTTGGCGAGGCAACCAAGGCAGGCGAGCAGATAGGCCGGCAGCATGCTTTCGCCGCCCGCCAGAGCGAAGCCGACCAGCCCGGGCACCAGAACCCAGGACACCGATATCGCCGCGCGCGCGCCGGTCGTCAGCGACGCGGCGTCATGCCCGCTCATCCGCCGGGCGATGCTGCGCACATTCGCAAAGAGCAGCGTGTAGAGCGCGCCATAAATCGGCAGCAGCAAGAGGACGCTGACGACGAAGCTCGTCTGGTACGGCAGCACATAGACGATGCCGTAGCCGACGACGCCGAAGAGGATCGCCGTCGACATCAGCACACGGTAGTTGCCGACGCGGTCCGCCAGGATGCCGATCGAGACGCTGACGATGACGTTCACGGTCGAAGCAAGAAGGATCAGCAGCGAATAGATGGCGTCGCTGAGACCCAGTTCGTTGATGCCGACTACGGACTGATAGGGCGAGGTTGCAGCACCCGCAAAGCCGAACAGGAAGATCGCCAGCATGCTGATCCGCATGGCCGGATTGCGCATGGCGCTGAGAATGGTGGAAGTCATGCTAGAACGTGTCCGCGAAGCGGGTGAAGGGCACTGCATCGTTCTTAAATCGGGATCGAGTTAAGGACAAACATGCAGCAACTTAAAGCGTTACAGCGACCTGACGCGTCTTGAACGACGGCGGCGCTGCAGAGGAGGGCCTACCCGAAAATTCGGGTAGGAAAAATACAGATAGTAAAGCCTCAGCCACCGCTCGACCAACGGGACGAGAAGCGGGCGACAGGCTCGAAGACAAAGTCCTGGTCGAACGGATAAGCAGGCCGCTGACGGCGCAAGCTCGCAAGGCCGGCGATGCCCTGATTGACGACGCCTTCGGTCAAAGCCATCAGATTGGGATTGGCGATCGGCGCGAGTTCGGGCGACAGATAACCCGACTTGACGACGAGCAGCCGCACGGCCTGGGGATCGAGACCGAGCCGACGGAAATCCTCGATATCGTGATAGGGCCTGCGGCGCGCGGCAATGACGATATCGATGGCGCCGACGCGCACCACCGCCTGCCGCTCACGCTCCAGACCGGAATCGTCGAGCCTGACGACCTCCACCAACATTTCGGCGCAGGGGCTTGCCGGGTCGAGGCTACCGCCGATCTTGAGCATCAGTGTTTCGCCGGCACCGGCAGCAAAGCAGGCTTCCACCGCCGGGCGATCGGTGATGCCGGCGATCAGGGCGCCGCGCCAGCCGCGTGCCAGCAGTGCCTTCAGCACATCGGCTCGGTCACCGACACCGCCACCGGTCGGATTGTCGCCGGAGTCCGCGAGGATGATCGGCGTCGTCGTCGCCCGTTCGGCGATATCCAGCATCTCGTTGAGCGGTCCGGTCACCGGGCCAAAGCGGAAGTTGCTACGCTCAGCCCAGTAGCCCGCGGCAATCTCTTCTGCCGCCTCCTTGGCTGCGGCCTTATCGGTGGCGGTCACGACCGCGCAGGCGGTCGCCCGAGGCTCGTCGGCCCAGACGTAGCCGACCATCAGGTTGGCGTCGAGGATGCCCGGCCGCTTATCAATCTCCGGCAGATGAGCGTAGAGCGATTTCGCCGGCTCGTCTTCGGTCGAGGTGCATTCGCCGGGCAGAAGCACCGGAACCGGCGTCCAAGCAATACCCGGACGCGTTCCGTCTCTGAGCGCCGAGACTAGCATCGACCAGGCGCGGGTCATGGTTTCCGGCGTGTCGATATGCGGCGCAGTGCGATAGGCTGCAAAGATGTCGAGCTGATCGATGATCCTCTGGCTGACATTGCCGTGCAGGTCGTAGCTTGCGGCAATCGGGCAATCGGGACCGACAACGGCGCGGGCCGCCGAAATCCAATCTCCCTCGGCATCATCCATGCCATCGACCTTGATGGCGCCATGCATGGCGAGATAGAGCCCGTCGATCGGCAGGGCCGCACGGAGTCCCTCGAGAAACTCTGCCTTGAATGCGTCGTAGACCCCTCGCGATACGGGACCACCGGGGACGGCGCGCGCATGCAGCAGCGGCAAGTGCTCGACGCCCTCGGCTTTCATGAAGCTGAAGTATTCGGCCTCCAGCAACGCCTGCCCGCGCAGCACGCGAAAGTCTTCCTCCGTCATCAGGACTGGCGAATAGGTGCTGCATTCAGTGTGGATGCCACCGACGGCGATGCGCATGGGCTTTCCTCTTAGAGATTGGGGCTGAGCGGAGCGATGGCCGCGAAGCGCAGCCAGTCCTTCGCCGCCTTCGGTGTCCAGGCCGCCTCGGCAATCGCCGGAAGCCGCGGGAAGACGAGGCGGTTGAAGTAGCTGCGCGAAAAAAAGTGCTCGCACCAGATGCAGGCCTGGACGCCCTTGAGGCGCGGCTTCAGCTCCTCGGGGAATTCACCCTCGGCCTCATAACCATAGGTGTGGGCGGGCGTTGCCGTCCCGGCCCAGCTCGCGCCGGGCTCCTGCCAGGCATCGGCCTGCGCCATGTCGAGATAATAGGCCTGTCCGGGGGTCATCACCACGTCATAGCCTTCGCGTGCCAGTTCGATGCCGACCTCCGGCCGCTCCCAGGCCATCAGCAGCGTCTCTTCGGTCGAGACACCGCCGGCATGCGCCACCTCGTTCCAGCCGGCGAGCTTGCGGCCACGCGCCGTCAGCATCTGTTTCACCCGCTTCAGGAAATAGGACTGCAGCGCGAAGGTGCCGGAAATGCCCTCCTGCTCCATCCGATACTTGGCAAGCGGCGAAGCAAGCCATGAGCCGTTCGCCACCTCGTCGCCGCCGATATGGATGTACTTGCTTGGGAAGAGCTCGACCATCTCATCGAACACCTTCTCGAGGAACTCATAGGTAAAGGCAACGGCGGGGTTGAGCGCATTGTTCGGATAGCCCTGCACCGAATGGTAGCTCTCTGGCGCCTCCTGGCCATCGGAGAGATCAGGCAATGCTACAAGCGTCGCCGTGCTGTGTCCGGGAATGTCGATCTCCGGCACGACATCGATATGGAGCGACGTTGCCTGCGCGACGATCGCCTTGACGTCAGCCTGGCTGTAGAAGCCGCCGACGGGTTCTGCACCATTGCCGAGCTGCGGCAGCAGCGCCTCGTCCGGACCGCGCAGAACGCCAAGCGTCGTCAGCTCCGGAAACGCCTTGATCTCCAGGCGCCACGCCTCGTCGTCCGTCAGGTGCCAGTGGAAGATGTTGAGCTTGAACCAGGCGAGGATATCGATCAGCCGCGCCACATCCGCGGTCGGATAGAATTGGCGGGAGACGTCGAGATGGCAGCCGCGCCAGCCGTAGCGTGGGGCATCCGAGATCGTACCGCTCGCCGGAAAGCGGAATTTGCCGGGATGATTGCGCGCTCCGTCCAGAAGCTGGGCAAGGCTGGTCAAGCCGTATTGCCGGCCGGCACTGCCGCCGTAGTTCAGGCGAATTTCGGTTTCGGAGAATTCAAGGCGATAGGCTTCCGCCGCCAACCCGGGATCCGCCGTGAAGACGACCGGCCGCCCCTGCTTCGATGCAGCGAGGCTGAAAGGGGTATGGCCCTCAGGGAACAATCGATGGAACATCGACAGGACCGTATCGACCGCTGCAAGGTCGTCTTGTCCAGCGCCAGCGGCCGGATAGAGAACGACCGGGAAACCAGTTCCAGCCCGAAGCTCGAGCTTCGCCGGCCAGGGCTGCAGCGCATAGGGCTGGTCGAGCTTGCCTTCCGGCAGCCGCACCGGCGGCGGTTCACTGACGGCGTTCTCAAGCAGCAGATCCGATACGGCGACCGGGACGTGTCGGCCATCGGCAAGCGTCAGATAGGCGGACTTGGCACCGTCGGTGCAGTGGCGCGCATTGCGATGCAGGCCGCTGACGGTGAAGGTCCAGCTTCCGCCGTTGTCGATCGTCAGCCCCTCGGGTGGGGCGAATTCGTGAAAATTGGCGTTGCGGCGCAGGAACACCGCATTGTCGCAAGCCTTGGGATCAATGACCCGCGTCAGCGACGTATAGGCGATCCTGAAACCGGACAGCGGCGCGCCAGAGAAATTGAACAGCGCGAAGGTGAACCGACCAAAGGGCCCGCCATCCGGCTGCCAAGACGCCTCGAGACGATAGGAAACCGGCTGCATGCTCTTCCTCCAAATGCAGTGTCAGTAGTGGCTTGATTGTGAAAACGTGCGGGCCAGTTCCGCCTGACCGGCAGTAAGCCCGCAATCGACGGGCAGGCAGACGCCCGAAATGGCCGCAGCGAGCGGTCCCGCCAGGAAATGCACCGCATTGGCGACATCATCGGGGTTGACGATCCGCTGCAGCGGATACCAGCGCCGCGCTTCTTCGAAGACATCCGGGTTTGACGCCGCCCTCGCCTCCCAGGCCTGGGTGCGCACAGTACCGGGTGCAACGGCATTCGAGCGGATGCCGAACTTGCCGTATTCGACCGCGATCAGTCGGGTGAGATGCAGCAGGCCGGCCTTGGCAGCGCTGTAGGCCGGATGGCCGAAGACGTTCATGCCATTGACCGATGCGATGTTGACCACCGATCCGCCCGTCTCTTTCAGCATGTCCTCGACGGCGCGGAAGCAGAGGAATGCTGCTTCGAGATTCAACGCGTTGTCCATGCGCCAGATTTCCGGTGTCGTATCGTGCAGGCTGACGGCACGGGCCGCGCCGGCATTGTTGACGAGCGTGCGCACCGTCCCCCGGCTTGCCGCCGTCGCGGCCATCGCCGCAACGCTTGTCGTATCGGTTACGTCGCAGGCAACGGCCACGAAGCGGTTGTCATCGCCGAGCGTGCGCGCCGCCCGTTCAGCGGCGTCCGCGTCGATGTCGACGAGCAGGATCACATCGTGATCGTCGGAAAGCTTGCGCGCGATAGCGCGGCCGATATCGCCGGCTGCACCGGTTACGATCGCGAGGGATTGCGTCATGCGCTGACCTTTCGCGGCACGTCAGTCTCCGAGAAGCTGGCGATCGTCACCGTCGCGGTGCGTGACCAGCTGCTGCTTGATGCGCCGAAGTGTGGTCGTCGCCTGGGGCTGCACCCGGTAGGCGACGAGGCTGGAGAGGATATCGAGCAGCGCCAGATAGGCGATGCGGGTGGAAGTGGGGCGGTAGATGTTGTTGCCCTCGGGCAGATCGACCGGCACGGTGATGCTGGCGGCGGCCGCCACCGGACTACCGCTCTGTGTCAGCGCGATGGTCGGCACCTTCAGTTCGCGGGCGAGCGTAAAAGCGCGCACGAGCTCGGCGTTGCGGCCGGAGAAGGACGAGCCAATGAGCACGTCGGTCGGCCGCGCCGCCGCCGTCATCATCAGCTGCATGCTGTGATCGGAGCTGGAGGTGATGCGAAGACCATAGCGGAACAGCCGGTTCTGCAACTCGCCGGCAATCATCGAGGAATTACCACCGGAACCAAAGGCGTAGATCATTTCCGCTGCGGCGATGCGCTCGACGGCCTGCTCGATCGCCGCCAGGTCAAGCGAGCGATGCAGAAGGAACAGCGCGTTCTGCGACTTGGTGATGATGTCCTGCGCGACATCGCCGGTCTCGCGGCTCTTCGGCTCCGGTTTCAGATAGCGCATGCCGATATAGGCGGTGCGGGCAAGTTGCACCTTGAAATCGGAGAAGCTGTCGCAGCCGAGCCGGCGACAGAAGCGGGTGACGGTGGGCGGCGACACGTCCGCCTTGCTCGCCAATTCGATGATGGAGGCGTTCACCGCAAACTCGAAATCATTCAGGAGAATGTCGGCAATGCGGTTTTCCGATTGGGAGAGCCGCCCTTTTTCTTCCTGGAGTGTCGCGAAGATGTCCATCGCCCGCTTGCGCCTTGCTTCAGATCATGAATGGGAGCGGGATGCGGGCGGAAAACCGCATACACTTTTCCTCATCCCGCTCTAAGATCAGCCTTCCTTCGGCCTGTAGGCGACGCAGTCGATCTCGACCTTGCAATCGACCATCATCGACGACTGGACGCAGGCCCGCGCCGGCGGATGAGCACCGAAATACTCCTGGTAGATCTTGTTAAATGTCCAGAAATCACGCGGATCGTCGAGCCAGACACCGCAACGAACCACGTGTTCCGGACCGTAGCCGGCTTCAGTCAGGATGGCCAGTACGTTGGCGATCGTCTTGTGGGTTTGCGGAATAATCCCACCCTCGATGATCTCGCCATTTTCCATGGCAACCTGGCCGGAAACATAAAGCCAGCCGTCCGCTTCCACCGCACGTGCGAAAGGCAAGGGTTTGCCACCAGCGCCGACCTGTTCCGCACCATAGCGCTTGATCGTCATCATGAGCCTTCTTGCAAATTATTTTCTTTGATCGTTGACAAGTGACCATAGAAAGCTGAGTTTGGCTAGCGAAAAACACCATTCATGAAAAGAATTTCAATCCAGGGCGCGAATATGCGGGATCCTTTCCTCAATCCATTCCCCTCCTCCGACACGGCACGCCACTCGATCTGGGAGATGCTCGTCTCGCGCGACATTACCGCCTTCCTGGCCGCAGACTGGTCGATGGTCGCAGGTGATTTCGTCGAGGACGGCTTCATCGGCATCGACGGCCGCCGCGAAACCAATCCCGACAATTGGCGGCTGACCTTCCCGTCGCTTGCGGCCTATCGCGAGGAGTGGCTGCGCCAGGCTAACGACTTTGCGACGCAGAGCTTCGCCGAAGATCCGCGCAATGCGATCTTCACGACGACGACTCTCGAAGACATCGAGATCAACGGCGACCAGGCGCTGGCGCGCAAGAAATTCGATGGCAGCCTCAAGAAGTCGGACGGCAGCGTCGACATCCTGAAATGGCAGACCGTCTATTATTGCCGCCTGCACGAGGGACGCTGGAAGATTGCCGGCTTTACCGGCTACTTGCCGAACCCGATGGGCCCGGCCTGAAAGACGCTATAGAAAAGGCAAAGGCATTGCGGATCTTCACAGCGGCGCTTGCGACCGAAACCAACACCTTCTCCCCGATCTGCATCGACCGCCGGGCCTTCGAAGCGTCGCTCTACGCGCCGCCCGGAGAACACCCGGAAACACCGACGCTTTGCACCGCGCCGATCACAGTCGGCCGCCGCATCGCCGTGGAGAAGGGCTGGAAACTGGTCGAGGGCACCGCCACCTGGGCGGATCCAGCCGGCCTCGTCAACCGGGAGACCTATGAAGGCCTGCGCGACGAAATCCTCGACCAGCTACGCGCTGCCATGCCCGTCGACGCCGTAGTGCTCGGCCTGCACGGCGCCATGGTCGCCGACGGCTACGAAGATCCGGAGGGTGACCTGCTGACGCGCGTCCGGGAGATCGTTGGCCCCGACATCCTCGTCTGCGCCGAACTCGACCCCCATAGCCACCTGACGGCCAAGCGCGCTGCCGCGTCGAACTTCTTCGTCTACTTCAAGGAGTTTCCGCACACCGACTTCGTCGACCGTGCCGAAGATCTCTGGCGTATCGTCGTCGATACGCTCGAAGGGCGCGTCACGCCTGTCATGTCGATCTTCGACTGTCGGATGATCGACGTTTACCCGACCTCGCGCGATCCGATGCGCTCCTTCGTCGACAAGCTCATGCGCATCGAGAAAGAAGATGCGGACGTGCTCTCGCTCTCCGTGATCCACGGCTTCATGGCCGGCGACGTATCGGAAATGGGAACGAAGCTGCTTGCCGTCACCAACGGCAAACCGGAGAAGGGCGCGAGCCTCGCGCGGGAACTGGGTCTCGAACTCTTCTCCCACCGCGGAACCTTTATCATGCCGCAGATCGACGAGAAGCAGGCCGTTTCCGAGGCACTCGCCGCATCGAAGGGTCCTGTCGTGATTGCCGATGTCTGGGACAATCCAGGCGGCGGCACCGCCGGCGACGCAACGGTGCTGCTCGAAGAGCTCCTGGCGCGCGGCGCAACCGACGTTGCGGTCGGGACGATCTGGGACCCGATGGCGGTGCAGATCTGCATGGCGGCCGGCGAAGGCGCCGAGATCCCGCTGCGCTTCGGCGCCAAGTCGGCTCCCGGAACCGGTCATCCGGTCGATGGCACCGTCAGGGTGGTCAAGCTGGTGCGGGACGCCGAGATGCGGTTCGGGGAGAGTTTTGCCCCGTTCGGCGATGCCGCCCACATCGTCTTCAACGGCATCGACATCATCCTCAATTCGACGCGAGCGCAGAGCTTCGATCCGAGCCTGTTCTCGGTGATGGGCATCGACCCAACGGCGAAGAAGGTCCTGGTCATCAAGTCGACCAATCACTTCTATGCCTCGTTCTCGAAGATCGCGTCCGAAATCCTCTATTGTTCGGCCGGCACTCCCTATCCGAACAACCCTGCGAAGACCGACTACAAGCGGGCACCGAAGAACATCTGGCCGAAGGTCGCCGATCCGCACGCAGAAGGGCGCGGCCCGAACCGCGCCTAGAGTGCGGCCATCGCGTCTCGCCGACACCGGTACGACGGGCTTAGTACGCAGACAAAAAAGACCGCTGTCTTTCGCTAGACAGCGGTCTTTTCCTTAGTTCTGAACGATCAGGCAGCCGCCGGATCGAGCACGCCCATGTCGATGTCGGTCAGTTCGACGCGACGTTCGAGCGCAAGGCCCGCCTCGTCGAACAGGTGGCAATCCGCAACCTTGATACCGGTCTGGATCGTCTCTTCCGGCCGGATCGCGGCCGTTCCCGGCAACATGGCGCAGAAGTTTTCGCCCTCGCCGCCGATCGCCGCATAGGCGACCGTATGGGCGCCGAGGCGTTCGATAACCGTTGGCGTGACCTTGAGGGTCAGGTCTCCGGAGCCCAGCGTGATATGCTCCGGCCGAACACCAAGCGTCAGTGTCCGCCCGGCAAGGCCGCTCTGCGGGTTGACGGGAATGACCACCGTCTGCCCCTTGTAGTCGACCTCGACACCGGCGTCGCTGATACCTTTGCAGGTGACCGGCAGGAAGTTCATCTTCGGATTGCCGATGAAGCCGGCAACGAAGGTATTGGCTGGCTTATGATAGAGCTCGAGCGGGGCGCCCGTCTGGGCGATCTGCCCGGCATTGAGGACGACGATCCGGTCCGCCATCGTCATCGCCTCGACTTGGTCGTGCGTGACGTAGATCATCGTTGCCTGCAATTGCCGGTGCAGTTTCGCCAGTTCGATGCGCATGTCCGCCCGAAGCGCCGCGTCGAGGTTCGAAAGCGGCTCGTCGAAGAGGAAGATCTTCGGCTCGCGCACGATCGCTCGCCCGATCGCGACACGCTGACGCTGGCCTCCGGAAAGCATCCCGGGCTTCTGCTGCAGGCGCTGATCAAGGTGCAGGATGCGTGCTGCATGCTCCACCTTCGCCTTCAGCTTCTCCTCGGCCATCTTTTCCACGCGAAGCGGAAAGGCGATATTCTCGAAGACGGTCATGTGCGGATAGAGCGCGTAGGACTGGAAGACCATGGCGATACCACGCTTGACAGGCGGCAGGTCGTTGACGCGTTTGCCCTCGATCAGGATGTCCCCCGAGCTGGCCTCATCGAGACCGGCTATCATCCTGAGCAAGGTCGACTTGCCGCAACCGGAGGGTCCGACGAAAACGACGAACTCACCGTTCCTGACTTCGAGATCGATGCCTTTCAGCACCTCGAAAGTCCCGTAGAATTTCTGAATCCGATTGAGATTGAGCTGTCCCAAGAAACTGTCTCCGGCCACCGGCGAGAAGCGGCTCATTTATAGCAGAGTTAGGTGGGGCCGCGAACCGATCCCGTCGGCGCGCGGCCCCGGTGGCCTTACTTGTACTCTTCGAGGTCCGCGGCCGCCTTCTTCAAGGCGTCGGCCGGCTCGGCCTTGCCGGTCACGACCGACTGGACCATCTCGATGATGACGTTCTGGAAGCCCTTGTAATCGGTGAAGAGCGGTTCCGGACCACCATAGGTGATGCCGTCGATGAACGGCTTCCAGTAGGGATCCTTCTTGACGAACTCGTCGACCATCGGCGACGGACGCAGCGGCGTCAGGCCGGCGCCGCCCTGCAGCTCATACTCACCCTGCGGCCCCGGCGAGGTGATGAACTTGGCGAATTCGATCGCCTTCTCCTCGACGCCAGAGCCCTTGAAGATCGCCAGGCTGTCGGTGATGAGCAGCGTGCCCTCGCCCTTCGCCTCAGGACCGAGCGGCAGCGGCGCGACGCCCCAGTTGACCTTGGTTTCCTTCAGGCGCGTTGCCGCACCTGAGCCCGCCTGGATCATGCCGACCTTGCCGTCCAGGAAGATGGCGCGAACCTCGTTCTGCTCGTAGGCGGTGGCGCCTTCAACAGAATAGGGGGTGATGTCCTTGTAAGCCTGGAGTGCTGCCAGCACCTGCGGGCTGTCGATGACGACCTTGTCGCCGTCGATCACCTTGCCGTTGTTTGTGTACACCCAATGCATGAACTGGTGCATGGTGTTGTCGAAGGTCTTGGCCGGAAGGCCGTAGCCGGCGATGCCGGTCTTCTCCTTGATCGCCTTGGCGTATTCGATCTCTTCAGCCCAGGTCTTCGGCGGCTTCTCCGGATCGAGACCGGCCTGCTTGAACAGGTCCTTGTTCCAGTAGAGCGCCTTGGTCGAGAACGCGATCGGAACGCCCCACTGGTTGTCGTCGAAGGTTACTGTATCGACGATATTCGGGTAGTAGCTCTTCTTTTCCTCGTCCGTCATCGGGACGGGAACGATGAGCTCGTTCTGCGCGAACTCCTTCAGCGTGCGCGAGCCGACATAGGCCATGGCAACGGGCGTGCCGGCGGCGGCGAGCGTCGTGGCCTTGTCCTGGCACTGGGCCCAGCCGACGACTTCAGGCGTGACCTTCCAGCCCGGGTTCTTCTCTTCCCACTGCTTGATGTATTTCGCGTGGACCGCGTCCATGGTGTCGCCGCAGTAGATCCAGCTGATCTCCTGGTCGGCCGCCTTCGCGGTGACAGCGCCGAGCGCGGTCGACCCGAGCAGCGCCAGGGCGAGTACCCCCGTCTTGAAATGAATAGACACGTTTTATGCTCCCGTTCTCTGGTGGTTGACTTAAGTCTTATTGTTTCACCGCGCCCGCGGTCAGGCCGCTGACGAGATACCGTTGTAGGAGGAAGATCACGACGACAGCCGGCGCGATGCCGACGAAGCTCGCGGCCATGAGCTCGTTCCAGACCACTTCCTGGCGACCGAAATAGGCGAAGAGGCCGACCGGCAGCGGCATGTATTCGCTCTTGGAATTGAAGGTCAGGGCATAGATGAACTGTTGGGCATAGGCGCCGATGAAGGTGGTGATCGCCACCACGGTGATACCGGGCATGGCAATCGGAAGGATCACCCGTCGCAGCGTGTAGAAATGGCTGGCGCCATCGACGAAAGCGGCCTCGTCCAGTTCACGCGGAATGCGCATCATGTAGGTGCGCAAGAGCCAGATCGCCGAGGGGATCAGGAAGGCGACGCCCGGCACGATCATCGCGAGATAGGTGTTGAGCACGCCAAAAGTGCGCATCAGCCGGAACAGCGGGATGAGCAGCACTGCGCCCGAGAACATGTTGACGGCGAGGAAGGCACCAAGCAGCAGCCCGGCGCCGCGAAAATTGAAGCGCGCAAAGGCATAGGCCGCGGGGATCACAAGTATCAGCACGATGGCGGTCACGATGGTGGAGATGAAGAAGGAGTTGAAGATGTAGCGGGCAAAGCCGGGCACGCTGACCCACATGGTCGAGTAGGCGGCAAACGAGCCGTTTTGCGGCCAGAAGCGATAGGGCGAGGAGAACAGCAGCCCGAGCGGCTTCAACGACACCAGGAACCCTTCGACGAAGGGCGCCAGAATGAAGCACAGGAAGACGAAGATACCGGCATAGATGCCAAGGAGCTCGTACCAGCGATAGCGGTTGATCATGGCAGGCTGGCTCATTTCTGTTCCCCCGCGGCAAGACGGCTGGTGACCCGGAAATAGGCAAAGCAGAAGATCGACAGGAAGATGCAGATCAGCACGGCGCGCGCGGCGCCTTCACCGTATTTCTTCGACCCGATGGCGGTACGGTAGGTATCGATGATCATCGTGGTGGTCTCACCGTTGGGGCCACCCTGGGTGAGAATCCAGATGATATCGAAGGAATTGAAGGTCGCGATCAGCGACAGCATCGACATCGTGATCAGCGACGGAATCAAGAGCGGCAGGGTTATTCGGCGGAAACGATAGAGGCGCCCTGCTCCGTCGGTCCAGGCAGCTTCATAGAGATCCTGCGGAATCGCCTGCATGGCCGCCAGCATATAGAGCGTCACCAGCGGCACGCCGATCCAAACGTCGGTGATGATCGTCGCCCAGAAGGCGGTGGACCCGTGGGCGAGGAAAGCGATGGGACCATTGGACAGTCCCAAATTCTGCAGCACGCCGGAGATCATGCCGAACTGGCCGTTGTACATCCAGCCCCACATGAAGATGCCGATCGCCATCGGTACGATCCATGGCGGCATGGTGAGCAAGCGGAAGAGCGCACGGCCGGGCACGGCGGCGTTCAGCATCGTCGCGCCGAAGACGCCGATGATCATCTTGATCGAGACCGAGAAGAACGTCCAGATGAAGGTCCGGAAGATGACCTCGGCGAAGGTCTCGTTGAAGATCTTGTCGTAGTTCGCCCAGCCGACCCAGTTGGTCGTCTTCTTCAGCGACGCATCCGTAAACGACAGGATGAAGGTATCGACCAGTGGATAGGCGACGATCACCGTGACGTAGAGGACGGCGGGAAGAAGCAGGATCCAGGCGAAGATGACCGTGCTGCGTTGAACACTCATCCCCACCTCCCCTTACGCAGCGCGCGAATGCAGTGCTTCGTCGAAACGGTCCCAGATGGGCCGGAGATCTATGACGCTCTTCTTGCGCCGCGCCTCGTCCATCGAAAGCGCCAGGATACCCGCTTCAAGCGCATCGAGCGTCGAAACCGGTAGCGGCCGGCCGTCACGAACATGGCCGATGATATCGGTCGCCATCTGCTCGTCGGCACCGTAGTGCTGCGACAGTTCCGTGGCGGCGTATTTGTTTTCGATGACCTTCTTGCCGGTCAGCATTTCGTGAACGTCGAAATAGCCACGGATGAAATCGCCCTCGGCCATGCCACGTGACCCCATGATGCAGAAGCGGCGGAATTGGTCCGGTACGTTGAGATTGGTGTGGAAGTTCATGCCGACGCCGTTGGCGTATTCGACGATCGCCACCTGGTAGTCGATGATATCGCCGTCGCTGTCGAAGACCTTGTCGGAGCCCATCCAGCCGCTCGGCTTGCGATGGAAGAGTTCCAGATCGTTGATGCCTTCGCGGGCCGGATCGTTGGCGGGAATGAAGCTCTTGCGGCCGCCGAAGCTCGCGACCCGTTCCGGCCGCGCGCCGACGACACCATTGTAGAGATCAAGGTCGTGGCAGCATTTTTCCAGCATGAAACTGCCGGAATAACGCTCGTAGCGGCGCCAGTCGCGCATGAAGAAGGCGCCGTGATAGGGCTCGATATGCTCGGACGCTTCAATCGAGACGACCTGGCCGAGCTTGCCTTCCGCAAGGGCTGCGCGCAGGTCGCGATACATGGGCGCGTAGCGCAGCACCAGACCGACCATCAGGCGCTCATGGCCGAACTTCGCCATCAGCCCCGCGAGTTCCAGGCTCTCCTGGACCGTCGTGACGATCGGCTTCTCGCTGAACACCTTGAGACCGGCTTCGAGACCAATCCGGATATGATCGAGGTGCATGTGGTTTGGCGAGCCGATCATCAAGAGATCGAGCTTCTCGTTGGCGATCAGCTCTTCGGGGGTCGCGTAAGCCTTGCCGGCCGAGATGCCTTTTTCGGTGAGCGTGGACAAACCAGCCGGGTTCGGATCGACGTAGCCGGCGATCTCGAAGTTCTCGTCCATGGCCTTGAAGACATAGCCCAGATAACCCAAACGGAATCCGAGTCCGATGATGCCGACTTTCATGCTCGTCCTGTTCCCCTGCCTTTTGGCGTAATTTATTTTCGCAGACTGGGACAGTTTTTTCAGGCCGTCAACTCAAATCCGCATATTTTGTAAAATTGTGAAATTCATTTTCATACGACAGGCAAATGCCGAGAAAGCAGGCAATTCATGGACAACTAAAAAGGGTGCGTATCCCGCAACTCTACGGCAGGAAGAAAGCGGTCCAGACCACTGCACGTTGCGTGGTTGACTTCTGATCAGTTCAGCCCTTTCCGACCAGCCGGTTTCGCCAGTGCAGCAGCCGCAGTAAAGGTCGAGCCAGATAAGGTCGCGGTATCTTGGGATGGTCGCCAACCGTCCCCTGCCGTGCGGCGCGCGCGCTCGGCTCGATCAGGAACGCAACGATCAGCGAGCTGCGAGTGGCGTATAGCTCCAGGGCGTCGTCCGACAGGAATATCCCCTGATCCCCCTCACCGAAGGCGATATCTCCGACCTTTATCGAGCCCGAAAAGAGATAAAAGTAAAGGTGTCGCCCTTCCGCCCGCGGAAACGCAGTCTTTGTCTCAGCCTCGAGCCGGAGATCGAAAAAGTCGACGCTGTTGCGCACGAAAAACGGTGCTGTGCCACCTTCCGGCCCGACAAGATGCCTCCATTGATTGACAGGTGCCACTGCAATGGGGCCGTGCTGGATGGCCGGTGGGAGATCTAAACCGTGAGGCCGCACAAGGATCTGGAGCATCCGCAACGGTGGATCGCTCGGCAGGGTCTCCTCCGAATGCCAGAAGCTCTTTCCCGCGTTCATCACCATAAGGTGCCCGCTGTCCGTGACCAGTCTCCCGGTAGCGCGGTCATCGTGGCGCATGACACCCTCCGGCACCCATGACAGGATTTCATCGTTCTGGTGCTCGTGCATGGCGATCAGCCTGCCCGGCTCCAGGATCGACTCAACAACCATTGCTAGAGGGCCGTAGCCGTGATCACGCGGTCGTGGCAGCAGCCAACCGGGCATGTTGAGCCTGGCCTTGAACCTGCCCATATCCCTGACAAGAGGACTTTTGGCGCCGCGGTAGAGCATGGTCACTCTATCACGCCCCATCGGCATTTGGCACGGCCGGCGAACGCTTTCCGGGCTTCCCGCCTTCCGACGGCACCTCACCGACCCATTCGAGCCGCGAGTTTCCTTTCGGCCGCCTGCAATCCGTCGTGCAGCAGCACCGCAAGTGTCGCGACGATCAGGCCACCCTGAACGACAAAGGCCAGATTGTTCGATTGCAGGCCGGCAATGATCACTTCGCCGAGGGTTTTCGCCGCGACCGTTGATCCGATCGTGGCCGTTGCCAGGCTGATGACCACCGAGAGTCGGATGCCTGCAAGGATCACCGGCATCGCCAGCGGCAGCTCCACCTTCAGGAGCCGTTGGCCGCCTGTCATGCCGGCACCGCGCGCCGCCTCCATGACAGATGGCGGCAATGTCGTCAGCCCCGTCAGCGCGTTCTCGAAGATTGGTAGCAGGCCATAGAGAAAAAGCGCGATCAATGTCGGCTTCTCACCGAAACCGAAGATGGGAACGGCGAGCGCCAGAACGGCCACCGGCGGAAAGGTTTGGCCGATGTTGACCAGGCTGCGCGACAGCGGCAGGAACTCGGCCCCGGATTCGCGCGTCACCAATATTGCCAAAGCAAGCGCAACCAAAGCCGCAGCAGCCACTGCGATGGCGACGGTGCGTAGATGCAGCAGCGTCAATTGCAATAGGCTGCCCTGATTGTAGATCACCGGCGCATTCGCCTGAACCAGCGGCCGCAGCAACGGTTCGAACCATTGCGGCTGCAGCAGGAAGGCGACCAAAACCAGGAAAAATCCCAAGCGAAAAAGCGTCGACAGTTTCGGCATCAGACTGGCCCGGCTGCCCGTTTCGCCAGCCCTTCGAGACTGACCTTGCCAATGATTGCCCCCGCGGGGTCAGCCACCGGCAGCGCGCTCCGCCCGGACCAGAGCAGTTCGGCAAGCGCCTCCCTTTGGCTGAGCGTGCTCGATATGGCTGTGCCGTCTGCTGACCCTGGTTCGACGGCACTCAAGACCGGCTCGATCGCGAGCAACCGATAAGGTCGTTCGCTGACCCCGATCAGGCTCTCGACGAACGGGGTCGCGGGCTTGATCAGCATTTCGGCGGGCGTCGCATATTGCACCACCTTGCCCTTGTCCATGACGGCGATGCGGTCCGCGAGCTGGAAGGCCTCCTCCATGTCATGGGTGACGAGAATGACCGTCGTCTCGAAGTGCTTCTGAATGGCGAGCAGATCATCCTGAGCCTTGGCACGGATGATCGGGTCGAGTGCGCCGAAGGGCTCGTCCATCAGCAGGACTTTCGGTTCGGCAGCCAACGCCCGGGCGACGCCGACACGCTGTTGCTGACCGCCGGAAAGCTCGTGCGGAAAGCGCGGCCCGAAGGCGCCCGGATCGAGCTGGAACAGTTGGAGAAGCTCGTCCACCTTGGCATCGATGCGCGCGCGCTCCCAACCGAGCAGCGTGGGCACGGTGGCGATGTTCTGCGCGACGGTACGGTGCGGAAACAGGCCGTGGCCCTGGATCGCGTAACCGATGCGGCGGCGCAGTTCATAGCCTTGCAGCGAACGGTTGTCCTCACCGTCGAGGCGGATCGTCCCCGAAGTCGGCTCCACCAGCCGGTTGATCATGCGCAGGAGCGTCGTCTTGCCGGAACCCGAGGTGCCGACCACGACGGTGACGGTGCGCGGTGCGATCGTCAGGCTGACGTCGTCGACGACGGCGGTCTCACCATAGCGCTTGGTGATGTTCTCGATCTCAATCATGAGGCCTCTGCCTGCCTGGTGTTGGGTGTGGCCATCTCGATCACCGCGTCGAGCACGATCGCCGCCGCAAAGGCGAGCACCACGGTCGGGACGGCGCCGAGCAGCACGAGATCCATCGCGGTCTGGCCAACGCCCTGAAAGACGAAGACGCCGAACCCGCCGCCGCCGATGAGGGCAGCGATGGTCGCCAGGCCGATGTTCTGGACGAGCACGATGCGGATGCCGGTCAGGATCACCGGAAAGGCCAGTGGAAATTCGATGCCGACCAGCCGTTGCCAATCGGTCATGCCGATGCCGCGGGCTGCGTCATTCGCATCCCTCGGAACGCCGGCCAGGCCGACGACGGTATTAGCAACCACTGGCAGCAGCGAATAGAGGAACAGCGCAACGAAGGCGGGTGCCACGCCGATGCCACGAATGCCGATCGTGGCAGCGCCCGGAACGTTCGCCGCGATCCAGCCGAGCGGTGCGATGAGAATGCCGAACAGCGCGATCGACGGGATCGTCTGGATCGCATTCAGGACGCCCAGCAAACCGTCGCGCAATCGGGCGACGCGGTGACACAGTATACCGAGCGGAATGCCGACGATGGTCGCGGCCACAAGCGAGCCGAGCGCCAAGGTCACATGCTTTCGGGCTTCCGCCCAGAAAGTGTCCACCCGGCTCGCATATTCCCTAAGGATCGAGAGACCGTCCCAGGTACCGGAAAGCAAAAGCATCCCGACAAAGGCGAGCACGGCGACAAGCACCACGATGCGCATGAAGGGGGCTGGGCGCAATCGCGTCAGGGCATCGGCTGCCAGCAGCCCGAAAGCAAAGAGCATGACCCAGAAGCCGGAGGCAGGCGATACGCGGGCATAGGTGTTGCCCTCAGGCGTCAGGTGGCTGGCGGCGACGCCAATGCCGAGCGCCAGCACGGCCAGCGCTGCGAAGGCAGCGACAAGGCGCAGAATCGCCGGCGAGCGCATGGCCGCGACGAGCACGCCCACCAAAATCACCAGCAGCACTGCCGCGCTCCAGGGCTGCGGCAGGGACTCGACGATCGTCTTCGCCTCGCCGGCGACGATGCGATTGGCACGAAACGTTGCAAAAGGCGCGATGAAGGCGCCGCCAAGCGCCAAGGCCGCGATGATCGCTCCGAGCTTGTCAAAGCGGAGTTGTCTCAAACCACATTCCCTCCCCGCCTGTGCCGGCGCGACTTCGGCACCTGCAGGCACACCCCGGAACGCCAGCCATCGGACCAGCGTTCCGGTTATCCGTCAACTACTTCAGGAAGCCGTTCTTCTTCAGAAAATCCTCGGCAACCGCCTTGGCCGGTTCGCCGCCGACCTGCACGCGGCCGTTCAGGTCCTGAAGCGTCACCAGATCGAGCTTCTCGAACACCGGCTTCAACAGTTCCTCGATTTGCGGGTTTTCCTTGAGCACAGCCTCGCGAATAATCGGGGTCGGCTGGTAGACTGGCTGGACCGCCTTGTCATCTTCGAGCACGACGAGGCCAGAAGGTGCGATGCCGCCATCGGTGCCATAAACCATCGCCGCATTGGCGCCGTTCGTCTGGTTGGCAGCAGCCGCAATGGTCGCCGCGGTGTCACCGCCGGAAAGCGTGATCAGCTGATCCTGCTTCAAGGTGAAACCATAGGTCGTCTGGAAGGCCGGGAGAGCGGCGGCCGAATTCACGAACTCAGACGAAGCGGCCAGCACGACCTTGCCGCCACCGGCGACATATTTGCCGAAGTCGCTGAGCGTCTTCAGCTTGTTTTCGTCAGCCACTTCCTTGCGAAGACCGATCGCCCAGGTGTTGTTGGCCGGCGACGGCGTCAGCCAGACGATCTTGTTGGCGTCGTAGTCGAGCTTCTTGGCGGTCTCGTAGCCCTTGGCGGCATCCTTCCACACGGGGTCGTCGGCCTTTTCGAAGAAGAAGGCGGCGTTGCCGGTGTATTCCGGGTAGATGTCGATCTCGCCGGCGGTGATCGCCTTGCGCACGACCGGCGTCGCACCGAGCTGGACGCGGTCTACCGTCTTGATGTTGTTGGCATTGAGCACGGCAAGGATGATGTTGCCGAGCACGCCGCCTTCCGTGTCGATCTTCGAGGAGACGACCACGTCGGCATTCGCCGTGGCAGCGGTCAAAGTGAAAGCAAGGGCAGTTCCGATAAGTAGTGTGGTCAATCGCATGAGTTTCTCCCTCGAAATTCGCTCCGCAAGTTTGATCACGGAAAGTCCGCCGCGTCGGGGCAAGCCATTCCATATATGTCAGCCCCCGGCAAAAAATAGGGTTGCACGCAGAGACTGTGGCGGACAAAAAATTTCGTCAGCGACTAACGCGATCGAAAGACTAGACTACCGTGGAAGGCGGTGCGTGATTGGCCGTTGCAATCAGGGGCGTTGTCGGCCACTCTGACAGAGGCCCGCCAGAAACATCCGTTTTCACTCTTGGTTGCGATGCCGCTCGACCCGAACCGCTTGGGGGCTGGTGGATTGGGTTCGCCCGGCGAACGTTCGGGGAATTCATGTCGATCTATCTTCTCGCGCTACTCATCGGCGTGGTCGCCGGCCTTCGCACCATGACCGCGCCTGCCGCCGTCAGCATTGGAGCGGCAGCCGGCTGGCTGCCGCTCCACGGCACTTGGGCAGCCTTCATGGGCTTTCGCTTCACGCCCTATATCTTTGGCCTGCTGGCCCTGGTTGAGTTTGTGACCGACCAACTGCCGAGCACGCCGAGCCGGAAGGTTCCGCAGCAATTCGGCGCCCGCATCGTCTCGGGCGGTTTCTGCGGCGCCGTGCTCGGAACGGCCGCAGGTGCTATGCTGGGCGGACTGGTCGCCGGCGTGTTCGGTGCCGTCATCGGCACGCTCGGCGGCTACGAAGCCCGCAAGCGCCTCGTCGCGGCCATCGGCGGCAAAGATCTGCCGATCGCGCTTCTTGAGGATGTCGTTGCCGTTCTCCTCGCACTCTGGGTGGTGTCCTCGGTGTCATGACGAAACATTTCGACGCAATCATCATCGGCGCCGGCCAGGCCGGCCCTTCGCTGGCCAGCCGGCTGACATCAGCGAGAAAGACCGTCGCCTTCGTCGAGCGCAAGCACTTCGGCGGCACCTGCGTCAACACCGGCTGCATGCCGACCAAGGCGATGGTTGCGAGCGCCTATGCGGCGCACCTGGCGCGCCGGGGCGCCGACTATGGCGTCACGACCGGGCCGATCACGATCGACTTCGCCCGCGTCATGGCGCGCAAGGACACGGTGCGGTTCAATTCGCGCAAGGGGGTCGAAGGCTGGCTGAAGGGCATGCCGAACATCACCGTCATCGAAGGCCATGCGCGCTTCGAAGGCCCGCACGAAGTGCGCGTCGGCGGTGAGTTGCTGTCGGCCGACCAGATCTTCCTGAACGTTGGCGGACGTGCGGCGACGCCGGACTTCCCTGGCGTCGAGGACGTGCCCTATCTGACCAACGTCTCGATCATGGATCTCGACACCCTGCCCCGCCACCTGATCGTCATCGGCGGCAGCTATATCGGGCTTGAGTTCGCACAGATGTTCCGCCGCTTCGGCTCCGAGGTCACGGTGATCGAGAAGGGCCCACGCCTGATCGGTCGCGAGGATGCGGACGTTTCCGACGCCATTCTCGCGATTCTGGAGAAAGAGGGCATAAACTTCCGCTTGAACGCCGAATGCATCCGCTTCGCCAGGCGCGGCGACGAAGTCGTCGCCGGCGTCGACTGCACCGCCGGCGCACCCGAGATCGTCGGCTCCCACCTGTTGCTTGCCACCGGGCGACGGCCGAATACGGATGATCTCGACCTCGATCGAGCCGGCGTGAAGACCGACGCGCGCGGCTATGTCGAAGTCGACGAAACGCTCAGGACCAATGTCCCGCACATTTTCGCCATGGGCGACTGCAACGGCCGCGGCGCCTTCACCCACACTGCCTATAACGACTTCGAGATCATCGCCGCGAATCTCATCGATGGCGAGGCACGAAAGGTCAGCGACCGGATTGCGACTTACGGCCTCTTCATCGATCCGCCGCTTGGCCGCGCCGGGATGACGGAAACCGAAGCGCGCAAATCAGGACGCAAGTTGCTCATCGGCACGCGACCGATGACCCGCGTCGGCCGCGCCGTCGAGAAGGGCGAGACCGAGGGCTTCATGAAAGTGATCGTGGACGCCGACAGCAAGGAAATCCTCGGCGCCTCGATCCTCGGCACGGGCGGCGACGAAGCGGTGCAGAGCATCCTTGACGTCATGTATGCCGGCAAACCCTACACGACGATCACCCACGCGGTGCACATTCACCCGACGGTGTCGGAGCTTATCCCGACGGTGTTTGGTGACCTGCACCCGGCCACCTGAGCGACCGGACGTTAGCGACCGCCCGGTTAGACGAGCGCTGCCCGCGCGAGATGGTAAAAATACGTAGCGCCGCGTTCGAGGATGTCGTCGTTGAAATCGTAGCGGGTGGTGTGCAATCCACTGCTGTCGCCGTTGCCGATCAGCACATAGGCGCCCGGCACCTTCTCCAGCAGGAAGGAGAAGTCTTCACTGCCCATCAGCGGCTCGGGCAATTCGACATAGGCGTCGGTGCCAAAAGTCTCCGCGATCACCGCACGCGCATCTTCGACGGCATCGGCATCGTTGATCGTCGCGGGATAACCGACCTGCCAGTCGAAAGTCGCCTCAGCGTTGTAGCTCTGCGCCTGAAAGCGGGCAATCTGCTCGACACGTTCCTGGAGTTGCTTGCGCACGGCCGGATCCATCGCACGCATGCTGATTTCCAGCACTGCTGTATCCGGGATGATGTTGGAGGCGGAGCCGGACCAGAACGAACCGACCGTCAGCACCGACGGCTGGTGCGGCGATACATTGCGCGAGACCAGCGTCTGCAGCGCCATCACCACGCTGGAACCGACGACGACCGGGTCAACCGTCAGTTCCGGCTGGGCGCCGTGACCGCCCTTGCCCCTGATCGTTAGCGTCAGTACATCGATCGATGCAGCCATCGCACCGGCGCGGCTGGAGAACTGGCCGACCGGCAGGCCCGGCCAGTTGTGGAGCGCATAGACCCGCTCACAGGGGAAGCGTTCGAACAGGCCGTCCTCGATCATCAGCTTGCCGCCGCCGAAATTTTCTTCGGCCGGCTGGAAGATCAGGTGCACGGTGCCGTTGAAGCTCTCGTCCTTGGACAGAGCCCAGGCAGCGCCGAGCAGCATGCTGGTGTGACCGTCGTGGCCGCAGGCATGCATCGCGCCCGGATGTTTGCTCTGATAGGCAAGACCGGTTTCCTCCTGCATCGGCAGCGCGTCCATATCGGCACGAAAGCCGACGGCGCGGTTGCTGTTGCCGCGCTTCAGCGTCGCAACGATGCCTGTCGTTGCCAGACCGCGCGTCACTTCGAAGCCCCAGGATTGCAGCAATCCGGCGACGAATTCGGAGGTCTTCACCTCGGATAGGCCGATCTCGGGCATCTCGTGCAGCTTGTGACGGATCTCGACGAGTTCGGGCAGGAACTCAGAAAAATTGGCGTCGCGCATTGGGGCCTCCTCAAGCCATCTGCAAGAACTGGCGCAGCCGCGCCGATTGCGGGTCGCGCATCACCTGCGACGGCGCGCCGCGTTCTTCCACCAGTCCCTTGTGCAGGAAGATCACCTCACTGGAGATATCACGGGCGAGTGACATTTCGTGCGTGACCATGACCATGGTGCGCCCTTCTTCGGCGAGCTTCTTGATGACGAGCAGGACTTCGTTGACGAGTTCCGGGTCGAGCGCCGACGTAGGCTCGTCGAAGAGCATGACTTCCGGCTTCATCGCGAGAGCACGGGCGATCGCCGCGCGCTGCTGCTGGCCGCCCGAAAGCTGGTTGGGATAGTGGTCGCGCTTTGGGGTGATGCCGACCTTTTCCATCAGCAATTCGGCCTCGCCGATCGCATCCTTGCGCGTCATGCCGAGCACATGTATCGGGCCCTCGATGAGGTTTTCGAGGATGGTCTTGTGGGACCACAGATTGAAGCTCTGGAACACCATGCCAAGGCGCGTACGGATATGTTCGAGCTGCCGCTTGTCGGTGGCATGGAACTTGCCGTCCTTGCCCTTGACGGTGCGGATCACCTCGCCCGAGACCGCGATCTCGCCCTCATCGGGCGTCTCCAGATAGTTGATGCAGCGCAGCAAAGTGCTCTTGCCCGAACCACTGCTGCCGATCAGCGAGATGACGTCGCCGGACTTCGCCTCGAAGGAGACGCCTTTCAGCACCTCGACGGACCCGAAGCTCTTGTGAATGTTCTTCACCGATAGCGCTGTTGCGACCATGATCGTTCCTCTCGTCGCGCCCAGGCGCGCCTCCTCGTTATGCTTTCGCCGTGCGGTAGCGGGTGAGCCGCTTCTCGACGACGCCCATGACGCGCGTCAGGATGAAGACGACGGTGAAATAGATGATGCCGGCGGCAATCAGCGGTTCGAAGATCAACAGCGACTGGCGCTGCAACATACGGGCGGTGCCCATGACCTCGAGGATGGTGATGGTCGAGGCAAGCGACGTCGTCTTCAACAGGATGATCAGGTCGCCCGTCAGCACCGGCAGGCAGGATCGGAACGCCTGCGGCAGGGTGATGCGGCGAAGGATCATCGACGAGCGCATGCCGATCGACTTTGCCGCTTCGATCTGGCCTCGCGGGATCGCCTTGATCGCGCCGCGGATAACCTCGGCATTGTAGGAGGCCTGGTTGAGGCTGAGCGCAAAGATCGCGTACCACAGGCCGTCACGAAGATAGGGCCAGAGGAAGCTGTGGCGTACCCAGGTGCCGGGCAGGATTTGCCCGAGGCCATAGTAGATCAGGTAGATCTGTACCAGGAGCGGCGTGCCGCGGAATGCGAAGGTGAAGACATAGGCCGGGACCGAGAGCACGCGCCTGCCGGAAAGCCGGGCAAGCGCCACGAGAGTGCCGATGACCAGACCGAAGACGCCCGCCACCGCCGTCAAAAGCAGCGTCAGGGGGGTGGCCTTGATCAGCGCCGGCAGGAAGCCGATGACGTTGGAGATTGTTTCCATCAGTGGTGCCCCCGGTTGAGGCGGCGCTCGATCTGAGCAATCACCAGGACGGAAACGAGCGTGATCGCCAGAAACAGGATGGCCGTGAGGCCGTAGAAGAAGATGTACTGTTTGGTGCCGGCCGCAGCGCGGTAGCCGGTGTAGAGCAATTCGCTGAATGAGCCGAGCACGCTGATGATGGCGCTTTCCTTGGTGATCGACAGCCAGAGATTGCCCATGCCTGGAACCGCGTGGCGCATCATCTGCGGGAGGATAATGCGGGTGAAGACCTTGCGTCTCGGCATGCCGATCGAAACCGCCGCCTCGACCTGGCCGGGGGGCACGGAAAGGAAGGCGGAGCGCAGCACTTCAGTCATGAAGGCGCCGGAGACGAAAGCGAGTGCGATGATTGCCGCCCAGAACGAGCTGAACTGGAAGGTCTCGGCCACAAGGCCAAAGTGCTTCAACAGCCGCTCGGCACCGCTCGCGACGGAGAAATAGAGGAGCAGGATGACGAGCAGTTCGGGAAGCGAGCGAACGACGGTCGTATAGATCTCGGCAAGGAAGCGCGGGACGCGGTGCTTCGACAGTTTGCCGGCCGCACCGAGGAAGCCGAAGAGAACCGCAACCGCATAGGCGACCACGGACACCTGCAAGGTCATCACCAGGCCCCAGGCGAAATCGTCGCCCCAGCCCTCGCCGCCCCAGGCAAGCAATTGCCAGTAATAGTCCATCCGTCGTTACCTGTTCCCGATTGTCTCTAGCCCTCACGCCGCCCTCTGTCGGGCTGGATCGCTGTAGCGGTCGCTGCGAAGATGCCCCGGCGCTGCGGCCGGTTTGGCGATCGAGGGCGGCGCGAAACATAGGCCGCACGCCGCCCTTGAAAAGCGATTTACTTCTTGCCGAAGATCCACTTGTCGACGAGCTTCTGGGTCGTGCCGTCCTTCTCCAGAGCGGCAAGGCCGGCATTGACCTTTTCAAGCGTCGCCGCATCACCCTTGCGAACGGCATAGGCGACACCCTCACCGAGAACGGCATTCTTCGGGACCTCGACCTTGACCTCGTAGTCGGCGCCCTCAGGCGACTTCAGGAAGGTCTGGATGTAGAGGTCGGGGATCAACACGTAGTCGACGCGGCCGGCAATGAGGTCAGCGACCGAGTTGTCTGCCGTGTCATAACTCTTGGCTTCGGCACCAGTCAGGTACTTGGCAACATAGGCCGACTGTACGCTGGACGTCTGCACACCGATGATCTTGCCCTCGACGCTTGCCGGATCGATGATCTTGCCGGAACCGTCTGCGGCATCGATCGTCTTGATCTCGCTCGTGTCAGCCTTGGCGCCGACGAAGGAGGTGCCTTCGGTGTAATAGGGCGTCGAGAAGTCGACGACCTGGCGACGCTCGTCGGTGATCGAGAAGGCGCCGATGATGAAATCGACCTTGTTTTCCTTCATCGACGGGATCAGTCCGTCCCAGGCCATCTGGTTGATGTCGCACTTCACGGCCATCTTTTCGCAGAGCGCGCGGGAGAGGTCGGCCTCGAGGCCCTCCCATTCGCCGCCGGCGTTCACCTGGGTGAAGGGCATGTAGGGCTCCGGCGTCATGCCGAGGCGCAGCGTGTCCTCGGCCAATGCGCTGCCAACAGTCATGGAAAGGGCGATCCCTGCGAACAGGGCGGTCTTCAACGTCTTCATTTTGTTTCCTCCTCGGGGATTGCGACGGATCAGAGCGTGTTGCTGAACCAGCGCAGCGACATGCAGGACAGGCCCGCGTCGATCTTGCCGATCTCCGTCGTCTTCATGGGCACGACCTTGTAGCCGAGCTTGTCGAGCATCTCGATCGTGCGCGGGAAATCGGAGCCGACCATCACGACGTCATTGACGCGCAGCGCATTGGCCGCCGGCTCTTCACCTTCGGGAATGATCACCTGCTTGAAGCGCTCGAATGCACCCGACTTTGCCAGACGCGCGGTCGAAAGCACGGTCTCGTCGTCAAGCAGCGAGCAATCGGTCTTGAAGTGCAGCACGCCTTCCGGCGTCGCGACGATCTCGCTCTTGCGGCCGAGCTTGGCAAGGCAGGCCTGCAGCGCTTCGGCGCCGACCTTGTTGGTGCGGGCCGAAAGGCCGATCATCACGCTTTCGCGGGTCGTCAGCACGTCGCCGCCATCGGCAAAGCCGCTGCCCGGCAGGTCGAGAACGGTCTCGAACATGGCGCGGAGCGTCGGCTCGATCTCCGGCGTTTCCTTGACGCGCGTCTCGGCGCCCGGGCGCAGGAGGATCGCGCCTTCGGTGAAGACCAGCGCCGGATCCTCGACGAAGATCGAATCCGGGAAATTTTCGAGCGCCGGCAGCACCGTCACCTTCACGCCTGCGTCCTTCATCGCCGCGATGTAGGCGTCGTGTTCGGCCTTCACACCTTCGAAGGTGGGGTTGCCGCGATCGTCGGCGCGCAGGCCGTTGACGACCGACTTCGACGGCGTGCGGACGATGATGTTGTTGAACTGGTAGACGGGGCGTGACTGCGACATTTGTGGGACCTTTGGCTTGGATGAGGTGCTTCTATCGATCGGACGTGGCGGCGTAAAGCTTTTGCGTACCGGCCGGTTCTCTTCGTGACAAATGAACGCCGGCGAGCATGCAGCGCACGGAACCGCCGGCAAGCTCGATCGTCGGCACGTCGAAGGCGAGCACGCGGGCGGAGACTTCGAGCGCCTCGATCTGATCGGGGCGGAGCGAGGCGAGCGCGCGGGCCGACATGACGACCACGCGACCGTCCGCACCGTCGAGCTCGATGGCGTTGCCGGCGAAGTTCTCGATCTGATCGAGCGTCAGGTCGATCACCTGGCGACCGGTTTCCTCGAGCCGTGCGCAGATTTCCTGGCGGCGGGCCGCATCCGGGATCATGCTGGTGCCGATCAGCGCGAAGTCGGTGCCGATGCACATCAGCACATTGGTGTGATAGATCGAATTGCCACTGCGATCGACGGCGCCGAAGATCATCGGCTCGAAATTGAAGTGCGTGCAGAAACGCTCCAGCGCCACCTCGTTGGTGCGGTTCGAGCGCGCGGCATAGGCGACGCGACCGATATGGTCGAGCACCATGGCGCCGGTGCCTTCGAGATAGACGCCGTCCTTTTCGAGACCGGAATAGTCGATCACGTCCTGGACGCGATACTCGTTCTTCAGCATCTCGATGATATCGACGCGGCGCTCGCTCTGGCGGCTCTCCGAATACATCGGATAGATCGCCACATGGCCGCCGGAATGGGTCGAGAACCAGTTGTTCGGAAAGACGGAGTCGGGGCGCGTCGTCGTTTCATCCTCGAAGAGATGCACCGCGACACCTGCACCGGTGAGGCCATCAGCCATACGGCTGACTTCGTCATAAGCGGCCTTGGCGATCGCCGACGGCTGGCGTGCCGCGTCGGTCGCCTGGAAGGCGTTGTCCTCAGCGGTCATCGGATTCGGGCCGAAATGATGCGGACGGATCATCACGACGCCCTTCGGCGCCTGCACGGACAGTCTCTTCATGTTATGCAACGCTCCGCTCGGCAAAGGCGGCCGGCTGCTGCCGGAACAGGCCGTAGAGATCGCGCGGATGCTCCGGCTGTGTCGTCAGGTCGAGTTCGGTGTAGAACGCCGTGCCCTGGATCTTGTCGCGCAGGAAGCGCAGTGCCGAGAAGTCCTCAGTGGCAAAACCGACGGAATCGAAGATGGTGATCTGGCCGTTGCTGCGGCGGCCCTCGGCGTCGCCGGCGATGACCTGCCAGAGTTCGGTAACGGGGAAATCCGGCGCCATCTGCTGGATTTCGCCTTCGATGCGGGTCTGCTCCGGATATTCGACGAAGACGTCGGCACGGCGCAGGATGTCGCCCTGGAGCTCGGTCTTGCCGGGGCAGTCGCCGCCGACCGCATTGATGTGAACGCCGGCGCCAACCATGTTGTCGGAAAGGATTGTGGCGTTGCGCTTGTCGGCCGTCACCGTCGTGATGATGTCGGCACCGGCAACGGCCTCTTCCGCCGTCGCAGCAACGACGATATCGAAATCCATGTCCGAGAGGTTGTTGCAGAACTTCTCGGCGGCTTCGGGATCGATGTCGAAGACCTGCAGCCGCTTGATTCCGAGCAGGGCACGGAAGGCAAGCGCCTGGAATTCAGACTGCGCGCCGAGGCCGATGATTGCCATCGAACGGGCGTCGGGTCGAGCGAGGTACTTTGCGGCAAGCGCCGAGGTGGCCGCCGTGCGCAGACCGGTCATGATCGTCATTTCGGAGACGAGGCAGGGATAGCCGGTGCTGACATCGGAGAGAACACCGAAGGCGGTGACCGTCTGCAGGCCGACATTCGGGTTCTTCGGGTGTCCGTTGACATATTTGAAGCCGTAATGCTCGCCGTCCGAGGTCGGCATCAGCTCGATGACGCCCGTCTTCGAGTGGCTCGCGAGCCGCGGCGTTTTCTCGAATGCGTTCCACCGGCGGAAATCATCCTCGATGTATTCCGCAAGACCCACAAGGAACGTCTCAATGCCGATCGATTTGACCAGCTCGATTACGTTGCCGACACCGACATACTGAACCACGTTTAAAACTCCATCGGAGAAATTCGATGAAGTCAGCCTAGGCTTGCAAGAAGTGAGTTGAAATTTTAAACCTGCCTAATATGCAAAGCCTTATTGAGCATTTTGCGCAGTCGGATTATACAATTTTCATGCATATCTTCGACGACCTCGATCACCAACTCATCTCGCTATTGCGAGAAGACGGCCGCGCCCCCTACTCCAAGATCGCGGCCGTGCTCGGCATTTCCCGGGCCACGGTTCAAACGCGCATCGACCGGCTGCTCGAAAGCGGTGCCGTGCTCGGCTTCACGCTGCGCGTGCGTCAGGACTATGACGATCGCGCCATCCGTGCGATCATGATGATCGAGGTCAGCGGCCGCAATACCACCAAGGTGATCAAATATCTGCGCGGGCTGCCCGAGCTTTATGCCCTGCACACGACCAATGGCGGCTGGGATCTGGTCGCCGAAATCCGCGCCAACAGCCTCAGCGATTTCGACCGCATCCTGCGCGAAGTGCGCGACGTCGATGGCGTATCGAACAGCGAAACGAGCATTCTGCTCAGCACCGTCTGATCCCCCACCATCACAAGCGCGCCGCCCGCGCGCCATTCAAGACCGGTAAGACCCATGAGCCATATTCCCCAGATCGACTACGACACCGCTTCCGACGAAATCCGCGCCGCCCATGACGAGGAAGTGCGCGTGCGCGGACGCATGACCAACATGAAGCGCACACTTTTGCATTCGCCGGTCGCCCATCGCATCTACGCGGAATGGTTCACGCTACGCGAAGAACTGCGCCCGTCGTTGAACGACCGCGAGATCTGGTTTCTTTCACACGCGATTTCCGAGGCCATGCGATCGCCGATCGCCATGGGTTTCTTTCGCCGCGCCTTCGCCAATGCCGGCATCGACTTCCACACGGTCACTCCGACCGAAGACGAGCAGCGGCTGATCGCCTTCGGTCGTGCGGTCGTCGTCGATAGCAACGCCGTCCCGGCGGAGATCTGGTCCGAACTTAAGGCGCGATACGACGCCAAGGCGCTGGTCGATCTCGTCGCCTTCGCCGGCATCATGGTGGCGACCGCCCTCTTCAACAATGTCGTCGAGGTCGAGTTCGACAAGGAACTGGAACCGTTCGTCGACTGAGAAGCCGACGAACCAAATGTTTCAGCTTGCTGCCGCAGCAATAGGAAAGACGATGACCAGACCGGCCACGATCGAGGATGCGTCCAGCCTGGAAGTCTGGCTCAACACCTATATCCGCGATGGCGTCAACGCGTTCTTTGCCGATTATGCGCTGGAACAATTCACCGCCGCACGCTTCAAGGACATTCTAGATCAGGAGAACGAGAACATCTGGGTTTCGCAGAATGCCGTCGGCATCGACGGCTTTCTGCGGATGTCGTCGAATTCACGGGCGCCGGTCGATATCGTTTCGGACCTTGAAATCGCGACGCTCTATGTGCAGCCCCGTCACCACGGCCGCGGCATCGGCAGGAAGCTTCTGAAAACGGGGCTTCAATACTGCTCGGACATTGGCAGGGCGAGCACCTGGCTGGCGGTGAACGCCGAAAATGAAAAGGCCACGGCCTTTTACATCGCGAGCGGCTTCGAGAAGGTCGGGGAGACCGGCGACCGGGCCTACCCGAACAACATCCTACATTTTCGCCTAAATCGGTCCGTCGCTGACAACGCTTAAAACGGTGCTTCCGCGATCGCGGACTTGACGTCGGGATATTGCGTGTATATACACACATCATGTCTCGTTGCTACTGTGCCCTTTTACGCAAAGCCACCCGGAGAGTGACGTCGGTCTACGACGACGCGCTGCAGCCGATCGGTCTCAACCTCGCCCAGTTCAGCTTGCTTCGGCACATCGCGCGCGATGAGCCGATCTCGATGACCGAACTTGGCCGCAAGATCGAACTCGAACGCTCGACGGTCAGCCGCAACGTCAAGGTGCTGGAAGGAATGGGGTTGGCGGCAACCGGAAGCGGGAAAGATCAGAGGGAGGCCGTTGTCGAACTTACGGAAAACGGCCATCGGATTCTCATTGACGGCGCACCGCTCTGGCAGGCCGCACAGGACAAGATCGAGGCGCGACTGGGGACCGACGCGGCCGCCCAGCTAGAGGACCTGCTTCTGGCGCTCTAGACAACCTGGCCTGCCAGGAACCGTCAGCAAACTGCAAAACAACAATTCAACCTGCGACCTGCGCTCCGAAAGCCCGCGCAGCGTTCTCGCACACCCGAAAACACGGACGAAAGGAAGTCGACTATGCTCGGTCCGGCGCTTGCGCGTTATCTAGCCAAACGCAATATCCATTACGGCTGGGCTGTGGCCGCCGTCACCTTCCTGGTCATGCTGTCGACTGCGGGAGCGATGGGCTCGGCCGGCGTGCTGATCAAGCCGCTTGAAACCGAGTTCGGCTGGTCGAATGCCCAGATCTCGCTGGCGCTGGCGATCCGCCTTTGCCTGTTCGGTCTGCTCGGACCGTTCGCAGCATCGTTCATGAACCACTTCGGGGTACGCCCGGTCGTTTCCGCGGCGCTGGTCCTGATCATCGCCGGCATCGCCGCCTCCTTCTACATGACGGAGCTCTGGCACCTGGTCGCGATCTGGGGCGTGGTGTTGGGCGTCGGCACCGGCATGACGGCGCTGGTTCTCGGCGCGACGGTCGCGACACGCTGGTTCGACAAGCGACGCGGGCTCGTCGTGGGACTGATGACTGCCAGCAACGCCACGGGGCAGCTGGTGTTCCTGCCGCTGCTCGCGTCTCTCACGGAAACGATCGGCTGGCGCTCGGCACTGACGCTGATCATCGTCATCCTCATGGCAGCCCTCACACTGGTCCTGTTGCTGATGCAGGATCGCCCTGGTGATCTCGGCCTCGCGCCCTTCGGCTCGAAACAGATGGTGCCGGCGGCGCCGAAGGCAAAGAGCTTCGGGGCTCTGCTGATGGCACCGATCAGGGCGCTTTCCGACGCCGCGAAGACCAACACCTTCTGGGTGTTGTTCGCCACCTTCTTCGTCTGCGGTTTCAGCACCAACGGCCTGATCCAGACCCATTGGGTTTCGATCTGCGGTGATGTGGGTATTGCCGCCGTCGCCGCGGCCAGCCTCCTGGCGCTGATCGGCGTGTTCGATCTCATCGGGACCGTCGGCTCCGGCTGGCTTTCGGATCGCTACGACAACCGGTGGCTGCTCTTCTGGTTCTATGGCCTGCGTGGTCTCTCGCTGATGTTCCTGCCGTTCAGCGGCTTCAACATCTACACGCTGTCGATCTTCGCGATCTTCTACGGCCTGGACTGGGTCGCGACGGTTCCGCCGACCGTGAAGCTCTCGGCCGAACGCTTCGGCCCGGAACGGGCCGGTCTCGTCTTCGGCTGGGTTTTTACCGGCCATCAGCTCGGCGCCGCCAGTGCGACCTTCCTCGCTGGCGCAAGCCGGACGTCGCTCGAAACCTACGCGCCGGCGCTGATCGCCGCCGGAATGCTCTGCATCGTCGCCGCCCTGCTAGTCCTGACGATCGGCCGGCGCCAGCCGGAGGCGCTGGTGCCGCAGCCGGCCTGAGTTCTTCCCCATAGTTGTGCGCAAAAAGGGCGGGCTGCCGGTGGCACCCGCCCTTGATGTTTAGACCTTGGACCGTCAGTGACTGAACTCAGTCACGAATTCCGGATTGCCGCGAATGGTGTTGCTGACGGTGCAGATCTCGTTTTCGGCGGCTTCCGCGATCGCATGACGGACCGCATCGTCGAAATCGCCTTTGATGTCGAAGACGATGTTGAACTTGGCTACGCGAGAGGGTTCGTCATGGGCCTTCTCGCCGGTCACCTTGGCACTTACCTCCGTCAACCGGTCGAGCACGCCATAGCGGCTGGCGGCAATGCGGGCGCTCAAGACCAGGCAGCTTGCGAGCGAGGCGTAAAGCAGATCGAGCGGGCCGTAACCCGCCTGCGACGGGCCGGTAACGATATCGAGTTCGCCGCCGGTCACCGAAGTCACATGCGGAAAGCCGGTTCTGCCGACCACGGCCGTTGCACCGGTTTCACGCGTTCTCACTTTCACATCCGCCATCTCGCAAACCTTCCCAGAATTCTCGGAACCGACACCATCGTTGTCGGCAGAAACACGTCGCCCCGGGCCGCAAGGCCCAGGGCGTTGATATGTGCGCCTTTGAAGAACGGCGCAAGAGCGATGCTCGATCAGTTCTTCTTCACCAGGCGGTAGAACACGAAGTCCGACGTCGCGCCATTGACGTAGCCCTCGACCTTGTCCTTCATTGCAACCTGGGTCGCGGCCTGGAACATGATCACGATCGGCGACTTTTCCTGCACCTTGCGCTGCAGGTCGACATAGAGCGCATCGCGCTTGGCCGGATCGGCTTCCTTGAGTGCTGCCTTGGTCGCTTCGTTGAGTTCGGCCGGCACGGCCCAGCCGTTACGCCACGTGGTCGTCGACTGATACTTGTCGTCGGCATTGTCTTCGTTATAGGCGAAGGCCTTGGCGTTCGAATGCGGGTCCATGAAGTCGGGGCCCCAATAGAGCAGCATGGCTTCGTGGGTACGCGCACGGTACTTAGTGATCACCTGGCTGCCGGTGCCCGGGATGATCTCGAAGTTGATGCCGGCTTCGGCGAACGATGCCTGCAGCGACTGTGCCATGTCGGTAAACGGCGTCGAGTTGATGACGTCGAGGGTTACCTTGATCGGCGTCTTGATACCGGCGTCAGCGAGGATCTTCTTCGCCTTTTCGACGTCGTAGCTGTAGGGCGTCTCATCGAGCGAGCCCGGGAAGCCCTTCGGCCAGAAGGCCTGGTGAACTTCCATCTGACCCTTCAGGAAGCTGTCGGTCATGCCCTTGTAGTCCACGAGGTAGCGGGCGGCTTCCCAGACGGCTTCCGGCTGCAGGGCTGCGTTCTTCTGGTTGAACGACAGGAAGTGCACGGCGGCCTGCGGGTAGGATTCGACCTTCACGCCGTCCTTGCCTTCGAGACCCGAAACCTGGTCCGGCGTCAGGTTCTTGGCCATGTCGACGTCGCCGGTCTGCAGCATCAGCTGCTGCGTTGCAGCTTCGGCCACGTGACGGATGATCACGCCCTTGATTGCCGGAGCGCCACCGAAATAGTTCGGGTTGCTCTGCAGGTTCAGGAGCTCGCCGGCGCGGAAGGCCTTCAGCACGAAGGGACCGGTGCCGGCCGAATTGGCCTTGAGCCACGCATTACCGAAGTCGCCATCGGCCTCATTGGCCTTGACGGTCTCGGCATCGACGACCGAAGCCGGGCGGGCGGCGAGAACGTTCAGAACGAAGGCCGACGAGAAGTCGCCTTCATACTTGATCGTGACCTTGTTGCCGTTGGCCGTCACCATCTTGTCGATGTTTTCAGGCGTCCAGCCAAGCTGCGTCAGGATGAAGGCAGGCGCCTTGTTGAGAACGACGACGCGCTTGAAGGAATAGACGACGTCTTCGCCGCGCAGCGGGTTGCCGGAGGTGAAGGTGACCCCATCGCGCAGCGTGAAGGTGATCGTCTTGGCGGCATCGTCGGCCGTCCATTCGGAGGCAAGGCCCGGCGCCAGCTTCTTCACATCAGGCGCATCGTACTGCACCAGGCGGTCATAGGTCTGGGTGACGTATTCGCCCGAAGAAAACTCGTAGGCTTCGGCCGGATCGATGCTGACGATGTCGTCGATGTTCTGCGCCACGACCAGCACTTCCGCCGGCGTTTCGGCGAGCGCCGCCGGCGCTACGCTCATCATCAGGGACGCCGCGAACACCGCGGCCTTGAACATTCTCATCATCATTCTCCTATTTTCGATGAGGCTTGGTTTTTGTCATCGCCGGCTTCAGCGCCTTTTGCGGCGCGCCGGTCTCGTTGGATTGCGATGCCCGCAAGCGGAAGAGCGGCAGCGTGCCGGTCCAGATCAGCCGCACGGGCTTGTCGGTCTTGTTCCACCAAAAGTGAGGCTGGATGCCGCGGAAATGCAGGCCGTCGCCCGGGGAAAGCGTGGTCTCGTCGCCGTCGAGCCCGAACAGGATCTCCCCTTCGAGCATGTAGACGAGCTCCTCGCCCTCATGACTGAAGACCTCGGAACGGTGTCCCGGCGGAATGGTGATGACGAAGCTCGAAAGCTGGTTGCCGGCAAAATCGGCGCCGATCCGCTCATAGGAAACCGGCGAGCCGCCGACCGAAAACACCATGCGCCCCTCGGCGCGCGAGAGGCCGGTATCGATCGCCGGGGCGAGGATGAAGTGGTTGAGCTCGGCGCCGAGCCCCTGGGCAATCTGGGCCAGCGTGCCAAGCGAGGGCATGGCGAGATCGCGCTCGATCTGGCTGAGATAACCGACGGAAACGCCCGCCGCATCGCTCAGCGCCTGCAGCGTCATATGCATCTGCCGCCGACGCGCGCGCACCAGCGCGCCCACCTTCGGCTGCCCTGCCCCGGTGCTTTTCCCGGACGTGGCTTCGTCATCCGACGGAACGCTCACGCTCTCCTCCCCCAGTAAAATTTTTTTGATTTAAGCAAACTTATTTATATACTCCAAGCGAATTTTTGCGGTATCGACAGGACAGACCGCAAGCGAAGAGGGATGGAATCGCCACGTGGCAAATGACAGCACCACTGCAGCAACGCCGGTACGCCGCGCCTCCAGACCTAGCCGGAGCCGGCAGCGCCTTAGCTCATTGGCGGGCTTCCTGGTTACGCTCGCGATAACCTTCCTTGGCCTGCTCGCGATCACCTTCTTCATCGGCCGCATCGTGCCGATCGACCCGGTTCTCGCTGTCGTCGGCGACCGCGCGCCCGTTGCGGTCTATGAGCGCGTCCGTCAGGAAATGGGGCTCGACCAGCCGCTGATCACCCAGTTCGTCAGCTATGTCGGCGATGTCGCCACCGGCAATTTTGGCACCTCGGTTTCCACCGGCAAGCCGGTTATCGAAGACCTTGCCCGCGTCTTCCCGGCGACGCTCGAGATGGCGACACTCGGCATCATCCTCGGCGTGCTCATCGGCGTCCCACTCGGCGTTTTTGCAGCCGCCCGCCGCGGCTCGTGGCTCGATCAGGGCATCCGCGTCATCGGCCTGCTCGGCTATTCGGTGCCCGCCTTCTGGCTCGGCCTTGTCGGCCTTGCCGTCTTTTATGCGCGACTGAAATGGGTCGGCGGCCCGGGGCGGGTCGACATCTTCTATGACGGCATGGTGACGCCGATCACTGGGCTCATCCTTGTCGACAGCATCATCGCCGGCGAATGGGAGATCTTCCGAAACGCCGTCTGGCACCTGATCCTTCCGGCCTCCTGCCTCGGCTTCTTTTCGCTCGCCTATATCGCCCGCATGACCCGCTCCTTCATGCTCGACCAGTTGAGCCAGGAATATGTCACCACCGCCCGGGTGAAAGGCGTCCCGGAGCGCCTCGTCATCTGGCGCCACGCCTTCCGGCCGATCCGCGTGCCGCTGATCACCGTCATCGGCCTTTCCTATGCCGGCCTGCTCGAAGGCTCCGTCATGATCGAGACGATCTTCTCTTGGCCGGGCATCGGCAACTACCTGACCGTCGCCCTGCTCAACGCCGACATGTCGGCCGTGCTCGGCTCGACCCTCGTCATCGGCGCGGTCTTCATCGGTATCAACAAGATTTCGGACGTGCTCTACCGCGTTCTCGATCCTCGGGCGCGCTAGGGAGGGCGACCATGACCACACTTCGCGACTGGCTGATCGACGACAGCCCCGCCTCGCCGATGCAGGCGCGCCTCGGGCGTTTCTACCGCATCTTCGGCGCCCTGATGCGCAATCCGCTGGCCGTCGTCGGCGCTATCATCATCCTGGCCCTGGTGTTGACGGCTCTATTCGCGCCTTGGCTCGCCACCCATGATCCGCTGCGCCAGGCACTCGGCGAACGCCTGCTGCCGCCGAGTGGCGCCCACTGGATGGGGACCGACGAACTCGGCCGCGACATCTGGTCCCGCGTCGTCTACGGCGCGCGCATCACGCTTGCGATCGTCACGCTCGTTGCCGTGCTTGCAGCCCCCGCCGGCCTGGTGATCGGCGTTGCCGCCGGCTATTTCGGCGGCTGGGTCGATCGTATCCTCATGGGCATCACCGACATCTTCCTGTCGCTGCCGAAGCTGATCCTGGCGCTTGCTTTCGTCGCGGCCCTCGGCCCCGGCATCGAAAATGCGATCATCGCCATCGCCATCACCTCCTGGCCGGGCTACGCCCGTGTCGCCCGTGCAGAGACGCTGACCTTCAAGAACTCCGAGTTCATTTCGGCGGTGCGGCTACTCGGCGCTTCGAGCCTGCGCGTCAATCTCGGCCACGTGCTGCCGCTCTGCACCTCCTCGATGATCGTCCGCGTCACGCTCGACATGGCAGGCATCATCCTGACGGCCGCCGGCCTCGGCTTCATCGGTCTTGGCGCCCAGCCGCCGCTTCCCGAATGGGGCGCGATGATCTCACGTGGCCGTTCGTTCATTCTCGACCAGTGGTGGGTCGCAACCATGCCGGGCTTTGCCATCATTCTCGTCAGCCTCGGCTTCTGCTTCCTGGGCGATGGCCTGCGCGACGTGCTGGATCCGAAGAGCGGGGAGCAGCGCTGATGAGCAATCTTCTCGAAATCGAAAAGCTGCGCGTCACCTTCCCGACCCCCCGTGGCGACCTCGAAGTGGTACGCGGCATCTCCTTCACAGTCGGCCGCGAGCGCTTGGGCATCGTCGGCGAAAGCGGCTCGGGAAAATCAATGACCGGCCGCTCGATCCTGCAGCTGATCCGGGCGCCGGGTCGCGTCACCGCCGACAAGCTCGTCTTCGACGGCATCGACCTCTTGAAACAGTCCGAACGGCAGATGCGCGCCATTCGCGGCGCCCGCATCTCCATGGTGATGCAGGACCCGAAGTTCTCGCTAAACCCGGTCATGACCATCGGCGAGCAGATTGCCGAAGCGTTGCTGACGCACCAGAAGCTGCCGCGCCGTGAGGTCAACAACCGCATGCTCGCGATGCTGGAATCGGTGCGCATCGCCGATCCGGAACGCGTCGCCCGGCTCTATCCGCATGAAGTCTCGGGCGGCATGGGGCAACGGGTGATGATCGCGATGATGCTGATCCCCGAGCCGGACCTGCTGATCGCAGACGAGCCGACCTCGGCGCTCGACGTTTCCGTGCAGGCGCAGGTGCTCGACATCATCGACGAACTGGTGAAGCGCAAGGGCATGGGGCTGATCTTCATCAGCCACGACCTGAACCTCGTCTCCAGCTACTGCGACCGCATCCTCGTGATGAACACCGGCGAGGTGGTCGAGGAGTGCAAGGCCGGTGAGCTGATGGCGGCGAAACATCCCTATACGCGCGGGCTGATCGCCTCCATTCCGCGCCTCGATGAAACACGGGACGAGCTGCCGGTGCTCGACCGCAGCGCATGGGCCAAGGCATGACCGCGCTCTCTCTCAAGAACCTCGACATCTCCTATGGTGATGTGCAGATCACCCACGACGTCAATCTCGACATCGCCGACGGCGAGAGCTTTGCCCTCGTCGGCGAAAGCGGTTCGGGCAAATCGACCGTATTGAAGGCGATTGCCGGTCTTGCGCCGGAATGGTCAGGAGAAATCACGGTGCTCGGCTCGCCCCGCGGCCACGGCATCGACCGTGCATTCTCGCGCCAGTGCCAGATGGTGTTCCAGGACCCCTATGGCTCGCTGCACCCGCGCAAGACCGTCGATGCGACGCTCGGAGAAGCCTTGACCATCCATGGCATCGGCGACCGCAATGCGCGGATCGAGGAAGTCATGGCCTCGGTCGGTCTCGATCGCAAGTTCCGCTTCCGCTTCCCGCACCAGCTTTCGGGCGGCCAGCGCCAGCGTGTGGCGATTGCTCGTGCGCTGATGCTGAAGCCGAAGGTGCTGCTGCTCGACGAGCCGACCTCGGCGCTCGACGTCTCGGTCCAGGCCGAAATTCTTAATCTGCTGAAGCGCCTCAGGCGCGAGCAGAACCTCACCTTCCTGATGGTCACCCACAATCTGGCCGTCGTCTCGTTCCTTTGCGATCGGCTCGCCGTCATGCGGCAGGGCCGCATCGTCGAAGTGGCCGACGTTGCCGATCTCAAGCGCGGCGACCTCAAGGATCCCTATTCGCGTGAGCTGATGCAGATCAGCGCCGCGCATGCCAACTAGAGCGGGACGATAAACGACGCGCGCGGTCCTCCGCTCGCGTACCGTTCTAAAATACCGAGTAACTCCAAGGACATAGCATGAACAGTGAACAGATCGCTGCCGCGCTGGCGGAATTCGACGCGGCGATTGCCAAGACAACCGATGCCGACGCGGTATGGACCGCGCTGCAGACGCTTTGCCGCCAGGTGATCGGCGCCAAGCTTTTCACCATCATGACGGTCGACATGGTCAACGAAGTCGCCCGCCGCGCCTACACCTCGCACCCCGCGGAATACCCGACCTCCGGCACCAAGCCGATCCGCTACGACAGCTGGTTCGACATCGTGCACAAGGCGCACCAGACCTTCGTCGCCAACACCATCGTCGACATCTCCAAGGTCTTCGGCGACCACGAAACCATCTGGTCGCTCGGCTGCGGTTCGGTTGCCAACATTCCGGTCGTGGTCGGCGGCGAACTGCTCGGCACGGTCAACTGCCTCGACGTCGAGCACCACTACACCCCGGTACGCGTGGCACTCTCCAAGCATCTGGAAATGCCGGCGAAGCTCGCATTCCTCGCCGCCGCGCGCGCCGAGCAGAAGTAACAAGGCTGGCCGAAGGCCCCGCCGCCTTCGGCCTCTCCGTCAGCGGCCGATCGCCATGCCGCTTTCCTTCAGGAAGAAATGCATCTTTTGCGCCTCGATCGGCACTTCGATCTGATCGTCAGGGCCGATACGTGAAGCTGCGTGAACCTGTGCGGTGAAGGCGCCTTGCCCCACCTTGCCGAGCGCCAGCGTGTGCGGCCCAAGCGGCTCGACATCCCGCACAGTGAGCTTCACGGTCGGCGCTCCGGCATCCGTTGCCATCGTATGCTCCGGACGGATGCCAAGCACGACGTCCTTGCCGACCAAGGCACCAAGCCTTTCCACGCGGCTCTCCGGAACCGCAATAGCAACATCGCCTTCCGCCCTGAATGTGAGCCCGCCATCGCCGCGCTCGAGCCGGCCCTCGATGAAATTCATGCTGGGCGCGCCGATGAAGGCGGCGACGAAGAGATTGGCCGGCGCTTCGTAAAGCGTAATCGGATCGGCCGCCTGTTCGATGCGGCCCTGGTTCATGACGACGACGCGGTCGGCCATGGTCATCGCTTCCACCTGGTCGTGCGTGACGTAAACGGCCGTTGTCTGAAGACGCCGATGCAACAGTTTGATTTCGGTGCGCATTTCGATGCGCAGCTTGGCATCCAGATTTGACAGCGGCTCGTCGAAGAGGAAGACATCGGGCTGGCGCACGATCGCTCGGCCGATCGCCACGCGCTGGCGCTGGCCGCCGGAAAGTGCGCTCGGCTTGCGAGCAAGGTATGCACCGAGATTGAGAATTCGCGCCGCGTCTGCGACCGCCTTGTCGATCTCGGCCTTGGGCGTGCCCCGCACCTTCATGCCGTAGCCGATGTTTTCGGCGACCGTCATGTGCGGATAGAGCGCGTAGTTCTGAAACACCATCGAGCAATTGCGCAGGCCCGGCCGCAGCTCCGTGACGTCGCGGTCGCCGATATTGATCGAACCCGACGACGCCGTTTCGAGGCCGGCAATCATCCGAAGGGTCGTCGTCTTGCCGCAACCGGACGGCCCGACGAGCACGACGAATTCGCGATCGGCGATCTGAAGATCGAGCGGCGGAATGACGGTGACGTTCCCGAAGGACTTGGTGATCTGCTCCAGTCGGACCTGTGACATGCGGAAGCCTTTGCTGCTGACGGTACCCGGCGCGTGGCGTCCGGGACATTGAGTGGACGATCCGAACAAGACCGACCACCGGTATCAAAAGGCCCGCCCCGATTGCCTCGGGGCGGGCCCTCGGTTGCCTTTATTCCTGGGGCAGCCCCATCGATGCGCGATAGGCGGCAAGCTGCTTGTCACGGCCGAATTCGTCGGTCAGCTTGTTCCACTGCTCGGCGACGCTATCGAGCGCCTGTTGCGGCGTCACTTCGCCGGCAAGCGCCTTGGAGAGTTCGATCTCCAGCACTTCCGTGTAGGAGAAGTAGCCGGGCAGGCGCATGTCGAGCGCGATGTTCTTGGCGGTCACCGCGTCCTTCTGTGCGCCGAGATATTCCTTCGCTTCGCGCTCGGAGAAGATCTTCGACCAGAGATCGAGGTTCGTCGTGTGCGAGATGCGATAGGGGTTGACCCCGGTGCCGCCGGTGATTGCCGCCTGGCCGGAGACGGCCGGGCTCGTCAGATACTGGATATAGTTCCAGGCCGCTTCCTGCTTCGTCGATGTCGCTGGAACCGCCGCCTGCCAGCCGCCGAAGGCCATGAACGAGGTCTGGACGACATGGTCGAACTTGTCCCACTTCTTGGTCTTGTAATTCCAGATCTCGTCCGATCCCGGCAATGGCGCCGAGCCGACATTGCCCGCGACCTTAGACTGCTTCGGGTCCGCGCCGATGACGCCGGTATCGCCCCAGCCGATCGATTCCGCCACTTGCCCGCCGGCGAAGGCGGCGTTCACTTCACCGAAGGAGAAGTTCAGCGCGTTCGGCGGCGCGAGTTTCGAGGCGCGTATGTACTCCTCGAGGCCACGAACCCAGCCGGGATTGTTGACCTGGGCGTCCATCGTCTCCGGATTGAAGAACATGGCGCCGGGATTGTCCGGGTGGCTGGTATATCCGGCAACGTGGCTGAACAGGAACCAGAACTGCTGGCCGCCGCGACGGAAGGCTTCGGCCGTACCCCAGAGGTTGTTGGTCGGCTGGTTGAAGTATTCGGCGATGTCGAGATATTGCTTCCAGGTCTTCGGCGGCGCCAGGTCGTAGCCGTACTTCGCCTTGAACGCCTTCTGGTTGTCGGCGTTCTCAAAGAGATCGATGCGGTAGCTGTAGGTGTGGGCGTCGCCGTCCATCGTCTGGGACAGCACCTTGCCGTTCCAGACCATCAGCTGTTCGCGATAGACAGGCGCGATATCCTCCCAATCGGCGCCCTTGCGCATGTCGGCCGGCATTTCCGACAGGAAGTCGGTGAAATCAGGCGCCCAGGCAGGCGCAAAGGCAATCACGTCGAACGCGTCTTCACCAGAGGTCAGCGACGTCACGATCTTCGGGTAGAGTTCCGACCACGGAAACTCGACGACCTTGACCTTACCGCAGGTCTTTTCCTCCCAGCCTTTGGCCGCGAGTTGCAGCGCCGAGGCGATATAGGGGCCGGTCTGTGTCGTTGCCGTCAGCTCGACGCCGGTGTAGTCCGGTTCGCAGGCAAGCGCCGTTCCCGCGCTCCCCATCGCGAGTGCGCCGAGAGATGCAGATGCCAGTAGCAATTTCCTCATTCTATCCTCCCTGTGAATGAATACATGCCAAAGTGGTTGGTTTACTTGATCGCTCCGAGTAGCAGGCCGGAGCGCATGAGCCGGCTCAAAAGCCCGGCCATGACCATCATCGGGATGATGGCAACGAGAACGGCAGCGGAGATCGCCCACCATTCATCGCCGCGCTGGCTATTCTGGCCGGCGACGAGGATCGGCAGCGTCTGCCATTTGGAATTGGTCAGGAACAGCGCGAAGAGAAACTCGTTCCAGACGAAGGCGAGCGTGATCATGAAGGTGGCGATCAGCCCCGGCTTCGACATCGGCAGCACGATGCCGAAGAAGATCCGCCAGGACGGCACGTTGTCGACCATCGCCGCTTCCTCGACTTCGACCGGCAGCGCCTCGAAGAAGTCGCGCATCAGCCAGATGACGATCGGCAGCGAGAAGGCGATGTAGGCGAAGGTCAGGCCGATGTAGCTGTCGACCAGCTTGAAGCCGAGTTTGCCCATCTCCGTGTACATCAGGTAGAGCGCGAAAGCGGCGACGATCGGCGGGAACATGCGCTGACTGACGAACCAGAAAACGATGTCGTTGTTGCCGAGTTCCGGCCCAGGCAGACGAAAGCGGCTCGAGATCACCGCAAGCGCAAGCGCTGCGACAAAGGCGTAGATTAGCGAAATCCCCTGGCCGTAGCCAAGCACATGGCGCCCGACAAGGAAGCCGCCGAAGGCGATCGCCACGAAGATTAGCGCCGAGAGCAGACGGAAGCGGAAGGTGAAGCGCACCAGCGCATAGGCCGCCATGGCGCCAATGAATGTCGCGGCGATCGATGCCGAAAGACCGATGATCGTCGACGCCAGGAAGGTGTTGAAAAACTGACCGCGCTGGCCCGACAGTAGCTCGCTCCAGGCTGTCAGGCTCGGCTCGAAGTCGACGAAAGGCAGATAGGTCGGGCCGCCGACGACGGCGATCGGCGTCTTGAACGAGGTGATCAGCACCCAGTAGAGCGGAAAGAAGGTGATGGCGAGCCAGACGAGGCAGCCGCCGAGCGCCAGCCAGCGCCGTTTTCCCTTGAGAGTGCGCACGCTCATTTGTGCTTCTCCAGATAGGGCTTGAGGATCGCGAGATAGACGAGGCCGATCACGGTGATGACGATCAGGAACAGGAAGGAGAGCGCCGACGTGTAGCCGAGATTGAACTTCTTGAAGCCTTCCTGATAGGCAAAGAGCGTCAGCGTCTCGGTCGAAATCCCCGGCCCGCCGCCGGTCATGACGAAGACCGTGTCGATGATCTTGTAGCTCTCGATCAGGCGGATGAAGACGACGGCGACCGAGATCGGCAACAGCATCGGAAAGGTGATGTCGCGAAACTGCTGCCAGGGCGTGGCGTTTTCGAGCGCGGCTGCCTCGTAGACATCATCCGGCAGGGTCTGCAACCCGGCAAGCAGCATGAGGATGACGAACGGCGTCCACTGCCAGACCTCGACGGCGATGATCGAGCCGAGCGCCCAGCTCGTCTGCGTGAGGAAAGGCAGATTGGGAAATCCGAGCGCAGTCATCAGCTCGTTGAGCGGCCCCATCGTCGGATTGAGCACCTGGCGGGCAATCAGCGCGACGGCAACCGGTGCCACCAGCATCGGCAACAGGAAACTCACTCGGAAGATCCCCTCGCCCGGAACCCGCGAATTCAGTGCCAGCGCCACCGAGAGACCGATCACATATTGCAGCCCGACGGAGATGAAGGCGATCAGCGTCGTCGTGCCTGCCACATGCCAGAAGCGCGGGTTTTGCAGGAGGTCGATGTAGTTGCCGAAGCCGACGAAACGCGCCGGCGTCGGCGGCACGAGCCGCATGCTCATGAAGCTGGTCGTCAGCGAATAGACGAGCGGAAAGATCGAGATCAAAAGGACGATGAGGAGCGCCGGCCAGATGAAGAAGTGCTTGATCGGGTCGTTGCGCGTCATGCGGCCGCCCCTCTCGCCAGAAGCGCCTCGATCTCGCCAAGCGTCGGCATGGCGGGCGCCGTGCCGCGGCGGGTAACCGCGATGCCGGCCGTCGCGCAACCGAAGCGCACGGCCTCAACCGGCGCGAGATCCCGCGCCAGCGCTGCAGAGAAGCCGCCGACAAAAGCATCCCCTGCCCCGGTCGTGTCGATCACCGGCCCGCTGGCGATCGCCGGCACCAGCACCGACTGCTCGTGGTTGTGATAGAGCACGCCGCGTTCGCCGAGCGTGATCAGCGCCGTTCCGGCACCCTTCTTCAGCAGCACGTCACCAGCGCGACGAATGTCGTCCTCGGAGGACAACGAAAAGCCGACGATGGCTGCCGCCTCGGTTTCGTTCGGCACGAGATAGTCGCAGAGCGGATAGATTGCGTCCGGGAAGGGTTCGGCCGGAGCCGGATTGAAGACGGTGGTGACGCCGGCGGCGCGCGCGATCTCGAGCGCGCGCTGAGCTGCCGCGACCGGCTGCTCCAATTGGGTCACGAAGATGCGCGACGCCTCTATCGTTTCCCGAGCGGCTTCGACGTCATCGACTCCGATCGAGCCTGCAGCACCCGGATAGACGATAATGGCGTTTTCGCCGTTCTGGTCGTTGACGTAGATGAAGGCAGCCCCCGTCGGCAGATCGTCCATCTGCACGATCTTCGGCGTCACGCCGGCTTCGGCATAGGTGCGCAGCGCCATCTCGCCGAAGGTGTCGCGGCCTAGCTTCGAAATGAAGGAAACCGGGCTGCCGGCTCGGGCGCAGGCAACCGCCTGGTTCGAGCCCTTGCCGCCTGGTCCGACGGAAAAGCCGCTGCCGGTAATCGTTTCACCGACAACCGGCATGCGCCGCGCCAGATAGGCCGTATCGGCCACGAAGATACCCAGGATCGAAACACCAACCTTCATTCAAGCCTCCCCCTGCGACCGCACCGCAGGAACGGCGTGCCCAGGCAATCTCTCGCGATTTCATGTGTCGTCTAACACTGCGCGGCGATCGCGCAGGCGGTTCGCTTAGGTCTTGGGCGGGATCACGCCCTTGGTGAAGAGGAAGCAGCCGTAGAACCGCGTTTCACCCGTGGTGATCACGCAATAGGCCTTTTTTGCTTCCTCGTAGAACTTGAAGCGCTCGATGCCGTACATCGGCGCCGGTCTTCCCTCGGCGCTATCGATCACGGCCTGGACCTCCTGCTGCACCGGCAAGACTTCGTCGGGCGCACCCATGACCTCCATGCGGCCTGCGGAAGGCTGCAGCGGCGTATCGAGCGGCAGCACGGAAAGCACCGCTTCGACCGCACGCGCCGCCGAGACATTGTCGATCCGCAGCAGCGTGCCGAGCGTCGTCTTGCGGGCGATAGAGTCGGACGGGAAATTGGTGTCGGATATGACCAGCGTGTCCCCGTGCCCCATGGATCTGAGTGCATGCAGCACATCAGCGTTCAGAGCCGGGTCGATATTCTTCAGCATACAGTCCTCCTCCAGGCGCCATGCCGTCGCAGCCGCGCCATATGCGTTTCCGCTCTCGGGAGAAACGCGTCTCCCCAACTGTTCAAATGTCCATCGCGCAAGCCGGCTCCCCCCGCCTCGCGCATGGCGGGTCCCTTACTCGCCGTAGGGGATCCAGATGTTCTTGACGTCGGTCGCGCGACGCAGATAGGCCGGGCCCTCCGCCGCATCGCGATCGAGCCAGTTCGTCGCCTTGCCGTAGTCGACGAAGGTACGCTTCAGGTTACCGGCCGAAAGCATCTCGACCTGCGTCGATAGCTCCGGCGTACCGAAGGCCCAGAGGGCATCGACGTCGTTGTGGCTTGCGAGCGTCTTTGCCAGCTCAAGCGCCGAACCGGTGACGATGTTGACCACGCCGGCCGGAACGTCAGACGTTTCCAGAACCGTGTAGAAATCGGTCGCAGCCAAGGGATGCGGCTCGCTCGGGACGACGACGACGCGGTTGCCGACGGCAATCAGCGGCGCTACGAGGCTGACCATGCCGAGAAGCGGCGCTTCCGGCGGGCAGATGACGCCGACGACGCCGATGGCTTCGGGCATGGCGAGCGCGACGCCGCGCAGCGGCGGCTGGTGAATGGCACCTTCGTACTTGTCCGCCCAGGCGCCGTAGGTGAAGAGGCGCGCGATCGAGGCCTCGACCTCCGCCTTGGCGTTGGCGGCCGAGGCACCGGTCATGTCAGCGATGCGGTCGGCGAACTCATCGGCGCGACCGCTGAGGTTTTCGGCGATGTAATAGAGGATCTGGGCGCGGTTGTGCGTCGTTGCCGAGGACCAGACGGATGCCGCCTGCGCCGCGACGACGGCGTTGCGGATATCCTTGCGATTGCCCTCGCCGACCTCGCCGAGCACCTTGCCCTTGGGCGAAAGAACGTTGCGATTGTAATTGCCGTCCGGCCGCGCCTGCTTGCCGCCGATGTAGAGTTTGGCAGTGCGGTCGACGGTCGGCATGGCAAACTCGCCAGCGACCGGCTTCAGCGTCGGTTCGGCAACCGCCGCCCTGAGCTTGCGGCCGAGCCATGCCTTGGGCTTCAGATATTCATAGCAGCCTTCGCGACCGCCCTCGCGGCCGAAGCCGGACTCGCGCTTGCCGCCGAAACCGGCGGACGCGTCGAAGAGATTGGTGGCGTTGACCCAGACGACGCCGGCAGCAAGCTTCGCCGCAACATGCAACGCCAGACCGATGGTCTCGCTCCAGACGCTGGCGGCAAGGCCGTAGCGCGTGTGGTTGGCCAGCTGGATCGCCTCTTCCGGCGTGCGGAAGGTCATCGAGACGGCGACGGGGCCGAAGATCTCTTCGGTCGCGACGATCGAGGTCGGCTGCACGCCGGTCAGCAAGGTCGGCGGATAGAAGCTGCCACCCTTCGGCAGTTCGATCGACGGCTGGTGCAGGGCTGCTCCTTCGGCGACGCCCTTGGCGACCAGGCTTTCAATGCGCTGCAACTGCACCGGCGCGACGATTGCCGCCATGTCGATCGCCTTGTCGAGCGGGTGACCGACGCGCAACGTCTGCATGCGGCGCTTCAGGCGTTCGTAAAAGAGCGGTGCCACGCCTTCCTGCACGAGGATGCGCGAACCGGCGCAGCAGACCTGGCCCTGGTTGAACCAGATGGCATCGACAACCCCTTCGACGGCACCGTCGATATCAGCATCGTCAAAGACGATGAAGGGCGACTTGCCGCCGAGTTCGAGCGTCAGCGACTTGCCGGTGCCGGCCGTACGCTCGCGGATGAGGCGGCCGACCTCGGTCGAGCCGGTAAAGGCGATCTTGTCGATATCCGAATGCTCGACGATCAGCGCGCCGGTCTCGCCTTCGCCGGTCACGACGTTGAGCACACCGGCCGGCAGACCGGCAGCGGCAGCAAGTTCAGCGAAGAGCAACGCCGTTAGCGGCGTGAATTCCGCCGGCTTCAGGATGACGGTATTGCCGAGCGCCAGAGCCGGCGCGACCTTCCAGGCGAGCATCAGGAACGGGAAGTTCCAGGGGATGACCTGGCCGACGACGCCGACCGGCACCTGGTCGGCAAATTCGGTTTCCTGCAGCTGCGCCCAGCCGGCGTGATGATAAAAGTGGCGGGCGGCAAGCGGGATATCGATGTCGCGGGTTTCGCGGATCGGCTTGCCGTTGTCGATCGCCTCAACCACCGCGATCAGACGCGCATGGCGCTGGATCATGCGGGCGAGCGCATAGAGATGGCGGGCGCGGGCATGGCCCGGCAGCTTCGCCCAGGGCCCTTGCGCCTTGCGGGCGGCGGCAACGGCGTCGTCGACGTCCTTGGAACCGCCGAGCGCGATTTTCGCCAAAAGCTTGCCGGTTGCCGGCTCGTTCGTCTCGAAGGTCTTGCCGGAAGCAGACGCGACAAAGGCGCCGTTGATGAAGTGGCCGAATTCGCCCTTGTGGCGTGCCAGCCACTGGCGGGCTTCCGTGTCGGCTTCGGGCGCTGGACCATAGGACATTTCGTCAAAAAACCTTGCGACAGTCATCGGGATCATCCAATCGGGTGTCGGTTGAGGGCCGAGTAGGCGCCGGTCACGTGGTGTTCGAGCTGCCGCTCGATGTCGGCAAGCAGGCTCGACGCACCGATGCGGAAGAGATCCGGCTCGAGCCATTCGCGGCCGAGTTCGTCCTTCATCAGGAACTGGTAGTTCAGGATGTCCTTGGCCGCGGAAATGCCGCCGGCCGGCTTGTAGCCGACCTTGAGGCCGGTCTGTTCCTGATAGGCGCGGATCATGCGCAGCATGACGAGCGTTACCAGAAGCGTGGCGTTGACGCCTTCCTTGCCGGTCGAGGTCTTGATGAAATCGGCACCCGCCATCATGCAGACGAGCGAAGCGCGCGCAACATTGCGCAGCGTCTTCAGATCGCCGGTTGCGAGGATGGCCTTCACATGGGCATCGCCGCAGGCGGCACGGAAGTCACGCATCTCGTCATAGAGCGCCTGCCAGTTGCCGGTGAGCACATGCTCGCGGGTGATGACGATGTCGATTTCCTTGGCGCCATCGGCGACGGACGCTTCGATTTCGCGCAGCTTGACGTCATGCGGAATGAGACCGGCCGGAAAGCCGGTGGAAACCGCGGCGACGGGAATGCCCGAACCGTCAAGCGCCTCGACGGCGGTCGAAACGAAACGATGATAGACGCAGACCGCACCGGTCGTGATGCCGCGGCCGCCCATGCCAATCGCATCGAGGATATCCTGGCGCACGGGCTGCCGCGCCTTGGCGCAGAGGCGCTTGACGCGCTCCGTCGTATCGTCGCCATTAAGCGTGGTGAGATCGATACAGGTGACGGCCTTCAGCAGCCAGGCGGCCTGCGCGTCCTTCTTCACCGTCCGGCGGCCCGGCAGCGTCGCGACGCGGCGCTCGGCGGCAGACAGGTTGACGCGCTGGTCCAGCACCCACCCAAGATCGAGATCGATGCCGTTGTTACGCGGCCAGTTATGGCCCGCCGCCGGCGATGGCACGACTTTCGACGCGCCTGACTTCACAGCTAGGTCTTCCAAGCGATGGCTCCTTGAACTCCCTGTCACGGCACAACTCTACACCCAGGGCGCAGCCGTGGAGATCGTCAATTTTGTTATTTTTCTACCGATTTTTTGTGACTATTCCATCAAATATTGAGGGTGTCAAGCGAAGCGTCCGGATTTTGACGAATTCGTAATATTTTTGATCCGGTCGCGATTACTGCGCCGGCACCAGGGTTTCGCCCTCTTCGGTAATGACAGAGCGAAAGACATGAAGGGGTGCGAAAAACGCCGGCTTCAGCTTGCCGATCTTGCTGAGGTCGATGACGAGGTGGCTCTCGCGGGCAAGTGAAATGACCTTCTGCTTCACCGATACTTCGTGAAAATGGACGCAGGTGGCACCACGGCCCGGATCGACACCGGCCGCCGACAGGAAGGCGACATTGATACCGAGCGAATCCAGCGTCTCCAGCCCGGAATTGCCAGAGAAGGATGCCGATGACGGGTGATAGACGCCGCCCAGCATGACGATCCGCACATTTGGCTTGTGCGTCAGCTTCTCCGCCACGTTCAGCGAATAACACACTGCAGTTATTGAATAATTTTCCGGAATGAGATCGACGAGGTATTCCAGCGTGGTGCCGCAATCGATGAAAATGGTCTCGTCAGGACAAATGTGGCGGGCAGCATGGACGCAGGCCTCGCGCTTGGCCGCGGCATGGCTGTCGGCCTCGCGTGCCAGTTCATAGGGCGTATCGGGCTCAATCTCTCCCGCCGGCACAATATGCCCCCCGAGAAAGGCGAACTGACCGGGATTGTCGGCAACGTCGCGGCGGATCGTCATTTCCGAGACGCCAAGCAAGGCCGCAGCGTCACGCAGATGCAGAACTCTCCGCCCCGAAAGCGCGTCGGCGAGCTGGATGATGCGGGCTGTCTTGCGGCTGACCATGGTTACTTCCGTGTCCGGATCGTTTTCGCTGCCCTGTGGCCTCGAACAGTATTTGTGAAAATTATCACAAAATGGCATGTGCAAGCAAGGGGGACTTACATTGCTTGCGAAGCAGCCAAGGGGTTTTAGCGGTACGTGGCTTGTCGAAAAAGCGAAACGGCGGACACCTGGCCCGCCGTATGAATGAATGGTTTCGGTCACACCAAATGGTCTCGGTCACAACGGATCGGGAGGCGGTTAAAGATCAGCCTCCAACAGGTGCAGTTCGCGCCGCCAGCCAGGTCAAGGTTTCGGTGTCGAGCAGTTCGTCCACCTCCTGCACAACACGCCGGTGATAGGCGTCGATCCACTGCCGCTCAGCTTGCGTCAACAGACCGACATCGGCCAACCGCATATCGATCGGAACCAGAGTCAGGCTGCGGAAGCTTAAGAAACCGTCGCCGTCGTCTACCACCTCGACCTGGTTCTCGATGCGGATGCCATAAGCACCCGCCTTGTAGTAACCAGGCTCGATCGTCGTCACCATGCCCGGCTTGAGCTCGATCTCGTTCACCCGCCGATCGAAGCGCTGGGGCTGTTCATGGACCGAAAGGAAGTGGCCAACGCCGTGACCAGTCCCGTGGTCATAGTCGAGCCCGAGATCCCACAGGGGACGACGGGCGAAGGCGTCAAGCTGATGACCGTAGGTTCCTTTGGGAAACTTCAGCGTTACCATGGAGATCAGCCCCTTGAGCACGGCGGTGTAGGCACGCCTGATCTCGTCGCTGACCGGACCTATCGCGGTCGTGCGGGTCGCGTCGGTGGTGCCCGTCAGATACTGACCGCCGCTGTCGAGCAGATAGATCCCGCCTCTCGCGATCGGCGCACTGGTCTCGCTCGTCGCGGCGTAATGGCACATCGCCGCATGGCTGTCGGCCGCCGAGATCGATCGGAAGCTCGGTTCAACGAAGCTTTCCTCCATTTGCCGGTAACCGAGGATGCGTTCCTCCGCCTCCAGTTCGCTCACCGGCCGGCCGCTCGCATCCCGATCGGCGGCATTTTGTTCAAGCCAGACGAAAAAGCGGATCCAGGCCGCGCCATCGAGACGGTGGCAATCGCGAAAGCCGGCAAGCTCGGTCGCGTTCTTGTGCATCTTGGCAAGCGTGATTGGGCTTCGGGCAAGCTGTACAGTCCCGCCGGCGGCGCGCGTGGCATGAGCCGTCGCAGACGGGGCAAAGCCCGGATCGATCAGTGCGGTGCGACCGGCTGCGATCGTTCGCACGCGCTCAAGCAACTGGGAGGGTTCGGCAATCGCGACATCGTCAAGTTCGAAATCCGAGAGGTCGTTCGGCAGCTTGCGGTGATCGACAAGCCATTCGGTTTGCCCGGCGCGGTCGAAGATCAGGAAAGATTGCGGCATCGGGTTGAAGGCAACGTCGCGACCACGCACGTTGAGGAACCACGCGATATTGTCGGGCTGCGCCTCGACCAGGAGATCCGCCCCCTGCTCCGCGAGCATGGCGGCGATGCGGCGCTTTTTCTCGGCGACGCTTTCGCCCGAATAGGCAACCGGAAAGGCCATGATCTTGCCGAGCGGCTTTTCCGGCTGATCGGCCCAGATCGCGTCGACAAGGTCGTCGTCGACAGGCGTCCAAAGGCCACCTGCCGCCTCGACCGAACGGCCGCAGTCCGCATCCCAGGTCGATGGCAGCAGCATGGCGTTGAAGCCGACACGCTCGCCCTTGCGCAGGTTGTTCCTCAGCCAATCCTTGAGCGGAGCATCGTAAAAGTGCTCGATCGCAAAGGTGTCGAGATCCACTTCGTCGCGCACCTGCACCTGGTAGCGGCCATCGACGAAGATGGCGGCGCGGTCGCGCATGACGATCGCCACGCCGGCGGAACCGGTGAACCCGGTGACGAAAGCCAGGCGATTGTCGTGCGGCGCGCAATATTCGCCCTGATGCTCATCGAAGCGCGGCACGACGTAGCCGTCGAGCCCGGTTTCCGCAAGCTTGCGCCGCAGGGCGCCGATCCGGCCGGAGATATCCGGCCTTGCTCTCGTATCCATGATGTCTTCCTTATCGAATTGAGTTTCAGGCGTCGCCGATCGTCTCGGCGAAATGGCAGGCGGTCATGCCGGCACCGACCGGACGCAGCGCCGGCTTTTCGCGACGGCAGAGCTCGGTCGCGTGCGGGCAGCGCACGTGGAACGGGCAGCCCGGCGGGATGGCAAGCGGGCTCGGCAACTCGCCTGATAGCGCGGGGGCGCGACGTCTTGCGTCGGGATCGAGCGAAGGCGCGGCAGCAAGCAACCCCTTGGAATAGGGATGCATCGGCCTCGAAAACAGCGCCTCCGACGGGCCGATCTCGACGATCGCGCCAAGATAGATGACGGCGACGCGGTGCGAGACGTGGCGCACGAGCCGGAGATCATGCGCCACGAACAGCACCGTCAGGCCCAGCTCGTCCTGAAGCTCGATCAACAGGTTGACCACCTGCGCCTGCACCGAAACGTCTAGGGCCGAAACCAGTTCGTCGGCCACAAGGCAGATAGGCTCCAGCGAGAGCGCGCGGGCGATTCCGATGCGCTGGCGCTGGCCGCCCGAGAATTCATGCGGATATTTTTCGGCGGCCCCTTCGGGCAGCCGGACAAGGTCCAGCAGCTCGTCGACGCGCTGGTCGATCGCAGCCCCTTCACGCATGCGATGCACGGATATCGCTTCCCGCAGTGTATCACGCACGGTCATGCGCGGATTGAGCGAGGTGTAGGGGTCCTGAAACATCATCTGAACACGCCGGTTATAGGCCCGCCTCCGCGCCCCCTTGAGGCCGACGACGCTTTGTCCCTCGAAGAGGATGTCGCCGGCCGTCGGGCGATGCAGCCCGGCGATCAGGCGCGCGAGCGTGGACTTGCCACAACCGGATTCCCCGACGATGCCCAGCGTCTCACCCGGCATCACGTCGAGATCGATGCCATTGACCGCCGAGACGACCTGTTGCGGACGTCGGGCAAGCGTGTCGGAAAGCGAGCGTCGCTTCTCGAACTGGATCGACAGCGCGCGAAGCGAAAGCAAGGGCGTCGTGCCTGCCGAAGTCGGAATGGTCGTCATTGCGCCGCCTCCCGCGGTCCGAAATGCGCTTGCGCATCCTCAAGATGATGGCAGGCGACTTGCCGCGACGTGCCGATCGCTTCGAGTTTGGGTCGAAGGTCCGGACATTCGCGTCCTGCGACCGGACAGCGGGCGCTGAAGGCGCAGCCGGGCGGAAGCGCGTTCAGCGCCGGCGGTGCGCCGGGGATGGAATAGAGCGGCGTTCGCGGCGCGACATCGCGCGGGATCGAGCGCAACAGCCCCAGCGAATAGGGATGGCGCGCATCGCCGATGACATCCGCCGTCGACCCGATCTCGCAAAGCCTGCCGCCATACATCACGGCGACGCGGTCACAGGTTTCGGCAACGACGCCCATGTCATGGGTGACGAGGATCACTGCCATGCCGAGGTCGCGGCTGAGCGACTGGATCAGCCTCAGGATCTGGTCCTGGATCGTGACATCAAGCGCTGTCGTCGGCTCGTCGGCCAGCAGCAGTTTCGGGTTGGAGGCAAGCGCGATGGCGATCATCACACGCTGGCGCATGCCGCCGGAGAACTCGTGCGGGAAATCATCGAGACGATTGCGCGCCGCGGGGATGCCGACGAGATCGAGGAGTTCGATCGCCCGCGCTCTTCTCTGCCTGGCGTCGAGGTCCGTATGGGCGACGAGGTTCTCCGAAATCTGCAGGCCGACCGTCAGCAGCGGGTTGAGTGACGACATCGGCTCCTGAAAGATCATTGCGATCTCGCGGCCACGGATGCGCCGCAGCTGTGCCTCGGAGAGCGGAACGAGATCTTGGCCGTTCCACAGGATTTCGCCGGCGACCCGCCCGCGCGGTCTGATGATGCCGAGGATCGAGCGGAGCGTAATGCTCTTGCCCGAGCCGGACTCGCCAACGAGCCCAAGGATCTCACCCGCCGCCACCTGGAAAGAGACATCGTCGACCGCGACCAGCGGACGCTCTCGCGTTCCGAACTCGGTGCGAAGGTGCCGGACGTCGAGTACGACGGGTTTTTCTTGCGTTGCCATGTCAGCGCCCCTTCGGTCGAAGCAGATCGGCAAGCGCGTCGCCGACGAGGCTGAAACCGAGCCCGGTCAAGACGATGGCGATGCCCGGCATCAGGCTCATCCACCAGGCCGTCATCAGGAAGTTACGGCCCTCGGCGATCAGCACACCCCATTCGGCCGCCGGCGGCTGCGCGCCGAGGCCGAGATAGCCAAGCGACGACCCGAGCAGGATCGCGAGCGCCATGTCGGTCATCCAGTAGACGAGGATCGGCGAAATCGCATTCGGCAGCAGATGCCGGAAGATGATGCGCCGGTCGGAATAGCCGAGCACCAGGCCGGCGGCAGCATAGTCGTTGGCCTTCTGTGCCATGATTTCGGCGCGCGTCAGCCGGGCGTAATAGACCCAGTTCACCGCGGTGATCGCCACATACATGTTGACGAGGCCGGGGCCGAGCACCGCGACGATAGCCATCACCAACACCAGGAATGGAAAGGTGATGATCGCGTCGACGCAGCGGCCGAAGATCACGTCGGCAATGCCGCCGTAGTAGCCGACGAAGGCGCCGACGGTGATCCCGATCAAAAGCGCGAAGATCGTCGCGAAGAAGGCCATCTGCATGTCGACGCGATAGGCCCAGATGACGCGCGAGAGCACGTCACGGCCGAAATTGTCGGTGCCGAAGGGATGCGCAAGGCTCGGCCGCTGCTGGATTGCCTGGAGGTCGAAGGCGAGCGGATCGTAGGGCGCAAAGACCTGCGGAAACAACGCGAGTGAAAGCGACAGGCCAAGGATGACGACGCCAACGACAAAGGACGGACGGGAAAAGGCGCGGGCCAGAAAGGCAGCGATCCGACCCCGCGTCGGCGAATGAGATTGCGTGAGAGCCGTCATGATTGGCGAAGCCTCGGATCGAGCCAGGATTGCACGACATCCGTCAAAAGGAAGACGACGGAGACGAGCACGGCGAAGGTCAGTGTCAGGCCCTGGATCAACGGGTAGTCGCGGGCAAAGATCGCCTCCAGCATCAGCCGGCCGACGCCCGGAATGGCAAAGACCGTCTCGGTCACCAGCGTGCCGCTCATCAGGTTGCCGATAGACAGGCCCAGCAGCGTCACGGTGGAGACGAGCGCGTTTCTGAGCACGTGCCGGGTCATGATGATGCGCGGCGAAAGCCCCTTGGCGCGGGCGAACTGCACGTAGTCGGCGTCGAGCACCTCGATCAGCGAGGCCCTGAGATTGCGCAGGATGATCGCCGACGTATAGAGCGCGACGCTCAGCGCCGGCAGGATCAGATGGTAGAGATTGGCGAGGAAGGTCTTGCCGTAACCGCCGACCGGGAACCAGCGCAGTTGCGCGGCCAGCACCGTCAGCAGCAGCAGCCCGATATAGAAGACGGGCATGGAAAGGCCGACCTGAAAGACGCCGCGGATCGCGACATCGACAGGAGTGTTGACGCGCGACGCCGCGAGAAACGCGAGCGGACCGGCGAGGAAGATGGCAAGCACGACCGAATAGAGCGCCAGGAAGATCGTCGTCGGCAGGCGAGCGAGAATGATCTCGGTCACGGGCGCCTTCAGCATGATCGAGCGCCCGAGCTCACCCGTCAGCGTGTTCTTGACGAAAACGAGGAACTGCACCGGCAGCGGCTGGTCGAGACCGAGATTGTGCCGGATCTGTTCAAGCTGGGCATCGGTCGCCTTGGCCTCGGCCATGGCGATTGCCGGATCGCCCGGCAACAGGCGCACGAGCAAGAAAATGAAGATCATCACCAAGAGGAACGTCGGGATGATCTGCAGCAGCCGCGCCACGAGATAGGAAAGTGAGGGCATGGATCCAACCTTCAACGGAAGACCGGGCGGATTTCCACCCGGCCTTCGCAGATCATTCCGCAATCAGTCGGCGCGCCAGGCTTCGGAGAAGTCGTTGGCGCCGAGCGGCGTCTGCACGTAGCCTTCGATCGACTTGGAGACCGCGACGGCAAACGGCGTTTCGAACAGGAAAAGCAACGGCGCTTCTGCCGCGTAGATCTCCTGCATGCGCTTGTATTCATCCTTGCGCTTGGCGGGATCGGTCTCAACGTTGGAGGCTTCGAACAGCGTGTTGAATTCCTGGTTGTTCCAGCCCGTGCCGACCGCCTGGCGCTGCTTGTAATAGCCGAGCCAGCCGGTCACCTGCGCCGGGTCGTTGACGTCGTTTGCCCAGCCATAGGTGTGGATGTCGAAGTCGCCGGCGCGGTTCTTCTCGCCGCGTGTCGGGTTGTCGACCTGCTCCACCTTGAGGTTGACGCCGAGCGGCGCCCACATCTGCTGGAGGGCGGTAAACAGCGTCGCGTCGTCGGCGCTGCCGGCAAGCGTCGTGAGCTTCACTTCGAAACCGCCACTGAGGCCGGCATCGGCAAGCAACTGCTTGGCTTTTTCCGGGTCGTAGGGGTAGAGCGGTTCCGGACCGTAGTGCAGCTGGGTTGCGGCCGACATCAGCGAGGTCATCGGCTTGCCGGTATCGAAAGTCACGAGCTTGATCAGCACGTTCTTGTCGGTCGCATAGTTCAGCGCCTGACGCACCTTGATATCGGCAAGCGGGTTCTTCGAGCCGTCCTTCTTCGCCTCGCGCGTGTTGATCGGCGCGTAGACGATACGGGTCGACGGGAAGAGCTCCATCTTCAGGTTCGGATCGGCGCCGAGTTCGCCGACGCGGGCGAAGGGAATGAACTCGGCCGCATCGACTTCGCCGGCCTGAAGCTTGAGAATGCGGGTGGCGTCATCGGGTATGACGAGGAATTCCACCCGGTCGAGATAGGGCAACGGCTTGCCGTCTTCACCCTGGCGCCAGTAGTTCGGGTTGCGCTCGAAGCTCATGCTTGAGCCCTGCACGTGGCTCTTCATGACGAAAGGACCAGAGGTTACCGGTCCGGCTGCGAAGAAGGCGCGTGCCTTTTCCTGGTCCGTTGCACCAGCCGCCTTCTCGAAGGCAGCCTTCGGCATGATGCCGGTGTTGAAGGTCGCGAGGATCGAGATGATCGTCGGATCGGGGTTCTTCAGCGACACGGTGATCTTGTTGCCATCGGCTGTCACCTTGTCGACGGCGCCAAGGAGCCCTGCCCAGGGACCGAGCTCCGGGTTGCGCGCCCGGTCGAGCGAAAAGACGACGTCGGCGCCGGTCAGATCAGAGCCGTCGGAGAATTTCAGGCCAGTTCGGAGCGCCATTGTGATGGTCTTGCCGTCGGCGGAGACCTCATGGGTTTCGGCAAGCCCCGGCACGATCGAGCCGTCAGGGCCATTGCGCAACAGCGTTTCGTAAAGGCCGTTCACCATCCAGAGATCAGGATTGCGGTCCGCATAAACCGGATCGATGACGGTCGAGTCGTCATAGCGCGCAAATGTCATCGCGCCGCCGCGCTCGATCGCAAATGCCGAGGTGGCTGCAAGCAGCCCAAGCGTCGCCCCGAGCATGATTGGCAATATACGTTTCATCTCACTCCTCCTTTTGACCGCAGCCAGCATCGATCGCGCGCTCAACACGTTCAATTGGATATTGGATCCAATTTTTCTTACTGTTTTTAGACGCCGACGGATTGCCGCGAAGACGTTCTTGTAGTTCCCCTTTTCAAAAGGCCAGCATGCGATCTGATCGCTTGCCGAACCAACTTTAGCTGGACTAAAGTACATCGATAGACGTGAGTCAAGCGGAAAGAAAATCATGCCCTTGAAGATCGAAGAGGCGCCAGAAGCAGCCAGTGGCGCCTCCCTCCCCGAAACCTCGACTCCCGCCTCGCTCGGGCAAATGCTCAGGGCGCGCCGCAAGGAAATTGGCAAGACCATGAAGGACGTGGCACGCGAGGCCGGTCTGACGGAAGGCTTCATCAGCCAGATCGAGCGTGGCATCTCCACCCCGTCGCTAATCTCGCTTTACAACGTCGCCAACGCGCTTGGCACCAGCGTCGACACCTTCCTGTCGCAGCCGCCGCAGCACGGGCATTCCATGGTGTCGCATGCCGGCGAACGCCCCGGCTACAATGTCGAGACCAAGGAGCGCGTCTACGAGCTGATCGAACGCGGCTTTCCGGGCGCCGCGCTCAATGGCTGCATCACCCATATGCCCAAGGGCTACGCCTCCGAACTGACCAGCCACGAAGGCGAGGACTTCCTCTACCTGATCGAGGGCGAGATGCTCTACGAGATCGACGGCAAGGAATATCTGTTGAAGGCCGGCGACACGCTGCACTTCCCTGCCTCGCTGCCGCACAGCGCCCGCAATGTCGGCGCCGGGCCGGCCCGCGAACTCTGGGTCGGCACGACCCGGATCATCAAGGAAGACTGACGGGTCGCTCGCGCAGCGATTTGCGCGAGCGACGTATTGGAGCGCCTGCGCGAGATGCAGGGCGCCGGTCTGCGCGCTTACTGCTTGCGCGGCCAGGTATCGGCAAGCCGATAGCCGGCCGGCCAGGGATCGGCCGGGTCGAGCATCACCTGGTGCGTGCCGGTGATCCAGGCGCGGCCGGAGATTTCCGGCACGATCGCCGGGCGTCCCCCGACCGTCGTCTCGCCGACGATGCGGCAATCGAACGTCGAATCGATGATAGAATGGCCGCTGAACCGCTGGCCGACCTTCATCACGCCGCGGGCATGCAATACCGCCATGCGTGCCGAACAACCGGTGCCGGTCGGCGAACGGTCGAGCTTGGCCGGCTGGATGACAACCGTGTTGCGACCGTGCAGAACGCCGTCCTTTTCCTCGATCGGCAGCGTGAGCTGGCAGAAGGAGATGTGATCCCATTCCGGATTCTCCGGATGGGTGAAACCGAGCTGTTCATTGGCCGCGCGGGTGATCTTGATGCCGGTTTCGGCGAGTTCACGCGCCTCGTCCGGCGTCACGGAAAAGCCAAGCGCGCGGGCGTCGGTGATGACGAAGCTGTCGCCGCCATAGGCGATGTCGACCGCGAGTGTACCCAGGCCCTCGACCTCGAGCTTGGCGTCGAGCTTGTCGGCAAACGACGGAACGTTGGTGACGGTGATGCGCTCGGCCTTGCCGTTGCGGCACTCAGCGACGACGTTCACCAGTCCGCCCGGCGCCTCCAGCACCATGCGAGTTTCCGGCTCCTGCATCGGCACGATGCCGCTGTCGAGCAGCACGGTGGAAACGCAGATGGAGTTGGAGCCGGACATCGGCGGCGTATCCTCGGGCTCCATGATGATGAAGCCCATCGTCGCGCGCGGATCCTTCGGAGGCACGAGAAGGTTGATGTGGCGGAAGACACCGCCGCGTGGCTCGTTGAGCACGAAATTGCGCAGTGTCTGGTCTTCAGCGATGAAGCGGCGCTGTTCCCATAGCGTATTTCCGGGCGGGGGTGCGACGCCGCCGACGATGACGTCGCCGACTTCGCCCTCCGCGTGGCAGGAAACGATGTGGACGACCTTGTTGCTGCGCATGCCTCTTCTCCTTCCAAGCGGTGGACGGGTGCCACCTGGGCGACCGATACCCTGCGCATCGGCCGTGCTCCCGCATATTACCGGGATGATACGCGACAGCGCTGAGCCCGACGAAAAGACTCATAGAAATATTGGATCCAATATACAATCTGAAATATTCGAAATCGCCTCTTGGGCCACAAGGCTCTGTTGCCCGGCGTCTGAATTGGACCTATGACCATTGACCAACAACGCAAAAACGCTTCCGAATCCGCCGAGCCGGAAGGCTTGGCCAGCAGGGTTTGAACACGATGAAACTCGATGCCGTCGATGTCAGGCAAGCCGCCTCAGCCGCCGATATCGTCTATGAAGCCTTGCGCAAGGCGATCATCGAAGGTGACCTCGCCGAGGGCGAGAACCTGCGCCAGGACCACATCGCCCAGATGTTCAACACCAGCCGCATTCCGGTGCGCGAGGCGCTTTCACGCCTTGAGCAGCATGGCCTGATCACCACGGAGCGCTACAAGGGCGCGGTTGTCGCCGGGCTTTCGATCGAAGAAATCGAAGAGATTTTCGAATTCCGCGCGCTCATCGAGGCTGAAGTCATTCGTCTGGCCGTGCCCAATCTCGACCGCCGCACGCTCGAGCTTGCACGCCAGCATTGCGAGGAGTTCGAGCGCGAAGAGAATGCGGAGCGCTGGGGCGAGATCAACCGCAACTTCCACTACAGTCTCTACGAGGCGGCGCGGCGGCCCTATTACCTCCAGATCGTCCGCGCCTCGCTCGACCGTATCGATCGCTACCTTCGGGCACAGTTGACGCTGACGTCAGGCGTTGCCCGGGCGCGTCGCGAACACAAGGCGATCCTGGATGCCTGTATGGCACGCGATGCCGAGCGGGCTTGTGCGTTGACGCGCGACCATGTCCTTGATGCCGGTCGCTCGTTGACCATCTTCCTCAGAGAACAAAGAGGCTAGCGGCGCGACTTTCCCGCCGCTTTGACCACCCGTCATAATAGTTTGATTTACATATCGTTTTATCTTGTTTCATTCCGGGTCGATGTTTAATCCTTCACACTTGGACTCCCGCTGAAATTGCACCGGAGCTTGATCTCTCCTCGGTTGACAAGCGACGCGGAAGCCTGAAAAGTGAAGCCTCTATCGAGACCGGCAGCGTTGGGAGGACTTGATGTCTGTGCGCGCGTTATTCGGCCTTTCCACCCTACTTTTGTCTCTTTTGACCATCGGAAGTCCCGCCGCTGCGCAGGAGACCGGTCGCCAAGTCGAGATAACGCAGGATGGCGACTATTTCGGTTTCGATCTCAGGACCGAGCAAAACGTCTCGCTCGATGAGTGCCAGCAGACCTGTATCGCCGATCAGTCCTGCCGCGCCTTCACCTACAATCCCAAGGTGAAGTGGTGCTTCCTCAAGTCCGATTACAATCAGCTGAATTCCTTCCCGGGCGCGATCGCCGGCAAGATCGTGCAGCCGCAGGCCGCCGAAGCCGATATCGGCGCGCCGCCGCGGCTGAAATTCCTGTCGGACCAGATCCTGCAGGACGCCCGCAACACCAAGGCCAACCTCGCCCTTGCCGACGACCAGCAGGGGATGGGCGTCAATACGCTCCTCGACATGGCGCGCGGCCAGGCCGGCATGGGCAATATCGAGAACGCCCTGAAGGCGTTCCAGGGTGCGCTGGCGATCACGCCCGACGACGCCGAGCTTTGGCTTGAGACAGCCCGCACGGCCAACCGCATCACCAACAATTCGGCCGTGTCGATGCAAGCGGCGATCGCTGCAATCAACGGTTATGAACTCACGCGCACGACCGAGAGCCGCGCCCATGCGCTCGCCGTCATGGCGAAATCGCTCGAAGGCGCTGAAAACTTCCGCGCCGCACTGGACGCCTACAAGGCGAGCCTGGAGCTGGTGAAGGCGAAATCGGTCGAGGCGGCCTATCTCGATCTCAAGCAGCGCAAGGGCTTCCGCGTGGTCGAGCATACGATCGACTCGGACGCAGCAACGCCCCGCGCCTGCGTGCAGTTCTCAGAACAGCTTCTGAAGAGCGGCGCCGACTATGCCTCCTTCGTCACCGTCAACGGTGCGGCGCCAAAAGCGCTTGAAGCCAAGGGCGACCAGATCTGCGTCGAGGGACTTTCGCATGGCGAGCGTTACAAGCTGACGCTTCGCACCGGCCTGCCCTCCACCGTGGACGAAGTGCTCGAAGCGCCTGTCACCCTCGACATCTATGTCGCGGACCGCGCCCAGATGGTGCGCTTCACCGGCGACAGCTTCGTGCTGCCCTCGACCGCGCGCCGCGGCATCCCCCTCGTATCAGTCAATACCGACAGCGCCAAACTCAAGCTCTACCGCGTCGGCGACCGCAGCATCGCCGAGGTGCTGCAGAGCTCGCAGTTCCTGACCCAGCTCGACGGCTACAGCGCCCAGCGCATTGAGGACGAAAGCGGCGAACTCGTATGGCAGGGCACGATCGACATTGAGCGTGACGTCAACAAGGAGGTTGTCACCAGCTTCCCGGTCGACGAGGCGCTGCCTGAGCGCAAGCCCGGCGTCTACGTTCTAACCGCAGCCCCGACCACCGGCGTCAGCCAGGAATGGGATGCGCGGGCGACGCAATGGTTCGTCGTTTCCGATATCGGCGTTTCCACCTATGCCGGCACCGACGGGCTGAACGTCTTCGTTCGCTCGCTCGCGTCGGCCGAACCGATCGAAGGCGTCGAACTGCAGCTCGTCGCCAAGAACAACGAGATCCTCGGCACCGCGACCAGCGATAGCGATGGCCGCGTTACCTTCACCGCCGGCCTGATCCGTGGCACGGCCGGACTGACCCCTGCTGTCATCACCGCCAAGAACGGCGAAGACGATTACGTCTTCCTCGACATGAGCCGCGCCGGCTTCGACCTCTCGGACCGCGGCGTCACAGGCCGCGCGGCCCCCGGCGCCATCGACATTCTCGCCTGGACCGAGCGCGGCATCTACCGCGCCGGCGAGACGGTGCATGCCGCAGCGCTTGCCCGCGACGTCGACGGCATGGCGATCGAAAACCTGCCGCTGACCTTCGTCTTCCTGCGCCCTGATGGCGTCGAATATCGCCGCATGACCAGCCCCGGCGGCAAGCTCGGCGGCCATACGCTCGATCTAGACACCCAGGCAAACGCCATGCGCGGCACCTGGACGATGCAGATCTTCACCGATCCGAAATCCCCGGCGATCGGCGAAAAGCAATTCCTGGTCGACGACTTCGTGCCCGATCGTACCGAATTCGACCTGACGAGCGACGCAAAGGAAATCGCTGTCGGCGAGACGGCAAGCGTCGCTGTCGACGGGCGCTATCTCTACGGCGCGCCCGCGGCCGGCCTCGAGCTCGAAGGCGAAGTGACGATCAAGCCGACGCGCGAAAGTGCCGCCTTCAAGGGCTATTCCTTCGGCCTCGCCGACGAAGAGGCGAGCGAAGACACGCGCCTGCCGCTTGAGGAACTTTCACCGCTCGACGAGGAAGGTGAATCCAGCTTCGACGTCCTCATCGATGAAGTGCCCTCGACCACGCAACTGCTCGACGCGACCGTCACCGTCCGCATGCGCGAGGCCGGCGGCCGCGCCGTCGAACGTTCGCTGAAACTGCCCGTGCGCGCCGAGGGCCCGATGCTCGGGATCAAGCCGGAATTCGAAGGCGAACTCGCCGAAAATTCCGTCGGCAAGTTCCGTGTCATCGCCGTCGATCCGAGCGGCAGCAAGATCGCCATGCCCGGGGCCTTGTGGAAACTCATCAGCGTCGAGCGCAATTATCACTGGTACCGTGACGGCAGCGCCTGGAAATACGAGCCTGTCGTCACCACCAAGCAGGTGGCAAACGGCAGCGTCGACCTGACGGAAGACGGCGGCGAAATCGCCGTGCCGGTTGGTTGGGGGCGCTATCGCCTGGAGGTCGAGACAGCCTCGATCGACGGTCCGACGTCGAGCGTCGAGTTCGACGCCGGCTGGTATGTCGCTGCCACCTCGACCGAAACGCCCGACGGCCTGGAGATCGCGCTCGACAAGGAGAAATACGCGGTCGGAGACACGGCCAAGCTCAAGGTCTCGCCGCGCTTTGCCGGTGAACTGCTGGTCACTGTCGGCACGGAGAACCTGATCACCACCCAGACCGCATCGATTGCCGCGGAAGGCGGCGAAGTCGAGCTGCCGGTTACCGAAGCCTGGGGCGCCGGCGCCTATGTGACGGCGACGCTCTACCGGCCGGGCGATGCGCAGGAAAGCCGCATGCCGATGCGCTCGATCGGCATCAAATGGCTCTCGGTCGATCCGGCCGAGCGCAAGCTCGCGGTCACACTCGATGCACCGGAAAAAATGGAACCGCGTAAGGCACTCGACATCAGCCTTCAGGTTGCCGGTGCCGGTGCCAACGAGGAAGCCTATGTGACGATCGCCGCGGTCGACGTCGGCATCCTCAATCTCACGCGTTACGAGGCGCCAGATCCGGAAGCCTGGTACTTCGGCCAGCGGCAGCTAGGCCTCGAGATCCGCGACCTCTACGGCCGCCTGATCGACGGCTCGCTTGGCGCCACCGGGCGGTTGCGCACCGGCGGTGACGGCGGACAGGTCGCTCTTCAGGGCAGCCCGCCCACGGAAAAGCTGGTCGCTTTCTTCGAAGGTCCGGTGCAGCTCGACGGCGACGGCAAGGCGACCGTCAGCTTCGACATCCCGCAGTTCAACGGAACGGCGCGGCTGATGGCCGTTGCCTGGACGAAATCCGGCGTCGGCCACGCCATGCGCGACGTGGTGATCCGCGATCCGGTCGTCGTCACCGCCAGCCTGCCGCGGTTCCTGGCGCCGGGAGACCGGTCGGAACTGAGGCTCGACATCGCCAACACCGATGCACCGACCGGCGACTACCAGATCCATGTCACGACCAGCGGTCCCGCCACGGTCGAACAACCGGGCACCGGCAACACGGTGACCCTGGAACAGGGCGGCCGTTCCTCCATCACCTTGCCGGTGGTCGGGCAATACCCCGGCAACGGCGTCGTCACGGTGGCACTGACCGGTGCGAACGGCCTTTCGCTGGAACAGTCGCTCGATCTGCTCGTGCGTCCGGCCACCCTGCCGGTGACCCAGCGACAGGTTGTCGCGATCGCGCCGGGAAGCAGCCTGACCGTCGACGGGCAGTTGCTCGCCGACAGCATTCTGCAGGGCGCCTCGGTCAACCTCAGCGTCACGCGTTCGGCCGCCTTCGATATGCCGGCGCTGCTGATGACGCTCGATCGCTACCCCTATGGCTGCGCCGAGCAGACGACGAGCCGCGCACTGCCGCTGCTCTATCTCAGCGAGCTCGCCAAGCAGTCCGGTCTCACCGACGACGAAGGCGTGACGAAACGGGTGCAGGAGGCGATCTATCGCGTCCTTTCCTATCAATCGTCGTCGGGCAGCTTCGGCCTCTGGGGGCCGGGTTATGGCGACCTCTGGCTCGATGCTTATGTCACCGACTTCCTGACCCGCGCCCGCGAACAGAAATACGACGTGCCGGAGGCCGCGATGGTCCAGGCGCTCGAAAACCTGCAGAACGGCGTCAGCTACGACACCAATGCCAAGGATCGCGGCAACGAGATCGCCTATGCGCTCTACGTGCTCGCCCGCAATCGCAAGGCGGCGATCAACGACCTGCGCTACTACGCCAACACGCTGATCGACGACTTCCCGACGCCGCTCGCCAAGGCGCATATCGCCGCGGCGCTGGCACTCTATGGCGACGCCCAGGGGTCGCAGGATACCTTTGCCAAGGCGGCGAACATGTCGACCGGCCTCATCAATGTCAGCCTGTCGCGCTCCGATTACGGCTCGTCGCTGCGTGACAACGCGGCGGTGCTGGCGCTCGCCGCCGAAAGCCGTCCGGTGCCTCCGATCGTTCCCGAGCTGTCGAAGATCGTGGCAAGGGAGTGGGAACAGAAGACCTACACCAGCACCCAGGAGCAGGCCTGGATGCTGCTTGCCGCCCGCGCCATCCATAACGGCGACGAGGATATGGCACTGGAGGTCAACGGCGCATCGAAGACCGGCAGCTATGCCGCCCAGATGACCGGCGACGCGCTTACGACCCATCCGATCGTGATCCGCAACCAGGGCGCCGATCCGGTCTCGGCCGTCGTCACCACGGTCGCCGCACCTGCCCAGCCGCTTTCGGCCGGCGGCGACGGTTTCACCATCGAGCGTACCTACTACACGCTCGATGGCGCCGAGGCGAACGTCATGGAAGCGCGACAGAACCAGCGCTATGTCGTCGTACTGAAAGTGACGGAAGCCAACGACTGGCCGTCGCGCGTGCTCGTCACCGACCTGTTGCCGGCCGGCTTCCAGATCGACAATCCGAGCCTCGTCGACAGCGCCCAGCTCAGCAACTTCGAGTGGCTCGGCGAAATCACCGCGACGCATACGGAGTTCCGCAACGACCGCTTCGTCGCGGCGCTGGACCGAAGCACGGGTGCGGGGCGCGAAGTCACGCTCGCCTATGTGGTGCGTGCCGTGACCCCAGGCGTTTACGACCATCCGGCTGCCTCCGTCGAGGATATGTACCGGCCGCAGCTTTCGGCCCGCACTGCCACCGGGCGCATGGAGGTTCAGGCGGCACAATAGGCACGTCCATGTCGATTGGGCGCAAACTGCTGATCGCCTTGCCCGTCTGCCTGCTGCTGACGGGGCTGACGGGCTTTGCGATCGAGAAGGCCGACGAGGCCTTTCCGCCCCCACTTGCGGAGGCTGGCGTCGTCTCACGTGAGGTGGACGATGCCAACGGGCAGTTGCTGCGCGCCTTCGCAACACCGGAAGGTCTCTGGCGGTTGAAGACGACGGTCGACGATGTCGATCCGCAGTTTCTTGAGATGCTGATCGCCTATGAGGACCAGCGCTTCCAGGAGCATTCGGGCGTCGATTTCCTCGCGCTCGGCCGCGCTGCTCTGCAATTCGTCAGCAACGGCCGGATCGTCTCAGGCGCCTCGACACTCTCGATGCAAGTCGCACGCCTGATCGAGCCGCGCGCGCAGCGCTCAGTCACCGCCAAGCTCCTGCAGATCGCCCGCGCTATCCAGATCGAAAGGCGCCTATCGAAGGACCAGATCCTCAACCTCTACCTCACCCACGCGCCCTATGGCGGAAACATCGAGGGTGTGCGCGCCGCAAGTCTCGCCTGGCTCGGCAAGGAGCCGAAGCGGCTGACGGCCGGCGAGGCAGCGCTGCTCGTCGCCCTGCCGCAATTGCCGGAAAAGCGCCGGCCGGATCGCAATCATGCCGCGGCAGTCGCTGCCCGCGAGCGGGTGCTGACGCGTCTCGCCGTCGCTGACGTCATCGGGGACGGCGAAGCCGAGCGCGCAATCGCGACATCTGTCCCCTCGCGCCGCCTACAGCTGCCGTCCTATGCCGCCCATCTCGCCGAGCGCGCGTTGCGCAAGGACCCGCACGCGGCCCGGCATCAGACGACTTTGCGCCTCGCCGTCCAGCGCAACCTCGAAACCGTGGCAAGGGAGGGCGCTGCCAAGCTGGGGCCGAAGGTTTCGGTCGCCATGATGATGGCCGATGCCAAAACCGGCGAGATCGTCGCTTCGGTCGGATCGGCCGACTATTTCGATGCGAGCCGCTCCGGTTGGATCGACATGACCCGCATCACGCGCTCGCCGGGTTCCACCCTCAAGCCGTTCATCTACGGCCTCGCCTTCGAAGAGGGGCTCGTCAGCCAGGAAACGATCATCGAGGATCGGCCGGCGGACTTCTTCGGCTATCGGCCGCGCAACTTCGACATGAGCTATCAGGGCGATGTCAGCGTGCGCGAGGCGCTGCAACTCTCCTTGAACGTGCCGGCGATCCGCCTTCTCGATGCGGTCGGCCCGGCTGAGCTGATGATGCGCTTCCGCCGCGCCGAGGTTAAACCGGGGCTGCCGGCAGGCGAAGCGCCCGGACTTGCCATTGGCCTTGGCGGCGTCGGACTTTCGCTGCGCGATATCGTCCAGCTTTATGCAGCACTTGCCAATCGCGGCTTCCCCCTTCGTCTTGGCGACGGCATCGATGGCAAGGCCGGCCTGATCGAGGCCGAACCCTTACTTTCCCCCGTCGCCGTCTGGAATGTTTCCGATGCGCTCTCGGGCGTGTTGCCGCCGACGGGCAGCCGCCAGCGCGGCATCGCCTACAAGACCGGCACCAGCTACGGCTACCGCGACGCCTGGTCGGTCGGCTATGACGGCCGCCACGTGCTCGGTGTCTGGGTCGGCCGTCCCGACAACGGTGCCGTACCGGGCCTCACCGGCTATGGCAGTGCCGCCCCCATTCTCTTCGAAGGCTTCGCCAAGTCAGGCTTCGGCATAACCCCGCTACCGGATGCTCCTGCCGGCGCGATCCGCATTTCGCAAGCGGAACTGCCGATCAGCCAGCGCCGCTTCTCGCTGACCGCTAGCGGCCTCGTCAACGCTTCAGCGCGCGAACCGGCGCCGCAGATCGTCTTCCCGCCCGAAGGCGCGCGCGTCGAACTTGGGATGGATCATCAGGCAATTTTGCCGCTGACGCTCAAGCTGCAAGGCGGACGAGCGCCATTCCGCTGGCTCGCCAATGGCCGGCCTCTCCCTGAGCTGACCCGGCGCCGCGTGACACAATGGCAGCCGGATGGGGTCGGCTATTCGACACTCACCGTCATCGACGCGGTCGGCCGCGCCGCCAGCGTGCGCGTCTTTATCGAGTAGCGGCGCTCAGTTCACGCACGCCATCCTCGGGATTTGCAGCCAGTACTGCCGCGGTGGCCGATGTCGCCGCCGTGTTCCTCGCTTCCTTCACGCTCGAGCGGCTGGCTGGTGGCGCCGGCCACCTGGTGCCCCGCGCTTGCGGCTCGATCCTCATCGGCCTTGGCCTGATGCTGGCGAGCCAGCCGATCTGACTATCACAAGACGACCGGTGCCCGCGTGGCTACCTTGGTGTATCGTGAGACACGCTGGAGTGGAGGGGCCGGACCATGCTGAATGCAACCGAGATCGCCAAGGCTGCCGAAAGCCTGCATCAGGCAGAGCAGGATCGAAAACAGATCGGGCTTCTGTCGCTCAAACATCCCGACATGACTGTCGACGACGCCTATGCGATCCAGGCGGCCTTGGTCAGGCGCAAGCGCGACGACGGCCACCGCATCATCGGCTGGAAAATCGGCCTGACGTCCAATGCCATGCAGCAGGCACTCGGCATCGACACGCCGGATTCCGGCGTACTCTTCGACAACATGCTGTTCGATGATGGCGCAAGCATTCCGGCCGACCGCTTCATTCAACCACGGGTCGAAGCCGAGATCGCCTTCGTGATGAAGGCCGGGCTGAAGGGTCCGCGCGTCAATATCGTCCAGGTGCTGAACGCCACGGACTATGTGATGCCGGCGCTGGAAATCCTCGACAGCCGCATCGTCCGCACGGATCCGAAAAGCAAGAAGGCGCGAACCCTCGTCGATGCGATCTCTGACAATGCCGCCAATGGCGGCCTCATCCTCGGCGGTCGCGCCGTACGTCCGGATAGGGTCGACATGCGCTGGATGGGCGCTATCGTCTCGCGCAATGCGGTGATCGAGGAGACGGGGCTTGCGGCCGGCGTCCTCAACCATCCGGCCCGCGGCATCGTCTGGCTTGCCAACCGGCTTGCGCAATGCGGCGATGCAATCGAGCCCGGTCAGATCGTCCTCTCAGGCTCTTTCATCCGCACGCTCGAGGCCAAGAGCGGCGACACTATCGTCGCGGATTTCGGCGCGTATGGCTCGGTGAGCTGCCACTTCGCCTAACGCGAACAGTGGCTGGCTACGCACACGCCCGTTTCACTGCACCAGGATGGCGCGGAAATCATTCACATTGGTGCCGGTCGGCCCCGGCTTGAAGAGATCGCCGAGCGCGTTAAACGCCGTCCAGCTGTCGTTCTTCTGCAGCAGCGCTGCCGCATCAAGCCGTTGGGCGACGAGCCGGGCGATGGTCGTATCATCGGCAAAGGCGCCGGCATTGTCCTCCGACCCGTCGATGCCGTCGGTGTCGGCGGCGAGCGCCGAGACACCCTTGGCGCCATCGATGCCGAGCGCCAGCGCCAGCAGAAACTCGCTGTTGCGGCCGCCCTTGCCCTTCCCGCGGATCGTCACCGTCGTCTCTCCACCCGAGAGTACGACGACAGGCTTGGCGAACGGACGGCCGCGACCGGCAACCTCACGGGCGATCGCCGCATGCACGCCGCCAACATCGCGCGCCTCGCCCTCGATCGCATCGGAAAGAATGATCGCTTCAATGCCCGCGGCACGCGCCTCGGTAGCCGCAGCCTCGAGCGAGACCGACGCGGACGCGATGAGCCGGACTTCGTTTCGGGCAAAGCGCAGATCGTCAGGCGACGGCGCGACGCTATTCGGGCTTTTTATCCAAGCCATGACATTGGCCGGCAAATCCAGGCTGTAGCGCTCGATGAGCGTCAGCGCATCCTCGCGAGTGCTCGCATCGGCAAGCGTGGGGCCGGAAGCGACCAGCGCCGGATCGTCGCCTGGAATATCGGAGACGATCAGCGAGACGACCTTTGCCGGATAGGCGGCGGCGGCAAGCCTGCCGCCCTTGATCATCGAGACGTGCTTGCGCACGGCGTTCATGGCGCTGATCGGCGCACCGGAGGCAAGCAGTGCCCGGTTGACGGCAATCTCGTCTTCCAGCGCCAGGCCCGGCGGAGGCGAAGGCAGAAGCGCCGAGCCACCGCCGCAGACGAGCGCCACGACGAGGTCGTCCTCCGTCAGCCCGCTGACTTCGGTGAGCAAACGCTTCGAGGCAAGTAAACCGTTTTCATCGGGGAGTGGATGCGATGCTTCAAGCACCTCGATCTTCTCGCAAGGGGCAGCGTAGCCATAGCGGGTGACGACCACGCCAGAAAGCGGGCCATCCCAATGGCGCTCGAAGGCGGCCGCCATCTGCGCCGCGCCCTTGCCGGCGCCGACGACCACCGTGCGCCCCTTCGGCCGCTCCGGCAGATTGGCCGCAATCACCTTTTCCGGGTCAGCCGCGGCAACGGCCGAGGTGAACAGCGTTTCCAGGAAGCGGCGTGGGTCGGTGATGGCTGGCATTTGTCTCCCCTTAGAGCACTTACGCAATTTCCGGGCGGAAAACCGCTTCACACTTTTCCTGGAATTGCTTGATGATGTCTCGGGCGGCGGTTCCTCCAACCGCCGCCCGGACACATGACCGGCCCGGCACAATGGGACGCCAGACGGATCATGTGCATTTCATGCCTTGCGCTTTTGAAGCGGCGCAATTCCGAGCGGAAAGCCGCTTCACACTTTTCCGGGAATTGCGCTAGGCGACCTGGTGGTTCGCCATGCGCTCCAGCGCGCGCACGAGACCCGAGTGGTCAAGACCGCTGTCGCCGTTGGCGGCGCAGTTGTTGAAGAGCTCCTGCGTTGCTGCCGTGTTTGGCAGCGAGATGCCGAGCGACTTTGCGCCCTGGAGAGCCAGGTTCAGGTCCTTCTGGTGCAGCGAGATGCGGAAGCCCGGGTCGAAGGTGCGCTTGATCATGCGCTCGCCGTGTACCTCGAGAATACGCGAGGAAGCAAAGCCGCCCATCAGCGCCTCGCGAACACGTGCCGGGTCGGCGCCGGCCTTGGACGCGAAGACAAGCGCTTCCGAAACCGCTTCGATCGTCAGCGCGACGATGATCTGGTTGGCAACCTTGGTGACCTGGCCGTCGCCGCAGTCACCAACGAGGGTGATGTTCTTGCCCATCAGCTGCAGGAGCGGCAGGGCGCGGTCGAAGCTTTCCTGGGCGCCGCCGGCCATGATCGAGAGCGAGGCGTTCTTGGCGCCGACTTCGCCGCCGGAGACCGGAGCGTCGATATATTCGGCGCCGGTTTCGCGAACCTTCTTGGCGAATTCCTTCGTCTCGATCGGCGAGATCGAGCTCATGTCGATGACGAGCTTGCCCTTGGAAAGGCCGTAAGCAACGCCGTTTTCGCCGAAGAGGACGTCCTTGACCTCAGGCGTGTCCGGCAGCATCAGGATGATCGTGTCGACGGTCTCGGCGAGCGCCTTCGGCGTTTCGACGAATTTCAAACCGTTGTCGAGCAGTTCCTGGCGCGGCGGAATGACGAACTTCGAGGTGACGATGGTGTGGCCGGCATCCTGCAAGTGGCGCGCCATCGGCGTGCCCATGATACCCAGTCCAATGAAACCGATTGTTGCCATGGTGCTTAGCTCCTGATCTTGATGATGTCTGCAGATTGGGTGCGCTGGCGCTCGGTGCCGAGCCAGCCAAGGCCATCGGCCGTGGTGGTGCGCGGCTTGTATTCGCAGCCGATCCAGCCGTCATAGCCGGCCTCTTCCAGCGCGTCGAAAACGAAGGGATAGTTGATCTCGCCGGTGCCCGGCTCGTTGCGGCCGGGATTATCGGCAAGCTGAACGTGGGCGATGCGGTTGGCAAAGCGCTTGTAGGTACCGACCAGTTCACCCTCTGTGCGCTGCTGGTGGTAAAGATCGTACTGGATGAAGAGATTGTCGCTGCCGACTTCCTCGATGATCGAAGCGGCCTGCCCCACCGTGTTCAGGTAGAAGCCCGGAATGTCGAAGCGGTTGATCGGCTCGATCAGCAGGCGAATGCCATGCTTGCCGAGTTCAGCCGCGGCGAGCTTCAGGTTCGCAACCAGCGTCGTGCGCAGGATGCTGTCGGACACGCCATCCGGTGCGATACCGACCAGGCAGTTGACCTGCTTGCAGTCGAGCGCCGTCGCGTAGTCGATGGCGCTTGCGACACCCTTGCGGAATTCGTCAACCCGGTCCGGCAGGATGGCGATGCCGCGTTCGCCGCGGGCCCAATCGCCAGCCGGCAGGTTGTGCAGAACCTGGGTCAGGCCGTGGCGCTGAAGCTCGGCGCGCAGGCTCACCTTCTCGAATTCGTAGGGAAACAGATATTCCACGCCTTCGAAGCCGGCCTTGGCAGCAAGGGCGAAACGATCGAGGAACGGCGCCTCGTTGAACAGCATTGTCAGGTTCGCAGCGAACTTCGCCATGCGATGCTTCCTCCTTGTATTCATCTTTGGAGCGGGATGCGGGCGGCGGACCGCCCACACCTCAGTCAGGCGGGCTTCAGTCGAGCAGAGCGGTGATCGCCGTCGGTACGTCTTCACCGCGGATCGCCAGTTCCTCGAACTCGACGACGGCGTTGATGTCCGCGCCCATGGAGATGTTGGTGACGCGCTCGAGGATGAACTCGATGACAACAGGAACCTGGTGCTCGTCCATCAGCGCCCGTGCCCGATCAAAGGCCTCCTGGAACTCGTTCGGGCTGCGCACCCGGATCGCCTTGCAGCCGAGGCCCTCGGCAACCGCGACGTGGTCGACGCCGTACCCCTTCTCCGCATCGCCCGAGGCATTGATGTTGTCGAAGGCAAGGCTGACCTCGAAGTCCATGTTGAAGCCGCGCTGCGCCTGGCGGATGAGGCCGAGGTAGGAATTGTTCACGACGACATGCAGATAGGGCAGCTTGTGCTGAGCGCCGACGGCCAGTTCCTCGATCAGGAACTGGAAGTCGTAGTCGCCGGAAAGCGCAACGATCGGCCGGTCCGGATCAGCGGCGCGAACGCCGAGAGCCGCTGGCAAAGTCCAGCCGAGCGGGCCGGCCTGGCCGCAGTTGATCCAGTTGCGCGGCTTGTAGACGTGCAGGAACTGCGCACCGGCGATCTGGCTGAGACCGATGGTGGAGACGTAGCAGGTGTCACGGCCGAAGGCCTTGTTCATCTCCTCGTAAACGCGCTGGGGCTTGAGCGGCGTCTGGTCGAAGTGCGTCTTGCGCAGCATGGTGCGCTTGCGCTCGCGGCACTCTTCCGCCCAGGCGGACCAATCGCGCAGCTTGCCGGCCGTCTTCCACTCCGTCGCGACGTCGAGGAAGAGTTTCAGCGCAGCGCCGGCATCCGAGACGATACCGAAATCAGGCGCGAAGACACGACCGATCTGGGTCGGCTCGATATCGACGTGAACGAACTTGCGGCCTTCCGTATAGATCGGAACGTTGCCGGTGTGGCGGTTGGCCCAACGGTTGCCGACACCGAGAACGAAGTCGGAAGCGAGCATGCTGGCGTTGCCGTAGCGGTGCGAGGTCTGCAGGCCGCACATGCCGGCCATCAGCGGATGGTCGTCGGGGATCGTGCCCCAGCCCATCAGCGTCGGGATGACAGGAATGCCGGTGATCTCGGCGAATTCGGTCAAGAGGTCCGAGGCGTCGGCGTTGATGATGCCGCCGCCGGCGACGATCAGCGGACGCTCCGCCTCGTTCAGCATGGCCAGGGCCTTCTCGGCCTGGGCACGCGTCGCCTTCGGCTTATAGGGCTCAAGCGGCTGATAGGTGTCCGGATCGAACTCGATCTCGGCGAGCTGGACGTCGACCGGCAGGTCGATCAGCACCGGGCCGGGACGGCCGGAGCGCATGATGTGGAAAGCCTTCTGGAAGACGAAGGGAACCAGCGCGGGCTCCATGACGGTAACCGCCCACTTGGTTACGGGTGCGGCGATCTTCGCAATATCGACAGCCTGGAAGTCTTCCTTGTCGAGCCGGGCGCGCGGCGCCTGCCCAGTGATGCAGAGGATCGGGATCGAATCCGCCGAAGCCGAATAGAGGCCGGTGATCATGTCGGTGCCGGCCGGGCCCGACGTACCGATGCAGACGCCGATATTGCCATGCTTGGCGCGGGTATAACCTTCGGCCATATGCGAGGCACCCTCGACGTGGCGGGCGAGAATGTGGCGGACGGAACCGCGAGCCTTCAGAGCCGAATAGAACGGGTTGATGGCGGCGCCAGGTACGCCGAAGGCACAGTCGATGCCTTCCTTCTCCAGAACATAAACAGCCGCGTCAACGGCACGCATCTTAGCCATGGGAACTCCTCCTATTTCCTGAAAACATAATCCATAATTCTCGATACGCAACACCTAAATGGAAATCATTTCCATCATGTGGAAATAAAGATTTTCAACAATTCGGAGAAAATCCCTCCGTGGCCTGATAGAGGATGATGGCGAGAGACGTGATTTGCAGAGAGGCTTCGATGGACGGCAACGGCAGGGGAAAACGCGGACGCAAGGCGGGCGAGAATGCAGCACCGTCATCCGTACAGGTGCTCGATCGCAGCCTTGCTCTTCTGACGGTCGTCGCCCAGGAGGACGGCTCGACCTTGACCCAGCTTGCCGACCAGACAGGCATGGCGCCATCCACAGTGCATCGCCTGCTGACGACACTGGCCGGCCACGGCATGGTGATGAACGACCCGGACACCGGCGCCTGGACCGTCGGCCTCAAGGCGTTCGAGATCGGCAACGCCTATCTGCGCTTCCGCAAGCTCGGAACGATCAGCCGCCCCTTCCTCAAGGGCCTCATGGAGGAAAGCGGCGAGACGGCGAATATCGGCATCGAGGAAGGCGGCGACGTCGTCTTCATCTCGCAGGTCGAAAGCCACGCGCCGATGCGCGCCTTCTTCCGCCCCGGCCGCCGCGGTCCGGTTCATGCCTCCGGCATCGGCAAGGCGATCCTTTCGACCTGGTCGGACAAGGAGATCGCCCAGCTGCTCGGTGGCCGCGAACTCGCGCATTTCACCGACAAGACCCGCGACACGCTGCCGGCGCTGCTCAAGGACATCCAGGAAATCCGCCACCGCGGCTGGTCCGTCGACGACGAGGAGCACACGCTCGGCATGCGCTGTGTCGCAGCACCAATCTTCAACGAATATGGCGAAACCATCGCCGGCATTTCGATCTCCGGCCCGTCCGTCCGCGTCAGCGACCAGAAGCTTTCGACCTTCGGCCCCATCGTGCGCGAACGCGCCGACGCCCTGACGAGGGCAATGGGTGGCAAACGGCCGGAAGACCTGTAACGGCCCAGACGAAAGCGCCGCGCATCGATCAAGACGCGCGGCGCTGGGAGATTCTGCTTTGAGCACCAATCGGTGTCCGGCCGACGGCGAATGAGGCGCAGTCGGCGTCCGCCCCTATGCGGTCTCGAAGTTTCTCGTCACCGCGTTCGCGGTATGCTTGGCCGCGGTCGCAACACCCTTCATCGGCTTGCCGCCGACATAGGTTTCGGCCACCGACCGGTCGTCGCCCATTGTCTGCAGGATGAAGAGCTCTTCCGCCAGCGAACCGGCGACCCGCATGCGCAGCTCCATCGACGGCTTTGCGCGACTGTCCAGCACCACGATATCGGCATCGGCGCCGATATGCAGCGAGCCTATGCGGTCGTCGAGGTCCAGCGCCCGGGCGTTGCCGAGCGTCATACGGTAGAAGGAGTTGAACGGTGTCAGCCGCTGGCCCTGCAGGTGCAACACCTTATAGGCCTCGTCCATCGTCTCCAGCATCGAGAAGCTCGTTCCGGCGCCGACGTCGGTCGCGACCGACCAGCGCGCGCCGAGCTTGTCGAAGCGATCCCTGTCAAAGAGACCGGAGCCGAGGAACAGGTTCGAGGTCGGGCAGAAGGTGCCGACCGCGCCTGTCTCGGCGAGAACCGAGATCTCGCGATCGCTCAAATAAATGCAGTGGCCGAGCAAGGTCTTGCTTGTCAGAAGGTCGTAGCGCGCGTAGATATCGGTGTAGTCCTTGGCCTCCGGATAGAGCGAGGTCGCGAAGGCGATCTCGTCCTTGTTCTCGGAAAGATGCGTCTGGACGTAGCACTCCGGGTGCTCGGCCACGAGCGTGCGGCTCATCTCCATCTGTTCCGGGGTCGAAGTGATGGCAAAGCGCGGGCTGATGGCGTAATGCGCACGGCCGCGGCCGTGCCACTTGGCGATCAGCGCCTTGGTCTCGTCATAGCCCAGTTGCGGCGTATCGCGCAGCGCGTCGGGCGCATTGCGGTCCATCATCACCTTGCCGCCGATCATCAGCATGCCGCGGGCTTCCGCGGCGCTGAAATAGGCGTCGACGCTTTCCGGGTGCACCGAGCAATAGGCGACGGCCGTCGTCGTGCCGTTGGACAGAAGCTCGTCCATGAAACGGCCGGCGATGTAGTCGGCATGTTCCGGCTTCCGGAACTTCTGCTCCTCGACGAAGATGTAGGTATTCAGCCATTCGAGAAGCTGCGCGCCGTAGGAGGCGATCGCCTGCGTCTGCGGGAAATGCAGGTGCGTGTCGATCAGGCCAGGCAACACCAGATTGGGGCGGTGGTCCGCGACCTTGACGCCGGCGCCGGCGCGGCGGGCGACTTCGGCATGCTCGCCGATATCGGCAACCTTGCCGCCCCGCACCAGCACGGCGCCGTCCTCGAAGTAGCGATAGGAGGCGGTATCGTCGATGCCCTTGGGCTCGTCGACAAAGGTCAGAACGCGGCCGCGGATCAGCAAATCGGTCATTGGGTCTTTCCTCCATTCACGACGGATTCGTACCAGGCGACGAGCAACTGCCGCTCCTCGTCCGATACGCCGGTGACGTTGGCGGGCGGCATCGCATGCGAACGGCCGGCCTGCAGATAGATTTCACGCGCGTGATTGGCGATCTCGGTGTCGGTCTCGAGCGTCACGCCCTTCGGCGGCACGACTAAGCCTTCCCAGCCCGGCTCCTTGGCATGGCACATGGAACAGCGGCCAAGCACCGTGTCGCGCACCTTCGGAAAGGCTTCCGCCGTCACGAAGGGCTGCTGCGCGGCGGAGATCTTTTCCTCGCCACCGCCGGCAAGCACCTTCGGCACGGTCGACAGCCACATGATCGCGACGAAGAGCAGCGCGGTGACGAGCCAGGTCCAGGTCGGATTGCCCTTGTCGGCGTGGCGGGTGTTGAACCAGTGGCGGATGGTGACGCCCATCAGAAACACCAGCGAGGCGATGATCCAGTTGAACTGGGTGCCAAAGGCCAGCGGGTAGTGGTTCGACAGCATCAGGAACAAAACTGGCAGCGTCAGGTAGTTGTTGTGCGTTGAGCGCTGCTTGGCGATCACGCCGTACTTGGGATCCGGCGTGCGGCCCGCGATCAGGTCGCCGACGACAACCTTCTGGTTCGGAATGATGATGAAGAACACGTTGGCCGACATGATCGTCGCGGTAAATGCGCCGAGATGCAGGAAGGCGGCGCGGCCGGTGAAGAGCTGCGTGTAACCCCAGGCCATGCCGACGAGGATGAAGTACAGAAGCACCATCAGCCTGGTGTTGTCGCGGCCGAAGGGCGACTTGCAGATCGTGTCATAGGCGAGCCAGCCGAAGGCGATCGAGCCCAGCGAGATGGCGATCGCCACCGGCTTCGAAACGTCGAGCACATTCGGATCGATCAGGTAGAGGTCGGCACCGGCATAGTAGACCATGCACAACATGCCGAAACCGGAAAGCCAGGTGACGTAGGATTCCCATTTGAACCAGATCAGGTGCTCCGGCATGTTGGCCGGCGCCACCAGATACTTCTGGATGTGGTAAAAGCCGCCACCGTGCACCTGCCACTCTTCGCCATAGGCACCGACCGGAAGGTCCGGTCGCTTCTTCAGGCCAAGGTCAAGTGCAACGAAATAAAATGACGAACCGATCCACGCGATACCCGTGATGACGTGCAGCCATCTCATGGCAAAGGTGAGCCAATCCCAGGCTATGGCATACTCGTACATGGAATTCTCCCATTTCTCCTCGGACCATTATGTGTCATTGCTGGAGGTCGCGGGAACGTCGCTGCTTCACCAACACTTTCAAAAAAATCTATAAAATAGCGACGCAATGGATAGGCTAGAGAGAAGCCGGAGGAGTGGGACGGAGGCATGTCTTATCTGGACAATGTGCGCGTCTTCGTGCGCGTCGTAGAGCTTGGAACCCTATCGGCGGCCGGTCGCGACCAGCGCGTGACGCCGGCGGTTGCAAGCAATAGAATCAAAGAGTTGGAACGCCATATGGGCGTTCGCCTGTTCAACCGAACGACGCGCAAGCTGACCCCGACGGAGCATGGCCGCGTCTTTTACGATGGCGCGGTGAAGATCCTCGAAGCGGTCAACGAGGCCGAAAACGCGATCGCCGATCTATCGCGCAATCCGAAGGGGGCGCTGAAGATTACCGCTCCCTTGGGGATAGGTCGGCGCCTGATTGCGTCGGGCATTCCCGAATTCCATGACAAGTATCCCGACATCGAAGTGCGGCTTCGTCTGTCGGACCACAATGTCGATATCCTCTCGGAAGGCGTCGACGTCGCGTTCAAGCTCGGCATCCTCGAAGATTCGAACCTGCGCATGCGTGGCATCATGAACTGCGAGCGCGTGGTCTGCGGGTCGCCCGACTATTTCGAAAAGCGCGGCGTGCCCCAAACCCCTGACGCGTTGATCGCCGACAAACACGACTGTCTGCTGCTGCGCTACCCGGGTTCGAAGGAGTATTTCTGGACGCTCCAGACCATGGAAGGCATGCGCAAACTCGAGGTGACCGGCCCCTACGATTCGGACGACGGCGACGTGCTTACCCAATGGGCGCTCGACGGCCGCGGCATCATCAACAAGCCTCTCTTCGAGGTGAAAAGCCACATCAATTCCGGCGCGCTGGTGCCGATTCTGGTCGACACGCCGCCGCTCAGCGTACAGCTTGCGGCGATCTATCCACACAAGCGCTTCCAGGATCCGAAAGTCAGGCTGATGATCGACTACATGGCCGAGCGCTGTCAGCGCTTGATCGGCAAGGCGCTGGAGTAGCGTCTAGAGCGCCGTGCGTTCAGACGAACGCACTAAGGACGCTCTAGCACTTTGATTCTAGAGCATCTTGTCCGCTTTCAGTGATTCCACTGAAAGCGGGATGCTCTAGCCTCTCGTCTTCTCAATACCGGCAATACCGCTGACCTGCTCGACGAGAAAGTCGACCAGCAGGCGAACCCGGGCGATGCCTGCGCGCTCGGGCACGATCAGCAGGCTGAGCGGCACCGAAGGCAGCCTGTAGTCCGGCAGGATCGGCAACAGCCGACCACTCGCCAGGAGATCGTCGACGAGCCATTGGTGTGTTGGTGCGATGCCGCGCCCGGCGACCAGCGCCTCGCGGGCGGCAAGCCCATGGTCGACGAGGAACCGCCCGCCAAAGGGTACCGCGTGGCTGCGGCCGTCTGCTCCTTCCAGCGAGATCAGGTCACTGCCTGCGACGTTCGACATGCGGATTCCCTCATGGGCAGCGAGGTCGCGCGGGGCAGCCGGGCACCCACGTGCCGCCAGATAGGCGGGCGCGGCGACGAACAGACGGCGGCTTTCGCCAAGCACCCGGAGCTTCATGGAGCTGTCGGTGAGCGGCCCGAGACGCAGCGCGATATCGACCCCTTCCCGCACCAGATCGATCCGCTCGTCGGTCAGGCTGAGATCGACCTCGATATCAGGATAACGATCCTGAAAGGCGAAGATCAAGCGGGTTGCGTGCAGGACCCCGAAGGCGGCGGTGCAGGATACCCGGATGGTCCCGGCCGAGGCGCCGCGGGTGCTGCGCGCCTCGTCGCCTGCCTGGTCGACTAAGCGTAGGATCTGGATGCTGTTGGCATAGTAACGACTGCCTTCGTCGGTCAACGTGACGCGCCGGGTGGTGCGGCTAAGCAGGGGCACGCCGACGGCTTCCTCCAGCTCCCTCAGATGCCGCGTAACGCTCGACTGGCCGATGCCGAGTTCGCGGGCAACGGCCGACAGGCTGCCGCGCTCGGCGACCCGTACGAAGCTTCGCATCCGTTCCAGCGTCACGTCCGATTTATCCATTTTTCGGTATAATCCTATCCATATTGGATATCTACCGCATGGACAAACGGCGGTCTACCTAAAGTCTCAGTTCACGACTGAAGGATTGCCGACCATGAAAGTTCTGCTTGTCTATGCCCATCCCGAACCGCGTTCGCTGAACGGGACACTGCGCGATGTCGCTGTCAAGGCGCTGGAAGCCGAGGGACACGAGGTGCGCGTCACCGACCTCTATGCCGAAGGATGGAAATCCGAGATCGACCGCGCCGACTTCCCCGCGCTCCTTCCGGATGCCCGGTTCAAGCCAAGCCGTGCCTCGAAGGAAGCCTTCGCGACCAATACCCTGACCGCTGATGTCAGGGCCGAGCAGGAAAATCTGCTATGGGCCGATACCCTGATCCTGCAGTTTCCGCTGTGGTGGTACTCGATGCCGGCGATCCTGAAAGGCTGGGTCGATCGCGTCTATGCCTATGGCTTCGCCTATGGCGTTGGCGAACACAGCGACAAATACTGGGGCAAGCGGTTCGGCGAGGGAACGCTCGCAGGAAAACGTGCCATGTTGGTGGTGACAACAGGTGGCTGGGAAGAACACTACTCGCCGCGCGGGGTCAACGGACCGATCGACGATCTGCTTTTCCCGATCAATCACGGCGTTCTCTATTATCCCGGCTACGACGTACTTCCGCCTTTTGTCGCCTACCGGGTCGACGGTCTTGACGAAGCCGGTTTCGAAGCGACGGCCGAGCGGCTGAGGCAAAGGATGCGCACGCTAACAACCACGCCGCCTATTCCCTATCGCCGGCAGAATGGCGGCGACTACCTGATCCCGACCCTTGAGCTGCGTCCGGATATCGAAGCCGCAGACGCGCGCGGCTTTGCGCTTCACCTGAACGGTGCGATACACCAGGGCAATAGCGCCTGAGCCGTTAGCGTGCAAACTTCGCGACAGCCGGACGACGCGGGCTATCGGGTTGGGCCGGCTGCCGGAAATTCAGCGCCGCCGCCATGACTTCCGCGGCGGCAAGCGCTGCGATGACGGCCGGCCGCTTGTCCTTAACCGACGTGCCGCCGATCGGGCAGACGAGCCGGTCGAAAAGATCCGGGCGGCCGATCTCACGCGACAACCAATTCTTGAAGGTCCCGCGTTTCGTCTTCGAGCCGATCATGCCGACATAGGATGCGTCGTCGCGGCGAAGCGCCTCGGCGGCGATCAGGAAGTCGAGCGCGTGGTCGTGCGTCAGGATCACGAAGGCGCTGCCGGGCGGGGCATCGCGCACGACCGCCTCAGGCATCGCCGTCAGGCAGGTTTCAATGCCCGGTATATCGGCGACAGCCGAAAGCTCGTTCTCGCGGGTATCGACGAGAACGGTGCGGACCGGAACCAGGGACAGCGCCATGGCCAGCGCATCGCCGACATGGCCGGCGCCGAAGACATAGACATGCGGCCGGCTGGCGATTTCCAGGTCGCTGCGTTCAATCAGCATGGCGGCTTTCTCCCGATCGATGCGTGTGAAGGCGAGCGCCACGCGCCCGCCGCAACACTGGCCGATCTCCGGACCGAGCGGGATGGTCATTGCCTCCAGCGCGTCGCCGCGCTTCAGCGCCCGCCGGCCATGGTCGATCGCCATATATTCGAGCTGGCCGCCGCCGATCGTGCCGAAGAGGCTATCGGTGGCGACGAGCATCCAGGCATCGGTGTCGCGCGGCGTCGAGCCGGCTGCACCCGTCACTTCCACAAGCACGCAATCCGGCTCGCGTCGGAGAAAGTCCCTGATATCCTCGCGGCTCGCCACCATGACAATCAGCCCCTGTTACCCTTTCTGCCTCGCGGCCGCCCGCAGCCGCTCGATTGCCATCAGCACTCGTTCCGGCGTCGCCGGCGCATCAAGGCGCGGTGCTATACGATACTCCGCAACACTGGCCGCCGCCATCGACAAGGCCTCCAGAACGGAAATGCCGAGCATGAACGGCGGTTCCCCGACCGCCTTCGAACGGCGGATGGTTTCCTCACGGTTGACCGACCATTCGGCAAGCCGTGTGTTGAAGACGCGTGGCCGATCCGACGCAAGCGGGATCTTGTAGGTCGAAGGCGCGTGCGTGCGCAGCCGACCCTTGGCATCCCACCAGAGTTCTTCCGTCGTCAGCCAGCCCATGCCCTGAACAAAGGCGCCCTCCACCTGGCCGAGGTCGAGCGCCGGGTTCAGCGAGCGGCCAACGTCGTGCAGGATGTCGGTGCGATCGACCTGGTATTCGCCAGTCAGCGTATCGACGCTGACCTCGGAGCAAGAAGCGCCATAGGCATAGTAGAAGAACGGCCGGCCCCGGCCTTCCGCGCGGTTCCAGTGGATCTTCGGCGTCTTGTAGAAACCGGCAGCCGAAAGCTGGATGCGGGCGCCATAGGCGATCTTGATGAACTCGTTGAAACCAAGGCGTTCGGCGCCGATGCGAACCGTGTTCGGCTCGAAAGCGACGTCGGCCTCAGCAACGTTCCAGCGCTCGGCGGCAAAGCGCACGAGCCTCTCCTTGATCTGCTGGGCGGCGTTGGCGGCCGCCATGCCGTTCAGGTCGGAACCGGAGGAGGCAGCCGTCGCCGACGTGTTCGGCACTTTGCCGGTCGTCGTCGCCGTCACCTTGATCCGGTCGAGGTTGACCTGGAACTCATCGGCAACCACCTGGGCGACCTTGGTGTAGAGCCCCTGCCCCATCTCGGTGCCGCCGTGGTTCAGATGGATCGAGCCATCCGTATAGACGTGCACCAGCGCGCCGGCCTGGTTGTATTCGGTCTTGGTGAAGGAGATGCCGAACTTCACCGGTGTCAGCGCGATGCCGCGCTTGACCACATGGTTTTCGCGGTTGAAGGCGATCACCGCCTCACGACGCTTGGCATAGTCGGCCGAGGTTTCCAGCTCCTCGATGATGCGGCCGATGATGTTGTCTTCAACCGTCTGGTGATAGGGCGTGAGGTTGCGGCCCTCGCCGCCGTAGAAGTTCAGCTTGCGGATTTCGAGCGGATCCTTGCCGACGGCATAGGCGATCTCCTCGATCATGCGTTCGCCGCCGACCATGCCCTGCGGACCGCCGAAACCGCGGAATGCGGTGTTGGAGACCGTGTTGGTCTTCAGCGGACGCGAGCGCAGGCGCACGTTCGGATAGAAGTAGCAATTGTCGGCGTGGAAGAGCGCCCGGTCGGTGACCGGACCGGAGAGATCCGCCGAATAGCCGCAGCGCGCCGAAAAGACAGCGTCCACCGCCTCGATACGACCTTCATCGTCGTAGCCGAGCTTGTAGTCGACATGGAAGTCGTGGCGCTTGCCGGTCGCGCTCATGTCGTCGTCGCGATCCGGCCTGACCTTGACCGGGCAGCGGTATTTCTTGGCAGCAACCGCTGCAACCGCTGCGAAAATGTTGGCCTGGGTTTCCTTGCCGCCGAAGCCACCGCCCATGCGGCGCACGTTGACGGTCACCGCATTCGACGGCACGCCGAGAACGGTCGCAACCATGTGCTGCGTCTCAGCCGGATGCTGCGTCGAGGAGTAGACGAGCACTTCGTCGTCCTCGCCGGGGATGGCGAAAGAGATCTGCCCTTCCAGATAGAAGTGATCCTGGCCGCCGATACGCATCTCGCCTTCAAGGATGTTCTTCGCCTTGGCGAAGCCGGCTTCGATGTCGCCCCGCTCGAGCTTCAAGGGATCGATCACCAGCGGGTAGTTGGCGGCCGCCGCTTCCAGGACATCGGTCACATGCGGCAGGTCGCGGTACTCGATTTTGACCTTGGCCGCCGCGCGGCGGGCCGCCTCACGGGAGGTGGCGATGACCGCAAAGATCGGCTGGCCGTGGAACTCCACCTTGTCGGTGACGAAGATCGGCTCGTCGTGCTTGTGGGCCGGGCTAATGTCGTTTTCGCCGGGAATGTCGGCCGCCGTCAGCACGCCGATCACGCCTTCGCTGCTATTTACCGCTTCGAAGTCGATCGAGAGGATATCGGCATGCGCGCGCTGCGACAGGCCGAGATAGCCGTGCAGCGTGCCCTGGGGTTCCGGGATGTCGTCGATATATTCGGCCGTACCCGACACATGCTTGTGGCCGGATTCGTGGCGTTCGTTTTCGTGCACGCCGCCGCGGATGCGGTCGATGGGCTGCATCACGTTCATGGCTTCCTCCCTTAAACCGCGACAGCAATGGTGCGATCGAGGCGGATCTGGCCGCTCGACTGCGTTTCGAGATAGAAGCGGCGAAGCAGGTTCTTCGCCACCAGTTGGCGGTACTCGGCCGAGGCGCGCCAGTCGGTGAGCGGCGTGAAGTCCTCATCGAAAGCGGCGACCGCGCGCTCGATCGTGTCCTCGTTCCATTCCGCGCCCTTCAGCGCCGCCTCGACATTGGCGGCCCGCTTCGGCGTGCCGGCCATACCGCCGAAGGCGATGATCGCATCGGTGATCCGACCGGCGTCGAAGGCGATGTTGAAGCCGCCACAGACGGCGGTGATATCCTCGTCGAGACGCTTCGTCACCTTGTAGACAGCGAGACGGGCATTATCCGAGACGAACGGGATGCGCACGGATTCCACGAACTCGCCTGGCTCGCGATCCTGCTTGCCATAGGCGATGAAGAAATCCTCAAGCACGACCGTGCGACGGCGAGCGCCCTTGCGCAGCGTGATCGAAGCGCCAAGCGCGATCAGGGCCGGCGGCGTGTCGCCAATCGGCGAGCCGTTGGCGATGTTGCCGCCGACGGTGCCCATGTTGCGGACCTGCTGGCCGCCGATGCGGTCCCAGAGCTCCGTCAGTTCGGGGAAATGCGCGACGATAACAGGATAGGCCTCGGCATAGCTCACACCGGCGCCAAGCGTGACGCCATCCGCATCGACCGTGATCCGCCGCAACTCTTCGAGATGGATCAGGTGAATGACCGGAGAGATGTCGCGCATGAACTTCGTGACCCACAGCCCGACGTCGGTCGAGCCGGCAACGATCGTCGCCTTGGGGTTGGCTTCGAACACGGCAGCAAAATCGTCGACCGAACCCGGCAGGATGAAGCGTTCCGTCTCGGAGCCGATTTCCACACGGCGGCCGTCCTGCAGCGACGCCAGTTCCTTGGCGATCCGATCGCGCTCGACCACGAGCGGGTCCTTGCCAACATCGCCGATCGTCGAGATCGCTTCGGCTGCGCGAATGATCGCGGCATAGCCGGTGCACCGACAAAGATTGCCCTGAAGCGCCTTTTCGATTTCGGCGATGGACGGCTTCGGGTTTTCCATCCAAAGGCCATAGAGCGACATCACGAAACCGGGCGTGCAGAAGCCGCACTGCGAAGCGTGCGTGTCGAGCATCGCCTGCTGCACCGGGTGCAGCGGGCCGGCCGGCTGCGCCAGCGAATCCACCGTGACGATATGACAGCCGTCGAGCGAACCGACGAAACGGATGCAGGCATTGACGGATTCATACTTGAGCTTGCCGTCGAGCAAGCGTCCGACGAGCACCGTGCAGGCACCGCAGTCGCCCTCTGCGCAGCCTTCCTTGGTGCCCTTGAGGTTGCGGTCGATGCGCAGGAAATCGAGTAGCGTCTGGACCGGAGAGACGTCGGCAAGTTCGACGAGCCGATGGTTCAGGATGAAGCGGATGGTGTTGCGGATCTGGATCGTCATCGCTTAGCTCCCGCGGTAGGTGGAGTAGCCATAGGGCGAAAGCAGCAGCGGCACGTGGTAGTGGGCGCCCCGGTTCTCGATGCCGAAGCGGATCGGGATCACGTCGAGGAACGGGTTCTCGCCGCGCTTGCTCGCGCCCCCGAGATAGTCGCCGGCATGAAAATGCAGTTCGTAGGTGCCCGTCTGCATGCGCTCGCCACTCAACAGCGGCTCGTCGCAGCGACCATCGTCGTTGGTCTTGACCGATTTGATGTGCGTCTGGCGATCGCTATCGACCCGGTAAAGCTCGATGCGCAGCCCCTCGGCCGGCTTGCCGCTTGCCGTATCCAGCACGTGCGTCGTCAGGCGACCGGCGTTTCCACCATGAGATTGCATTCTTTTCGCTCCTCCCGAAGTCAGCTTTCCACCTCGCAGTATTCCGGCATTCCGGCCCGCTTGGTAGCGAGCGGATCATTCGAGACTTTCAAATTTTTTGGGGGGAATGGCTCGAAACAAATGCGGCTAGAAATTTGCCGCAGAGACGAAAATGTCTGGAGGAGCTGCTTTGATGAGATACCCCCGCGATCTTCACGGCCACGGCCCGAACTTCAAGATCACATGGCCCGACGGCGCCCGGATCGCCGTGCAATTCGTCATCAACTACGAGGAAGGTGGAGAGAACTGCGTGCTGCATGGCGACGCGGCCTCCGAAGCATTCCTGTCGGAAATCGTCGGCGCGCAGGCCTGGCAGGGCCAGCGCCACTGGAACATGGAATCGATCTATGAATATGGCGCGCGTGCCGGCTTCTGGCGGCTGCACCGCATGTTCACCGAACGCGGCGTGCCGGCAACGGTCTATGGCGTCGCCACGGCACTGAAGCGTTCGCCCGAGCAGGTTGCCGCCATGCAGGACGCCGGCTGGGAAATCGCCTCGCACGGTCTCAAATGGATCGAGCACAAGGACTTTTCGCCCGAGCGCGAACGCCAGGAGATCGCCGAGGCTATCCGCCTGCATACCATCGTTACCGGAGAGCGCCCACGTGGTTGGTACACCGGCCGCTGTTCGGACAACACGCTCGACCTCGTGACGGAAGCCGGCGGCTTTGACTACGTGTCCGACGCCTATGCCGACGACCTGCCCTACTGGCATGAACATGCCGGGCGCCATCAACTGGTCATCCCCTATACGCTCGACAGCAACGACATGCGTTTTGCGACGCCGCAGGGTTTCAACAGCGGCGACCAGTTCTTCAGCTACCTCAAGGACAGCTTCGACGTTCTTTACGCCGAAGGAGCGGCCGGCGCGCCGAAGATGTTGAGCATCGGACTACACTGCCGCCTCGTCGGCCGCCCCGGCCGCGCCGCAGCACTTGCCCGCTTCCTCGACTATGTGCAGAGCCACGAGAAGGTCTGGCTCGCAAAGCGCGTCGATATCGCCTGCTACTGGGCCGAGGCCTATCCCTTCAAGGCCTGGGACGATCGCCCGTCGCGGCTTTCTGAAGAAGAGTTTGTCACCCGCTTCGGCGGCGTCTTCGAACATTCGAAGTGGATCGCCAAGCGCGCCTTCCAGGGCGAGCTTTCGCCCGCCAACGACACGGCGATCGGCCTTGCGGCCGCCCTTTCCGCTGTCTTCCGCGAAGCCTCTGCCGAGGAACGGCTCGCCGTTCTCATCGCCCACCCGGACCTCGCTGGCAAGCTGGCGCAAGCCAAGCGTCTCACCGAGAGCTCGACCAACGAGCAGGCCGGTGCCGGCCTCGATGCGCTGACCGATGCCGAGCGCGAGCGCTTCACCACGCTCAACACGGCTTATGTCGAGAAGTTCGGCTTCCCCTTCATCCTGGCGGTCAAGGGACGGACCAAGGGCGAAATCCTTGCGGCCTTCGAAGGCCGGGTCGAAAACGACCGCGAGACGGAATTCGAGACGGCGTGCCGGCAGGTGGAGCGGATCGCCTATCTGCGCCTCAAGGACATGCTGCCGAGCTGAGGGCCTCGCGATGACGACCGACGGCGTGAGCCCGCCCGAATTCGCGCTGAATGCGATCAACCTCGCCTCCGCCGCTCTCGGCGCGAGGCCGGTCTTCGCAACCGACGAGTTCTTCGCGCCGCTCGAGCGCATGCTTCAAGACGCGCCGCCGGTCTATCATCCCGGTGTCTATGACGAGAACGGCAAGTGGATGGACGGCTGGGAGACGCGGCGTCGCCGCGGCCCCGGCAACGATCATGCCATCATCGCGCTTGCCGCAAACGGTCGTATCCGCGGCTTCGAGGTCGATACGGCGCATTTCACCGGCAACTATCCGAGCGCCTGCGCCATCGACGCCTGTCTGGCGCCCGATGGACCGGATGAGCGGACGACCTGGACGGAACTTGTCTGCGCGCGGCCGCTCGGGCCGAGTGCGCTTCATCATTTCGAGGCCAGGTCGGAAGCGGTCTGGAGCCATGTCCGCCTGCGCATCTATCCCGATGGCGGCATCGCCCGCCTCAAGGTTTACGGCACGCCCGCCCTGGACCGGGCGGCGATCGGCGACACGGCAGTCGATCTCGCCTCGTCGCTGCTCGGCGGCCGCATCATCGCGTATTCGAACGGGCACTACGGCCACCAGCGGCTGCTTGCGCCCGGACGCGGCATCAACATGGGCGACGGCTGGGAGACGCGCCGCCGGCGCGAGCCCGGCAACGACTGGATCGTGGTGAAACTTGCCGCGCGCGGTGCGGTCGAGCGGATCGTGGTCGACACCGCCCACTTCAAGGGAAACTACCCGGACGCCTGCTCGCTGCAGGCAGCCGACCTCAGCGCAGCCACGTGCGAGCTGGCTGCCTCGATCACCGCATCGTCGATGTTCTGGCGCGAGGTTCTGCCGCAGCAGAAGCTCTCGGCCGACAGCCTGCACACCTACGGAGCAAACGAGTTCAAAGCGCCGGGCCCTGTAACCCATGTGCGTTTCAACATCTTCCCCGATGGCGGCGTCAGCCGGTTGCGTGTCTTCGGGCGTATTGCGAAAGCCGGCAGCCCCTAGATCGTTTCGCAGAGGAAACGAAATGACCGGACCTGAACCGCAAGTTCCAGGGAAGCGCTTTCCCTGGAATTGCTGCCATCGATCAACATTGCACGGAGGAGCGTCGCATGAAGGAGATCGTCATACAGCCACTGACCCGGGAGGCCTTTGCGCCCTACGGCGACGTAATCGAAACGGAGAACGCCCACAACTTCCCCATCAACGGTGGCAAATGCACCCGCTATCACGATCTCGCCAAGATCGAAACGACGGGCGAGAAGGCCCGGCCGATGATCAGCCTGGTGCGCGGCGAACCCTATCCGCTGCCACTCAAGCTCACCATGGTCGAGCGCCATCCGCTCGGCAGTCAGGCGTTCATCCCCTTGAGCGACAATCCGTTCCTCGTCGTCGTCTCCCGGGAAACCGACGAAGGCCCGAGTGAACCGATCGCCTTCAAGACCACACCGGGCCAAGGCGTGAACATCGCCCGCAATGTCTGGCACGGCATCCTGACACCACTCGAAGATGTCTCGGATTTCGCGGTTGTCGACCGCGGCGGCGAAGGCGTCAATCTGGAGGAACACTTCTTCAAGGAGCCGTTCCTGATTGTATGAATGAACGAATGGCCCGGTCAACTGACCGGGTCATCGGTGCGTGGGTCACGGGGCGTACCGTAGGGCTCAACTGTTTTCCTGATGCCCATCAATCGACATCAGTAGCCGCCATCCCGACGGAACTTCGTCGGCGTGTATCCCGTCACCCGGCGGAAATCGCGCGAGAAATGATAGGGATCGGGATAGCCGCATACCGCCGCCACCGCGGAAACCTTCGCATCGCGGCCGATCAGCAGGCGTTTCGCCTGGTTGATGCGCTCGTGGCGCAGCCAGTCCATCGGCGTCGTGCCCACCATATCGCGAAAGCGGCGAAAGAGTTGCGACTGGCTAAGCCGCGCTAGGGCCGCGAGATCATCGATCGTCCAGGCGCGGGCGAGATCGTCACGCATCGCTGAAAGAACAGCCAACAAACGATCCTCGCCCGGTGCATCCTCGCCCGGCTCACTGCCGGTCAGACGCGGACCGATCATGTCCACGATCAGCCCGGAGATAGCCGCACTCGCCAAGGCATCGGTCGCAGGCGAGCGTTCCGCAAGAAACCCGCTCACCGCCTCAAAGGCAGCGCGTGCCGTCTGCGTATCCCTCGGCGCGAACAATGGCGACTGCTGGACACCCAGGAACTGGTAGAGCGCATCGAGACCGTGCCCCTCGATCCCCATCCAGAGATAGCGCCAGTTTTCGCTGTCGGGCGCGCAGCTGTGCGCATAGGCCTGCGCGGTATCGAGCCAGGCGACATTGCCCGTTTCGGCCAGGAACCGTTGACCGCGCACCTCTATCAGCCCGCGGCCGCCGGTGGTGTAGACAAAGACATGCTGGTGGAACCGCTTGCGGATCGGCGCTTCCTCAGGATGGGCGGTCCGGCTTCCGGCGACCAGCGCCAGATAGGGAAACGCATCGGCAAATTTGGCCGGCGTATGGAAATGGATCTCTTCGTTTTCAGACAGCATCCGCGTTTTCTGTCAGTCAATGCGAGTTTTGTCCATCATCTTGCGACAGCGTACCATTCCCAACGAGACCGTGGCGACGCTATCATGCAGCTTTATGCACGGAGTATTGCCCATGACCGAAGCCACGCCGAACGGCGAAGCCGCAAAGCTGACCTTCGCGCCGTTGTCCCCGGATTTTGCCCGCGATCCCTACCCGACCTACCGCGCCTTGCGTGAGAAGGAAGGGCTGCATTACTTCCCAGACCTCGACATCTGGCTGGCTTCGCGCTTCGAGGATGTCTCGGCGATCGTCATGGACAAGCGGATGGTGCGCTCGCTCGAGGACATTGCGACCGCCGAGGAGCTTGCGAAACTGCAGCGTGCCGGTAACTGGCATGACATGCCGCACCACGAGCGCTTCGTCCAGTTCAGCCTGCTCGACAGCGACGGCGCCGTGCACGACCGGCTGCGCAAGCAGGTGTTCAAGCTGTTCACGCCTGCCATGATCGCCAAGCTGCGCGACCAGATCCAGGCCTATGTCGACCGCCTGATCGACAGCCTTGCAGATCGCGGCGAGATCGATTTCGTCGACGACCTCGCCGCCCACGTTCCCGGCCATATCATCGGCCGCCTGCTCGGCGTGCCGGACGAAGACTGTCCGCAGCTCCGCATCTGGTCGGAAAACATCGTGCAGTTCTTCGACGTCGACCGTTCCGACGCGCGCAAGAAGATCGCCGAAGACAACACCACCGAGTTCTACGAGTATCTGACGGCGCTGAAGGCCGAGCGCGAGCGCGCGCCGAACGATGATCTCATCTCGGTGCTGATCGAGGCGGAGCGCTCCGGCGCAATGAACTTCGACGAATTCATCTCGACCTGCATGCTGATCCTGATGGCGGGCCACGGCTCGACGATCGACGTGCTCGGCAGCGGCATGCATGCGCTCTTGCGCTTTCCCGAGCAGATGGCGCGGCTGAGGAACGAACCCGGCCTGATCCAGACCGGCGTACAGGAGATGTTCCGCTACGAATCCCCGCTTCCCTTCTTCCACCGGCATTGCGTCGAGGACGTCGAGATCTGCGGCCGGCGTTTCGAACGCGGCACCAAGTTCGGCCTGCTCTACGGTGCTGCCAACCGCGACCCCAAGCAATTCGACAACGCCGACACCTTCGATATCGGCCGCACGCCCAACCGGCACCTCGCCTTCGGCGGCGGCGTGCACTTCTGTCTCGGCAACCACCTCGCGCGGCTCGACATGGATATCATCTTCAGCACCCTGCTTCGCCGCTTCCCGACCATCGAACTCGCCGAGCGGGAACCGGAATACAAGCGCGGCCTTTCGGTGCGCGGCCCCAAGCGGCTGAAGATTGCCATCCGGCAAGCCTGACCCGCACTGAAACCGACATTCTAAGAACCGGAGAATACCCATGCCCAAGATCGTCTTCATCGACGCGGACGGCACGACCAAAGAAGTGCAGGCGGAGGTCGGCCAATCGCTGATGTCCGCGGCGGTGCAGAACGGCATCGATGCCATTGCCGCCGAATGCGGCGGTTCCTGCGCCTGCGGCACCTGCCACTGTTACATCGACGGCGAATGGGCCGAACGATTGCCGGCACCCGATTTCCAGGAGCAGGACATGATCGAGTGCGTGGTCAATCCCAACGAGCGCAGCCGCCTGAGCTGTCAGATCACGGTCTCGGCCGAGTTCGATGGCCTGGTGGTGCATCTGCCGGCCGGGCAATACTGAGCAAGTCCAGGAAAAGTGTGAAACGGTTTTCCGCCCGGATTCGCGTACCTTAAAAAGTCAGATCAGGTAGAAAAAGGCCGGGGCAACATTTTCGTTGCTCCGGCCAGCACTTACGGGGAAGTTCTGATTGGCCGAGGCGACGATGCCCCGGCCAAATTTCGTATTACTCGGCAAAGAACGCGAAGCGCACGATGAACAGGGCGGCGACGATCTGGGTGGCCGGGTGGATGACGCTCCACTTTCCGGTGCAGACCTTCAAGACGACGTAGCTCACGAAGCCGAAGGCGAGGCCGTTGGCGATCGAGTAGGTGAAGGGCATGGCGAGCGCGGTGAGCGCAGCCGGTGCCGCTTCCGTCAGGTCGTCCCAGTCGACTTCGGTCAGTTCGCGCATCATCAGGCCGGCGACATAGAGCAGAGCCGGAGCCGTCGCATAGGACGGGACGGCCGCTGCCAGCGGCGAGAAGAACAGTGCTGCCAGGAACAGCACGCAGACGGTGAGCGCGGTCAGGCCGGTGCGGCCGCCTGCCTGAACGCCCGAGGCGCTTTCGACATAGGCAGTCGTGCTGCTGGTGCCGATCAGCGAGCCGGCGACGATCGCGGTGCTGTCGGCCAGAAGCGCGCGGCCGAGACGGTTCGGCTTGCCCTCTTCGACCAGCTTGGCACGCTTGGCGACACCGATCAGCGTGCCGGTGGCGTCGAAGACTTCCACGAGTACGAAGACGAGGATGACGTGCAGCAGGCCGCCATGCAGAGCGCCCATGATGTCGAGCTGCAGGAAGGTCGGCGCAATGCTCGGCGGTGCCGAGACGATGCCCTTGAACTCACTGACGCCAAGGATCATCGACAGAACCGTGACAACCAGGATGCCGATCAGGATCGAGCCGCGAACCTTCAGCGCATCGAGCACGGCGATCACGAAGAAGCCGAGGATGGCGAGAAGCGGACCGGTCTGCTTGAGATCGCCAAGACCGACGAGCGTTGCCGGATTGTCGACGACGATACCGGCGTTCTTCAAGGCGATGATGCCGAGGAAGAGGCCGATACCGGTGGCAATCGCGCTTCTCAGCGAATGCGGAATGCCGGCAATCAGCCAGCTTCGCACCCCGGTCACGGTGAGGATCAGGAAGATCACGCCCGAGATGAAGACCGCGCCCAGCGCCTGTTGCCAGGTGAAGCCGAGGGCAGCGACGACGGTGAAGGCGAAGAAGGCGTTGAGGCCCATGCCGGGCGCCATGCCGATCGGCCAGTTGGCGACGAGCGCCATGACGGCGGAGCCGAGTGCGGCGGCGATACAGGTTGCGACGAAGACGGCATCCCTATCCATGCCCGTGCTCGACAGGATGTCGGGGTTGACGAAGATGATGTAGGACATCGTCAGGAATGTCGTGATACCGGCGATCACCTCGGTGCGCGCCGTCGTCTGATGCTCTTTCAGCTTGAATAGTCGTTCAAACATCTTTCCTCCCTTGGCGGCGTCACCACGACGCAGCCGAACGACAGTGACCGGGAAACCGTCTCCTCCAGTTCCCGACCAGTGCATTTCGAACGTCCGGAAGTTTCCGGGACGATCGCTTCGCTTAAGGCTTCGTGCCGGCTGGCGATCGTCCGCCCTCTTTCGGACGACGCGAATGCCTTTTGCACAGCCTTGGGATTGTGCGACTTCCGGAGCCGGACCGCTAGCCGTCCATTCCCGGGATCGGTGATGAAAGACTTTCAAATTTTTCGGAGCATTTGGGGGGCCGAAACTGCGTGTTTCGCGTGTTCACCACCATCGGGGTGTGCCAAGAAGAAACTCTCGACAAAATATGTTGGAAGGTCCTCTTGACCTTCCAACGATGGGAACCGCCATGTTTCTCTCACAACGAAACGAAGGAGACAAGCATGCAGAACTACAAGATCGACAACATGACCTGCGGCCACTGCGCCGGTGCCGTCCAAAAGGCGATCCTGAGCGTCGATCCGCAGGCTACGATCAAGGTCGATCTCGGCAACCGGGAAGTCAGCGTCGAGACCGTTGCCGGTGCGGGCCCGATCGCCGACGCCTTGAGGGCCGCCGGCTACGAAAGCCGTGCGCTCTAGACGATGGGCCGCGCCGTGGACCATCCACAGCCCAACTGGGTGGCAACGAATGCCCCGCCCGAAGCGCTTGGGCGGCTTTTCGGCCGCTGGTCGAGAAGTTCGCCGCCGCCTTTGCCGCAGACGTCGAGCCCGGACTTGCCGCCTTCATGACCGACTCCCAGGTTCCGTGGGACCTCGAGGCGCTTCAGGGCGAGGTGGGCAAGCCCGCCTGGAAGGAAAAGCCGAGCTGGTATCTCGCCACCGAGGACCGCATGATCCCGGTCGACGGAACGAAACGCAGCCTCCGACCGCAGCGCCGCTCGGGGGCTGCTTTTGCGATCGACAGCTAACCCCGCAGAATACCGCCTCCAGATGGACGAAAGTGCGGACGGCACTTTTGCTGCTTTCCTTGCCTGCGGGCATCGACCCGAAGGCAAGACGCCGGTCCCCGCAAAGTTGTCTGCAACGTCCAGCGTCCATTATCCCCGGCTCTCGAGCCTGTCTCGGCAGGTCCTAGAAGCCTTTCCCATCAACGGCACCGGCATAACCGCCGAACTCTAGGGGCGAGCGAGCAGCACGGTCATGCCAGGCTCGAGATCGCTCGTGGGCATATCTGCCTCCAAGCGAACACGGAAGCTATTGAGGTCATGGTCTCCGACAGCCCGCGCCGCTCGCCATGTCGCGAACTCGCCCAACGGCCGAAGTTCCGTCACATGTGCGGGAACAGACGGCCCGTTCGGCGTCGAAAGCGTTACGGGGGTGCCGACCGTCATGCCGCGGAGATCATCCTCACGCACGGTGAAGGCAAACCACGACCGGTCGTCGACGTCCATCGTTACCACAGGTTTTCCGGGCCCGATGATTTCCCCAAGTTCGGCGACGCGGATGTTGATCGTGCCATCGGCTGGCGCAACGAGCCTTGTCCTGTCGAGCTTGGCTTGAATACTCGCCACCGTCGCCTCGGCAAGTGCGACCCTGGCATCCGCGAGTGCCCGCTCTTCAACAGTAGGACCGGCATTCGCTGCCTCTGCCTGGGCGCGTTTTACCTCCAGATCTGCTTCGCCCTTGGCGAGAGAGGCAGCGGCTTCGTCGGCCTTTTGCCGACTTGCGAAGTTTTTGGCCGCAAGTGCGGTCGCCCGGTCGTTCTCCTGTCGTGCAAGGACCAGGTTTGCCTCGGCCGTGCGCACGGCCTCCACTGCAATATCAACCTGTTCGCGCCTGATGCCGGAATAGATCCGGTCGCGCTCTGCCTTCGCGCTCGCGGCCGCCGCCCTCGCCTCTCCGACAAGCGCTGACAGATCCGGATTGTCCAACACCGCGATTATGTCGCCTTTACGCACCTTCTGCCCCGGTTTTACGGCAACGCTGGCGAGGCGGCCGGATGTCTCGGGAGCAATGCGGATTTCCGTTCGCCTGACCATGCCGGCGATAGCCTCCCTGTCCGCCGCCGCGGCCAACGATGCGGCGGATGCCGAGAGGGCCAGTGCGGTCGCGGCAATGATCGGTAGGCGCATGGATCTAGCGTTCATTGACGCCCCTCCGTGAGGTGACGAACCGAGCGGAGATCATGGCCAGGGCAGCATAGATGAATGCCAGCATCCAGAGCCGCGCCCAGTCCTTGAAGACGTCGCCGAACGCGGCCCCCATCTGGTTTGCTCGAACCAGCGCATCGATCCCCGACGTGCTTGGAAGGGCGTAGCTCGCGGCCCGCAATCCCGGCGGGATCGCCTCCGGTGGCCAGGCGACGCCCACAAGGAAGAATAGCGGCAGGCTGATCGCTATGAACAGCAGGACGGCGGTCTCTCGGCGCCTGAACCAGCTTCCTGCAAACTGCCCCAGGAAGCTGACCGAGAGAATAAAGGGAACAGCGAGAACAAAAAGGTCCAGCACCCGATTCGTGGCGGAAAATCCGTAGACTCTCGGCAGGACGACGAGAAAGAACACGTAGGCCGGCAATGCCAGCAGAAGATGCGCAAGCGCCTGGCCGAGAACCGATTTTACCGCGCTACGGCTTCGCCGCGCCTCATGCCCGCCGCGTTCGAACGCTACCCCGCCAATCGTCGCCGTGCCCATCAGCAAGGTCTGCTGCAAGATCAGGACGAAGGCAGCCGGCACGACATAACTGCCGTAGCCGCCCGTCGGATTGAACAGCGGCTGGTTGAGAATCTCGACCGGCGAACTGACGGACAAAGCTGCCCGATAGCGGCTTCCTTCGGCGCGCGCGCTCTGCGTGGAGAGGTCGGAACGAACCGAACCGACAGACTCCTGAATGCCCTGAAGCGTCCGACTGTAAAGCAGGAAGTATGTGGAATCGACAAAGGCCGGCAAACGCGCCGTCGACCCCTTCATGACCTCGCGCTCGGTGCCGGCAGGAATACTCAGGATACCGAACACCTGCCGCCGGGCGAGGGCCATCTGCGCTTCGGCAAGGGTCGTTGGACGGGCTGCAACTTCGACCGCTTCGTGTCCATCCAGGGCCTGGACGATCGTGAGGCTGATGTCCGAGTGGTCGTCGTCGACGACAGCGATCGGAATGTTCCGGATGAGTTGCCCGACATAGGGTTGAGGATAAAACAGACCGTAGATGATCGGCCCGAGAACGATGAGGCCGAAAGCTCCACGGTCTCGCAGGACGCGGCCATATTCGTCCGCGAGCGCGCGGGCGACACTGATCCTGCCCGATCGCCGTGGTTCGACCGTCTCCTCCGTGGTGGGCAAGGGTCTGTTCGCGATCGCGCGCAACCGAAGCCATGAGAACAGGAAATAGAGCGCTGCGAGAGCGCCAAGTGCCATGAAGGGCGTAATCGAGTCCTGCTCAGGTACACCGCGGGCCGCCTGGTCGAACAGGACCTGAATGTACCAACGCAGCGGCAGCAGCATCCCCCAGCTTTGGGCGAAGGTATTCATCGCCAGGATCGGGAAGCCCACGCCGGCATAACCGAAAGCGGGGGAGCAAAAGATACCGGTCAGGCTGAGGCCGGAAGCGAGGTTTCTGACGAGCAGTTGAAAGAGAGCGCCGACCGAGAGATAGGCAATGATGAGAAGGCATGCTGCGGCCGCGACCAGGACCGGATTGCCGCGGAACGGGATCTCGTAGAGGCCGTGAATGATGCCGAGCACCACGGCCATCATCAGCAGGAAGATCGCCAAATACGGCAGCAACTTGCCGACGAGAGCCGTGAGGCTGCTGCCTCCGGCCGTGGCAAGCCATTCGCTCATGCTGCGCGATCCGAATTCCGACCCGACAGCATAACCGCCCGCGATCGCGACAACGACATGAAGTACCGTCGGCAATATGGCGCGAAGCAGAAACTGCGCATAGTTCAGGGCCGGATTGGTCAGGACATATTGCTCGACGACGAGCGGGCCCGGCCTGAAACCCGGGCTTGCCGCGCCGCGCGGCAGGTCGGCGATCGCCGCCGAAACCGCCGACTGCAGGGAGGTCGAAGCGACGTTCCCGGGTGTGAAATACTGCTTGTTGAAGAACACCACGATCTGCGGCCGCCGCCCGGCCATGATGTCACGCTCGAGATCCTTGGGGATATAGACGGCAGCGATCGCCTCACCCGACCGCACCGCATGCATGGCGCCGCTAAGATCAAAGGACCGCCTGTCGACATTGACCCCGGGAGCGGCGCTGATTGCCTGCACGAAGGTCATCGAGGTTCTCGACCGATCCTGATCGACCACGTCGACATGAAGGTTGCGGATGACCGCATTTCCGAAAGTTGCGGCAAGCAGCGAGAAAGCCAGAAGCGGGATGCCCACCACCAGAAGCAGGGCTACCTTGTCCCGCCACATCCACAGGACTTCCCGGGCGGCAACCGCAACGAGCCCGCGAGGCTGAGCGGCCGTCATCACCGTGCATCCGCCCAGTCGGCATAGGCGCTCATGCCCGGCCTCAATGTGGCGATCTTTTCGACCGGATAGGCCCGAACTTCGAAGGTTCTGAGGTCGAAATCACCGGTCGCCCGGGTTGCGCGCCAGCCCGCATATTCGCCGCGCGTTGCAATCGTGCGGACCTCGACTTCGACGGGGGTGTCACCGAGCGCTGGAATTTTCACCTGGAAATGGTCGCCCACCTTCAGGCCCTTCACGAGATCCTCTCGAAGGTCAAAGCGTACCCAGATGTCGGAAAGATCAACGAGCGAGAGCAGAGGCACGCCAGGCGAGACATACTCCCCCGGTTCGGTGGCAATCTGGTAGACCTGCCCGGCAATAGGTGCGGTCACCGTCAACTCCGCGACCTGTGCTTTCAAGGTCGCGATTGCGGCCTCCGCCTTCGCCACGGCCGCCTTCGCGACACCGCGCTCCTCTGGCGTGTAACCGGCCACCGCCTCGTCGTAGGCGAGTTTGGCCTGCTCATTCGACCGTTTGGCGACATCGAGATTTGCCGTTGCCTGGTCGAGGTTCTGGACCGATGCGTGTTCGCCCTGGGTCAACTGCAGCGTGCGATCATAGGTCTGCTGGGCCAGCGTCAGGCTTGCCTCGCTGGCTGCGACCGCAGCCTTGCGTTCCGCCACCACCTCTGCCCTTGTGCCGACTTCGATCCGATTGAGGTCGGCCACCGCGACGGCGCGAGCGGCCTCGGCTTCCTGCAGCTTCATCAGCAACTCGGGATTGCTGATCGAGGCAAGGGTCTGTCCAGCCTTGATATCCTCGCCGCGTGAGACCGGTCGCTCGCCGATGCGCCCGTCCACACGGGCAGCGATATCGATGCGGGTCGCGTCCGCCTCTCCCTGCACCAGCAGCGGCTGTGGCTGGACGAGGTACCAGAGGGACAATCCGACGATCGCCAGCGTGAACACCGCGACGATGAGTGCGGTAGCGATCGGCGGCTTCCCGCGCAGGCCCGATTCAGTTGCGTCGGAAGGAACATTTTCTGGATCGTCGGGCCCACGAAGCTGGACGTTCGGGTCCACCGCCTCGTCTCGGTCCGTCGTCTTTTCCATCGCGCTCGCCGCGCCATCGGAACTGCGGTCAGTTTCTGAAACACCGTTGCCTGCGCTGCGTGACGTATCTACCACTGCACCGTCTCCACTTCGGCTTGCCCACAGCTCCAAGCACGGCAAAGCCCTGCTTCGTCCTGGGTGGCGAGGCCTTCGCCCGAGGCGCAAATGGTGCCCGCGTGATGTCGGAGACGTCAACAGGAAAAACCGGTCAAGCGCCGATCACATGTTGCGCGGCACAAATGGAGAAAGCGATGATTTTTGCCGCGTCGGACTTGCCGGGATGATCTTTCCTGGACTCGAGACCATCGCATCACCGATCAGAACGCGGTTACGGGTTCGCATGGGCAGATATCCAGCTAAACACCCCAAACCACGGCCTGTTCATGTCGATGGATGAGGTGCTGAAGCTGGTCGAAGCTGTGGCGGATGTGTTGCGAGAATTTTTCGATGGCCGGGGTATGCGCCGAGGTCGCGCGCCTCAGAAGCCCAAGGGCACGTTCCGGGTGCGGGACGGAAACCGGAAGTGCCGTGATCGATTTTTCGTTGCGTAGCGCGAAGACGACGCTGTGCGGAAGCACAGTCAAGGCGTCGATACCCTTCAGATAGTTGACGAGGCTCATCAGCGAGCCGCCTGTGTAGCGTATCTTGATCTCGGTCGCCCCGAAGGAGAGCAGCAGGCTATGGAGATCCGCAAGCAGCGGGCTTCCCGGCGGCGGCGCCACCCAGGGATATTCGAGTAGCTGAGACGGCTGCGGCCGTCGCTTCAACAGAAGCGGATGCGTGACCCGGCAGGCGACGACGTTTCGACCGGGAAGCACCTTCTGGAACGCCAAGCCCGATCCCTCCTCAAGAATATCGAGCGGGCAGATAGCAAGATCGATCTGATCACCCTTCAGGGCAGCGCGCAGGTCGGCCATGTAGCCGTAGCTCTGGTCAATCCTGACGTTGGGGTTTTGTGCCTGGAAGTCTGCGATCATCGGCGCGATCAAGGCGTCCATGAAAAATGGCGTACCGCCGACGCGCACGAGACCGCTTTTGCCGAGGCGAAAGCTTTCGATCGTGTCGGACGCCTTGCGCGACGCCGACAGCATGACCTGGCCATGATCGGCGAGCGCGCGCCCGAGCGGCGTCGGTTGCAGCGGCCGCCGCCCTTTGACGAAAAGCGGTTCGCCCAGGCGCTTTTCGAGCATGGCAATGGTGCGCGAGATCGCCGGCTGCGACAGCCCGAGCAGCGCTGCCCCTTCGGTGACGCCGCCAGCCTTCACGACCGCAGCGAGCTGAACAAGATGGCGTTCGTCTATCTTCATAACAATTGATTATATTAACTCAGAGTAAAATCATCAATCGCGCCCGCGGCCCGTGTTAGCTTTCATCTCAGCCAAGTGTCTGGAGGAGTGTGATGCGGGGCGCGATGGTTTCGAATCCCAAGGAAGCAGCCTTTACCGAGGCTTTCGCACAGCGAATATCGAAAGCGGACGACGGCTCGCTGCCGCTGGTGCTGAGCACGGTCGTCACCCACCTTCACGAGCTCATCAGGGAATTGCGTCCCAGCGCGGCCGACTGGCGCAAAATGATCGAGTTTCTGACCGAGGTTGGTCACACCACGGACGAGCGGCGGCAGGAGTGGGGTCTGCTGTTCGACCTGCTTGGCGCTTCGGCGCTGGTCGATGAGATCAACTCCCGTCGCCCGAAACAGGCGACACCCAATACGGTCCGTGGGCCGTTCTTTCGCGCCGACACGCCGAAACGCATATCCGGCAGCAACATCTCGCTCGATGGCGTCGGCGAGCGGCTGGCGGTCTTCGGGCAATTGCTCGATCTCGACGGCCACCCGATCGAGGGCGCGGAGGTCACGACCTGGCAGGCGAACGCCGCAGGTTTCTACGAGAACCAGCAACCGGACCTGCAACCGGAGTTTAATTTGCGCGGCGTCTTCAAGACCGATCGCGAAGGGCGGTTCGACTACCTGACGGTGCGCCCCGCCGGCTACAGCGTCCCGGAAGACGGGCCGGTGGGCAAGCTCCTTGGCCAGGCGGGTTGTTCGCTCCGGCGCCCAGCCCATCTACATTTCATCGTCACCGCTCCAGGTTTCCAGACGATTACGACGCATATCTACGACGGCAGCGATCCTCATATCGACGAGGACGCGATCTTCGGCGTCAAGCCGGAACTGGTGCACGAATTCAAATGCTCCGACATCGGCGGCAAGCCCGGCTGGCGGCTGGACTTCAAGTTCCTGATGGCGAGGGCAAGGGAAGGATCTGGGTCGTGAGGAACAATTTCACCTACCAGGGCAGTGCGGGGCACATCGTCTTTGGCGAAGGCAGGAGCCGCGAGGCCGGAGCCTGGGTCGAAAAGCTTGGGTGCAGCCGAGCGTTGGTGCTCTCAACACCGCAGCAACGGGCAGACGCGGAAGCATTGGCGGAGCGGCTCGGGCCACTTGCCGCAGGCGTTTTTGCCGGGGCCGTGATGCATACGCCAGTCGAGGTCACGGCAAAGGCGATGGAAGCGGTCAACCAAAGCGGCGCCGACTGTGTCGTCTCCCTTGGCGGCGGATCCACCACCGGGCTCGGCAAGGCGATCGCCTACCGCACCGATCTGCCTCAAGTCGTTATCCCGACCACCTACGCCGGTTCGGAAGTAACGCCGATCCTCGGACAGACGGAAGGCGGCCGAAAGACGACCGACAGGCATCCTTCGATCCTGCCGGAGGTGGTGATTTACGATCCCGAGCTGACTCTCGGCCTGCCGGTCGGCATGAGCGTTGCCAGCGCGCTCAACGCCATGGCCCATGCGGTCGAAGCGCTTTATGCGCAGGATCGTAACCCGATCTCTTCGCTGATGGCGAAAGAAGGCTTGTCAGCCTTCAAGACGAGCCTGCCGACGATCATTGGGACGCCGCGCGATCGCGAGGCACGGGCCGAAGCGCTTTACGGCGCCTGGCTCTCGGGCACCGTGCTCGGCGCGGTCGGCATGGCGCTGCATCACAAGATTTGCCACACGCTCGGCGGCACCTTCGATACGCCGCACGCGGAAACCCACACGATCATGCTGCCGCATACGGCGGCCTACAACGCCGCGGCCGTGCCTGAGCTGCTTGAACCTGTGGCCCGGACCTTCGGCGGATCGGTTGGCGGCGGCTTGTGGGATTTCGCAAAGTCGCTCGGTGCGCCGCTGGCCTTGAAGGACCTCGGCCTTTTGGAGGCCGATCTGGATCGGACCGCCGAGATTGCGACCGAAAACCCCTACTGGAACCCACGCCCGATCGAGCGCCAGTCCATTCGGGCGCTGCTGCAGGATGCCTGGGAGGGCAGCCGGCCGACGAACTGACGAGACCCTTCGGGAGGAAGGGCATTGGGAGGAGGAACCATGCTGACGAGACGCGATTTTCTGAAGACGACAGCCGCAGGTGGCGCAGTCGCCTTTTCATCCGGACTTGCGATGCCGGCGATTGCCAAGGACACGGCGATCAAGCTTGGTTATGTGAGCCCGCAAACCGGGCCGCTCGCTGCCTTCGGCGAAGCCGACAAATTCGTCATCGACGCGTTTCTGGCGGCGACCAAGGCCAAGGGCCAAAACTTCGAGGTTGTCGTCAAGGACAGCCAGTCGAACCCGAACCGGGCGGCGGAAGTCGCCAAGCAGCTGATCGTCGATGACGAGGTCAATCTGGTTCTGGTCGCCTCGACACCCGAAACCACGAACCCTGTTGCAACCACCTGCGAAGCCGAACAGATGCCCTGCATTTCGACGGTTGCGCCGTGGCAGCCCTGGTTCATCGGCCAACAGGGTAACCCAAGCGATCCCGCTTCGTGGAAACCGTTCGACTATGCCTATCACTTCTTCTGGGGCCTCGAGGATGTGATCGCCGTCTTCACCAATATGTGGGCCCAGGTCGAGACGAACCACAAAGTCGGCGGCCTCTTCCCCAATGACGGTGACGGCAATGCCTGGGGCGACGGGACCGTGGGTTTCCCGCCGGTCCTCGAAAAGCTTGGCTACGGGCTCACCGACCCCGGCCGTTACCAGAACATGACGGACGATTTCTCTGCCCAGATCAATGCGTTCAAATCGGCTGGATGCGAGATCGTTACCGGCGTGGTCATCCCTCCTGACTTCACGACCTTCTGGAACCAGGCAAAGCAGCAGGGTTTCGTGCCGAAGGTCGCCTCGATCGGGAAGGCATTGCTGTTCCCGCACGCGGTCGAAGCGCTAGGCAAGGCCGGGCACAATCTCTCGTCCGAAGTCTGGTGGTCGCCGAGCCACCCCTTCGCCTCGTCGCTGACAGGCGAGACATCCGCTCAAGTGGCCGACGCTTTCACCAAGGCGACCGGCCGGCCATGGACGCAGCCGATCGGCTTTGCCCACGCCCTCTTCGAATTGGCCGTCGACGCCGTTACGCGGGCCGACGACCCGACGGACGGCGATGCAGTGGCCCAGGCAATCGCCGCCACAAAACTCGATACGCTCGTCGGTCCCATTGCATGGGACGGCAAGGGACTGCCGCCGTTTGCTGCCCGCAACGTCGCCAAGACGCCGCTCGTCGGCGGTCAGTGGCGGCTGAAGGACGCCGGCGGCTACGACCTCGTCATTACCGACAACAAGACGGCGCCGAACATCCCCGCCGGTGGAAAAATGGAAGCGATCGTTTAAGCGCCTGATGGCGTGGGACTGTGACCGAGGAGGGTCAGGCATGTCTCTGTTAGAGCTCGAGCGGGTTTCGAAGCGCTTCGGCGCGCTGACCGTCGCCGACGAGATCAGCTTTTCGGTCGGCGAGGGTGAGGCGCTGGGCATCATCGGGCCAAACGGCGCCGGCAAGTCGACGCTGTTCAATCTGATTACCGGCAACATCGCCGCCGACAGCGGCACGGTCCGCTTCGGCGGCGTGGATGTCACCCGAACGCCGCCGATGGCGCGCTGTCTTTCGGGCATGGGGCGGACCTTCCAGATCCCGCAACCCTTCGAAAAGCTGACAGTCTTTGAGAACCTGCTCGTCGCGGGCAGTTTTGGCACGCGGCGGCGCGAGGCGGAAGCCTGTGACCGCTGCGCCGAAATCCTGGTGGACACCGGCCTGTTCGAGAAGGCGAATGTACTGGCCGGCGGCCTCACCCTTCTGCAGCGCAAGCGGCTGGAACTGGCAAGGGCGCTTGCCACCGAACCCCGGCTGTTGCTGCTGGACGAGATCGCCGGCGGTTTGACGGAAGCCGAATGCCACCAACTGGTCGCGACCATCAGTGCCATCCAGCAAAAGGGCGTTGCCGTCATCTGGATCGAACATGTGCTTCATGCGCTGACCTCGGTGGTCGAACGGCTTCTGGTTCTCAACTTCGGCAAGGTGATCGGTATTGGAAAACCCGACGAGCTCATGGCGTCGCGTGCCGTCCAGGAGATCTATCTGGGGATCGAGCTATGACGGCTATGCTTGAAACCAGAGGGCTCAAGGCCTTCTACGGCGACTTCCAGGCCCTTTTCGGTGTCGATATCGCCGTTGCCAAGGGGGAAACCGTTGCGATCATCGGCGCCAATGGCGCGGGCAAGACCAGCCTGATGCGCGCGATCTCCGGCGTGCTCACAAGCGAGCCGGGCATGGTCGTCTATCGCGATGAACCGATCGGCGCGCTGGCAGCACCCGACGTGCTTGCCCGCGGCATCGCCATGGTACCGGAAGGCCGCCGGCTGTTCCCGTCGCTGACCGTCGAGGAGAACCTGTTGATCGGCGCCTATGGCCGCAAGGGACAGGGACCATGGACTCTAGAGAGTGTCTATGAGCTCTTCCCGATCCTGCGCGAGCGTCGAAACAACCCGGCGACGGCCCTTTCCGGCGGCCAGCAGCAGATGGTGGCGATCGGCCGGGCACTGATGTCCAACCCGGACGTGCTGCTCTGCGACGAGATCAGCCTCGGCCTGGCACCGGTCGTCGTTCGCGACATCTATGCGGCTTTCCCGCGTATCCGCGCAACGGGCGCCTCGATCGTCATCGTCGAGCAAGACATCGCCCAGGCACTGAAGGTCGCAACCCAGGTCTATTGCCTGATGGAAGGGCGGGTGACGCTTTCGGGGCGTCCGGAGGTGCTGACCCGCGAACAGATCCACCAGGCCTATTTCGGAGCGCCGCGCCATGAGCTTCATTGACACGATCGTGCAGGGCGTTCTGCTCGGCGGGCTCTACGCCCTGTTTGCCGCCGGCCTGAGCCTGGTCTTCGGCATCATGCGGCTCGTCAATCTCGCCCATGGCGACCTGATCGTGCTTGCCGCATTCCTGATCCTTTTGCTGACCTCGGCGCTCGGCCTCAATCCATTCCTGGCAGCGCTCATTGCCGCGCCACTGATGTTCCTGACAGGTTGGGGCCTGCAATACTTCGTGCTCAATCGCACGCTCGGCAAGGACGTGTTGCCGCCGCTGCTCGTCACGTTCGGCATCTCCATCGTCCTCCAGAATGGCCTGCTCGAAGCGTTTTCCGCCGACAGCCGCCGCGTGTCCATCGGGGCGCTGGAAAGTGCTTCGATCGGCGTCGGCTCGCTCAACATAGGCCTGATGCCGTTGATGACCTTCCTGTCGGCGCTCGCCGTGATCTTCGGCCTCAACCAGCTGATCTATCGAACGGCGCTCGGGCGCGCCTTCCGCGCGACCTCCGACGACATCGTGACGGCCGGGCTGATGGGTATTCGCCCGCAACGCGTCTTCGCCATGGCGACCGGGCTTGCCATGGTCGTGGTGACGATCGCCGCCCTCTATCTTGGCACGCGCGCCAACTTCGATCCGACATCGGGACCGTCCCGCCTGATCTACGCCTTCGAAGCCGTGATCATCGGCGGCCTCGGCTCGCTCTGGGGAACGCTTGCCGGCGGGGTCATCCTCGGCGTTGCGCAGACGCTTGGGGCGGCCGTCAATCCGGAATGGCAGATCCTTGCCGGACATCTCGCCTTCCTCACCGTTCTCGTCATCAAGCCACGCGGGCTTTTCCCCCGCGCCGTCGATTGAGGTCAAGCCGATGTCCATCGCCATTCCGTCCTTCAAGGTCGAAACCCGGAGCGGAACCTCATCGCTTGCAGCTTTGGCGGCAGTCGCCGGGCTCGCGCTTGCGATTGCAGCTCCCCTCATCGTGTCCCGCAGCGTCGTGCAGGATCTCTTCTTCATCCTGACCATGCTGGTGCTGGCGCAAAACTGGAACCTGCTTGCCGGCTATGCCGGGCTGATCTCGGTCGGCCAGCAAGTTTTCGTCGGCTTCGGCGCCTATGCGATGTTCGGTGCGGTCATTCTGGCGGGCGTTGATCCCATCGTTGCGATCCTGATTGCCGGCGCTCTTTCGGCGCTCCTCGCCATTCCGACGGCCTTTTTCACCTTCCGGCTGCAGGGACCCTATTTCGCCATCGGCACCTGGGTGGTGGCCGAGGTGGTGCGGCTGCTGCTCGCACAGTGGAAGGCGCTCGGCGGGGGTACCGGCACGTCGCTGCCGCGCGAGGCGACGAAGGACATGGCAAGCGTCGATATCGTGCGTGACCTCTTCGGTATGAAGGCGGCCGCAGCCAGCGATGCCCTCACCTATTGGATTGCGCTCCTCCTGGCGCTCGCGACGATCGGCTTCATCTACCGCCTGCTGCGAAGCAAGCAGGGGCTCGGTCTTGCGGCCGTGCGCGACAACGAGCAGGCCGCCCGTGCCGTCGGCGTCGACGCCCGCCGCATGAAGGCTCTGGTCTACGTAGCGACGGCCTACGTCACTGGACTGGCCGGTGCGCTGATCTACGTGCAGAAAGCGCGTATTTCGCCGGACGCGGCTTTCTCCGTCACCGACTGGACGGCCTATGTCATCTTCATCGTGGTGATCGGCGGGATCGGCACCATCGAAGGGCCGATCGTCGGCGTGGTGCTTTTCTTCCTGCTGCAAAAGCTCTTCGCCGATTTTGGCTCCTGGTACCTGCTGGTCCTTGGCCTCATCGGCATCCTCGTCATGCTCTTTTCGCCGCGCGGTCTCTGGGGCCTGTTCTCCGATCGCACCGGAATCCAGCTCTTTCCGGTCCGTCGCAAATTGAACGGCGGACCACTCGCACACATGCCAAAGGGAGGACCAAATGGCTGATATCACAACCGACGTACTCATCATCGGCACGGGGCCAGCCGGTTCCGCCACGGCCGCCCTGCTTTCGAGCTACGGCATCGAAAACATGGTGATCAACCGCTATCGCTGGCTGGCGAACACGCCACGCGCCCATATCACCAACCAGCGCACGATGGAGGTCCTGCGCGATCTCGGCCGGGACGTGGAAGACGAGGTCTATATGTTCGCCGCCGAACAGGACCTGATGGGCGAGAACGTCTTTTGTACCTCGCTTGCGGGCGAAGAGATCGGACGCATGAAAAGCTGGGGCAAGCACCCGGTCTCGCGCGCCGAACACCAGCTATCCTCGCCGAGCCAGATGAACGATCTGCCCCAGACTTTCATGGAGCCGCTCCTATTCAAGACGGCTTGCTCGCGCGGTACCCAGGCGCGGATGTCGACGGAATATGTCAGCCATGTACAGGACGGCGAAGGCGTTACCACGACCTGTCTCGACCGGTTGACCGGCAAGGAAATCACCGTTCGCTCGAAGTATCTGATCGGTGCTGACGGCGGCAATTCGAAGGTCGCGGAGCATGCCGGGCTCACCTTCGAGGGCCGGATGGGCGTTGCCGGCTCAATGAACATCCTGTTTGAGGCCGACCTGTCGCGTTATGTCGCCCACCGTCCTTCGGTACTCTACTGGGTGCTGCAACCGGGGGCCGACGTCGGCGGTATCGGCATGGGCCTCGTGCGCATGGTCCGCCCCTGGAACGAATGGCTGATCGTCTGGGGATACGATATCAACCAGCCGGCACCGGCCGTCGACGAAGCCCATGCGAAGAAGGTGGTGCGCGACCTGGTCGGCGTGCAAGATCTGGATGTCACGATCAAGCAGGTCTCGACCTGGACGGTCAACAACATGTATGCGACGACGATGTCGAACGGACGCGTCTTCTGCATGGGCGATGCCACGCATCGCCATCCGCCATCGAACGGGCTCGGCTCCAACACCTCGATCCAGGATGCCTTCAACCTTGCCTGGAAGCTCGCTTTTGTGCTGAAGGGCCAGGCGAGCGAAAAGCTGCTTGATACCTACACAACGGAGCGAGCGCCGGTCGCCAAGCAGATCGTCACCCGCGCCAACAAGTCGATTGAAGAGTTCGGCCCGATCTTCAAGGCGCTCGGCCTGCTCGATTCCATCGATCCGGTGAAGATGCAGCAGAACATGGATGCGCGCTGCCGCGATACGCCGGCGGCGGAAGAACAGCGCGCCGCCATCCGCAAGGCGATCGCCGCCAAGGTCTACGAGTTCGACGCCCACGGCGTCGAGATGAACCAGCGCTATCGTTCGGATGCGATCGTCACCGATGGTCAACCCGAACCGGCCTTTGCCAAGGACCCGGAACTGCATTTCCAGCAGACCACCTGGCCGGGGGCCCGACTGCCGCATGCATGGGTTTTCTCTGGCGATGGGAAGAAGGCCTCGACGCTCGATCTCTCCGGCCACGGCCGGTTCACGGTCCTGACCGGGATCGGCGGACAGGGTTGGATCGAAGCGGCAAAGGTCGTCGGCCATGAGCTTGGTGTCGATATAGCGGCCCACGCCATCGGCGCGCGGCAGCATTGGGATGATTTCACCGGCGACTGGGCCGGGCTGAGCGAAGTGCGTGACAGCGGCATCGTTCTCGTGCGTCCTGACCATCACGTCTGCTGGCGCTCGGAGGCGCAGTCGGCAGATCCCGTCGCAGACCTTCGTCGGGTCATGACATCAGTGCTTGGGAGGTGATCCATGGAAGCGCATGAGAAAGGCTTCTTCACCGAAGAAAACTCGATTGAGGTCGTCACGGGCCGCAACAAAAATGCCAAGGACGAACGACTGAAACAGATCATGGACGTCGTGACGCGCAAGCTGCACGAAGCGGTGAGGGAAATCGAGCCGACGCAGGAGGAGTGGATGGAGGCGATCCTCTTCCTCACACGCACCGGACAGATGTGTAACGAATGGCGGCAAGAGTTCATCCTTTTGTCCGACACGCTCGGCGTCTCGATGCTGGTCGACGCAATCAACAATCGCAAGCCGTCGGGTGCCTCCGAAAGCACCGTGCTGGGCCCGTTTCATGTCCAGGACGCGCCGGAGCTCGAGATGGGCGCAAACATCTGTCTCGACCAGAAGGGCGAGGACATGGTGGTCGGCGGTCGCATCCTCGATACCGAGGGCAGGCCCATTGCTGACGCCGTGATCGATGTCTGGCAGGCCAATGACGAAGGTTTCTATGACGTTCAGCAGAAGGGCATCCAGCCGGAGTTCAACTTGCGCGGCGTCTTCCGCACCGGGCCAGACGGCGGATATTGGTTCCGGGCGGTAAAGCCGAAATACTACCCGATCCCGAACGACGGTCCGGTCGGCCGGATGCTGGAGCATCTCGGGCGTCACCCCAACCGCCCGGCCCATCTCCACTACATCATCAAGGCCGACGGGTACGAGACGCTCATCACCCACATCTTCGATCCGGATGATCCGTATATCCATTCGGATGCGGTGTTCGGAGTGAAGCAGAGCCTCCTGGCGACTTTCCGGCGCGTTGAGGACCCGGGCCGCGCCGCGGATTACGGATTTTCGGGTCGCTTCTGGGAAGTAAACCACGATTTCGTGCTGGCGCGGTCAAAGGGCGCCAACTGACCGGTTCCGAGGTCATTGCCTAGCAGCGGCACGCCAAAAAAGCAATCGTCGCTCAGGCCGCAGGCTCGCCATTCTGCTGCAAGACCACGTCCAGCATTGCTGGCGTGCGTGACTTCGACGTGGAAGAAGGAGGAGGCAGGAAGGTTATTCCCTTGCCTCCTTCGGATCCTCAGATGAAATATCTGGTGCGGTCACCCCGAAGGGACGGACCGCCAGGAGCAACGAGGCGAAGGCAGCAGGAGACATTCAGTGAAAGAGCAACTTGCCATCATTCAGGCGCTTGGCGTTCGATCGGAGTTCGATGCGCTGAGCGAAATCCGCACGCGGATTGAATTCCTGAAGGCATATCTCGTGCAAGGCGGACAGCGCGCCTACGTGCTCGGGATCAGCGGCGGGGTCGATTCCCTGACGGCCGGGCTTCTCGCCCAGCGCGCCGTTCAGGAGTTACGCGAAAGCGGCCATTCGGCGACGTTCATTGCCGTCCGGCTTCCCTACGGTGTGCAGGCGGACGAACACGATGCGGCCGCAGCCGTCGCTGCGATCCGCCCGGACCGTGTCATCACCGTGGATATAAAACCGGCGGCCGATAGCCTCATGGACGCAATCCTTGCCGGCGGCGTTGACCCGGCCCCACGTCATCATTTCATCCTCGGGAACGTGAAGGCACGGCAGAGGATGGTCGCCCAATATGCGATCGCCGGGGCATCGTCGGGTCTCGTCATCGGCACGGACCACGCTGCGGAGGCGCTCATGGGCTTCTACACGAAGTTCGGTGATGGCGCAGCGGACATTCTCCCTCTCGCCGGTCTGAACAAGCGCCGCGTCCGCGCCGTCGCCTCGAAACTCGGCGCGCCGGAACAGCTCGTCTGGAAAACTCCCACCGCTGACCTTGAATCGGACGCGCCTCTGCGGCCGGACGAGGACGCTTACGGCGTGACATACGACCAGATCGACGACTTTCTCGAAGGCAGAACTGTCGCGTCGGCTGCGGCTGAACGCATACTCTCAACCTATCGCGCCAGCGCACATAAGCGCGCCCTTCCCGTCGTTCCCACGGACCATCACCAGGTCTTGCACGCCACGACTGCATGATATCTGCGGTTCGGCAAATCCTGGTCCATTCCGGTGTGAGGCCCGCGCAGACAAGCGACACCAGCGAGAAGGTATCATCACAGCTGTGAGCGCTGTTGCCGGGTGGATTATGCATTCGGGGCTGCTCCGGCTTCGCGCCAATAGTGGAGAGGAGGATCGTTGGCAGCAATTGACATATCCAATATATCTATTATTCTGGATTAATGGATAATATCACCGCAATAGCGGCGCTTGCCGCACTGGCCCAGTCTACCAGGCTCGAGACATTCCGGCTTCTCGTCCGACATGAACCGGATGGCGTGCCTGCCGGCGAACTTGCCCGCCTTCTCGACGTCCCGCAGAATACCATGTCGGCGCACCTCGCGACGCTGTTGCGCGCCGGCCTCGTGACAAGCGAACGGCAAAGCCGTTCGATCATCTATCGAGCCGACCTCCACGGCCTGCGAAACCTGACCCTTTTCCTGTTGAAAGACTGCTGTGGCGGCTCGACCGAACTCTGTGCCCCGCTGATCGCCGAACTTACGCCCTGCTGCGGACCCGAGGTGAAGCTGTCATGAGCGACATCAGACTAGAGCCAATCCCGGGAAGCGATCCCGGACTGAAGCTGGCGCTATCGGCCTCCGGTCTTCCGATCGAGGACCTCGGAGAGCCGGGACGCTCGTTCTTCAGGGCGGTTTCCTCCGATGGCGGCACAATTGGCTACGCTGGCATTGAGACGTGCGGCGATGCGGTCCTCCTCAGGTCAATGGTCATCTTGCCCGAGCATCGTGGCAAGTCATTCGGCAAATCGCTGGCCAGGGAAACCCTGAAAGCCGTCAAAGAAAGCTCGGCAGTCTTCCTGGCTACGACGACCGCCGCGCCGTTCTTCGAAAGCCTCGGTTTCGTTGCGGTCGAGCGAGCCGATGCGCCGCCCGCCGTTCTCGCAACCCGTCAGCTTTCGGGCATTTGCCCGGCATCGGCCACGATCATGAAACTCAGCAATCCTCCGACCTAACCACGGACAACGGCCATGACCGACAAGACCTACAACGTGCTTTTCCTGTGCACGGGCAATTCCGCACGTTCCATTCTCGCCGAATCCATCCTCAACAAAGAGGGCGGCGGACGGTTCAGGGCATTCTCCGCGGGCAGCCAGCCCAAAGGCGAGATCAATCCGCATGCGCTGAAGGAACTGCAAGCACTTGGTTATCCGGCGACTGGCTTCTCCTCCAAGAGTTGGGACGTCTTTGCCGAGCCTGGTGCGCCCGAAATGGACTTTATCTTCACCGTCTGCGACAGCGCACACGGCGAAGCCTGTCCGGTATGGATCGGACATCCGATGACCGCGCATTGGGGTGTAAAAGACCCGGCCGCCGTTGTTGGCACGGAGGTCGAAATCCAGCGCGCCTTCGCGCAAGCCGCCCGCTTCCTGAAGAACCGGATCATGGTGTTCGTCAGCCTCCCGCTGGCATCCTTCGATCACCTGGCGCTCGAAACGAAGCTCGGCCAGATCGGCGCGATGGAAGGTTCGGCGGCAAGCCAGGGAAAGTCCGCCAATGTCGACGTTTGAACGCTACCTGACCATCTGGGTCTTTCTCTGCATCGTCGTCGGCGTCGCCCTCGGCCATCTGATGCCCGGTGTTTTCCAGGCCATTGGCGCGGCGGAGATCGCCAAGGTGAATTTGCCCGTCGCCATCCTGATCTGGCTGATGATCATCCCGATGCTCATCAAGATCGACTTCCGCTCGCTGGCACAGGTGAGCAGCTATTGGCGCGGAATCGGCGTGACCCTGTTCATCAACTGGGCGGTAAAGCCGTTCTCCATGGCGCTGCTGGGATGGCTGTTTATCGGATGGCTGTTCCGTCCCTATCTGCCCGCCGACCAGATCGACTCCTACATCGCAGGTCTGATCATCCTTGCGGCCGCGCCCTGTACCGCGATGGTGTTCGTCTGGAGCAATCTGACGCGCGGCGAGCCGCTGTTCACGCTTTCCCAGGTCGCGCTCAACGATGCGATCATGGTTGTCGCCTTCGCGCCGATCGTCGGTCTCCTGCTCGGGCTGTCGGCCATCACCGTACCGTGGGACACGCTCGTTCTATCGGTCGTGCTCTATATCGTGGTCCCGGTCATCATCGCGCAGGTCCTGAGAGGCCGTCTGACCGCTGACGGCACGACCAGGGCGCTGGACGTCATGCTGGCGAAGCTGCAGCCGCTTTCGCTTGTCGCGCTGCTGGCAACGCTCGTCCTCCTCTTCGGCTTCCAGGGCGAGCAGATCATCGCGCAGCCGACGATCATCGCCCTGCTGGCCGTCCCCATCCTCATCCAGGTCTATTTCAACTCGGGGCTGGCCTACGTCTTGAACCGGATCTCGGGCGAGCGCCATTGCGTCGCCGGACCTTCGGCACTGATCGGGGCCAGCAATTTCTTCGAACTCGCGGTTGCGGCCGCAATCAGCCTGTTCGGCTTCCAGTCCGGCGCAGCGCTGGCGACGGTCGTCGGCGTGCTCATCGAGGTTCCCGTGATGCTCACGGTCGTCTGGGCCGTGAACCGCACCAAGGGCTGGTACGAGGCAGCACCCGCCGTCTCCCGGAACACCATTACCGAAAGGACATGACAATGGACGTCACCATCTATCATAACCCGGCCTGCGGCACGTCCCGCAACACACTGGAGATGATCCGCGCAGCCGGGATCGAACCGACGGTCATCGATTATCTCCAGTCTCCGCCTTCGCGCGAGGAACTGGCAAGGATGATCTCCGACGCCGGACTGACCGTCCGCCAGGCGATCCGCGAGAAAGGGACGCCTTACGTGGAGCTGGGTCTCGACGATCCGAAGCTGACGGACGACCAGTTGCTCGATGCCATGCTCAAGGACCCGATCCTCATCAACCGGCCGCTCGTCGTCTCGCCGCTCGGCACAAGGCTCGCGCGCCCCTCGGAGGTCGTGCTCGACATCCTGCCGGATGCCTTCAAGGGAGCCTTCTTCAAGGAAGACGGCGAGCAGGTCCTCGATCAAGAGGGAAAGCGCATTGTCTGAGACCTTCCCTGCCTTGCAGGAGCCGCATCTTCGTCAGCCTGACCTCGACGCGTTGCGTCCCGCCTTTTCGACGCACAAGCCGCGTATCCTGATCCTCTACGGCTCGCTCAGGGAGGTTTCGTACAGCCGGCTGCTCGCGCACGAAGCCAGACGACTTCTCGAGCGTTTGGGGTGCGAGGTGCGCATGTTCGATCCAAGAGGGTTACCGCTTCCCGACGCGGCTCCGGCCAGCCATCCGAAAGTGCAGGAACTGCGCGAGCTGTCGCAATGGTCGGAAGGCCAGGTCTGGGTCAGCCCCGAGCGCCATGGCGCGATGACGGGCATCATGAAGGCCCAGATCGACTGGATTCCCCTGTCGCTCGGATCAATTCGACCGACGCAGGGAAAGACACTGGCGATCATGGAAGTCTCTGGTGGCAGCCAGTCCTTCAACGCTCTGAACCAGATGCGCGTGCTCGGCCGTTGGATGCGGATGATCACGATCCCGAACCAGTCGTCCGTCGCCAAGGCCTACCAGGAGTTTGACGCCGACGGCAGAATGAAGCCGTCCTCCTACTACGACCGCGTCGTGGACGTGTGCGAGGAACTGGTCAAGTTCACGCTGCTGACGAGGGACGCTTCCGCCTACCTGACCGACCGCTACAGCGAGCGGAAGGAACACGCTGCCGAACTTGAAAAGCGGGTGTCGTTGAGGTCGATTTAGTCACCCAGCCTTCGTGGGGCTGCGCGTAGAGACAGCCACTGCGATGAATGCAGCGATCCCGAGTGTACCAAGCATGGCATTGACGAACAGCGCCGTGGCGATGCCGAGATTCTCCATCGCCGTGGCGAACGCGAAGGGGGCGGCGGCCCCCACCGCCAGTCTGGCCGCAGCCATCTTTCCTGTAATCGCTCCGTAGCCTGCGGAGCCGAACAGATAGAGTGGCAGGCTCCCTTGAGCGATGCTGTTGATCCCGGACCCAAGGCCAAGACAGACGGCAAATGCCACCGCGCCAGGCAACCAGTTGCCCGAGACTCCGAGTATGAGGACGCCGAGGACCATAAGGGTCGCAGAAACGATCGCAAGCGCGGGCGGCGACAGGCCCTTTCCGAAGGCCATGTTGATCAGGCGGCTCATGACCTGTGCCGGGCCGAACAGCGATCCGATCACGACCGCCGCACTGCCGAGTCCCATCGCGCCCAGCATCGGCACCATGTGGGCGAGGATTGCCGCGAGAGTGAACCCCGAAAGCGAGAAGGCAATGGAGACCAGCAACATCCCGCGGCGGCGCGCTCGCGGCTCAAGTGCGCCGACGACGATTTCGTGGGTTCTTGTCTCATCCAGTTTGGAGCCGACCCTTCCGGCACGCATGATCCAGTAGTGAAGTGGCATGCAGATGAGAAGATTGAGCGCCGCGAACAGCAGATAGATTTCCCGCCAGGACAGGTACCTGATCAGTGTCGCGGCGATCGGCCAGAAGATGGTCGAAGCAAAGCCGCCGATCAGTGTGAGATAGGTGATGCTGCGGGAGGCTGAACGGGGTTCGCTCTCGACCAGCGTCGCGAAGGCTGCCTGGTACTGGACCATGCCGGAGGACACCTCCAGCAGGATGATTGCAAGGGCAAAGAGCGCTACGGACGGCGACCACGCGCAAAGCGCCAGGGTGAACGCCGCAAGGGTCGAACCAACCGTCATCACCGTCGCCGCGCCGACCTTGTCCATATGTCTGCCGATGAACGGAGCGGAAAGACCTCCAATGAACAGCGAGACCGAGAAGACGGCGAAGACCCGTTCCAGGCTGATGCCCAGGTCCTTGGCCATTCCTGGCGCCAGGATGCTGAAGGCATAATAGAGAGTGCCGTAGCCAATAATCTGCGTGACACCGAGAGCGGAGACGATGCCCGCAGGAACCTTGTTCGTATGCAATGACGTATTCCTCGGCGCTCTACGCTTCGCTTGGGCAGCAACGAGCGGATCGCTCGACCGAGCCGCGGATTTCGGGATGTCCTGCGCAGCAGTCCTCCGTCATGAACGTCACCAGGTCAGCCAGCGTGTCATAACTTGCGCTGTAGACAATCGAACGCGACTCGCGGCGCTGGGAGATGAGGCCGGAGCGTTCGAGTTCCTTGAGGTGAAACGAGACGTTCGATGGAGAAACGCCCATGCGCTCCGCAATCGCGCCTGCGGCCAGGCCCTCAGGGCCGGCGACGACCAGCGTTCTTACGATGGCGAGCCGGGTCTCCTGAGAAAGTGCCGCAAAGGACGCGAGGGCTTGACGATCATCCATATTTCAATAATCCTTGAACTATTGAAATCGAGGATAGACGCAAATGAGCAAGATCGACAATAGCCATTCCAACAAATCTGACATCTCGCTCGGAGAGTTGCTTGAAAGGATCGCTGACGCCGCGGACCTCCCACTGGTGTTCGCCTACGACGGAAAGCCCGTAAAGCCCGGCTACCATGTGACTGAGGTCAAGGTTGGCCAGTTCTCCGCGCTCGATTGCGGCGCTAATCCGGAGGCCTGGTCTGAAATCTTCGTCCAGTTGTGGGATATCGAAGAGGGCGAGCGGACCCATATGACGGCCGGAAAATTTTCGGCCATTGTCCGCAAAGTTTCCGAGCACGTTCGTCTTGACGGTTCGGCCAAGCTGACCTTCGAAGTGAGCGATGGAGTCCGCCCGATGCAGTTGTTCTGCGCAAACGATCCTGTCGCGGAAGACGGTGCTCTCCACGTTACGTTGACGCCCCGCCCCGCGAGCTGCAAGCCTCGAGACCGATGGCTGGCTGAACACGCGTCCAATGAAAAGCGGTGCTGCGGCCCTTCGACCGTCGCGGAGTGCTGCGCCTAGGCCACCCGGGAACGGCAGCCATTTCACCCATGCGGTAACCGCCAGCGCTCACCTCGCGCGCCGTTTCCAATTCGAAGATAAGAACCGGAGTTTGGCGCCCGGCAAGCTCACATATCCCTTTGATCAGGTCATCGAGCGGTTTCGATGGTCGCCCGATTTTGAAATGAGGATATTTCCATGAGCAAAGAAGAAGACAACAAGGCAGTCGTCGTTCGCTGGTTCACCGAATTCTGGGGCAAGGACGTCAATCTTGCTGTTATCGATGAGGTCGCGGCGCCCGATATGCTCCTGCAATATTCCCTGCACGAACCGCGCCGCGGCCGCGAAGACATCAAGGCGTTCATGACCGACTTCCGCGCCGCGTTCCCCGAACTCAACTTCTGGGGCACAGCTGACTTGATTGCCGAGGGCGACTATGTGGTCGGCCAGTGGGAAGGCGGCGGCACCCACACGGGTCCGGCTTTCGACAATTTCCTGCTCGGCGGCGTACCGGCGGCGACCGGCCGCAAGATGCACTTTACCGGCAAGACCGTGCTGAAGGTGGTCGACGGCATGATCGTCGAAGAGCATGGTCTCGACGACGGCCTGACCGCAATGATGCAGCTCGGGCTGATCCAGAAAGCCTGATCGAAAACCACATAGCGCCAGTTCGCGTGAGCTGCGCATCTTGGCCAAGAGAATTGAGGCTCGCACAGCTCCCTGTGCGAGCCTCAATTGCATGTTTCACCACCCCGCTCAATGCCGCGCATGTAGTCTGGCCGAACCAAAAGTGGTGTTTCAACATGGGATCAAAACGCTTTTCGCACTGAGTGCCCGTGCACTGGAGGTACGCCGGAAACCCGACGCCCTATCGATCGCCCGCGCAAGTTTCGGGTGGGTTTTGTTCGATTCGAGAGCAAGGATCGGAGTGTGACCAGCGCGGATCGGAGGCACGATCGAGCCAGAACAAATCCGAGTAGAAGACCATGGACATGAACATCCGGCCCGCACCAACCCTTTACAGCTCACCTCCTTCCGTGGGGGACGATCCCCGCTGGGCGCGGATCGTAGCGCGCGACAAGTCTGCCGACGGTCAGTTTTGGTATTCCGTTTCGACGACCGGCATCTATTGCCGGCCCTCCTGCCCGTCACGCACGGCAAATCCGAAGAACGTCGCGCTGCACGATACGCTCGAAAGCGCACGGACAACCGGGTTTCGTCCGTGCCGACGTTGCAACCCCGATGGCCCTTCGCTCGAATGCGAGAATGCCGCCCTAATCGCCAAGGCCTGCCGCATCATCGAAGAGAGCGAGGAGGAACCGTCGCTGGAAGAGTTGGCGGCTACTGTGGACCGCAGTCCGAGCTATTTCCATCGTATGTTCAAGACGTCGACGGGGCTGACCCCGAAGGCCTATGCCACCGGCCACCGCGCGAAGAAAGTGCGTGAGGGCCTCGATACCGGCACGAGCGTCACCGAGGCGATGTATGACGCCGGCTTCAATTCCAGCGGCCGCTTCTACGAAAAGTCGACCGGTATGCTCGGCATGACGCCGACACAGTATCGTGAAGGCGGCGCCAACGAGGAGATCAAGTTTGCGATCGGCCAGTCCTATCTCGGCGCAATCCTTGTGGCTTCCAGCACGAAAGGCGTCGCCTCGATCCTACTCGGCGACGATCCGGACGAACTGGTTCGCGATCTTCAGGATCGTTTTCCGAAGGCGCGCCTAATCGGCATGGACCGCGAATACGAGGCTCTGATCGCCCGCGTTTGTGGCTTCGTCGAAAACCCCACCGTCGGCCTCGATCTGCCGCTCGACGTCCGCGGCACGGCGTTCCAACGCCGGGTATGGCAGATCCTGCAGGAGATCCCTGTCGGCGCGCGTGTGTCCTATTCTGAAATCGCCCGACGTATCGGCTCGCCGAGTGCCACGCGGGCAGTCGCCGGAGCATGCGCCGCAAACACTATCGCGGTTGCCATCCCCTGCCACCGCGTCGTGCGTAACGACGGCGCGCTTTCCGGTTATGCCTGGGGCGTCGACCGCAAGCGCGCCCTGCTCGATCGGGAAGCGTCTCAGACCGCATGACGTCACGGCCACAACCGCCGCTCCGCCGCGGCCACATCCTGACCACCTGCAACCGGCCGCGCTTCGCGGTTGCCGACGAATGCAAGGCGTCCTTATGAATTTGCTCTCCCACCACGATGAATCTGTTGCCTTCCTCTCCAGTCATGACGACGACTGGGCCAGATTGATCGAGCTGGTCGGCCCTTGCCGGCACGACCCCAAAGCCGCCCGCGAACCATACGAGGCGCTCGTTCGCGCGATTGCCTACCAGCAGCTGACGGCCAAAGCTGGCGATGCCATCATTGGACGCCTCAAGGGGCTCTTCGATGACCGCGATTTTCCGAGCCCGGAAGACCTCATCGCGGCCGAGTTCGACCAGCTTCGGACCTGCGGCTTCTCGACCAGCAAGATCGCCACCATCAAGGCAATCGCCCAAGGAACGTTGGATGGCCTGATCCCCACCCACAACATCGCCGCGACGATGGACGACGAGGCGCTGATCGACCGAATGGTCGGTATCAAGGGCATCGGCCGTTGGACGGTCGAAATGCTGCTGATGTATTCTCTGCAGCGGATGGATATCCTGCCCGTCGATGACTTCGGTGTCCGCGAAGGCTACCGCGTCCTGAAATCGCTGCCTGAGCAACCGAAGCCGAAACAGCTGCGCGAGATCTCCAAGCTCTGGTCGCCCCATCGCACGGTCGCAGCCTGGTATCTGTGGCGCATCCCGCGCGAGCGCGGAAACGTTTTGAAGTAAATACGGCTCCGGGAAGTACACCATGCCCCTTCAAAACCGCGTCACGCCCTTCGGTGATATCGTCGCCATTTCTCAGCGCGGGCTGTTTACCGGCAATCGCGGCATCATCCACGATCCGGCAACGAAGACATTGCTGGCCAGGCGCTGGGCGACAAAAACCTGGCTCATTTGCGCTTGCGCGTTCAAGGGGTGGCGCCGGGACGTGATGGCGCGCCGGAGCTGGACGGAGTTGTTTTTCCTCGACGAGGCCGTTGCGCTCGCCGCCGGACATCGTCCCTGCTTCCTCTGCCGGCGCGAGGCCGCGGAACGCTTCCGGGCCTGCTGGGCGTCGGCGAAGAAAGAGGCGCCTCCTTCGGCCACGCATATGGATTCCGTCCTGCATGCCGAGCGCCTCGATCACCGCCGCAAGCGCTTGCATCCGATCACGCTTCCGGTGACCGACCTGCCCGACGGCGCGGTCGTCGTGGCAGCGGATGAGGCTTACACGCTGCGCGCCGGCCTCGCGTATCGCTGGGCCAATGACGGCTACGACAGGCCCGAAATCCTCAACGACGCCGATTGGCTCCTGACACCACCATCAACGGTCATGGTGCTCCTTGCGGGCTACCCGCCCGTCTTTCACCCGTCGATCAACACGATACGCAATAGGCCCGAAGATGCCCGATCTGTTTGACATGCTTGCCCCAGCCGATCCCGCAACCGAGATCATGGCGGAGGGTGCCATGCTGCTTCGCGGCGCAGCACTTCCCTTTGAAAAGGATCTGCTCGCCGCGCTCGGCCACATCACCAGCCAGTCGCCATTCCGACATATGGTCACACCGGGCGGCTTCACCATGTCGGTGGCGATGACGAATTGCGGCACCGCCGGCTGGGTCACGGATCGTACCGGCTATCGATACGATCGCGACGATCCGGAAACAGACCGTCCCTGGCCGGCCATGCCGGAATGCTTCCTCGATCTGGCTGTGGAGGCGGCGACACGGGCGGGCTATCCGGACTTCCGCCCTGACGCCTGCCTGATCAACCGCTACGAGCCGGGCGCCCGCCTTTCGCTGCACCAGGACAGAAACGAACGCGACTTCGCCAATCCGATCGTGTCCGTCTCGCTCGGCCTGCCAGCCACCTTCCAGTTCGGAGGCCTGAAGCGGAATGATCCTGTGAAGAAGTATGCGCTGCGGCATGGCGACGTGGCGGTCTGGGGCGGCCCGTCGCGGCTCTTCTATCACGGCGTGCCCGAATTGAAGGATGGCGTCCATGAGACTGTCGGACGGATGCGCATCAATCTCACCTTCCGGGGAGCGTTATAGCTTTCTGATTTGAAAGCAAGGATCGGAGTTTGGCGGCGCGACCAAAAACGTAGTCTCGATCGTGAGGACAGAACAAGGAGCTACGACGATGAACCTCATGATCAAGACTGACGCGCTGCGGCCGCAATCACTGCAGCATTCCCCTTCGACGACCGCCGGTGTTCTCTCCTACGCAGTCGCCGATTGCGAACTCAGCAAGGTGCTGGTCGCGCGCAGCGCCAAGGGCGTATGCTCGATCCTGCTCGGCGACAGCGCCGAAGAGTTGACGGCGGACCTTGCCAATCGCTTCCCGCAGTCCACGCTCGTGGCGAGCGAGGCCGTGGTGAAGAACGACGTTGCGAAAGTCCTGCGCTACATCGCCAAGCCATCCGGCGGCCTTCAGCTGACGCTCGACATGCGCGGCACGCCGTTTCAGCGCCGCGTCTGGGAAAAGCTGAAGGCCATCGCCGTCGGCCGGACGGTGAGCTACATGGAACTCGCCAGGTGGATTGGCCCGTTCGCGAACCCGCGCGCTGTCGCCGGCGCCTGCGCCGCCAACCCCATTGCGCTCGCCATTCCGTGCCACCGGGTCGTGCGCACCGACGGCGACCTCGCCGGCTATCGCTGGGGCCTTGAGCGCAAACGCACCCTCATAGAGAAGGAAGCCACGCTATGAACAAGACTGCGATCAACATGGTACCGGCCTCTGCGGATGCGTCCGCGGCGGCACGGATTGCTGCCTATGATTGGAAGGCGCTCGCCGGCGAGCTCGACGGCTTCGGCTGCGCTGTCCTTCCCCAGCTTCTCACGCCCGAGGAATGCAGCAGCGTCGCGTCGCTCTACGCCGACGAAAGCCATTTCCGCAGCCATATCATCATGGCGCGGCACGGCTTCGGAAGGGGCGAGTATCGCTATTTCAAATATCCGCTGCCCGATCTCATCGGCGGTATCCGCACGGCGCTCTACCCGCGCCTTGCCGGTGTCGCCAACGTGTGGAACGAACGGATGGGATTGGACCAGAGGTTTCCAGGCGAGCATGCCGCGTTCCTCAAGCAATGCCACGATGCCGGCCAGACCCGGCCGACGCCGCTGCTGCTGCAATATGTTGCCGGCGACTTCAACTGCCTTCACCAGGACCTTTACGGCGACCTCGCATTCCCGATCCAGGTGGCGATCCTGCTCTCCGAGCCGGGCCGCGATTTCACAGGTGGCGAATTTGCACTGACCGAACAGCGGCCGCGCATGCAAAGCCGCGTCGAGGTCGTGCCGCTCAGACAGGGCGACGCCGTCGCTTTCGCCGTCCACAATCGTCCGGTCCAGGGGACGAAGGGAAACTACCGCGTGAATCTGCGCCACGGTGTCAGCCGCGTCCGATCCGGCATGCGCCACACCGTTGGGATCATTTTTCACGACGCCCGATGAGCGCGCGATGCCGGCGCCGCGGTTTCGCAGCGCCGGCTGGCCTTCCGGCGCCCCTGGCCTGCAGCCCGAGCGGACTGCCGCAACTACCACCCAGGATAAAGCGCGTAGAGCCGAGAGCGTGCCAGATGCAAGGCACCCGCCGCAGCCAGACAGTGTCTTTCCCTGCCCGATAGAGCCATAGGATCGAAGCGGCCATCATTTGCCTGACATCCGGCATCGCGCGATAGTCGGCCTGCCATAGCTCCATGCCGTGCGGATCCACCTCGTCTCGGTGATAGTCGTAGCCGGTCGGCCGGATCGCATGATGGTAGGGCGCGTGCCCGTCATTGCGAAACAGAGCGCTAAGCTCGTAGAGAGCGATCACATGGCGCAAATGATGATCGAACGGCTTCGACGCGCCCTCCACGGGTCGCAGGAGATCGACCCCGAGCAGGTCACAGAGCCTTTCGACGTCTTTTTCATCCAGCTCAAGCCGCGCCCCCACCAGCCGCGTCAACCTGTAGCCTGGGAATTGCCGACGGGCGGCATCTACGGAATCGATCGACAGCCTGATGACCTGCAGCGGCTCGGCGATATGCCCGCACGGCGAGACTGCGGAACGAGCATCCGACATCTCATTCCTCCGTGGCGCGCTGCTCGCGTGCCAGCAGAGCACGCTTGCGGCGGACACCCCATCGATAACCGGAAATCGAGCCATCCTTCTTGATGACGCGATGGCACGGCACGATCACGGCGATCGGGTTGTTGGCGATCGCAGCTGTTGCGTCCCGCGGATCACGCGAACCGAGCTTGGCTGCGAGCGCCCCATAATTCGTGGTCTGGCCAGCAGGAATTTCCCGCAACATGAGCCAGACCTGGACCTCATACAACGTCCCGCGCAGATCGAGTGGCAGATCGTAAACCTTGGCCGGATCGTCGATCGCGCCGGCCACGGTTTCGATCACGTCGGCAAGTTCCTGCTGGGCGCGTTCAAGCTCGGGTTCGGGAAAGCGGATACTCAACGCATCCTCCATCGCGGTGCGCATCGAGCTGAATTCAAGCGCCACAATCCCCTTGTTCGACATGGCGACAACAAAGTCGCCAAGGGAACTGGCGCCCCATGCAAATCGAATAGTTTCACGCATCGTCTTACCTTCTTCACTCGTTGTGAAACGAGTTTAGAAGCTGATGCGTTGCGCCACTCTCCGGTCCTTGCTTTCAAATCGAAATACTGATCGTCAGCGTCTCGTTCCGAGGAACTGCTAATTTCGATTTGAAAGCAATTTTCGGAGCGCGTGTGCCCGAGCGGCAGCCGTATCGTTCGTTGGCAAGCCCAATGTAACTGCAAATGGCCGCCGCCCGCCGTCAGCGTGAAAACGCGCGCGCGGCACTCCGGGGCTCTTCCACGACGCTGAGGAACATCAACGCGGTCTGAAGAGGCCCTTCAAATCACAACGGAGGGACCAGCCATGATGACATTGCTGCGAGGTCTGCATTCCATCGCCGCTCAGCGCGGCGACGGTCTGCCTCCGGAATTACTCCGAATGATCACGCCGTCGCCGGCTTGGTCCGAGGTCGAGCGTATGGGCAGTGCGGCGATCGGCCAGGACACCGGCGGCAAGCCCGCCGATGAGATGGAACAGCCCACTCGATCTGCCGAGGTCGTGCCGATGCTCCTGCGAATGCGCGGCAATATTCGCTAGACTGCGCGAAGGATAGACGTTTCTTCGAACCCCAGAATATTGGTGCCGCGCCTTCAGGCCGCCTTGTCGCGGCCAATCGCCTGGACCTTGTCCCAGATCCGCTCGGGCCTGGGAATCTCAAGGTCGAAAACGGTCTCAAACGTGTCCGCGAGATGGTCCGCGCTTGTGATGCGATGTTCGCGAACGCTGCCCGGCGTGACCGTGCGCAAGCGATCATTCTGTAGGGCGACATAACCGTCCGCGGTATGACGCAGCACTGCAAGCGCGTTTGTGAATGGCGACCCGGGGTCCCGCATCAGCCACGAATGCGTGGCGGCCATGGCGGCCTCGCAGCTGTAATCGGCACGGAAATCGAAGCTGTGTGCGATGCCGTGTACATGGTTGTTGAAGCGCAACCAGCCGTCCTCCGCCGGCATGATCGAAAAATCGAAACCGCGCTGGCTGAACGGTCCGACAGCAATCGGCACGGGTTCGACGATGGCGTCGGCCACGCCGACCTCGGCAAGATAGGGGCGGTCGAGATTAACCCGCAGGGTCAGATGATTGCCGATGGCGATATTGCCCAGTTTTTTGCGGTCGACGGCGCCGCAAAGACGGGTTACCCGGAAACCGAGCGCGTCAAGTGCTGCGCCGAAGAGACCGTTCATCTCGTAACACCAGCCGCCGCGCCTGCCCTCCACCATCTTCGCGAAGGCGGATGCCGGGGAGATCGAGCACGGCCATCCCATGAAGGCATCCAGCGCCTCCCAGGTGAAGGTCATGAGGTGAGCGCGGTGAAGTTTCGACAGGCCTTGAAGGTCGAGAGAAATTGGCCGGTCGACCCGGATCCTTGCGAGATAGGCGTCCAACTGGCCGGCGGTCAGGCTCATTCCGATTTCGTGTGAAGGCGCGTGTGTCATCCTTCGGTCTCCTTTCGATGGACCGTTGTCGAGTTTTCTCGGCACTGTGTTTGGGGCGGTCTGCCGCCGGATCAGGCGACCTTGCGCCTGCCTTCAGGCAGGAAAGTCAGGCCGAAATCCGCTGCGATGGAGGCGATCTCCTCGGGCGTTTCGGGCTTGCAGAGGTCGATGATCGGAAAGAAGTTCTCGAACCCGCCCGGCGTCACGACGACCATGAGGCAGCCTTCCGTCTCCCCGATGTTCCGGAAGCGATGCGGCACGCCGCGCGGCAGCGCGATGCAGCCTCCCTCGGCGAGCTCGACATAATCGCTACCACACCAGAAACCGAAGCAACCGGACAGGACACGGAAGAACTCATCCTCGCGCTCGTGCACATGAAGCGGCGGGCCCTCCCCGGGCGGCACGATGGCCTCGAGCATGCCCAGCGCACCGCCTGTATTGTCGGCCATCATCCGTATCACGTGTTTGCCGAACGCCGCTGCCGGCATTCCATGTCCCGGCGGTGATACCGCCGCGTAAGTGAATGTCTTCATGTCGGGTCTCCTTCTGCTTGAGGACACCCATCGATTACTTTGTGCTTCGTCTCATGATAAGAGCGATGACTTGACATCATTGAACGGATAATCGCGCTCATGAAATCGCTCGATCCGCTTGACGGGATTGCCGCCTTTTTGACGGTTTCCACCCATCTCAGCTTTACCAAGGCTGCGGACGAACTGGGCATGTCGCGCGCGACGGTGGGAGCCCAGGTCAGGCAGCTCGAGGATCGCCTCGGCATCCGCCTCTTTCAGAGATCGACACGCAAGGTCGTTCTTACCGAGGCGGGCGCCGCTTACCGCGAAGCCCTTTCGGGTATCCTTCCGCAGATAAGGGAGGCGGAGCGGACGGCGACCTCGTTCCAGAAGGAAGCCGTCGGACGATTGCGGGTGTCGGCGCCGCCCGATCTCGGGCATCTGGTGATCGTGCCGGCAGTTTCGGAGTTCCTGAAGCTCAACCCGGCCGTGTCCATCGAACTGGACCTGTCGCATCGGGCCGTAAACCTGGTCGAGGATGGCTTCGACCTTGCAATTCGAGGGCGCCTCGAAGTCGACATCAATCTCATCACTCGGCAGCTGGCGACATCGTCCCTCGTGATTTCCGCGTCACCCGCCTATCTGGCCGAACACGGCGCACCGAAGACGCCGCACGACCTGGCAAACCACTTCTGCCTCCACTTCGCCGAATTGCGGTGGGGGCGGATCTGGCCGTTCAGGAGGAACGATGAGGAGTTCCGCATTCCGATCGTGCCGCGGCTGGAACTAAATCACAGCCTTGGTCTTCGTGACGCCGCCTTGCTGGGAGTCGGTATCGTCCTCCTGCCCGACTTTATCGTTGGCGAAGACCTCAGGCAGGGCCGGTTGGTACAGCTTCTCCCCGATTGGCATATCAGTACGTTACAGCTGCAGGCGGTCTATCCGGCCAACCGCCATATCGCGGTCAAGGTCCGACGCTTCGTCTCGTTCCTGGCAGGCAAACTGCGGACGTAGAAGAGGTGATCTCGACAATTCCCGTTGAACGCGAGTTCGATGGGTCTTCGCGTTGCACCTTGGCACAGCCTGGAATACAGTCGAGGGGCAGAACCTGCATTTACAAGGTCATTCCTCAGATATCGCCCAGGGATTGTCGTTGAACTTCGATAGCAAAGACATGGCATGCGTAGGCGTCTGCTTCGGGACGCCAGAGGCCCCATGCTTGAGCACTGTTCCAATCCGCGCCGCGACCTTTTCCGTGACCAGCATTTGCCGCGAACCCAGGGCCGATGAGGCAAACGACGTTCGGCTCCCTGCCTCCCAGTCCTATTTCCTCATGCTCTACCTGGAGGACGCCGAACACGCCGACATTCGGGCGGATGGCTCCTGTACTGAGGTTCGCCACTTCGCGCGCGGTACGATCTGCCTCGTGGATCTCGCGGACGGGGCGGGCATTCGCCTCAACAGTCGGCTGCGCTCGCTCGCCTTTGTGCTGCCCAAGGCCCTTTTCAACGAGACTGCGGAACTATCGCCGGAAATCGGGCGACGACGCCTGATCTGCCGTCGCGGCGAACCGGATTCAGCGCTTCGCAATCTCGGTACCGCGCTGCTTGCATTTTTTGCCGGCACCGGAACGGCGCCGGCGCCCCTGCGACCCGTAGCGGTCGCCATCTGCGCCCACCTCCTGCACCGGTATGGCGAGCCGATCGAGGAAAGCGTTGGCAAGGCGCAAGGGGCTCTTATGCGGGAAGAACCCGGAACCACGCTACGGCCAATCGCCGCGCAGATCGGCAGGGCGAAATCACACCTTGCCGACCATGCCCTCTCGCTGGAGGACATTGCGCATGCGTGCGATTTCGACGACCTCGGACATTTTGAGAGGGTATTTGTCAGTGAAACTGGCGTTACGCCTTCAGTTTGGCGGCGACGAGGCCTCCATTAGTCCAATTGCTTCAACGAAGAGAGTTGGGCAATCTTTCGTTCGCCAGTTAGTTGGGAGTGCACGATGTACAGGGAGTCCGCCCCAGAAAAGACCCAGGAGCCGGACGCCATACGCCGATCGATCGTCGATGCGTCTCCCATCTCCATAATGCGATTGAAGTCCGATCGGGAAGACTTGGCACCAAGCCCGGCCAACGTGCGCGAGGACGCCTTTAGCATTATCACGCAATTGCGCGACTTTCGGTTACATCGGCTTTGGCGTGGTAAGTCGCTGATTTTCGAAGGCGGCCACCCCGAGGGGGCGCTTGCCATCACGGACCTGCGCGAGGAATGGCGCTGCCATCATCTATCGCCCTTCGACAACGTGCGCTTCCGGATTCCCTTTCGGCATGTGCGCGACTTCGCCACCGAAATCGGGCGGCCCGACCTCATGGGCTTCGAATGCCCTCCTGGTACAGTCGACACCGTCATTCTCGGCCTCGCCCACGCGCTGCTGCCCGCGCTGGAGCGGCCAAAACAGGCCAGTCGGCTATTCATCGATCAAGTCACGCTCGCCATCATGACACATCTCGTGCAGAAATACGGCGGGCTGTATTTTCCGGGCGAGCGCAAGGGCACGCTGGCTCCCTGGCAGGAAAAGCGCGCGCTGGAGTACCTGGCCGCGCAGCTCGACGGAAACCTATCGATGATGGAGCTCGCAAAAAGCTGCGAGCTGTCTCGGAGCTACTTTATACAAGCCTTCAAGGCGAGCTTCGGCCGCACACCACTACGCTGGCTCACCGAATACCGCATCGCCCGCGCCAAGGAATTGCTGCTCCAGGATATGCCAATCGCCGAAATCGCCATTCGCTGTGGCTTCGCCGACCAAAGCCATCTGACCAGAAGCTTTTCCCTGATAGCGGGCATCACGCCCGCTCGTTTCCGGCGTGACCGGCGCACCTGAATCGGCCAAACGGGAGCGACCGTTGGCTGCATGGAACGGACGCCTTGTAAGATAAACACGACGAACAAGCCTCCGCCCCCGGCTCAACCTTGGCGGCGCAACCGGCGATAAGTTCAGGGAAAAACGTCCGGACGTCCACAGAGTTAGATTTCGCTGCTTAAACGTGAGAATCTTCAAAAGGCAGACATTCCCGACAAGAAACTGCAGTGGAATAAACGCAATATTGGAGAAACAGTCCCGCAACCGGCAACTGATCTGGGAGAAGCCGATGATCCTGGCAGCCACGCCGCCGTCCCGCAGCCTTCTGATCTCACCTATCTTAGCGCCGTCCGCCCACTCGACAGCCAGTTCGTTGATCGAGTGACCTTGCCGGCAGCTTGGCGCCCCCCTTCGCAGGTTTTTACCCGCTCCTTTCCCCTGACATTGGCGCCGTCATCTGCTGCGCGGCGGCATGTCGATCCTGCCATTTTCCTTCTGGGCTCCGCGACCACGTCAAGCGCAGGTATTGGACGCCGGGCAGCAACTCCATAGATAGGAAACCCGTATAATGCCTACACGGCGCAATTTTCTCGGTGCAACCGCCGCCGCTTGGGCAGGGCAACCGCGACACACGCCCAACAGACTGGAGACACCTCGATGACGCCCGACCTGATCCTGCACAACGGCCTTGTCACCACGCTCGACCGCAGCAACCCGACGGCAAGCGCGGTTGCCATCAAGGACGGAAAGTTCCTGGCCGTCGGCGACGACCGGACGATCATGGCGCTGGCCGGCGCGGGCACCCGGGTGATCGACCTCAAGGGCAAGCGCGTGCTGCCGGGCCTCAACGACAACCATACCCACGTCGTGCGCGGCGGCCTCAACTTCAACATGGAACTGCGCTGGGACGGCGTGCGTTCGCTCGCCGATGCGATGGCGATGCTGAAGCGACAGGTGGCGATCACGCCGGCACCGCAATGGGTGCGCGTCGTCGGCGGCTTTACCGAACACCAGTTCGCCGAAAAGCGGTTGCCGACGATCGACGAGATCAATGCGGTCGCCCCGGATACGCCGGTGTTCCTGCTGCATCTCTATGACCGGGCGCTCTTGAACGGCGCCGCCCTCAGGGCGGTCGGCTATGGCAAGGACACGCCCAACCCGCCGGGCGGCGAGATCACCCGTGACGCCAACGGCAACCCGACCGGGCTGCTCCTGGCCAAGCCCAATGCCGGCATCCTCTATTCGACCTTGGCCAAGGGACCGAAACTGCCCTTCGACTATCAGGTCAACTCCACCCGCCACTTCATGCGCGAGCTCAACCGGCTCGGCGTCACCAGCGTCATCGACGCTGGCGGCGGCTTCCAGAACTATCCGGATGACTACGCCGTCATCCAGAAGCTGTCGGACGACGATCAGCTGACCGTTCGCCTGGCCTACAATCTCTTCACCCAGAAACCGAAGGAAGAGAAAGAGGACTTCCTCAACTGGACCTCGTCGGTCAAATACAAGCAGGGCAACGACTACTTCCGCCACAATGGCGCCGGCGAGATGCTGGTGTTTTCGGCGGCCGATTTCGAGGACTTCCGCCAGCCGCGCCCGGAGATGGCGCCGGAGATGGAGGGCGAGCTCGAAGAGGTCGTCCGGGTGCTGGCCGAGAACCGCTGGCCCTGGCGGCTGCACGCGACCTATGACGAAACCATCAGCCGCGCGCTCGACGTGTTCGAGAAGGTCGACAAGGATATCCCGCTCGACGGCCTCAACTGGTTCTTCGACCACGCCGAGACGATCTCCGACCGGTCGATCGACCGCATCGCCGCGCTTGGCGGCGGCATCGCCACCCAGCACCGCATGGCCTACCAGGGCGAATATTTCGTCGAGCGCTACGGCCACGGCGTGGCGGAAGCGACGCCGCCGATCAGGCGCATGCTGGACAAGGGCGTCAACGTTTCCGCCGGCACCGATGCCACCCGCGTCGCCTCCTACAACCCCTGGGTCTCGCTGTCGTGGATGGTGACCGGCAAGACCATCGGCGGCCTGCAGCTCTATCCGCGCGCCAACTGCCTCGACCGCGAGACGGCGCTGCGGATGTGGACCGAGAAGGTGCAGTGGTTCTCCAACGAAGAAGGCAAGAAGGGCCGGATCGAGACGGGGCAGTTTGCCGACCTGATCGTGCCGAACAAGGACTACTTCGCCTGCGCCGAGGACGAGATCTCGTTCCTGACCTCGGAGCTGACGATGGTCGGCGGCAAGGTCGTCTATGCGGCCGGCGACTTCGCTTCCCACGACGAGAACCCGGTGCCGCCGGCGATGCCCGACTGGTCGCCGGTTCGCAGCTTCGGCGGTTATGCCGCCTGGGGCGAGCCCGATGGTGCCGGCAAGAACTCGCTCCGGCGCACGGCGATCACCGCGTGCGGCTGCGCCAGCAATTGCGGTCTGCATGGTCACGACCATGCCGGCGCCTGGACGTCAAAGCTGCCGATCGCCGATCTCAAGGGCTTCTTCGGCGCACTCGGCTGCTCCTGCTGGGCCGTGTGACGACGGTGGAAGGGCGCAAAATGAAAACGATCGTCGGCGCCGCCGCATTGGCGGCCTCCATCCTGATCACTTCGTCGGCCGCACTCGGCGACGATGGTGCACCCGCAAAAGATAACAAGCGACCCTCCTGGGCGAAGGTGGTTGTGAACCAGCCACCGCCGAAGGCGGGCGCCTATTACAAGGGAGTATCCCGGACCACCTTCGGCAATCTCGAATGGCCGCAGACCCGATGAGGGACTAGAGTCCCGCTTTCAAGCGGAATACTGGAAGCGGAAGGTGCTCTAGAAACAAAGTGCCAGAGCCATCCGGCCCGCTTCCGGTGCGTTGTCGGGAGCTTTATTCGGAAGTCGATTTCGCGGTGTGGTGGTGACCGGGCCGGCATCTGGGCGGCGAAAACCACGCCATCCGTGTGACCGTCACAAGGAGATGCGAAAGACCTTGGAGTGGCGTCGCCTATCTCGATTATTGCCAATATCGCAATTCAATCGAAATGATTATTGCACTTCAGCGGCACAACCCGGTCGGCTACACCTGTTGTCACCAAACCAGTTCACCCCAGACCGGCCAAGACCGGGCACCGACGCCCCGCTTGCCAACCAGCTTTAAGAGGAGAAAATCCATGTCCAGCAAACTCGAAGTCCTGACCCCCGCAAACAGCCAGCTGATCTTCATCGACCAGCAGCCGCAGATGGCCTTCGGCGTTCAGTCGATCGATCGGCAGGTCCTGAAGAACAACGTCGTCGGTCTCGCCAAGGCCGCAAAGGTCTTCAGCATTCCAACCACGATCACCACCGTCGAGACCGGGTCCTTCTCCGGCCACACCTATCCCGAACTGCTCGCCGTCTTCCCGGAAAACGACATTCTCGAACGCACCTCGATGAACTCCTGGGACGATCAGAACGTCCGCGACGCGCTCGCCAGGAATGCCGCCAACGGCCGCAAGAAAATCGTCGTCTCCGGGCTGTGGACCGAAGTCTGCAACACCACCTTCGCGCTCTCCGCTCTCCATGACGTCCCGGACTACGAGATCTACATGGTCGCCGACGCCTCCGGCGGCACCTCGGCCGATGCGCACAAATACGCCATGGACCGCATGGTCCAGGCCGGCGTCATCCCGGTGACCTGGCAGCAGGTCCTGCTCGAATGGCAGCGCGACTGGGCGCGCAAGGAAACCTACAATGCCGTCACTTCGCTGGTGAAGGAGCATTCCGGCGCCTACGGCATGGGCATCGACTACGCCGTCACCATGGTTCACAAGGGCGACGAACGCGTCAGCCACGGCAAGACGATCGGCCCGAACCCGGCGAAGTGAGCATCACTGGGTCCCCTGGTTTGTCGCCAAGACGGACCAGGGGACCCGCATCGTCCTGTCAAGACTCGTTTTCATCGGCGCACCGCGGGATCAGAGCTCGCTTCACGCCATGCCAGGTGACACCAGCGTCGACGGTTTCGTTATCGCTGCAATCGAGAATGTCGCCAGGACTCAAGCAATAGGGGGCAGCGGCATACGATGCTGAACATACTTCGCGGGAAAAGCAATTCACTGGCACTGGCGTTCATTTCCGGGTTCGCTGACGCACTCTTCTTCATTCACTTGGGTGGCCTTTTCGTCGGGTTGGTTACCGGCAACGTCGTGCTCCTCGGACTCGGACTGGTCGGTCACGAAAAAGGCGGCCTGCGCGATCTTCAGATCATGACCTTCCCGCTCTTCATGGTGGGCGCGGGCCTGGCCGCCATCCTCGTCGCCTGGATCAAGCCTCTCGAGCGCGCGACATTCTGGACGCTCATCATCGCCGCGGCCGCGTTTGCAACGGCCGCCCTTCTTGCGATCTTCGATGCCGGGCTAGTATCCGCATGCGCCCTTCTCGCCGTCGTCGCTATGGGGATGCTGACGGCGATCGAGCGTCTCGACCCAAGGCTCGGCCCACCGTTTTCGCTCATGACGGGCAACATCGCCGGCCTCGCAGTCGCTGCGGCCCGTCGCGTCATCGGCTATACCGAGAAGCCGGAAGAGTGGGGGCAGTCGCTGACATCGATCATTCTGGTGTTCGGCTTTGTGATGGGGTGTGCTGCCGGCGCGTTTGCGCAAGTCACGGTGGGCGTTGCGGGAATGCTCTTCCCGGCTCTCTTGCTGCTCGTGGTCGGCCTTTTCTATTCACCGCAAAACACGAAGAAGCCGGGCTGAACGATGGCCGCTGTCGTTTTGCCGCCTCCAAGCGTGATCTCGAAGGGAGGCCAGCCTTGTCCGCGATAGCCGCTTTCAGCCTGCCCCCGCGCGATCGTAACGAGGTCAACCGCGGCTCGACCTCCCTTGAACTGATGTTCGATCTTGCCACCGTCGTGGCGGTGGCCGCCGCCGCCCATGGACTGGCACAGGACATCGAAGCCGGCGAATTCGCGCCCGGCGTCGTCCGCTTCGCCTGCAGCTTTTTCATGGCCTGGCTGGCCTGGGCGAACTACACATGGTTCGCCTCGGGCTATGACAACAAGTCGGCCGCCTTCCGTGTGGTGACGATGGTCATCATGTTCGGATCGCTTACCCTTGCCGGAGGGATCCGAAGCGGCCTCGGCGATGAGCCGCATTGGCTCGTCCTCATCGGTTTCAGCATCATGCGACTGGGCATGATCGCCCTGTGGCTCGGCGCGGCGAACGGGGATCGGCATGCCCGCCCGGCGGCCCTGCGCTACGCGGCCGGGATCGGCGGCATGCAGGTTTACTGGAACACCCTGATCGTCACAGTTTCCCCTGAAGCGCCGCTTTACTTTCCGCTCTTTGCGCTCGGCGCCGCTGGCGAACTGGCCGTACCGCTGCTGGCCGAGCGCGGGACCGCCAGCAACTGGCATCATGGTCACATCATCGATCGCTACAACTCGTTCAATATCATCGTCCTTGGCGAATGTTTTGCCGCCATCGCCTTGATTATCTCGGATCCCGCGACGCCGGAACTAAGGCATTTCTGGTGGGCGGTCCTGTGCTCCATCATCGCGTTTTCGATGTGGGGACTATACTTTGACCGCAACGAACAGCTGCTCAGCCGCAAACCTGGCATCGTTCTGACCTGGGCCTACGGACATTGTCTGCTTTTCGCGGCTGGGGCGGCGACGGCCGCCGGCTTTACGGTGTTTCTTAGCGTCGCCCGCGATGGGACCGTTTCGCAACAGCTTGCCGCTCTCGCCTTTTGCATACCGATCGCGATGTACCTGACCGCCCTCTGGCTGGTCCGCGACCGGGCGTCCAAACATGGCTCGATGCACTGGCTTCTCTTGATCATGGCGGCGCTCGTGCTCGCAAGCAGCACGTTCGCCTCCCACGCTTTGGAATTGATCGCAATGTTGCTGGCGATCACCGTAACGATACGCCGCCGACTATATCCGGCAAGCCTGCATGCGGGCGGCGAACGCGACTGAAATCGGCGCAAGCAAAGGGTGGATTAAAAGGATGGGGGATCCGAGGGCGATATCGTTGTCAGCGACCATTTTTACGCGCATTCAGGGATTTCGATCCTCAATCATGCCGCTCCTTTTTGCATCCGGTCTACTGACGGCATGTGTCACCGGGCCTGAGCGTATCTCGGTTCCGGCAGAACAGGCTTCGGCTGTGCAAATCGAACACGTGGACCTTGCCCGCTTCTGGGGAGACGAGGTCACGCCCACTCTACGTTCGCTCATAGCGCAACAGTACAAGCAGACCCACGATGCGGTTCGCTCAGGGCGTCGCCCGCGCACCGCCGTCAATCATGTCGACTTTCTTGCCATTTCGGGCGGAGGCGCCGACGGCGCGTTTGCCGCCGGATATCTGACGGGCTGGAGCGAGAGGGGCAATCGACCGCAATTCGAGGTCGTGACTGGCGTCAGCACGGGCGCTTTGGCGGCTCCCTTTGCTTTCCTTGGGCCGTCCCACGACCGGGAATTGCGCGAAGTGTTCACGCAGTATGGTGACCGCGATATCTATAGAAATCTCGGCCTGTTCGGCGTGATGGGCCGTGGTCTCTACGATAATGGGCCGTTGCGGCAATTGATCGGTCGCTATCTCACCGAAGAAATGGTCACGGAAATTGCAGCGCAGTACCGCATCGGCCGGCGTCTGCTGATCCAAACCACCAACATTGATGCCCAGCGTCCTGTTGTCTGGGACCTGTCCGCCATCGCGGCCAGTGCGCGCGCCGATCGTCGAGAGCACATGATCGACGTCCTGTTGGCGTCTGCGGCCATACCTGCGGTGTTCCCACCGGTTCGGATCGATGTAAGGCTGGACAGTCAAGCCAGGCAGGAATTGCATGTCGACGGCGGGACCGTGGCGCAGATCTTCTTCGCCCCTCCCAATATAGAGCTGTCGGGATATGAGAAGCGCTACTTTGGTCATGCCCGCTCGCGAACACTCTATCTGATCCGCAACGGGCGATTGACGCCCGAGTACGCCGCGACCGAAGAAACAGCGCTCGGGATCGCCCGCCGTTCGATCGAAACGTTGATCAAGTATCAGGCGATTTCCGATCTGGTGCGCCTGCAGCTTCAGACGACGGCCGCCCGCGGTCAGCTTTATTACGCATCGATTCCGGATCAGTTCACACTGAGCCCGAAATCCGAATTTGATCGAAGGTACATGCAACAGCTTTTTGCCGCCGGTCACGACGAAGGCCGTCTTGGGCGGTGGCGCAAGCAGCCACCGCTTACGCCGGTGCAAGCGGCCGAGCAGCGCAATCCTGGCTGACGTTCGTCAATGCCTGCAGCCTGGATCGCGGGCTGCAGCGCTCCTGGCTGCAGCCGCCGACATCTGCTCAGCTGCCGTCGGTTCCAAAGGCGGCGATTGCCGCCAAATTGACGATGTCGGAATCGCGCGCATTGAGCGGTACGATCTGCACCGATCTATCGAGGCCGACCAGAAGCGGACCTACGACGGTCGAACCGCCTAGTTCCTGCAAGATCTTTGTCGAAATCGAAGCTGAATGCAGGGCCGGCATGACCAGGACATTGGCCGGACCTGACAATCGGCAGAACGGATATTGCTGCTGCATCAGGTGATGATCGAGCGCAACATCGGCTGCCATTTCGCCATCATACTCGAAATCCACCTTGCGCATGTCGAGGATCCGCACGGCCTCTTGCACGCGCTCCGAACGCTCACTCTGCGGCTGGCCGAAGGTCGCGTTGGCGAGCATCGCGACACGCGGTTCGTAACCCATGCGCCGCGCGAAACCAGCCGCTCCCTCCGCAATATCTGCCAACTGCTCGGCATTGGGCAAGTCATGGATGGAGGTGTCCGCCACGATAACGCTGCGCCCGCGGCTCAGGGCGATCGAGACCCCGATAACGCGTTGACCCGGGCGCGGATCGATCACCCGCCCGATATCCTCCAAAGCGGATGAGTAGTGGCGCGTCAGGCCGGTGACCATGGCGTCGGCGTCGCCAAGCGCCAGCATACTGGCCGCAAAGTGGTTGCGATCATTGTTGATGAGGCGTTGGCAATCGCGCAGCAGGAAGCCTTTGCGCTGTAGCCGCGCGTAGAGATGCTGGGCATAGCTACCGCTGCGAGGCGAGAGCCTCGCATTGGTGATCTCGATGGCGTTGCTGGTAATATCGAGGCCGGCGTTGTTCGCTGTTTCACGGATGCGATCCTCACGACCCACGAGGATCGCCGTCCCGAGCTCCTGATTAACGAATGCGATTGCCGCGCGTACGACACGCTCCTCCTCGCCTTCCGCAAAGACGACACGCTTTGGCTGAAGGCGCACGCGGTCGTAGATGCGCTGGAGGGTCGAAGCGATCGGATCGCGGCGGGCGGACAACTCCTGAGCGTATTTTTGCAGATCGTCGATGTTGCGACGTGCGACGCCGGTCTCCATCGCAGCCTTCGCGACGGCGAGCGGAATTTCTGAAATGAGACGCGGGTCGAACGGTACCGGAATGATGTAGTTGGGGCCGAACTTCGGCCGGTTGCCCTGATAGGCAGCAGCGACTTCGTCGGGCACGTCCTTGCGGGCAAGTTCGGCCAGCGCCTGCGCGGCCGCCACTTTCATGGCCTCATTGATGGTCGTCGCCCTGACATCCAGCGCACCGCGGAAGATATAGGGAAAGCCCAAGACATTGTTGACCTGGTTCGGATAGTCCGAGCGGCCCGTGGCCATGATGGCATCGTCGCGGATTTCTGCGACTTCCTCTGGCGCGATCTCGGGATCCGGATTTGCCATGGCGAAGATGATCGGGTTTTTCGCCATCGACAGCACCATGGCCGGCGTCAGCGCTCCCTTGGCAGAAAGACCGAAGAATACGTCGGCGCCGTCCATCGCTTCGGCCAGCGTGCGCAGCTTCGTATTCACCGCATGTGCGGATTTCCACTGGTTCATGCCTTCGGCGCGACCTTCATAAACGACGCCCTTGGTATCGCACAGAATGACGTTTTCCGACGGAAACCCGAGGGACTTGATGAGTTCGACGCAGGCGATCGCCGCCGAACCTGCCCCATTGCAGACAAGACGCGTCGTTTTCATGTCGCGTCCGGTGATGTGCAGCGCATTGATCAGCCCTGCGGTCGCGATGATGGCGGTGCCATGCTGATCGTCATGGAAGACCGGGATATCCATTATCTCGCGCAGGCGCTGCTCGATGATGAAACAGTCCGGCGCCTTGATATCCTCGAGATTGATGCCGCCGAGGGAAGGACCGAGGAAGCGCACACAGTTGATGAATTGCTCAGGGTCCGGCGTATCGACCTCGAGGTCAATCGAGTCGATGTCCGCGAACCGCTTGAACAGGACCGATTTCCCCTCCATCACAGGCTTTGATGCGAGCGCCCCGAGGTTTCCGAGGCCGAGAATGGCGGTGCCGTTGGAAATCACGGCCACCATGTTGCCGCGCGTCGTGTAATCGAAGGCGCGTGAGGGGTCTTCTGCTATCGCCTTGACGGGCTCGGCGACACCGGGCGAATAGGCCAATGAAAGGTCCCGCTGCGTCGCCATCGGTTTGGTCGGCGTGATCTCGAGCTTGCCGGGACGCCCCATGGCATGAAACTCAAGCGCCTCGGCGGCGGTCACCGAGGCTGCGGCGTGGATTCTTTTCGATGACATCAGTTCGTTCCCTTCGCCAATATGAATACGATCGGCAGCGACTGCCGCTAGCGATGCTTGAAGTTGGAAAACCGCGGCACCGGTCGCGGTTGCACCGGCAAGTTCAAGCGCGGGTCAGGCGCTCACGGCGAGCCGCGATGAAACGACGATCTCAGTGCCGGTGGTGGCTCTGACGTCTTCGATCGTCACGGCATCGGCAAGTTCAAGAACCTCGAATGCAGCGGCATCGCCGCGCAGCGGCTTGAAGACGCCGAGGTCCGTGATGACGAGACCGACGACGCCCTTGCCCGTCAGGGGCAGCGAACAATGCGGAACCAGCTTTGGTTGAATGGAGCCCGTCTTGTCCTTTGCGACATGCTCCATAACCACTACGACGCGCTTGACGCCGGCCACCAGGTCCATCGCCCCACCCATGCCCTTGACCATCTTGCCCGGGATCATCCAGTTGGCGAGATCGCCATTGGCCGCCACCTCCATGGCGCCGAGGATCGAGATGTCGATATGCCCGCCGCGGATCATGGCGAAGCTGTCGGCAGACGAGAAGAAGCTGGTCGTCGGCAGCGCGGTGATGGTCTGCTTGCCGGCGTTGATCAGGTCGCCGTCCTCATCGCCCTCGAAGGGGAACGGCCCCATGCCGAGCATTCCGTTCTCGGATTGCAGTTGCACGCTGATGCCGGGTGCGATGTGATTGGCGACCAGCGTGGGAATGCCGATGCCGAGATTGACGTAGAAACCGTCCTGCAGTTCTTTAGCGGCGCGCGCCGCCATCTGATCGCGAGTCCATGCCATCGGTCAGTCCTCCTAAGCCGCGGTCCGCGGTCTGGTCGTGCGTTGTTCGATGCGTTTTTCGGGATTGGCGACGTGCACGACGCGGTCGACATAGATGCCGGAGGTATGGATCCCGTCGGGGTTCAGATCGCCAGCCGCCACAAATTGCTCGACCTCAGCGACCGTGAAGTCTGCCGCGGTGGCCATCATCGGGTTGAAGTTGCGGGCCGTGTAGCGATAGATCAGGTTCCCTTCACTATCGCCCTGCCAGGCATGCACGATGGCGAGATCACCGCGCAGCCCCTTTTCCATGACATAGGTTTCGCCGCCGAATTCGCGGGTCTCCTTGCCGTCTGCGACGATGGTGCCAACGCCGGTGCGCGTGTAGAAGGCCGGGATGCCGGCGCCGCCGGCGCGGATGCGCTCCGCAAGCGTCCCCTGCGGGGTGAACTCGAGTTCGAGTTCGCCCGATAGGTACTGCTGTGCAAAGGTCTTGTTCTCACCGACATAGGACGAGACCATCTTGCGGATCTGGCGCGAGTCGAGGAGGACGCCGAGACCGATCCCGTCGACGCCGGCATTGTTGGAGATCACGGTCAGGCCGGTCACGCCGGATTCGCGGATCGCCAGGATCAGGGCTTCCGGGATGCCGCTCAGGCCGAAGCCACCCGAGAGGATCGTCATGCCGTTCTTGAGGCGACCGGCCAAGGCCTCGGTCGCGCTGCTCATTACCTTCTTCACGGATGTACTCCCTTGTCGATGCGCGGCGCTGCCGCTAGCCGTTTGAGGCGAGATGGTCGCGATACCGGATCGCGTTGCGGACGTAGCGCCCAGCGGATGCCTTCAGACGTTCGGATTCCTCGGCCGAAAGCGTCTTCACAAGCTTTGCCGGCGAGCCGAGGATCATCGAGCCGGGCGGGAACGACTTGCCTTCCGTGACCATGGCGCCCGCCCCGACGAGCGAGCCTTCGCCGATCTCAGCGCCATTCATGACGATCGCCCCCATGCCGATGAGCGAGCCGTTTCCGATCGTGCAGCCATGCAGGATGGCGCCATGGCCGATGGTGCAGTCCTCGCCGATCACCAGGGGAAAACCCGGATCGGTATGGAGGATCGCGCCGTCCTGCACATTGCTGCGGGCGCCGACGTCGATCAGTTCGTTGTCGCCGCGCAAGACCGCGCCGAACCACACACTGGCATCCTTTCGGATGCGGATCCTGCCGATGACCTGAGCATCCGGCGCGATCCATCCGAAGTCTTCATCCAGCACCGGCTTACGGTCTTCGAGATCGTAGAGGGCCATTTCACACTCCCATGGTAACTGTGGTCCGATGCGCGGGGCCGCCGTCGCCGCGGCCCCACCGCCGTCAGATCTTCGAGGCGAGTTCCGGGGTCGCAATGACATCCAGGTCGTCGACGGCCTGGCTATCGGCGAGCGGGCTGCCGGCAAGCACCGCCTGGAGACGGGCCTCATCGAGTTCGCCCTCCCACTTCGCCATGACGATCGCCGCAACGCCATTGCCGATCATGTTGACGAGGGCGCGTGCCTCGCTCATGAAGCGATCGATGCCGAGGATGAGCGCCATGCCGGCCACCGGGATTGCCGGCACCACCGAAAGCGTGCCGACAAGGGCGATGAAGGAGGCGCCGGTGACGCCCGATGCACCCTTGGAGGTGAGCATGGCGACCCCGAAGATTGCCAACTGCTGACTGAGCGAAAGGTCCGTATTGGTCGCCTGAGCGACAAACAGGGCTGCGAGCGTCATGTAGATGGACGACCCGTCGGTGTTGAATACGTAACCGGTCGGCACGACCAGACCGACGACGGGTTTGGCCACACCGGCATTCGTCAACTTTTCCATGAGGCTCGGCAGCGCTGAGTCGGACGACGAGGTGCCGAGCACGATCAGGATCTCTTCCTTGATATAGGCCAGGAACTTGATGATGCTGAACCCGGCCCACCAGGCGATCAGACCGAGGACACCAAGCACGAAGATGATGCTGGTGAGATAGAAGGTGCCGATCAGGAAGGCTAGCGGTCCGAGCGACGACACGCCGTATTTGCCGATGGTGAAGGCCATGGCGCCGAACGCGCCGATGGGGGCGAGGCGCATGATCGCATTGATGGCACCGAACACGAGATGCGAACCGGCCTCGATGACATCGCGGATCGGCTTGGCGCGATCGCCGAGATGCGACAGGACATAGCCGAACAGAACCGAGATCAGCACGACGGGCAGGATATCGCCCTGCGCGAAAGCGTCGACCACGGTCTTCGGCACGATGTTCATGAGGAATTCGGTGACGGATTGCTCCGCCGCCTTGCCGGCATAGACATTGACGGCGTCGGCATCGAGGGTGGCGGGGTCGGCGTTGAAGCCGGCGCCGGGCGTGAGCACGTTACCGATCACCATGCCGATGGCGAGCGCCAGAGTCGAGACGACCTCGAAATAGAGAAGGGCCTTGCCGCCGACGCGGCCGACCTTCTTCAGGTCGTTCATGCCCGCAATGCCCGAGACCACGGTACAGAAGATGACGAGCGCGATCACCATCTTGATCAATTTGATGAAGGTGTCCCCAAGGGGCTTCATCTCGATGGCCGTTTCGGGCCAGAAATGACCAAAGACGATCGCGATCGCGATGCCGATCAGAACCTGTATGTAGAGTATCTGATACCAAGGCTTGCGCGGCTTTGGCGTGGTGGAAGCATGCGTCATGAAAGGTCCTCCCTTCGGAACGAGCAGGATTGCCGCGACGGGCAACCCGTCACGTGAACTGGCATCGAATTTTCGAGATAGCGGCCGCTTGCCTTACGGCGGCTGGGTCGTCGGCATCACCAAGAGGATCGTCGCCGGTCGGTCCGTCGCATTATAGAGCTTCCGGCTTTCCGCCCGTGCAATGCGGCAGGAATCCCATGGCTGCAAAACGACCTCCTCGTTGCCGTTCGAAACCGTGACCTTGCCGTCGAGAACGACGTAGAGTTTTTCGACGGGCGAACTGCTAAGGGTCGTGCCGCCGCCGGGCTCCAACGTCGACACTCCGAGCCAGGCCGTATCGGACGGCCCGGCCTCGAGACCCTGCAGGCGAACCATCCTCATCTTGTCGTGGCCCGGCGCCTGGTAGGGCGGAGCATCCGTGAACTTGACCACGTGCACGGCCTCACGCTCCCGGAACGAGCACGATGCGGTCGCGCGAGGACGCCATGACGGCCTGATAGGCTTCGTGGGCGTTCTCGAACGAATAGATCGCGGTTTCTACAATGGGAAACGGCTTGAGCTTGCCGGCGGCAAAGCCCGGCGCCATTTGTTTGAGGATCGCGCCCGTCTCGACCGAGTTCAGCGAAATCGTGTCGATGCCGACATAGGTGTGCTGCCCCTTGTAGAAGGCAAGCAAGTCAAAGTTGACGAAACGGTCGATCGCCGAGATGAAGATCGCCCGGCCCCGCACCGCAAGCGACTTCTGGCCGATCTCGTAGAACGGGTCGCCGACCGTGTTGTAGACGATATCGGCGCCCTTTCCGTCGGTCAGTTCGCGAACTCGCGCCGGCACATCCGTCTTGTCGGCGGCAATGACCTCGATCGGCGCATTGGCGTGCCCCTGATAGGCCTCGTCCCGGCGCACGACGCCGATGACGCGCGCCCCTCGCCAGGTTACGATCTGGGCCGCCGCCTGCCCGACCTTGCCGTTGAGGCCGAGAATGAGCACGGTCTCGCCGGCTGCGGGCAATCCGGCCCGTTGCAGACCCTGCCAGGCCGTGACGAAGGGCACGCCGATCCCTGCGGCCGCCTTGATGTCGATGCCGTCGGGAACTTCGACGACGGCGTCGGCCTCGACGATCATGTGGCTCGCCTGCGCACCGTCCAGCCGGATGCCGAGGTCACCGGACGAACCGAAGACTCGCTTTCCAATCAGCTCCTGGGGCCCCGCCACTACCTGGCCCGCGAAATCGCGGCCAGGCGTTCGCGGAAACACCGCATAGGGCATCAGGCCCGTTGCCGCCTTGGCATCGGAGGGATTGACGGCCGCCGCATGGATTTCGACGAGCACCTCGCCTGGCCGAAGAGGCCGCAGCGGATGCGTCTCGATGGGGAGCTCGATCGCGTCGTAGCTCGGCGCCTTGGCATGGAGACGCAGGCCCCGCACCGTCGATGCCGCTTTAATGTTCAAATCTTCGTTGTTCATCATCAAGGCCTCCTGTCACGCAGCTTCGCGCAAGCCGAGAATGCGGCGCGCTTCGGATGGATTGGCGATCTGGGCCCCCAGATCTTCGGCGATGCGGCGCGCTTTCTCGACGAGGGCCGCATTGGAGGGCGCAAGTACGCCGCGTTCGATATAGACGGCGTCTTCGAGCCCGACCCGGACATGGCCGCCGGCCAGATAGGACTGGGCGACCATCTGGAAGGCCGAGCGGCCGATGCCGATGGCGGTGAAGGCGGCGTCGGCCGGCAGCAGCCCGCGGGCATAGAGCACGGTCTCCGGCGACGGCTGGAAACCGTACTTCACGCCCATCACGAAGGAAGTCAGGAGCAGTCCCTTGAACGTGCCGTCGGCGATCAGGTCATGAAGCAGGGCGATATCGCCGGAATCGAACAACTCGATCTCTGGCTTGACGCCGGCGTCAGCGATCACCTTCGCCATGCGGCGGATATTGGCCGGCGTGTTGATGACCACCTGTCCGCCCGAATTCATAGTGTTGAGATCGAGCGTGCAGATATCGGGTTTCAGCGCGACGATATGCTCGACACGGAGCTCCGGCACCATCAGCGTCGTACCCTCGCCCGCGATCTTCGGATCATGCTCTGACGGTACGAAGCGGCCGCCCGGCCCCGTTGTCAGGTTGATGATCAACTCGGAATTCTTCGCACGGATGCGATCGAGCACCTCGCGGTAAAGATCGAGTTCCATCGACGGACGCCCGGTCTTGGGATCGCGGACGTGGATATGGGCGATAGCCGCCCCGGCATCTGCCGCTTCCAGCGCGGAATCGGCAATCTGCTTTGGCGTGATCGGCAAATGCGGCGTCTGCTCCGGCTGGGTAATATTGCCGGTGATCGCGCAGGTGATGAACACTTTCGACAGCGGTGCGCGTGTCATGGTTTCCTCCCGTTTACCTGGCTAGAGCATCCCGCTCTCAAGTGGAATCACTCGAAGCGGAAAGATGCTCTAGAATCAAAGTGCTAGAGCGTCCTTTGTGCGTTCGTCTGAACGCACGGCGCTCTAGAGCGCCCGGCCGCCGTCGACTTGGATGATATGCCCGGTAGAGTAGCGGAGCATGGTGGCGCAGGCGGTGATCGCCGCGGCAATGTCTTCGGCGGTGCCGATGCGCTTCAGCGGCGTCGAGGCCTTGACCTTGTCGTTAAAGTCGGCGCCGCGGCCCGGAACAAATTCGGTATCGACGACGCCCGGCGAGACCGCCAGCACTCGGATTTCCGGCGCAAGCGCCCGCGCCAAAGCCTTGGTCATGACGTCGATGCCGGCCTTCGCCGCACAATAGGCGATGGATGAACCGACAGCGGTGAAGGAGGCGATCGAGGAGATCGACACGACCAGTCCGTCGCCAGATGCCTTCAGCAGCGGCGCAAAGGTACGAATGGTCGCGAACTGGCCGCGCCAGTTGACTTGCAACATGAGGTCGATGAGTTCGTCGGTGAGCCCATCGAGGTCGGCATGCGGGACGGGTTTGGTGAAACCGGCGGCATTGACCAGGATGTCGAGGCGGCCGTGTTTCTGTTCAAGCGTCGCGCGAAGCGCGATGAGTGAAGCCGTGTCGACGACATTCGCCACATAGGCGGCGTGAGGCGCGCCGAGTTCCTTGATCAACGCTTCGGCCGCCAGCGTATCACGCTCCGTGTCCATATGCGTGACGACGATCGTCGCTCCTGCCGCTGCGAGCATGCGGCTGGTTGCGGCGCCGATGGCGCCGGCGCCACCGACGACGAGTGCAACCTTGCCTTCGAGCGAACGGGGATAGGTTTCGCGTTTCAGCTGTTCTGTGTTCGACATGAGATACATCCGTTTTCTTATGTTGGGGTCAGCGGATCGGCGGAGCCGGAAGCTTGGCTTCGCCGCATTCCATCACGAATTCATAGGCAAGCCGGTACCAGGGGCCGGTCACATCGGCAGCCGGCGGCGCGCCGGCGCCTTGCGTGAAATCGCCGATCAGGTGGCGGGTGACGCCGAACACCACATCGCTTTCCAGATGCTCGTCGTCATCGACGAATATCTGGGTGATGAGGGTTTTGTAGCCCGGCTTGAAGCAGAGGAAATGCAGGTGCGCCGGGCGGTAGGGATGGCGGAGTTGCGCGCGCAGCAACTCGCCCACCGGCCCGTCGGTCGGCACCGGATAGCCCGCGGGCTTCACCGAGCGGAAAGAAATGCGACCCTGCGCATCGGTCCGGAATTTGCCGCGCAGGTTCATGTTTGCCTGGTCCGGGTCCTGGTTCTCGTAAAGGCCGGCTGGAGACGCCTGCCAGACGTCGATCTCGACGCCTTCGATCGGCTTGCCGTCGGGATCGGTGACGCGGCATTCAGCGAAGAGGGCCGGGCCGGGCGTCTGCGAGCGGATGATCGAACCACCGTTTTCGGTCGACGGCGAATGCATCCGCCAGAAGGGCCCGAGCAACGCCGCGGCGGTTTCCGTCGCGCCGTTCTGGCCGTTGTTCAGCAGGCAGACCAGGGTGGAAAAGCCGAGCGCATCGGAGAACAGCACGCCCTCATTGTGAGCGTCGTTGGTCGCCTGTCCTATCCGGTTGAGGAAATCGATCCCCTGCTCGAATTCATCCTCGCTGAGGCGGACTTCGCGGGCGAAGGCATGCAGATGCTTGACGAGCGATTCCATGATTTCTCTGAGGCGGGCGCTGGTCGCTCGCGACATCGCGTCGAGCACCACTCCCGTCACCTCCGCCTGATTTCCGATAACGTGGGTGGGCCTAGCTTTCGTCTCTGCTGCGTCCATGGGATCTCTCCAACTATGCAATCGATTGCATGTCTTTTAACGCAATCGATTGCATAATGTCAAGAGCATGAAGGAATGCTTTTTTATCGGGGACTCAAACAGAGGTTCGCTTCCCGTAAAGACCCGGATTCGCATGCAGGCGGCGCACGCCAGCGCTGTCCATATCGCTGAGGCAAGACGCGGCTCGCCCCAGAGACCACGCGCGCGGTACGGGATTCGATCTCGTGCAACGAAGCGGGAAGCGGTCATGCAGCTGATCGCGCGGGCGTGCGCCGATCGCCGTCGACGAACGCGGTCACAGCCGACCAAATCCAATTGCTTTCGGCAAAATGCCGCCTTTGCGTTCAAGCCGCCGGCAAGCCGGACCGCTATCTTTTCCAGCTGTCCGCTATTCCCTGGAGTAAAAGAAATGACGCCCATTCCCCTTCTGACACCCGACGAGCCATTGCTCCTGATCGTCGACCAGCAGGCTGGACTCGCCTTCGGCGTGGGATCCGGCGATCGCCAGTTGCTGGTCGGAAACACAGTGGCTCTTGCCAAAACTGCGCGCGTTTTCAACCTGCCGATCGTCGTGTCGACCTCCGCATCCAAGGTCTATAGCGGCCCCCTGATGCCGATGATCAGAAGCGTCATCCCAGACGTTCCGGTGATCGAGCGGCGCAACATGAATGCCTGGGAGGACGACGGCGTTCGTGACGCGGTCGTCAAAACCGGCCGCCGCAAGCTCGTCGTCTCCGGTCTCTTGACCGAAGCATGCGTCTCCTTCCCCGTTCTTTCCGCGCTTGCTGATGGTTATGAGGTCTTCGTCGTAGCCGACACATGCGGCGGCATCACCGCGGAGAGCCACGCCCTTGCGTTGCGAAGGATGGAGAAGGCAGGCGCGACGATGACGTCCTGGCTGCAGCTTCTCCTCGAGCTTCAGCGGGACTGGACGCGCAAGGAGACCTACGATGGTGCCCGGGCGATCGTAGAAGCGCATGCGGGCGGATACGGGATCGGACTTGCCTATGCGCGTGACATGATTCACCCGGTTTGATCAGATGGGACGTTGCGCGGGTGCCTCTCTGGACTTGCCCCGGCATCCAAGGCCCAGGACCAGCGAGCAACCGCGACCCACCCGCCCTGGCATCCGAGAGATCAATCGACGGAGTTCGGGACTCACCAACCCAACCTTTGTTTCATTTTACGCAATTCAATCGAAATGATTATTGCACTTCAGCGGCACAACCCGGTCGGCTGCACCTGGTGTCACCAAACCAGTTCACCCCAGACCGGCCAAGACCGGGCACCGCCGCCCCGCTCCAACCAGCTCAAAGAGGAGAAAGTCCATGTCCAGCAAACTCGAAGTCCTGACCCCCGCAAACAGCCAGCTGATCTTCATCGACCAGCAGCCGCAGATGGCC
>NZ_JBWKZT010000008.1:0-290062 GCF_059424735.1 Ensifer sp. GW101-20A05 | reverse complement strand
CAGTCATAATACCAACATTACTCCTACCACTTAGCTAAATGGGGGAGCATGTCCGGGCCTTTCGGGGGCTATTTCACTGGCACTCTTCCGGCATAACCACCAGCGTCATCGGCGCCCTGAAGCGTGGTTTGTCGCCTCTGTCAGGCGAACTCGGTATTCATGTCTGTGGCGGGCGAGGGCGGAATTCCCGGGAGACCCCCGGCGAGTTGATTGCGATCGGCGAGCGCGTGGGCCTCGATGGAAGTGGCCTGGCGACAACCAGCCGCCTCGTCGCAAAGGTCGACAGTGCAGCAGTTCAAGACGGCTTCGACCTTTACCTGCACGGTTTTATCGTCACCGACGACGGCAAATGGGTCATCGTGCAACAGGGCATGAACGGCGAAAGGCGGCAGGCCCGGCGCTACCATTGGCTTTCGGAGGGGATCACCAGCTTCGTGGATTCGCCCCACACGGCGATCGAAGGCGCGCGGCAGGGCGAGATCGTCAACCTTGCCGACCGCCGTGCCGCGGCCTCGCGCAATAGCCAGCTCGATCTTCTGGCTTCGCTGGGGCCGGATCGGATCGTCCGGGAGGTCGCAGCCATCGAGCCAAGGCGGGTGACCAAGCAAAGCGCGCAGCCAATGCTGCCGCATCTGATTATGCCTGAACATCACGACGTGCGCGAAGAAGACGTCAATATGAAACGCCTGCATGCCACGCTCGCTGCGGCCGCCGACCGTGGCCCAGAGGATTTCGAGCATCTCCTGCTGGTGCCGGGGGTTGGGGCGCGGACCGTCAAGGCGCTGGCGATGGTGGCCGAAGTTGTGCACGGTGCGCCATGCCGGTTCGGCGATCCGGCACGCTTCTCGCTTGCCCACGGCGGCAAGGATCGCCACCCGTTCCCGGTTCCACTGAAAGTCTACGACGAGACGATCCGGGTGATGAAGTCCGCCGTGTCGAAAGCGAAGCTCGGTCGTGACGAAGAGATGCAGGTTCTCAAGCGCCTCGACGATCAGGCTCGCCAGTTCGAGAAATACGTGACCGGCCCGGATCTCAAGGAGATCGTGGCCGGCGAGTTTCGACAATCGCAAGAGTTCGGCGGTCGCAGCGTCTTTGGCTGGGAAGGGCCGGAAGAACCGTCGAGAGATGCAGGGCGGTCACGCCGTCAAGGCGACCGCGACCGGTAGGCGGCTCAATGCGACCGCAAGGCGTTGCAGCGAATCTCTTTCTTTGATCTCTTCGAGGAGTTCTCGCCGGAACTCAAACCTCCTCCCAAGGGTTGGAAGGTCGTGCGAACAAGCTTGCGAGGGCGAACCAGCAGAATCCACGTCAAGAGGAGTCTCGCGATGGAAGAACTGCAGAGCATCACGGTATCTGAGGAACGGCTCGAGGATTGCCGGGACGTCGTTGAACTTGACCTCCAGCTTTTGATCCGCGAGACGATCGACTCCGGGTTTTCGGTGGAGGAGGTGTTGATCGCGATCAGTGAGTTGGTGGCGGAGGATTTCGCCCACGCCGTCAAGGTCGCCAGCGTCCACTAGAGCATCCCGCATTCAAGTGGAATCAGTTGAAGCGGAAAGATGCTCCGGAAACGAAACGCGCGGGGGCTCTAGAGAACGCGTTGCTGTCCGAAACGGAGTATCCGGTCGCGCAGCGAAGGCTCGGCGACACGCTTCGCCGCTTCCCGATAGTCGAACCAGGCGAGCTTTCGCTCTCCCTTCTCGGGGAATTTCCCGCGCATGCGCGTGACTTCCAGGGGGTGGAGTTGAACCCTGCAGGAGATCTTGAGCCCATGGTCGAGCCTCTTCTTGTAGAAGTAGTGGCCGAAAGGAAACCTCTGGCAGGTGCCCTTCACGCCAGCCTCTTCATAGGCTTCTCTCGCAGCCACCTCATGCGCGCGCTTTCCTTTCATCGGCCAGCCCTTGGGAATGACCCAGCGTCCGGTGTCCCGGCTGGTAATGAGAAGGATCTCCAGTGTGTTGTCTTTACGAAAGCGATAACACAAGGCCGCGTACTGCATGCGCGGCGGCCGGCGAAGCATCAACTGCACGTCAGAGACAATCTGGTGTAGAAAATTCACAGAAACGCTATCTCCTTTGTCGCCCTTTGTGGCAAACGGGCTCTGCCTGCCACTTGCGGACAGTAACATCCGGATCGGCGGTTCTGTTCCGCCAACACATTGCGCGAAAGTGGAGCGCGCGACGGATTGGGCCGCCAATTCAAAGCATCGACAGGATCCGATTGCTGAGTGATCCCCGATAGGTCTTTTTGATGTCCACCTTGTTTTCCAGCGAGTCCAGGATCTCGTCGCAGAAATCGATGTCGTGGAGTTCGCGAATGGTCTGGAGGCCGCCAGGCGTGAATACGTTGATCTCGAGAAGCTTGTCGCCGACGATATCAAGGCCGACCAGGAACATGCCGTCTTCAACGAGCTTCGGCCGTAGCATCTCGGCGATCGCCAGCATCTCCTTCGTAATGTTGGCCGGCTTTGGAGTGCCGCTTGCGTGGATGTTGGATCGGACGTCTCCCTTGGGCGGCACGCGTCTGAACGCAGCATAGACGTCGCCCCTGTGCAGCGGTCGTCCGTTCATCAGGAACAACCGCGTATCGCCGTCCGACGCCTTGGGAAGGTAGCTCTGCACGATAAGATAGCCGACGACGCCGACAGCCTCGACAATTTGCGTAAGATTGCCCTCCGTGCTGGTACCCACCCGGAAGACGTTTCGACCGCCAGAACCCTGCAACGGTTTGATGATCACACCCTCGGAGTGGCTGTCGATGAACGTACGGATTTCATCGATGTCCTTGGAGATCAAGGTTGTCGGGCGAACGGCCACCGGGAAATCCTGGAAGTAAAGCTTGTCCTGGGCCAATGCCAAGCCGCAGGGATCGTTGACAACGATCGTACCGCGCTCCGCGGCGAGACGGCCGAAATTCGCCCCGGCGTAGGATGCCCAGGGTCGGTTTTCGGCGTCCTCTGACGGATCGTTGCGAAGCAGCAGAACGTCCACTTCTTCGATGTTGACGATGGTCTTGTCCGCGTTCGTGAGCGCTCGCAAGAGCGTCTCGGGCTTCTTCGGTCGTGTGCCGACGAAACCGGCCGCCCGTATCATCAGTGTATCGTCAGGGCGCAGGATAAAATCACCGGGCGTGACGTAAAGAACCTCGTGTCCGCGAGAGAGCGCGGCAAGCGCCAACGCGGTCGTCGTATAGGACGGCCCTTCGGTTTCGAGTGCGTTGACAAGGAGGGCAATACGCATTGGGGCTCCTAGCTTCGGGGGATTTTGATCGCTGTTCACGCCGCGTCACAAAATGAATGCGCAGCACATGACCGAAGAAATAGGGCGGCCGCCGGTGCCAGCTACTCCTGCGTATCGCGCCAGTCGGAAATTGGCGTTTTCGTTGCGATGCCGTTGTCGATGGTGAGCACGCTATCGAAGAAATCGACCCCGCTTTCTGACTGGATCGACGAGGTATCGTGCATAACGGCGATCACCGTCGCCTCCGGGCAATGATCCTTGATCGATTGATGGAATGCCCGAACCGCGTCGCTATCAAGGGCGCCTGTCGCCTCGTCGAGGAAGAGCAGGCCTGGCCTTAATAGCAGGATCTTAGCAAGGACGAGTTTCTGCTTCTCGCCCCCGGACAGAAGCTTGTCCCAGTTCTGCCCATCGCGACCATCGCTCGAAAGCTCTTCCGCAATTTCTTCGAGCCCGGCTTCTTTCAACACCGACGCGACAGAGGCGTCGTCATGGGCTTCAGCCTCATCCGGCAGACAGACGAGATCCTTCAGGCAAACACCCTGGAGCTTGACGTCTTGGGCAGCGTAGAGGCTTCGCACGTTCTCCGGCGTCGTGATCGTGCCGCGTCCGTGTGCCCACAGACCGTTGATTGCCTTCAGAAGCGAGGTCTTTCCGCTTCCGGAATCACCGACCACCAAGATCCACTCTCCGGGAAGGAAATTCAGTTCGTCAGCGGTCAGGAAAGCCTGGTCATCGCCGGAATGCAGGAGCTCGATGGCGTGGATCGTCAGGCCCCGCGCGGCGTCCTGGGAATTGTACTCGAACACCGATGGGCCGCTGCGAGCATAGTAATCCTGCGGCTGCTGCACCGCTTCTATTGCTTGGGCAAGTTCGGTGATCCGGTGTGCATCCGCCTTGAGCGTCGCGATGTCGGGCATCGCATGGATGAACCACGAGCATTCGTTGATCAGGGCCGTCGCCAGCTCCGCGCCGGTGACATAGTCCTGCAGGCTGATCGTTTTGTCGACGTAGGGGAGTAGCCCTGGCGCATAGGCGACGATGCGTGAGCCGATGAAATTATGTACCAGCTCGAAGCCCATGTAGCCGGCGGTCACGCGGTTGAGGCTCGCCCAAGTGTTGTCGATCTCGCGATATCGGCGCCCGTTGACGGCCTTCTGCGCGGGTTCGCCCTTGATGACCGCAACATGAAAACTGCGGTGCAACAATTGGTTCAATTCGCTGCGATAGCTGCCTTCGGCCGATTGGATGCGTATGGACAGGCCCTGCAGGACACTGCCGAGCTTGGCTGCGATGAACGTATTGAGGGGCACGTAGATCGCGATCGCCAGAAACATCAGGCAGGCGCTACCGTAGCTGCCGAGCAGATCAAGCCCCCTGACGGGGCTCGATGTTTCGATCAGTTTTCGCCCGACGAAGCCAAGCGACAAAACAACGCCGGCGATGCCCACGCCAAGACCGATGGCACCGCCTGTCATGCCCTTAATCGCTTCCTGTACCCTCTGGTCGATGTTGTCGGGCGACGAACTCTCGCCTTCGGTCGCGGCGCCAAATCCGTTCTGCTGAAGGTGGAAATGGGTATGGTTGGAATCGAGCAGCGCCTGGTTGAAGCGTTTATCCAGCCACTGGCGCCATTTCCGGTGGAGCGTGGTCGAGAAGAAATGACGGACCGCAGTGAACCCGGCGTCCCTGGTGATCGCGATCGCCGCAAGCGTCGCTGCGGTGGTCAGGAGCGACGAAGGCGTGGTGGGCACGGTGGGGTGGTGAAAATTGGCGATCCGATTGACAAGCTCGCCGGACGTCAGGGCGAAGTAGACGCTTGCTTGCGCCGACAATCCGGTGAGCAGCAGGATGAGAAAGGTCAAGCCCCAGGCCTCGCGCCAACGTTCGGAGAGCCAATAGGCCAGCAACAGGCCCCAGAAGCTGCGCATGGAGGAAACAGGGCTGCTCCGGCGCGGTCGTTCCCGACCGAGGGTCCATTTGACCAGTGCTGCTGTTCGTTGTGCGTTGCTGCGCACCACCTCACTTAAAGCCATCTCCATGAACTGGGGCGAGGATCGGGCTTGTCAAATCCGAAGAATACCGCGGCAGAGGGGGCAGGGTCCTTGCCAATTGCCGATGCCCTTTTATCTCCGAGGCTTAAGCGTCGGAGATAGAAATGTCGTCGCGGTCAATTTTGCCAGTTCATGCTCATCGGTTCCGATCGCCAGGAGGGCTGCTGCCTGCCATCCGTCGCGGCGAGCGACGCTTCGCCGTCGCCTGGTGAGGCCGCCACTTCCCTTTGTCGGGCCTCTGGCGGCCTCGAAGCATTGCGCCTCAAACGAGATTGAACTCCAGGCGCGCATTCCCGTCAAGGTTTAGCGTTTAGCCAATTCGAACTAGACGCGGGTGCCGCCCCCACGGGTCTGGATCGCTCTGTCATGTGGCGGTCAATATTACGCCGGCTCGGTCCGATCCGCTCGAAGATCTCGCTGGCGGCCATCGGCTGGAGTCCGTATTTGGCGATGAATTCTGTCAGGTCGTAGTGGCCGTTCGCAACGACTGTCGATGGGTCGAAGCGCTTTGCTCGCACACGTTTCTTATTTCGCGCGCCTGTTCTGGCTGATGTGCCCGGGACCGGGGCAGAGCCATTGTCGTTCATAACCAGTTCTCCTTGCGACTGGATGTTTCGAATGCTCCGGCGGCCATCGTGTGTGCGCTGGCTGGATCGAGCATGCCGGGTCTCGCCAATGCATGGGGCGCTGAACGGGTTCCAACTGGTGCCGGCGAAGTATTGTTTCCGTCTGGAACCTTTCGGCGCCGCAGCTGTTGGAGGTGTTCCAACTAGATGGCACAGGAGCTTGCTATGCCGGAGAAGACGCTCGAGGCGCTGTTCTATGACGGCCTTAAGGACATCTACTATGCGGAGAGGCAGATACTGAAAGCACTGCCAAAGATGGCGCGCGCCGCGCAATTGCCCGACAGCAAAGCGGCGTTCCAGAAGCACCGGGACGAAACGGAGGGCCATGTCGAGCGCTTGCAACAGGTCTTCGAGATACTCGGCAAGCGCGCGCAGGGAAAGACCTGCGAGGCTATCCAGGGGATCATCGCCGAGGGCGAGGAGATCATCGAGGAGTTCAAAGGGAGCCCGGCTCTCGACGCCGGCCTCATCTCCACGGCTCAGGCGGTCGAACACTATGAGATCGCGCGCTATGGCACCCTGAAGACCTGGGCCAAGCAACTTGGGTTGGAGAAGGCAGTGCCGCTGCTCGACCAAACCCTTCAGGAAGAAGCGGCCACCGACAAGGCACTCACCAAAATCGCTCTCTCTGCCGCCAACATCAAGGCGAAGGCGGCCTGACCATCGTGAAAAGGCGGAGGGCGAAGGCTCGCCCTCCGCGCCAATTCGGGCCATCGGCCAGAAGAAGCCTGGCACAAAGCCGGGCCGAAGCCCTTCTGGGGAAGGCCCAGTCGCAGCGCCGCGCGCAGTTACGGCGCTAGCTGCGCGGTGAGCGATCTGGAACATGTCCTCGACGAGGGGCTATTTTCGGGCGATCGCTTCGGCCAGCCGAAGAAGAAGAGGTTTCATCCGATCCGCCGGAACACCGGCATAGCCGAGAATGAGCGCAGCCGGCTGAGGTGTGGCGATCGTATAGTCGGACAGCGGATAGCACTGCAGCCCCGCATCGAGCACGGCGCGGTGCGAGGCCTGGTCTTCACGACCGTCTTGCAGCCAAGCGAGTGCGTTGAGCCCGCTTTCGGAACAGTCGACGCGGGCAAGTCCTGCAAGGACGTCCCGCCCGGCTTGCATGAACGCCTCGCGGCGCTCGGCATAAAGGCCACGCATGCGGCGCAGATGACTGGCAAAATGTCCGCCGCCGATGAACTCGGCGAGCGCGAGCTGGGTTTCGACCGGCACGCTGCGATGGATCAGTGCCGACAGGTTGCGGAAAGCACCGATCAGTTGCGGTGGCAAGACGAGATAGCCGATACGCAGACCCGGATAGAGCGCTTTGCTGAAACTGCCGGCATAGATCACGCGTCCGTTGCCGTCGATGGAGCGCATGGAGGGCAGCGGCGCGCCGTCATAACGGAATTCGCTGTCGTAATCGTCCTCGATGATCCAGGTATCGTTTGCTCGCGCCCATTCGAGCAGGGCAAGCCGGCGCGGCAGCGACAGGGTGACACCGAGCGGGTGGTGGCGCGATGGCATGACGAAGGCGAGCCGCGCATCGGGATAACGAGCCATGGCGCCTTCGACATCCAAACCGTCTGCGTCGACATTCGTTGGGCACAGCCGCAGCCCGAGCGTGCGGAACAGGTTGCTGGTGGTGACGGGCCCCGGGTTTTCGAACCATATCCCATCGCCAGGATCGGCAAGCGCCAGGACCGCGAGCGTGAAGGCGGCATGCCCGCCGGGCGTGATGACGATCTGCTCGGGATCGCAGGGATCGCGCCGATGCAGGGCCAGATATTCGGCGATCCTCTGCCGCAGAACCAGCTCGCCCGCAACGTCGCCATAGCCCATGGCCACGGCCTTGCCGCCGCGCGTCACCGAATTCCAGCATTTCCGCCAGACGGCAAAGGGAAACCGGTCGAGCGCCGGACGGTTGGGGAGGAAAGGCCTGTCTTCCATCTGGCCGATATCGGCTGACATCCGGCGTGACAGCTCGCCAATACGCGACAGGCGCGGCGGTGCAGTCTCTGCGGCATCCCGCGGAGTTGGGGTGAACCGGTGTTTCGCGGATTGGCGGGGCAAGGCCGACGACACGAAGGTGCCGGCTCCCTGTCGGGCCTCCAGATAGCCCTCTGCCTTCAGATTATCGAGCACGCGCACCAAGGTCTGGCGCGACAGGCCCAACTCTTCGGCAAGGATGCGACTCGCAGGCAGGCGTGTTCCGGCGCGCAGGTGTCCCTTGAGGATCGCCATGCGCAATTGGTCCTGCACCTGGCGGAACTTCGGTAGGGCGATCGAGGCATCGAGGCGAAGGAAAGGCAGGATCGGGCCTTCAAGCTGTTTGACCACCGATGCGTCTCCAAAATTGGTACAGTCAATTGCACCATAATGGACGTTTCTTTGTCGTCCAATTGTTACATCCTGTCCCTACACGAAAACGCACCGATGCAGCCTTCCGCAGGACGCAGACAAGGTGCGGGGGAACCGGGCCTGACGGCGGTGCCGACGACCGGATGTAAGGACAGAAGTAGCCATCGCCCACGATCCGTCGCAGACGGTCAACAGGAGGAAACCATGAAGAGACTTCTATCGCGCGCAACGAGCCGCGCCTTCGTCTCCACCCTTGCCCTGGCCGCGGCGCTGCCGGGTATCGCCCGCGCCGAGGCTTCGCAAGAACTCGTGGCAGCTGCCACCAAGGAAGGCACGCTGACAGTCATCGCACTGCCCCACGACTGGTGCAACTACGGAGAGGTGATCGCCGGCTTCAAGGCGAAATATCCGGGCATCGAGGTCAACGAGCTGAACCCCGATGCCGGCACGGCCGATGAGCTGGAAGCAATCCGGGCGAACAAGGGCAATACGGGCGCGCAGGCACCCGACGTCGTAGATCTCGGTCTGGCCTTTGCGCCCGCCGCCGCGCAGGAGGGCCTGCTTCAACCATACAAGGTGGCGACCTGGGACGAAATCCCGGACAACATCAAGGACGAGAAGGGCTATTGGTACGGCGACTACTACGGCGTCATGGCCTTCGGTGTGAACAAGGACCTGCTTGAGACCGCACCGGCCGACTGGTCGGATCTGTCGAAGTCTGAATACTCCGGGGCCGTGGCGCTGACCGGCGACCCGCGGTCCTCGGCGCAGGCGATCCTGGCGCTGATGTCGGCAGGCATCTCGCGCGGCGCCAAGCCTGGAGCGGAATCCGGCGGCAAGGGCCTTGAGCTCTTTGCCGAACTGAACAAGTCCGGCAACTTCGTGCCGGTGCTCGGCAAGGCCGGCACCATCGCACAGGGGCAAACGCCGATCGTCGCTGCCTGGGACTACAATCTGCTGGCCTGGCGCGACGCGCTGAACGGCAATCCGCCGATGGACGTGATCGTGCCGGCAAGCGGTGTCGTCGCCGGCGTCTATGTGCAGGCGATCTCGGCCTATGCGCCGCACCCGAACGCTGCCAAGCTCTGGATGGAATATCTCTATTCCGACGAGGGTCAGACCGGCTGGCTGAAGGGCTACTGCCACCCCGCGCGTTTCAACGCCATGCTGAAGGCCGGCAAGTTCCCGCAGGAGCTGCTCGACAAGCTGCCGCCGGCCGAAGCCTATGAAAAGGCAACCTTCCCGACAGTCGATGAACTTTCCGCCAACAAGACCGCGGTGGTCGAGGGCTGGGACAAGGTGGTCGGCGCCAACGTGAAATAACTCTCCCGGTCGGCGGGAGGCTTACCTGTCAGGAGGCCTCTCGCCAGCCTTTGGCGCAATTTATTCCAGGGACAAATCCGATGACGACAAGCGTCGCATCCCTGCCGGCGGCCTTCAAGCCGCGGCAGGTCCTCAGCTGGCTCGGGGTTGCCCCTTTCTTCCTCTTTGCCACGCTCTTCCTCATCCTACCCACTCTCAACATCGTGCTTGGCGCGTTCCGCGACGCTGAGGGACAGGTGACGCTTGAGAACCTTGGCAAGCTTCTGGCGCCCTCGATACGGTCGGCCTTCTGGATTTCGATCGAGCTCAGCCTGCTGACCGCGGTACTTGGATGTCTTTTCGGTTTCCTGATCGCTGCCGCCATCACCCTCGGTGGCCTTCCGCGCCCGTTGCGCAATGCCATCCTCACTTTCTCGGGCGTCGCCTCGAATTTTGCCGGTGTGCCACTCGCCTTCGCCTTCATCGCAACACTCGGCCGCCTCGGTTTCGTGACCATGCTGTTGCGCCATTGGTTCGGCATCAATCTTTACGGGGCCGGCTTCAACATCGTCTCGTTTCTCGGGCTGGCACTTACCTATCTCTATTTCCAGATCCCGCTGATGGTGCTGATCATCACGCCAGCTCTGGAGGGGCTGCGCCGCGAATGGCGGGAGGCGGCGGAAAGTCTCGGCGCCAGCGGTTTTCAATACTGGCGACTGGTGGCGTTGCCGGTGCTGTGGCCCTCGCTTCTCGGCACGCTCGCTCTGCTTTTCGCCAATGCCTTTGGTGCTGTTGCGACCGCAATCGCACTGACCGGCTCATCACTCTCGATCGCGCCGATCGTACTGTTTGCGCAGATCCGCGGCGACGTGCTCAACGATCCGCATCTGGGCTACGCCATCGCCTTTGCCATGATCCTGCTGACCGCCATTGCCAACGCGATCTACATCCTCCTGCGCATGCGTGCGGAAAGGTGGGTCAAATGACGGAGAGACGCCTCTGGTCCTGGCTCGCCGTCGCCTTGGGCGGGCTCTACTTCCTGCTGCCGCTCGTCGGCATGTTCGATTTCTCCATGCGCATGCAGCGCGATGGCTACAGCTTTGAAGCCTATCGTGTCGTGCTGGCCGATACGCAATTCCAGCAGACCTTCGGCTATTCGGTGGTGCTGGCGCTGCTGACGATCGTGCTCGGTATCCTGATCGTGGTCCCGACCGCCTATTTCGTGCGGCTGCGTTTTCCCGGGTTGCGTCCGATCGTCGAGTTCCTGACGCTGTTGCCACTGGTCATTCCGCCGATCGTCATCGTCTTCGGCTATATCCGCATCTACAACACGTCCTCGGTCCTGCCGCTGACGGGAAGCTGGTGGGGCACCAATCTCCTGCTTCTGTTCGGCTATGTGACGTTGTCGCTACCCTACATGTATCGCTCGGTGGACACGGGCCTTCGCACCATCGATATCGGCAGCCTGACGGAGGCGGCACAGAGCCTTGGGGCCGGCTGGGCGCGCATTCTCGCCGTCGTCATCCTGCCGAACGTCTTCGTCTCGGTACTCTCAGGGGCCTTCCTGACCTTCGCGATCGTCATCGGCGAATATGTCTTCGCCGCCTTGCTCAACGTCGGGTCCTTCGGTCCGTACATGGTCTGGATGGGCGGCAATCGCGCCTACGAGCCATCGGCGCTCGCGGTGGTGGCCTTTGCCATTACCTGGGCCTGCATGGGGCTGATCCAGCTTTTCACCCGCTTTTCCAAATTCTCTACCGTGAGGCGTTGACCATGGCCTTTCTCGACATCCTTCACCTGGAAAAGTCCTTCGGCGCGCAGCGCGTCGTCAAGGATTTCAATCTCGGCATCGAGAAGGGCGAATTCATCTCCTTCCTCGGGCCTTCCGGCTGCGGCAAGACCACGATCCTGCGTATGGTCGCCGGGTTCGAGACGCCGACGTCCGGCGCGATTTGCATCGACGGGCGCGATGTAAGCGGCCTGGCTGCCAACCGTCGCAACATCGGGATGGTGTTCCAGGCCTATGCACTTTTTCCCAACCTTACGGTTGAGCAGAACATCGGGTTCGGCCTGCGAATAAAGGGCGAGGGACAGGCAGCGATCAGCGCGCGTGTTGGTGAAATGTTGGAGATGGTTGGCCTGCCGAAACTCGGCGAGCGCTACCCGTTCCAGCTTTCCGGCGGCCAGCAGCAGCGGGTAGCCTTGGCGCGTGCGCTCGCAATCCGGCCGCAGGTTCTGCTGCTTGATGAACCTCTATCGGCCCTTGACGCGAAGATACGCGTGAGCCTGCGGGAGGAGATCCGCCGCATCCAGCGTGAGCTCGGGATCACCACCATCTTCGTGACGCACGATCAGGAAGAGGCGCTGTCGATGTCGGACCGCGTAGTGGTCATGCATCAAGGCATAGCCGATCAGGTCGGCACGCCATTTGAAATCTACAATCGGCCGGCGACGCGTTTCGTGGCGCAGTTCGTTGGGACACTCAATCTCCTCGACGCCCGCCTCCTCGACGCAGCCGCGGGGCGGGTAGGGTTGGGGGATATCCCGGTGGCGCTGAACCGGGAACTGCCGGGCCGGGTTGGTGACCGGTTGAGCCTGGCGCTGCGGCCGGAAACAGTGGTGCTGGGGCGAAAAGACGAGGGCGGCGTCGTTCTCTCCGGCCATATTGTGGAGGTGCATTTCCTGGGGTCGGTGATCCGCATCCGTGTCGCGGTTGCCGGTCAGTTCGTCTCGCTCGACACCTTCAACCAACCCGACACGCCGCCGCCTTCGGTCGGCACCCCGGTCGAGGTCAGTATTTCTGATCGTGACCTGCTCGTTCTTGCCGCCTGACGAAGCTCGCGAAGGAACCGGGATGGTGACCGATATGCCATGGGAAATGACGCACCGTCCGAACTGGAGGCAGAGGATAGAGGGGCTGTCGGCCGAAAGTCGCGCGCGGCTCGCTGCGCGGGCACGACGCGCGCCGCTGTTTGCCCATGCCTATGCCTTTCACCTGAACTTCCGCTTTGGCGGCATGAAACCCTTGGATCTAGTTGAATTCGCGAGAGAGCAGCGTCTCGCGGGCCTCAAGATTCATGTCGAGGACGGCGAGCAGGCAAGTCTCGCCAGAATGCCGGACGAGGCGTTGAGCGCCTTTGGCGCGGCGGTGAGCGGGTTCAATCTGGAGCTGCATGTCGAAACCAGCACGACGGAGCTTGCCGGGCTCTCGGATGCGGTGCGCATCGCGCTTTTGACCGGAGCCACCTCGCTTCGCTGCTATCCGCGTTACGAGGGGCGTATCTCGCAGATCGTCGAATGGACGATCGCAGATCTCCGGCGGCTCGAGAAACTCGATCCTGAAGGCAGGCTCCGGTTCACGCTTGAACAGCATGAGGATCTCAAATCAGAAGAGTTGATCCAAATCATCGAGGCGGTCGCTAACCCGCGCCTCAGCCTCCTGTTCGATTTCGGCAACATGATCAATGCGTTCGAAGCGCCGATGTCGGCTCTGGCAGCGCAGGCGCCATACATCACCGAGGTACATGTCAAGGACTGTCTCGTGCGGGCGGACCGCGGCGGTTGGGCGCATCTCGCCTGCCTGTCGGGAAGCGGCGATTTGCCGATGCTCGCGATGTTGATGGAACTCTTGCTGCTTGGCGGCGACAGGCCCCAGGTCCTGGCCTTCGGGCTGGAAGAGGAGGAGGGCTACTTCGCGCCTGCACTCCGCTTTGCTTCCGAGGCCCGGGACCCGTTCATTCCCGCCCGCTCGCCAAGCTTCACGACGATCGGAGCGGGCAATCAGGAGACGCGGCTGCGCCAGGAGATAGCGGCCGCCCACAGGCAGGTCGAAACCGTCCGAAGCCTGTTGCAGAAAATCATAACCCAAGCTGAGAAGGTCCACGAATGACGGCCGAACACGTCTGCCCGCCGGCGTTTCTGGCATTCGCCCACGAACTGGCCGATGCCGCCGCCACCGTTATACGCCCCTATTTCCGCCAACGGCTGGAGATCTCAGCCAAAGCGGACAGCAGTCCTGTTACGGAAGCCGATCGTCTTGCCGAAATGTCGATGCGACAGATGATCGAGACGTGCTTTCCTGACCACGGCGTTCGTGGCGAGGAGTTTGGTGCCACCAATGCGGATGCGGAATGGGTTTGGGTGCTCGATCCGATCGACGGCACGAAGTCTTTTGCTTCCGGCTCGCTGGCTTTCGGTACCCAAATCGCTCTCCTGCATCAGGGCACGCCGTTCCTTGGAATCATCGATCAGCCGGTAACAAACGAACGCTGGGTTGGCCAGTGCGGATGCCCGACCCTCTTCAACGGTGTACCGGTCCAAACGAGCGATACGGCCCGCCTCAAGGAGGCGATCGTCTATACATCGGCGCTGGAGCAGTTCGATCTCGATGCCAGAGAGCGTTTCTCGCGGCTGGCCGCCGGGGCGCGCTTCACGCGCATGTCGCACGATTGCTACGCTGCCGGCCTGCTCGCGCTCGGTAGCGTTGATCTCCTGGTCGAGAGCAACGTGTTCGATTACGACATCCTTCCGCAGATACCCATCATCGAAGGAGCGGGCGGTATCGTTACGGACTGGGAGGGCCACCCACTGGCTGACACGCACCGGTACGAGACAGTCCTCATGGCCGCAAACGATACGCTCCATACCGAAGCGCTCGGTCGGTTAAAGCGCGGGAAGGACCCGGCAGCGGCCAGTCGCATTTTCTAACGAGCGGGTTCGGTGGGATGATGCCCTTCGAATAGCGGGCGATGTTTCGCGAGCGCCTGGCCTGCAAACTCGGTAAAGGCGCTGACCCGGGCCGTGCGGCGCAGATCCTCGTGGGTGAGAAGCCAGAGTTCTCTCGTCATTTCAGCAACCGGCGGCCCGATGCGCATCAGGCCGGACGTCGTATCGCCGAGATAGCAAGGGAGAGCGGTAAGCCCGATGCCGGCTGCTGCCGCTTCGCGCGCCGTAACCAGCGAGTCACAGCGCAGCACTGCCGGCGCCGGCAGCGTCGCGCGCATCCATCGTGCGACGCTCGTGGAAGCAAGCGCGTCGCCGAGCCCAACCCAGCGTTCCCTCGCGAAGTCGATCTCGTCGACTGATGCCAAGCCGCGTTCGTGCAGGTAGGAAGGCGCCGCATAAACGGCGAAGGCAACACTCGCGATCCGGCGGCCAACGAGAGCGTCGGGGGAATCGACGGCTGGGCGAATGGCGACGTCCGCGTCGCGGTGGGAGAGATTTGCCAGGGCATTCGACGTGCTCACCTCAAGCAGGACGCCGGGGTGGCGCTGCTGGAAGGCAGCCAGTATGGACGGCAAAATCGAAGCCATGAGGGTATCGGTGGTGGTGATCCGCAGGCTGCCTTCCAGACGCAGATCTTGTCCCGTCAGGCGCCGTTCGAGTTCAGTGACCGTTTCGGCCATCTGCCGCGCCACCGCGAGCAGTTCCTCGCCCCCGGCAGTCAGCGTGTAGCCGGACGGGAGGCGATCAAACAGCCGAACACCCAATTTCTGTTCGAACGATCCGACGCGCCGGAGCACGGTGGTGTGATTGACGCCGAGCGCGCGGGCGGCAGCGGCCAGAGAATTCGCCTCCGCGACCGCCAGGACAAAGCGGAGATCTTCCCAATCGATTTGGTGGTGGCTGTGCATGATTGCACAAACTTACAACAGGGAAGCGGACCGGGCGAGCGAAGTTGCAGCGCTATCCCCGCCATTCTCGATCGGATCGGCAAAGCCGACCCCTCACGATCAGGCGCCTTGGTGTTTGGTCGGCGCGTAGTGGTTGGTGTGCAAATATGCAGCGTCAGACGGCAAAGAGACAGATCGCGCTGCGAGAAAGCACGGTCTAACTAAATAACCACGATCGGGCGGACCGGTCGATGGAGATACGCAAGATGACCCCCATCCAGCTTTACACCTACCAGACGCCGAATGGTCACAAGGCCTCGATCATGCTGGAGGAGACCGGACTGCCCTATGATGTTCACGTCATCGACATCGAGGCCGGCGACCAGAGGACACCGGAGTTCCTGGCCCTCAATCCCAACAACAAGATACCGGTTATCGTCGATCCGGATCAGGATCGCACCGTCTTCGAGTCGGGCGCGATTCTGCCCTATCTCGCCGCGCGATCCGGTGTGCTCTTGCCCGGCTCCGATACCGAGCGCATCCAGGCGCAAAGCTGGACTTTGTTCCAGGCAGCCCATGTCGGGCCGACATTGGGTCAGCTCTGGAACTACAAGGTTTTCGCACCGGAGAAGATCCCCTATGTCATTGGCCGCTTCGAGGCGGAAGCAAACCGTGTCTACCGGGTGCTCGAAGGGCAACTGGCGCGCTACTCCCACATCGCGGGCGAGGCATACGGCATTGCCGACGTGATGACCTGGCCATGGATCCATGCCGGTCTCACCAAGCTCGGCCTCACGCTCGACGCAACGCCTCATCTCGCCCGGTGGTACATGGCGGTCGGTGCCCGCCCAGCTGTGCTGCGCGGACTTGTCGTCCCGCGGCTGCCGGCCCGCGAGAGCATCAGCGCCTGATCCTTTCTCCCTATCCACGCTCAACGTCATTCTCATCAAGGAGGTCCGTCATGGAGACCCTGTTCGTCCCAATGGCTCTGGTTGCGGGCGGTCTGCTCGCCGTTCAGGCCGGCGCCAATGCGCAGCTTTCGAAAGCGGTCGGATCACCGTTCGCGGCGACCACGCTCCAGCTCGCGATTGGCACCGGTTTGCTGTTTCTCGTAGCCCTGTTCACCGGGACCCTCGCCGTGCTTGGCGCGGTTCCGCGGGCCGAGTGGTGGCATCTCATCGGAGGCACTGCCTCGGCCGTCTACGTCGTCTCGACGATCGTTCTATTCCCCCGCCTCGGCGCAGTGGTATCGGTCGGCCTCTTTATCGCCGGGCAGATGCTCGCTTCTCTCGCACTCGATAGCTTCGGCCTGCTTGGTGTGGCGCAAACCGGGCTTCGGGCCGGAGCCGCGGCTGGCACGCTTGTCGTACTCATCGGCGTCGGCATGGTCGTGTTCGGCCAAGGCGGAATGGACAACCTCAAAGCCGACAAGCTTGGATGGATCGCCTTGGCACTCGTGGCCGGCGCGGTCCTCCCGGTCCAGGGGGCCGTCAATGCGCTGCTGCGCCAGGAGCTTGGCGGTGCGCCGTTTGCGGTGGGCGCGATCTCGTTCTTCGTCGCCACGCTCGCCATGGCAGCAGTGATGCTGGTGGCGCTCGCCAGGCAGAAGACACCTCGCCCCAACATCGGCGGCGTGCAGACCATGCCCTGGTGGGGTTGGCTCGGCGGTTTCGCCGGAGCGACCTATGTCACCACGGTGTTTACTGCGATCCCGGTGATCGGCGCTGCCGCAGCCGTTGGTTTCACTGTCGCAGGTCAGCAGGTCGCAAGCGTATTCGTCGATCGTTACGGCTGGTTCCGCCTCCCGCAAAGGTCGGTGTCGGGCTTGCGTCTTGTCGGTGTGGTGCTGCTGCTTGCGGGTGTCGCTCTCATCAAACTCGTCTGAAGCAAGACGCACCTTATCGCAGTCGGCGATCCGCCGACTGCCTGAGAACTTCCATGTCACTCAGTCGCTTGGCTGGTCACACTCATTCCGAGCTGCATTTCCTGCACGGTGGCGCGCGTCGCCTCAACATAGGCATCAACGAGATGGCGATTCTTTGTATCGCGAAGCCAGCAGAGGCTGAGATCAGATGCAATGTTGGGGCGGAAGGGCCTGATCGTAAGGTGATCGCGCTGGCCGTAGGCGAACACCGGGTCGACAATGGCAATCCCGAGCCCGTTGGCGACCATTTCACACACCGCCGGCGCAAGGGTCGCGTCCATGATGTAATTCAGGCGGGTGCCGTAGCCATCAAGTGTGCTTTCGATCTTCTGCCGGATGCGGTTGTCGGCGGCAAAGCCGATATAGGGCTCGCCGTCGATGTCGGCCGGCTCGACCTCTTGTTTCGCCGCGAAGCGATGACCCGCCGGCGCTATGCAGACAAGGTCGCCGCCGCGTAGGGGAACACACTCGATATAGGGGTTGTCCGTATTGCGATTGATCAGGCCGATGTCGACCTGTTTGGAGAGCAGCCATTCAACGATGAATTGCGAACTGCGGATCACCACGGAAATATAGGCATCGCCATACCTGGCAAGAAAGCGCTTGTTGGTGTGGCTGATGAAGGGACCGGACAGGGCCGGCATCACGCCAACGGATATTTGCCCAAGCTCCTCGCGCCGGATGAGGTCGACGGCGCGCTCGATCTGCTTGATACCGGCAAAGACACGATCAATCTCCTTGTAGAGCCGCATCCCGTGTTCCGAAGGGATGAGCCGGCCCTTGACGCGATCGAACAGCGCAAGTTCGGTATCCTCTTCCAAATGCGCTAATAGCTTGCTTACCGCAGGTTGCGAGATATGCAATATCTCGGCTGCACGGCTGACCGTTCCACATTCGATCACGGCCTTGAGGGCCTCGATTTGTCGCAGGTTCGGTGCGCGCTTCATTCCATAACTTCTCAAAAGGGCGGCGGCCTGCAATCACCCTAGCGCCGTCACCGGATGTTGACAATGTGACCGCTCGCTATGCTGGAAAACACCGGCGCCCGGCGCCGCGACGCGAACTGCGATCCTATAACCTTTTGGAATAGAGGCAGACTCAAAAACAATTAGACGGGTCAAAATTGCTGCGCCTATCTATGTGCAGGCTGCAGTCGGATCTATCCGGTTGCGCGATTGGCGATCGGCCCGGTATTGCGCCACGCACGGACCGACGCTCATCAAGTCACGCTGGGAGGCGCGAGGAGGAACAAATGATTATCGGGCAGAAGATCAATCGCAGGAACGCACTCAAGCTGCTGGGAGCTGGCAGCGCGACGCTGCTCGCAGCGCCGTACATCATCCGGCCGGCCAGCGCGCAGAGCTCGGTTCTCAACATCACCACATACGACAAGTTCCTGCCGCAGGACTTCATCGAGCAGTTCCAGAAGGAAAGCGGCATTGAGGTGCGCATCCGTCTGACGGACGACCAGGGCAAGCAGTACAATCTGCTCACGGCAGAAGGCGCAAATCCGACCACCGACATCGTCACCGTTGCGGGCCATCGCTATGGCCAGTTCATCGGCTCGAAGCTGGTACAGGCACTGGACACAGCCAGGCTGCGCAATTGGTCGAACCTCAACCCGGCCTATCAGGACGCGTCCTGGGCGCGTTACGAGGGCAACCTGTGGGGGTTGCCGATCCTGGCCGGCTACGAAGGCCTGGTCCGCAATACGGACTACGTGCCGGAGGCCGACAGCTGGGGCATCATGTTCGACGAGAAATACGAGGGTCTGACCGCGTACCTGGCGGGCGACTTCATGTCGATCACCATGAAATATCTCGGCCACGATGGCGACTTCGTCACCTATACCGACAAGGCCGAAGAGGCCCGCAAGGCCGCAAACGAGGCGCGTGACTTCCTGATCAAGCACAAGCATATGGTTCGCAAATACTACGACGCAGCCAGCGAAGTGCAGCAGATGTTCATCAACGAGGATATCCACCTGGCGCAAGCCTGGTCTGGCCCGGCCGCCAAGTTGATCATGGACGGCGTGCCAGTGAAACTGTCCGTGCCGAAAGAAGGCACCTACGGGTTCTGCTACACGCTGAACATCGTCAACAATGCGCCCAACGCCGAGAACGCCTACAAACTGTTCGATGCTATCCTGGCCAATCCTGAGGTCGGAGCGGCGATGACGCGCACATCCGGTTTCAGCTCGACGATCTCGGGCGTCGACAAGCTGCTCAGCGACAAGGAGCGGCTGGCGTCGACGCTGCCGCAGGACGAACTTGAACGTGTCACCTTCTTCAGCTCGACTAACCGTTCGCTGAAAAACGAAATCATTGATCGCGCCGTCGCCGAACTGAAGGCGGCTTAAGCAACCACAGAGCGGCGACTGGCCCTGACCCCGTTAGCGACGGGGTCAGTACGACGACGCACGTCCGGTCGCCGCCAAACGGGTCAAGGTTTGGGACAATTCAATGGCCGTGGGAACAAGTACAGCGGATGGGGGTATCCCCGCCTATGCCGCTCAAATGAAGTACTCGACAGGCATTGCCCGGGTGATCCACTCGCCGGCCTATCGATATACGTTGGGCGCCGTTGCCGACTGGCGATACGGACGCATCCTTCTGTTGGCCGGCGTGCCGGTTGTCTGGATGCTGATGATGCATATCGGCCCCATCTACGAAATGCTGCGCATCAGTCTTCTGTCTAGCTACCCGCCGCAGCCTGGCGTGGAGGCCAATTTCACGCTCGACAACTACGCGCTGTTCTTCAGCGAGAAACTCTACTGGATGCCGCTGCTGCGTAGCTTCGTCTACGCCTCCATCGCAACTGCCGTAACCCTGATCGTGGTCTATCCGGTGGCCTATTATGTGGCAAAAGTGGTCTCGCCCGGGGGCAGGTCGCGAGCGCTACTCTTGCTCTTGGCACCGTTCTGGGCCGGCGAAATCATCCGCATCTTCTCGGTCATCATGCTTCTGGCCAATCGTGGTGCAGTCAACGTGCTTCTGCGGGAGATCGGGCTCACCGACCGTCCCATCCAGATGCTCTACACCTCATTCTCGATCAGCTTCGGCCTGGTCTACATGGTCTGCCTGTACATGTTGCTGCCGCTCTATTCGGCCATCGAGAAGATCCCGAAATCCCTGCTTGATGCGTCAGCCGACCTCGGGGCAGGGCCGTTCACGCGCTTCCGCCGCATCGTGCTGCCGCTTTCGCGCGACGGTATCGTCTCGGGTTGTTCGCTGGTCTTCCTCACCTGCATGGGCGTGTTTGCTGCCCCCATCCTGCTTGGCGGGCCGACCACCAGCATGTTCTCCGAGACGATCAGCAGCTTCTTCCACGGTGCCAGCAGCCGCTGGCCGGCGGGTGCCGCCTTCGCAATGATCATGCTGGCTGCATCCCTCGTGACCGTGGGTCTGTTCATGCGGGTCGTCGGCGGCTCGAAGCAAAGGACATTCTGATGCGCGCCATGTTTCTCGATTGGCCGGGGCTGGCTCTCAAGTCCTTCTACTGGCTGTTTGTCCTCTATCTGTTTCTGCCGCTGTCGCTCATGGTCGCTGTCAGCTTTAAGGATGCGAGCTTCATCTCGTTTCCGCTCGGAAACCTGACGATCGACTGGTACGCCAAGGTCATTCAGGACAAGCAGTTCCTGGACGCCTGCCTTTACACCATCATGATCGCCGCGGCGACGACAGCCATCGCAACGGTGATCGGGGTTTGGATCGCGATGTTGATCGGATCGCTGCGCGGTGCCGCTCAATACGTGGCCTTCGCCGTGGCCTGTCTGCCCGCCGTCGTGCCGGGCATGATCTCGGCGATCTCGCTGCGCATTTTCATCACGACCATAGATCTTCCGACCGGGACAGTGGCCATCATTCTCGGCCACGTCGTTCATTCCGTTCCTTTTGTGGTGGTCATGGTGCTCACCCGACTGCGTTCCATGCCGGGCAATCTGGTGGATGCCGCGCGCGATCTCGGTGCGGACAGCATCGTCACCTTTTTCCGCGTCACCCTTCCTTACCTGGGACCGGCGATATTCGGCAGCATGATCTTCTGCCTGCTGCTGTCGAGCGATGACTTCGTTCGCACCTTCTTCCTCGGCGGCTATCGCCCGACGCTGCCGATGCTCATCTTCGCCCGCGTACAGTCCGGCATGTCGCCAGAGATCAACGTCATGGCCACGCTCGTCCTGGTCGTGACGGCCGTGGTCGGGCTTTACGCAGAATATCTCACACGTCGTTCGAGGATCCGCTGATGGAACCGGTTGTTCAGTTCGAAAATGTCAGGAAGAGCTTCGGCAGCTTTGTCGCGGTCGATAATCTCAACCTCAACATAGAGCGCGGCAAATTCGTCACGCTGCTGGGCCCCTCCGGCTGCGGCAAGTCGACGACGTTGCGCATGCTCGGCGGGTTCGAGACACCCACGAGCGGCCGCATCCTGCTTTCCGGCCGCGACGTGACCCAGGTTCCGCCGAACCGGCGCAACGTGAACATCGTGTTTCAGGATTATGCGCTGTTTCCGCACATGACCGTCGCGAAGAACATCGCCTTCGGCCTGGAGTTGAAGGGGGTCGACAACCGGCAGGTGCAGAAGCGGGTATCGGAACTTCTGGAGCTCGTACAATTGCAGGAGTTCGCAAGCCGACTTCCGTCCGAGCTGTCGGGCGGTCAGCGCCAGCGTGTCGCTTTGATGCGGGCGCTCGCACCTGATCCTGACGTTCTCCTGCTCGACGAGCCGCTTTCTGCTCTCGATGCGAAGCTTCGCCAGACCATGCAGGTGGAGCTCAAGGCGATCCAGGAGCAGACCGGCAAGACGTTCATGTTCGTAACCCACGATCAGGAAGAGGCACTGACCATGTCGGATACGATTGTGGTCATGAACAATGGCCGGATCGAGCAGATGGGCGATCCGGCGACCCTGTACAATCGGCCGGGCTCCGCTTTCGTGGCGACCTTCCTGGGTGAAACCAATCTGTTGCGTTCCGATGTCGTCGGCACCGAGGCGGGCGAGGCCGCGGTGCGGTGGAACGGTGTGACGATCAAGACCTGCGCCGGCGCGCTGCATCCAAAGCCAGGCGACGCGATCTACGTCGTGTTGAGGCCAGAGGCAATCCAATGCTCGGCGCACGAACCGAGCGTGGCAAACCGGGTGCAGGGGCGGATCCGCCAGCGCGTCTTCAAGGGCAACCACACGTCGCTCAAGGTCGAGATCGGCGATGGACACTTGCTCAACGCGCTCGTCCATCCAAGCGAAGTGGAAGGCCTCAGCCGCGGCGACATCTGGGTTGGCTGGCCGTCCGAAGCGACCACACTCATCCCCTCCCGAAACGCGGCGTCATAGCCGCAGCGTCTTAACGACGGGCGCCTGGCGGCGCCCGTTACCCGATATCAGTTAAAATGGAAAACGACATGCGAGTAGGTATCGCGGGTGCGGGCTCTATTGCCTTTGGCACCGCCGCACTTCTTGAAAAACTGGGACACAAGGCAACGCTCTGGTCGCCATCCGGTACAGGGACGTTGGCGCTCACCGAGGGAGAAAGCCTGACGGCTGAGGGTGCCGTCGAAGGCGTGTTCGATCCGGCGGTCGCTCAGAGCGCAGCAGATCTGGCGAGCGGCGCAGATGCGATCGTCATCGCGCTGCCGGCCTACGGTCACAGGTTCGTGCTGGACGAAATCGCGCCCCATCTCGCTGCTGGGCAAGTGGTGATCTTCAGCTCGCACACTTCGTTCGCAGCGCTCTATCTTTCATCGCTTCTGGCCGCGCGCGGCATAAGTGTGCCGATCGTTGCCTGGGGTACGACGATCGTCAGCGGCAGGAAGCTCGGCCCGGCGCTGGTCCAGGTGAACACGATACGAAAGCAGGTTGATCTGGCGACCGTTCCGGCGTCGGAGAGCGCCCGGGGACACGCGGTTTGCAAGGCGCTCTTCGGCGAACATTTTGTCGATCGCGGCAGCCTGCTGGCGATCGCTCTGTCGAACCTGAATCCGCAAAATCACTTGGGGATCGCGCTTGGCAACATGTCGCGCATGGAACGCGGCGAGAGCTGGATCCAGGCCCAGAACGTCACCCCCAACATCGGCCGACTTCTGGAGACGCTCGATCGTGAGCGCCTCACCATTGCCGAGAAGCTGCAGCTGGAAGTGCGCGATATATTCCAGCATTTCCACCTGTCGTTCCATGTGCCGGTCAGCAACATCTCGCAAATGAACCAGGAGATGCATCAGGCCGGACACGGCGGCACCGGCCCCGCGACAGCGGACAGCCGCTATGTGACGGAGGATGTCCCGTTTGGCTTGGTCGTGACGGCTCAACTCGCGCGCCTGGCCGGATGCCCGGCGGTCCTGCATGAGTCGGGTATCCGCATCTTCTCGGCGATGTACGGTCGGGACTTCGAAGGCGAGAACAACATCCTTCCGGAACTGGGGCTCGAGCGACTGGATCTCGAAGGTCTCGATGCGCTCTGCCGCAGCGGCTTCCCGCCGGTCGCAGCCGAATTGCCCGCAGAGGCGGCGCATCGAGCCGAAGGAAGCGTCTGAATGACCGAACGCTTGCTCTCCCATCTTCGTTCTGAACTCGAGGGCCTGAAGACGGCCGGGCTTTACAAGTCGGAGCGTGTCATCACCTCGAAGCAGGCGGGCGCGATCGAGGTTGCCTCGGGCGACCGCGTGCTCAATTTCTGCGCCAACAACTATCTCGGCCTTGCCAACAACGCGGAACTGGCCGAGGCCGGCAAGAAGGCGCTCGACCGCTACGGCTACGGCATGGCCTCGGTGCGCTTCATCTGCGGCACGCAGGAGGAGCACAAGCAACTGGAGGCGCGCATCTCGTCGTTCCTCGGCCTGGAAGACACCATCCTCTATTCCTCCTGCTTCGATGCCAATGGCGGCCTGTTCGAAACGCTGCTGGGCGAAGAGGACGCGATCATCTCCGACGCGCTCAACCACGCCTCGATCATCGACGGCGTGCGCCTCTCCAAGGCCAAACGCTTCCGCTATGCCAACAACGACATGGCAGCACTGGAGGAGGAGCTGAAGAAGGCGGAGGGCAGTCGCTTCAAGCTGATCGCCACCGACGGCGTGTTCTCGATGGACGGCATCATCGCCAATCTCGGGGGCGTCTGCGACCTCGCCGACAAATACGGCGCCATGGTGATGGTCGACGACAGCCATGCGGTCGGCTTCGTCGGCAAAAATGGCCGCGGTTCGGCCGAACATTGCGGCGTCGAGGGCCGGATCGACATCATCACCGGCACGCTCGGCAAGGCGCTCGGCGGCGCGTCGGGCGGTTATACCTCGGCCAAGGCCGAGGTGGTCGAGTGGCTGCGGCAGCGCTCGCGCCCCTATCTGTTCTCCAACACGCTGGCGCCGGTCATTGCCGCCGCCTCGCTCACGGTCTTCGACCTGATCGAGAACGGCGATGCGCTGCGGCAACGGCTCTATGCCAACGCCGCACTTTTCCGCACCGAGATGTCGAAGCTCGGCTTCACGCTTGCCGGCGAGGGCCACCCGATCATCCCGGTGATGCTCGGCGATGCGGCGCTCGCGCAGGAGATGGCGGCGCGCATGCTGCAGAAGGGCGTCTACGTCATCGGCTTCTCGTTCCCGGTGGTGCCGAAGGGCCAGGCGCGCATCCGCACGCAGATGTCGGCGGCCCACAGCGAGAACGACGTACGCCGGGCGATCGCCGCCTTCGAAGCGGTCGGCCGCGAGCTTGGCGTGATCTGAGGGAGAGACTGATGACGAACATGATGAAGGCGCTGGTGAAATCGAAGCCGGAAGAAGGCCTCTGGATGGAGCGGGTGCCGGTGCCGGAGATCGGCCCGAACGACGTGCTGATCAAGGTGAAGAAATCGGCGATCTGCGGCACCGACGTGCACATCTGGAACTGGGACCAGTGGGCGCAGAAGACCATCCCGGTGCCGATGGTCGTCGGCCATGAGTTCATGGGCGAGATCGCCGAGGTCGGCTCGGCCGTCACCAAGTACCATGTCGGCGAGCGGGTGTCGGGCGAGGGCCATATCGTCTGCGGCAAATGCCGCAACTGCCGCGCCGGCCGTGGGCATCTGTGCCGCAACACGCTCGGCGTCGGCGTCAACCGCCCGGGCTCCTTCGGCGAGTTCGTCTGCCTGCCGGAATACAACGTCGTGCCGATCCCTGAGGACGTGCCCGACGAGGTTGCGGCGATCTTCGATCCGTTCGGCAACGCCGTGCACACGGCCTTGTCCTTCGATCTCGTCGGCGAGGACGTGCTCGTCACCGGCGCCGGGCCGATCGGCATCATGGGCGCGCTCGTTGCCAAGCGCTCGGGTGCGCGCAAGGTGGTGATCACCGACATCAACCCGACGCGGCTGGCGCTCGCCAAGAGCGTCGGCATCGATTACGTCGTCGACGCCTCGACGCAAAACCTCGCCGACGTGATGAAGGCGATCGGCATGACCGAGGGCTTTGACGTCGGTCTGGAAATGTCGGGGGCGGCACCGGCCTTCCGCGACATGATCGACAAGATGAACAATGGCGGCAAGATCGCCATTCTCGGCATTGCGCCGGCCGGCTTCGAGATCGACTGGAACAAGGTGATCTTCAAGATGCTCAACCTCAAGGGCATCTATGGCCGCGAGATGTTCGAGACCTGGTACAAGATGATCGCCTTCGTGCAAGGCGGGCTCGATCTTTCTCCCGTCATCACCCACCGCATCACCATCGACGAATTCCGCGACGGCTTCGAGGCCATGCGCTCCGGCAATTCCGGCAAGGTGGTGATGGACTGGTAGGCCAGTGAGGTGCCCGCACGACGTGATGCGTGGTCCCTGGAACGACCATAGATAGGCGTTCTGGTTTCAACAATCCGGCGTTCATATCGTGCGCAGTTTCGGACGCCGATCCAGATGTCCCGCCCGAAGCTGGCCTGGTCGTCTCGCAAACGCGGGGAGAGGGCGGGCAAGCCGCCCTCTCGTCGGCTCACTTTTGTCAGCGTTTGTGATGAACGCTTTGCAGGCCGTAGACCGGTGTCTGGATACCTTCCAATCGTGCCTTCAGTTGCAGCGAGAGATATTGCGAATAATGGCGCGACTGATGCAGGTTGCCGCCGTGGAACCAAAGCGCCTCCTGTTGCGTCGGCTTCCACATGTTGCGCTGCTCGCCCTCCCAGGGGCCGGGGTCTTTCGGCGTATCGGAGCCGAGCCCCCAGACCTTGCCGATCCGGTCGGCGGTCTCCTGGTCGATGAGGTCCGCGACCCAGCCGTTCATCGAGCCGTAGCCCGTCGCATAGACGATGACGTCGGCCGGGATTTCTTTGCCGTCAGACAGTTTTATGGAGGTCTCGGTGATCTCTTCCACCTGTCCCGCGGCAAGCTTCACCTTGCCATCGATGATCAGCTGTGAAGCGCCGATGTCGATGTAGTAGCCGGATCCGCGGCGCAGGTACTTCATGAAAAGACCCGACCCATCCGCCCCCCAATCCAGCTGGAAGCCGGCTTTCTCCAGCGCCGCGTAGAAGTCGGCGTCGCGCTCGCGCATCTTGTCGTAAAGCGGGATCTGGAACTCGTGCATGATCCGATAGGGCAGCGAGGCGAAGATGAGGTCCGCCTTGCCCGTCGTCACGCCATTTGCCAGCGCCTGTTCGGAATAGAGCCCGCCGAGGCCTATATCCATTAGCGTGTCGGACTTGACGATATGGGTTGTCGAGCGTTGGATCATCGTGACGTCGACTCCCGCTTCGTAGAGCGCGGCGCAGATGTCATGGGCCGAATTGTTCGAGCCGATCACGACAACCTTCTTGCCCTTGTAGCCATCCGGCCCCGGATGCTGCGAGGAATGATGCTGCTCGCCCTTGAAGCGCTCGCGGCCCTTGAAATCCGGGATGTTCGCCTTGCCGGACATGCCGGTTGCAAAGACGAGCTGTTTCGGCCGCAGCACCACGTCCTCGCCGTCGCGGTCGACCACGATCGTCCATTGCTTCGTGGCTTCGTCCCATTTGGCTGATTTGGCGGTGGAGCGTGTCCAGTAGTTCAGCTCCATCACCTTCGTATAGAATTCCAGCCAATCGCCGATCTTGTCCTTTGGCGCAAAGACCGGCCAGTTCTTCGGGAAATCGATGTAGGGCAGGTGATCGTACCAGACGGGGTCATGCAGGCAGAGCGACTTGTAGCGCTTGCGCCAGCTGTCGCCTGGCCGATCGTTCTTTTCAAGGATGATGGTGGGCACGCCCAGCTGACGAAGCCGAGCGCCGAGTGCAATGCCGCCTTGTCCGCCGCCGATGATCACGACATAGGGCTGGTATTCATAGCCGAGCGTGCGCTCCTCATGCTCGCGCTCCTCTTTCCAGGTCTTCGCGCCGACATTCTGGCCGTGCTTGGCGCCGAGGGGGCGGGTAAAGCCGGACTTTTCCTCGTGGCCCTTGAGTTCGGCCAGCGCCGTCAGCAGCGTCCAGATAAGGCCGTTCTTGATGCGCACGAGGCCATAGCCGCGCCCGGTCGCCGTCTCGAACGAGATCCAGCTTTCGAGCACGCCATCGGTCTCGGTCGCTTCCTCGCCGGCGGCGACGCGCCAATTGGAGGGCTTTGCAAAGGCGAGCTGCGCATCAAGCATGTCGCGCACCTGATCCCGGCCCTCGACCGTCTTGATATTCCAGGTGAAGGCGACGAGGTCGCGCCAGTAGCATTCCTCGGCGAAGAGCTTAGCTGCATCGTCGATGCGGCCGGTTTCGAGCGCGTCGCCAAAGGCATCAAGCAGCGTCTGAACGCGGGTGGTGGGGGTCTTCTCGAGCATCGTTTCTCCTCCTGCTCTGTGATGAAGAAGGGACGGCTCCTCAACCGTCCCGCAACGCGGACCGGCCTAACGCTTCAGGTCGATCAGAATTTTCAATTGGGTGCCGGCGGGATCGAGTAGCTTGTCGAACCCTGCCGAAACCGCCTCGCCGAGCGAGACATATTTGGTGACGATGCGGCGGGCCGGAATCTGGCCGCTGGCGATCAGGCGCGCGACACGCGGCCAGTAGTGGGTCGGGTAGGCCCAGGAACCGCGGATATCGATGTCCTTGAAGGTTACGTCGAACCAGTTCAACGGGTTTTCTCCGGGGTGAAGACCGGTCTGTACGACAACACCCTGCTTACGCACGGCGCTTGCGCAGGCCTTGAGCGCATGTTCGTTGCCGACGCATTCGATGGCGACGTCGCAGCCGACACCGCCCTCGGTCTCGGCCTGGACGACGTCGCTGACGTTTTCCATCTTCGGATTGATCGTGCGGACGTCGCCCAGCGCTTCCTTGGCCAGCGACAGTCGCGTCTCGTTGGGGTCGGAGAGGAAGATCTTCGAAGCGCCGGCGGCCCGCGCAGCCATCGCAACGAGAATGCCGATCGGCCCGGCGCCAGTGACCAGCACGCTGCTGCCGGCGGTGACGTCACCGCGGTCGCAGGCGTAAACGGCGACTGCCGTGGGTTCGATCAGCGCGGCCTCCTCATCGGACAGTGCATCGGGAATGGGTTGGACATTGTAGTCGTTGAGAAGGGCTGCTTCCGCCATTCCCCCGGAATGCCAGGAGAGGCCCGCAAGTGCGAGGTTGGCGCTCAGGTGAAACAGACCGCGATCGGCGTAATAGTCGCCACGGCGCGGCATGATCAGCGGTTGGACCGAGACCCGGTCGCCCGGCTTCACATGGCTGACCCCTTCGCCGACTGCCTTCACGATTCCGCCGAATTCATGACCAAGGATCTGTGGTCCATGGGCGCCGGTGAAGGGATGCGGCTCTTTCGGGATGAATATCGGCCCATAGGCGTATTCATGCAGATCGGTCCCGCAGATGCCGCAGAAACGGTTCTCCACCAGCACCTCGCCCGGCCCGGGCTGAGGCGGGGCCTCGACATCGTCAATGCGGAGATTCCTGGCGGCGTGAAAGCGCAGAGCTTTCATTTGTGTTTCCTCCTGTTGTTCTTGCACAGGAGGGGCAGCAAGCAGCATGCCAGATCGCCAAGTTGCCTATTTATTGAGAAATATCAATGGCTTAAAAATAATCGCAGCCGAAAGTCTCGGGGAATGCAACAGTTGCTGCGCAACAGGTGTTGCAGGCGTTGCGTCAGTTGAGACGCTTCAGGCGACGGTGGATGGTCGAGCGGTTGACGCCGAGCTTCCTTGCAAGTGCCGAGATGTTGTCGCCGCAGTCTCGCAGCGCCTGTCTCAATGCATCGTCCTCGCCAGGCAACGAACGGTCGGCGGCGGAGAAGAGACGTTCCGGCAGGCACTCGGTATCGATGAGGCCCCCTTCGGAAAGGGCGGCGGCGACCCGCAGGGCGTTGGAAAGCTCTCGCAGATTTCCCGGCCATTCATGCGCCAGCAAGGCCGCCCGGGCGGCCTTGTCGATGCGGTAGGGCTCGTTGTTCTCCTTCTCGATTCGAGCGAGCAATTGGTCGATCAGCCACCCGAGATCCTGGCGCTCTCGCAAGGCTGGCAGGCAGAGCGTTGCGGCGTTCAGGCGGTAATAAAGGTCTTCTCGGAAACGGCCTTCCTTCACCAGTTCCGCGAGATCGCGGTGGGAGGCGGAAACCACGCGCAGGCGGATCGGGCGCGCCTTCAGGGCGCCGACCGGCTGGACCTCATTTTCCGAGAGCACGCGCAACAGCCGGCTTTGCAGCGAGAGCGGCATGTCGCCGATCTCGTCGAGGAACAGGGTGCCGCCGTCGGCGTCCTCGATCAGGCCACGCTTGCCCTTCTGGCTGGCGCCAGTGAATGCGCCGGGCGCGTAGCCAAAGAGTTCGGACTCGATGAGATGCTCCGGGATTGCCGCGCAATTGACGGCGACGAAATTGCCGGTGTCGCCGCAACTGTCATGGATCGCGCGCGCAAGATATTCCTTGCCGCTGCCCGTTTCCCCTTGAATGAGAATAGGGATGTTGCGGGTTGCAAGTTTCGCCGCGCGGGTCTGCACCCGTTCCATTGCGGCGTCGCCGCGACTGAGATCGCGCAAAGCCCGTGGGAGGCGCGGTTCCGCGCCGGCAGGCGTGCGAAGGCTGACGACGGGCGCGATGGCGCTCGCGAAAAGGACAAGACCACTCTTGGCTCGAAGCAGGCGTTCGCCGTTCGGCCGGCCGCGCATGAAATTTGGCAGGTCGTCCACGTCGATATCGAAAATCTCCGAAACCGGAAGGCCCAGGAAATCGCGTGTTCTGAGGCCGCGAATGTTCATCGAGCGAGCGAGTGCGCCAAAACCACCATGGGTCATGCCGGTGATGCGCCCGCTGCCATCCAGGGCGATGGCGGCGTCCGGGTCGACATCAAGGAATTCCGGGGAGCGCGCAAGCCGCACGACCCAGTCATTGCGGGTACGGGTCATGAGATTGGCGAGCTCGATCCGCCGCGCAGTGGCGGACACCAGATGCAGCGCCAGTTGCTGGCTCGCCTTGGCGGCGGGTGACCGGAGCTGGGAGATGTCGAGCACGGCGGTAAGGTCGCCAAGCGTGTCGAAGACGGGCGCCGCCGTACAGGTCAATCCGATATGGCTGGCGTCGAAATGATCGTCCTGATGAATGATGACCGGTTCGCCGGAGACGATGCAGGCCCCGACGGCACAGGTACCTGCTCGGCTCTCCGACCATTCCGAGCCGAGATAGAGCCCCGCCTTGCGCAGCTGGTTGTCAAAGGTCGGATCCCCCATGAAATCGACGGTGACGCCACGCGCATCGGATAGCAACAAAACATAGTTCTGTTCGGCGACCTGGTTGAACAGCCCTTCAAGGCCGGAGCGGCCGATGCGGATCAGTTCTTCAGCCTGTTCGCGATGCTCGCGCAGCTTCGATCCCGGAACGATATAGGCTTCCTGCGCGATCGTCGGATCCAGCTTGTAATCATTGAGGCAGCGAAGCCAGGATTGGACCACGGGTGCATCGCGCGGGCTCGCAGCGCCCAAGCCAACACGCTCTATCTCACGCATATGCGACAGCGGCGTTATCATCGATCAGCCTCCCAAGCGGGAAGCTGACACACTCTCGGCCCATCGACAATTCATATCTATCAATAGGCAAAGCAGCGACGGGGGAACTTCCCACGAGGTATCGATCGGAATCCGCGCCATCGTGATGCTGCAGCGTGAGCGCTTTCCTTTCTCCATCCAAATATCGCGTCGCCAGCGCATAGGCTGCTTTCCGGCGGGCGCCTCGATCCCCACGGGAGCCTGTCGGCGGCCAGCTGCTGCATCACAGTTGAAGAATGCGCAGGGGCAAAAGAGTTGGAGGTGTGGGCGACAGGCCACAGTCAGAGATGCTAGGGGTGCTCACCGGGAAGGGGCACTCTATCAAGCAGGAGACTTCTCGATGAGCAGAACTGCCATGAACGCCCTAGGACAGCCGGTCTATTACAGCGGAAGTTCGACGGCATGGTATTCCGCAAGCGGATCCGGACCGAGCCTTTACGGCACGCCCGCCAACGATTCCATCTGGGGCGACAGTTCCGTCGACGTAACGATGGTCGGCGGCACGGGCGACGACATCTACTACCTTTATTCATCGACGAACCGGGCCGAAGAGGCCCCCGGCGAAGGCGTAGACACGATCGATACGTGGATGAGCTACACCTTGCCGGAGAATTTCGAGAACCTGACCGTCACCGGCAACGACCGATATGCGTTCGGCAACAGTGCCGACAATATCATCACCGGTGGTTCGGGCAGCCAGACCATCGACGGACGCGCAGGCAACGACGTGCTCATAGGCGCCGGTGGAGCCGATACTTTCGTGTTCGAACATGGCAACGGCAGCGACCTCATCGCCGATTTCAGCTCCAACGACACGGTCCGCCTCGATGGCTATGGCTTCACTTCGTTCGAAGAGGTCCTGGCCAATTCTGCCCAGGAGGGCGACGATCTCCGCCTTCATCTCACCGAAGGCGAAAGTGTGGTCTTCGCAGATAAGACAACCGACCAATTGCAGGAGAGCCAGTTCAAGCTGAGCCTGGACCGGTCCGCCTTCACGCAGACTTTCTCGGATGATTTCGACACGCTTCAACTCCGCAGCGACACAGGCGGTGTCTGGGATGCGAAATACTGGTGGGCGCCGGAAGAGGGGGCAACGCTAACCGAAAACGGCGAGCTGCAATGGTACGTCAATCCGAGTTATGAGCCGACCGCTTCCATCAATCCATTTTCGGTTGAGGACGGCGTGCTGACGATCACCGCCGAGCGCGCCTCGGAAGAAATCCAGTCCGAGATCGGTGGCTATGATTACACGTCCGGGATGCTGACGACCTATTCGTCCTTCGCCCAGACCTACGGCTACTTCGAGATGCGAGCCGACATGCCGGACGATCAAGGCGCCTGGCCCGCTTTCTGGCTGCTACCCGCCGACGGCTCCTGGCCGCCGGAACTGGACGTCGTCGAAATGCGCGGGCAGGACACCAATACCGTGATCACCACCGCCCACTCCAACGAAAGCGGCGAGCACACCGTGAGCCGAGACGGAGTGCAGGTCGCCGATACTGATGGGTTTCACGACTATGGCGTGCTTTGGACGGAGGATGAGATCGTCTGGTACTTCGACGACACGGAGATCGCCCGCACGGACACGCCCGCGGATATGCACGAGCCGATGTATATGCTCGTCAATCTCGCGGTTGGAGGGATGGCCGACACGCCTAATGACGACTTTGCCGACGGCGCGGAGATGAAGATCGACTCCATCGAGGCGTACTCGCTGGACTCCGACTGGGATATCTAAGCGGACGACGAAGGGTCGGCCGCTTCCGGAGCGGCCCACCCTGCCAAACAACCATGACCATGCGCAGCGTCTGTACGGATGGGCTCCGCCTTCGTCGGGTTCCGTGGCGAACCGGATGTCACTACCCGACGCAACGGCCAGGACGCGAGGGACGGCCACATCAGCGCCAGTCTGTGCTTCCGGTTCCTCTATCGTCTTGCAGGGTTTCGAGAAGCAAGCTCATTTCCCCGAGCGCAACGGTTTGGGACATGGCAATGTCCACAAGCGCGTCTCTGAACCGGCTGCGCTGCGAGGCGTCGCGTCGCTGCAAGCCTTCGAAACGCGCTGGGCAAAGGTCACTCTCTGGGTGCAGCACGATTGCTCACCTCCTGCACCACGCCGGACGAATGGCGAACCTGGCGCGCTTGTCGTAGCAGATAGGAACCCAACTCTGCGGCTGCGGCGATATCGGCGAAGAGCAGGCCCGCCTCAGCCATGGTGCCGTCGTCGAGCGTATCTGTTTCCTCCGGGTCGAAATCATCCAGCAGTTCGAGAAGTGCCGCGATCCTACGCCGTTGTTCGCCGGCAGCTGCCAGCAGGCTCCGCTCGACCCGCTCGCGCTCCAGCCTCTCAAGGTCGCGCAGGGCCTCGCCCACGCGGTCACGGCATTCGCAGTCGACGGCGCTGCTCAAGACCGCGCCGTGCATCCGTGCGATCGCACGGCTGATGTCCTCATTTGTCTGGGCCAATGTCGATGTCATCGCGGGTTGGGCTGCTCGCATTACGTTTGTTCCACGTCCAGAGTTGCGTAGCGGCATCTTTCGGCGCTGCGCAATCACGATCCGGCATTTCGACCTCCAGCCTAAAGGCAAGTGCCAGCGGGTTGTTTGAACCAGCGCAAACACTGACGGTTTTCTATTGAAGTGCGGGCCACGGCCGGGGGCCTGGCACCGAAAGCGGGGTGATGCATAGGCGCAACCCCATCGTCGGCGGGAAGCGAGCACCTGGGGGAGGTAGCTGGGAGGGCCTCGACCAGCTAGAGCTTGAGCCCGGCCGCAAACCGCGGCCGGGCAGCCAGGAGGAAGCTATTGCGTCCACTTCCTCCTCGCTCGCGTTAGTCATCCTTGCGTGTCGGCCGGCGTCACTTTCCCGAACCGAGAACGGAGGTGATGGCGCCTGAGGCGGCGTTCACGACGATGTCTGCCTCTTCCTTCGTCAGGCAGAGGGGCGGCGCGAAGCCGAGGATGTCGCCTTGGGGCATGGCGCGGCCGATGACGCCGCGTTCCAGGAGGGCGACGGCGATCTGTGGGCCGACCTTTTTTGCCGGGTCGAAGAAGGCCCGGTCGTCCTTGTCCTCGACGAACTCGACCGCCGCCATCAATCCGTCGCCACGCACCTCGCCGACATGCTTGTGGTCGGCAAGCGCTTTCGCCAGTTCCGAGCGGAAATAGGCGCCGGTTACGCCGGCGTTCTCGACAAGGTCCAGCTCGTCGATCAGTTCGAGATTGGCAACGCCCGCGGCCGCGCAGATCGGATGGGCGGAATAGGTCCAGCCATGGCCGATCGCGCCCAGCTCGTCAGAACCCTGCACCAGCACCTGCCACATCTTGTCGGAGACGATCGTGCCGGAAAGCGGCGCATAGGCAGAGGTCAGGCCCTTGGCAATGGTGATGAGGTCGGGCTTCATGCCGTAATGGTCGGAGCCGAACATCGTGCCGAGACGGCCAAAGCCGGTGACGACCTCGTCGGCGACGAGCAGGATGTCGTATTTTTCGAGCACAGCCTGGATCTTCTGCCAGTAGCCCTTCGGCGGCGGCACGATGCCGCCGGTACCGAGAATCGGCTCGCCGATGAAGGCGGCGATCGTCTCCGGTCCTTCGGCCAGGATCATCTCTTCGAGCTTGTCGGTGCAATGTTGCGAGAACTGCTCTTCATCCATCGACCGGTCCGGGCGGCGGAAGAAGTAGGGCGCTTCCGTGTGCAGGATCGGCGCGCGCGGCAGGTCGAAAGCGTTGTGGAAGAGATGCAAGCCGGTCAGCGAGCCCGTCATGACGCCGGAACCATGATAGCCGCGCCAGCGTGAGATGATCTTCTTCTTTTCCGGCCGGCCGAGGATGTTGTTGTAGTACCAGATCAGCTTGATGTTGGTTTCATTGGCATCCGAGCCTGAAAGACCGAAGTAGACACGGCTCATGCCCTGAGGCGTGCGATCGATGATCATCTTGGACAGCCTGATCGAGGCTTCCGTGCCGTGCCCGACATAGGCGTGGTAGTAAGCGAGGTTCTTGGCCTGCTCGGCGATCGCGTCGGCGATTTTTTGCCGGCCGTAGCCGACATTGACGCAGTAGAGGCCGGCAAATGCGTCGAGGCTGGTGTTGCCGTGGGTATCGGTAATGTAGACGCCTTCGCCGCCGCCGATGACCCGGGTCGGCGTCTCGCCGCGGGCATGCATGCCCATATGCGTAGACGGGTGGAAGAAGTGATCACGGTCCCAGGCGCTCAGTTCGTTGCTTTTCTCGAGCATGGTCTTTCCTTTCGCGTATGAAATCTGGCGCCCGCCCTCAGGCGGCCGTGTCGATGCAGAGATATTTGAGTTCCGTGAAGGCTTCGATGCCGTGGCGGGAACCTTCGCGGCCAAGGCCCGACTGCTTCCAGCCTCCGAAAGGGATGGGTCCGCCGGTGATCTTCACGCGATTGATCGCGACCATGCCGTACTCAAGCGCGCGTCCAAGACGCATCTGGCGCGCCCCGTTCTCGGTGACAACATAGGCGACGAGGCCATATTCGGTGTCGTTGGCACGGGCGATCACTTCGTCCTCGTTGTCGAAGGCCGTGACGGCCGCCACCGGACCGAATGTCTCCTCGCGCATGATCAGTGCCTCGTCGGGCACGTCGGTCAGGAGCGTGGGCTCAAAGAAAAGTGGCCCGGCGAGGTGGCGTCGTCCGCCGACTGCAAGTTTGGCGCCATGCCGCAAAGCGTCCGCAACCTGGTCTTCAACCTTGGCGATCGCTCGTTCGTGCATCAGCGGCCCGATTTCGCTGTCGCAGTCGAGCCCGACGCCGACCTTCAAGCGCGCGATCCGAGCGGCAAAGGCCTCCTCAAAGGCCCTGAGGATCGGCCGCTCGACATAGATGCGATTGGCAGCGAGGCAATCCTGGCCAGAGGTCGCGAACTTGGCGGCGATTGCGATATCGGCTGCCTTCTCCACGTCCGCATCGGCGAAGATGATCAGCGGCGCATGGCCGCCGAGTTCCATGACCAGCCGCTTCATGGTCTGAGTGCACTGGCCGGCAATCAGCTTGCCGATCTCCGTCGACCCGGTGAAGCTCATGGCGCGGATGCGCTTATCGGCAGTCATGCGGCCGACAATTTTGGCGGCGTTCCCTGTCACCACGTTGAAAATACCTGAGGGCAGGCCGGCCCGCTCGCCGAGTTCGGCAAGTGCAAGCGCTGAAAGCGGCGTCTCGCTGGAGGGATGTGCAACGACGGTGCAGCCGGCGGCAAGGGCTGCCGCGGCCTTGCGGGTGATCATGGCGGAGGGGAAATTCCATGGCGTCACGATGCCGACGACGCCGAGGGGCTCGCGGCGCACGATCATCTCGGCTCCGGTAAGATGGCTGGTGACGCTTTCGGCGTTGAGGCGCCTTCCTTCCTCGGCATACCATTCGATGAAAGAGGCGGCGTAGTCGATTTCGCCGCGCGACTCAGCAAGCGGTTTGCCCTGTTCCAGCGTCATCAGCAGCGCAAGATCTTCCCGGGCCTCCAGCATCAGGTCATGCCACTTGCGCAGGATCGCGGCGCGCTGTTGCGGCAGCATGCTGCGCCAGGCGGGCAGCGCGTCGCTCGCGGCCGAGATGGCCTCCCCGGTCTGTTCGGCATCAAGAGCGGCGACCCAGGCGAGCGTCGCCGACGAGGCGGGATCCGTAACCTTGAAACCGGCACCGTGATGGCCGGAAATCCAGCGGCCGCCGACATAGGCGAGTTCCCTGAGCAGGTGCGGATCGGCAAGGCGGGCGAGGGCGTCGTGAAAGGTCGTGCGGGCAAATACGGCGGTCATGGCGGCCTCCTCGGGTTGTCTGGAGGAAGTCTGCCAGAGAGCGGGCGACAGATTGTCTATTGCCGGCGCCGGCACCAGAGACATTGTCCAAAGGCAACGCTGACCGTAGACAATCTCTCTATTCGGAGGCAGGAAGCAGCGTCTCGAGCGGCAGCACGGTCTCCTCCTTCACTGTCTTGGTGACGATGTAGGTGAAATAGCGGTCGATGCCGAGTTCGCGGTCGAGCAGGCTGTCGACAAGGCGCTGGTAGGCATCGATATCGGGCGCCATGAACTTCAGGATGTAATCGACGCCGCCGCCGACCGACCAGCAGGCGACGATTTCGGGCGTTGTAGCAACCGCCCGCTCGAAGCGTTCGAAATCCGCCTGGCGATGATTGGCGAGCGTCACTTCCATCATTACGCTGGCGACCGGTGCCAAGCGTCGCACGGCAACACGCGCGTGATAGCCCGTGACGATGCCCGCCTTCTCAAGCTTGCGCAGGCGCAGCCAGCAGGGGGTCGGCGAAAGGCCCGCTTTTTCCGCCAGCGCCAGCTTGGTGATGCGCCCGTTTTCCTGGATCGCTTCCAGGATGCGCAAGTCGATGGCGTCGAGCTTCATGAGGGCCGCCCTCCGGGCGCAGATCGTGTCAAAGTGGAGGAAAAGACAATGGGAAACCATTTTGGCGTTGTCAATTGAACTGATTTTGAGCACTGTTGAAATCATGACAAATTGGCGACCCGACATATCCCAATTGCGCCGGCCGGCCTATCTCTCCCTCGCCGAGCAGATCGCCCGCGCCATTCAGGAAGGCCATTTGCCGAACGGGACGCGTCTCTTGCCCCATCGCAAGCTCGCCGACAACCTGAAACTCTCCGTGCAAACCGTCAGCCGTGCCTATGACGAACTGATCCGGCGCGGGCTGATTTCCGGCGAGATCGGGCGCGGGTCTTTCGTGCAGACAAGGCCGAAGGAGCCTGAGCCACCCTACCTGCCGGAGCGTCTTGGTGAATTGGTCGATCTCTCGATCCTGAAGCCTGTCTGCGACCAGTTGCACTTGGAGCGCATGCGCGAGGCTTTTGGGTGGCTGGCGGAGAACCTGCCATCGAGTTCGGCGCTTTCCTTCCGGCCGAACATGGTTTTCCCGCGCCATCGCAACGTCGCCGCCGAATGGCTGGGGCGCTGCGGCCTTGATGTGTCGCCGCTCAATATCAGCCTGACGAACGGCGCCACCTCGGGCATGACCGTGGCGCTGATGAGCGTCGCTCCGCCCGGTTCCACCATCGCGACGGAGGCGATCAGCCACCACACGCTGGTGCCGCTCTCCACCTATCTCGGCCTTCATCTTGAAGGTTTGCCGATCGACCGCGAAGGAATGGTCCCGGAAGCCCTCGATGAGGCTTGCCGTACCGGCGTCATCCGCGCCGTCTTCCTGCAGCCTTCAGTGATCAACCCGACTGCGGCGTTGATGGGGCCAGAGCGCCGGCAGGTGCTTGCCGAAGTCGCGCGGCGCCACGATATCGCGATCATCGAGAATGACATCCTGGGACCGCTGGTGGAGGACAGGGCGCCGCCGATTGCGGCCTATGCGCCGGAGCGCACGCTGTACGTCACCAGTTTCACCAAGATCACGGTGCCGGGCCTGCGGATCGGCTATTTGGCCGCGCCGGACCGCTATGTCGCGGCTGTCGCCAACCGCCATCTTGTCACCAACTGGATGGCGACGCCTTCGATCGCGGAGATCGCGACGCTCTGGGTCAGCGACGGCACGGCGATGGAACTCGTCAACTGGCAGCGACGCGCCCTTGGCGTTCGCCACGCGATCGCGCAGGAGGCGCTCGCAGGCTTGCCTTACTGCGCCCATCCACAGAGCCTGCATGTCTGGCTGCCGCTGCCGGAAGGACATACGGAAGAAGGTTTTGTTTCTCAGGCTCGCCTGCGCGGCGTTGCGATTGCGCCTGGTTCTTCCTTCCGCACTGCGGAGCAAGGCTGGCAGCCGGCGGTGCGCATCTCCCTGGGCTCGACGACCGAGCAGGAACTCCGCACGGGCCTCGGCATCCTCGCCTCGCTGGCCAGCGGAAATCCGGAAGCGCTGCTGCTCGCGATTTGAAAGAATTGCTCGCCAATTGGGCAGCGCAGCAATAATTGTACTGATATTATTATTCGGATTGACATGATTTTGATAGCCGCGCATCGTTGCGCCATCACTTGTCTCAATAGGGAGAGACATGCATGGCAGCGCCGATCATCCGCATTGACAACATCACCAAACGCTACGGTCCGCTGACCGTACTCGACGGTCTGTCGATGGACGTGCTGCCTGGCGAAAAGCTGGCGCTTATCGGCCCCTCCGGCTCGGGCAAGACGACGATCCTGCGTATTCTCATGACGCTCGAGGCGATCAGCGGCGGCCATATCGAAGTCGACGGCGATCAGCTCTACCACATGCCGAAGAACGGTAGTCTCGCGCCGGCCGACGACCGTCATCTGCACAAGATGCGCGAGAAGATCGGCATGGTCTTCCAGCACTTCAACCTGTTCCCGCACAAATGCGTACTCGACAATGTCACGCTGGCGCCGAGGCTGACGAAAGGCGTCGCAAAGGCGGCGGCCGAGAAGCGGGCGATGGAGCTTCTCGACATGGTGGGCATGGCCGACAAGGCGAAGAACATGCCGGCGCAATTGTCCGGCGGACAGAAGCAGCGCGTGGCGATTGCCCGCGCGCTCGCGCTCTCGCCAAAGATCATGCTGTTCGACGAAGTGACCTCCGCGCTCGACCCGGAATTGGTCGAAGAAGTGCTGAACGTCATGCGCAAGCTCGCTGTCGAAACCGACATGACCATGCTGCTCGTCACCCATGAGATGGGCTTCGCCCACGATTTTGCCGATCGCATCCTCTTCTTCGACCGCGGCAAGATCGTCGAGGAAGGCAGGCCGGACGAGATATTCCGCAATCCCAAGCAGGAACGCACACAGACCTTCCTGCGCAAGATCATCGCGGCAGGGCACCGCGTCTGAGTGGCTCTGCCGCCCGGAAACAAGGCTCCAAACAACAACCAGGGACAGCCAGAGGAGTTCGGAACAATGAGCATGAGGACGTTATTGACCATGGCCGCCAGCGCGGGCGCCCTGACGGCAGCCGTTGCCGCAGCACCGGCTTGGGCCGACGGCAAACTTGAGGAGCTGAAGGAACAGGGGTTCGCCCGTGTCGCCATCGCCAACGAACCGCCCTTCACCGCGGTCGCCGCCGACGGCAAGGTTTCCGGCGCAGCACCGGATGTGGCGCGCGAAGTCTTCAAGCGCCTTGGCGTTGAAGACATCGTGGCGTCGATTTCGGAATATGGCGCGATGATCCCGGGTCTTCAGGCCGGCCGCCACGATGTCATCACCGCCGGCCTTTTCATGAAGCCGGAGCGCTGCAGTGCCGTCGCCTATTCCGAGCCGATCCTCTGTGACGCCGAAGCCTTCGCACTGAAAAAGGGTAATCCGCTGAAGCTCAAGAGCTACAAGGATATCGCCGACAATCCGGACGCCAAGATCGGCGCCCCGGGTGGCGGCACGGAAGAGAAGCTTGCGCTTGAGGCCGGCGTGCCGCGCGATCGCGTCATTGTCGTGCCGGACGGCCAGAGCGGCCTGAAGATGCTGCAGGACGGCCGTATTGACGTCTATTCTTTGCCGGTACTTTCGATCAACGATCTTGTCGCCAAGGCGAACGATCCCGGCGTCGAAGTCGTGGCGCCGGTTGAAGGCGCTCCAGTCTATTGCGACGGCGCGGCCTTCAAGAAGGGGGAGGAAGCCTTGCGCGATGCCTTCGACGTCGAACTCGCAAAGCTCAAGCAGTCGGGCGAGTTCGCCAAGATCATCGAGCCCTACGGTTTCTCTGCCGCCGCCGCGATGTCGACGACGCGCGAAAAGCTCTGCGCCGCCAAGTAAGCGCTGATCCAAATCGGCCTCTCCCCGACCCGGGGAGAGGCAGTCATCTCTCGCTCGTATATGGAAGAACGATGACCGACTGGTCCGGTTACATAGGGCTGATCCTGCAAGGCGCGCTCGTGACGCTTGAGCTCACCGTGCTCGGCTCCGTGCTCGCTCTCGTCATGGCGTTCGTCGCCGGCCTCGGGCGGGTCAGCGGCTTCCTGGCGGTTCGCGCCCTCGCCACTACCTATATCGAATTCTTCCGCGGCACCTCGATCTTCGTTCAGCTCTTCTGGGTCTATTTCGTGCTGCCGCTTGCCGGCCTCACGCTGTCGCCGCTCCAAGCCGGCGTCCTGGCTCTGGGGTTGAATGTCGGAGCCTATGGAGCCGAAGTCGTGCGCGGTGCGGTCAAGGCGATCGGCCGCGAGCAACGCGAGGCCTGCATCGCTCTCAATCTCTCCCGCTATCAGTCGATGCGTTACGTCATCCTGCCCCAGGCACTGCCGCTCATGCTTCCGACCTTCTGCAACAACGCGATCGAACTTTTGAAGGGCACCGCCGTCGTCTCGCTAATCTCGCTCACCGATATGACCTTCCAGGCGCAGGTGGTGCGGGCCCAGACCGGCAGCACGCTCGTTCCTTTTGCAACGATCCTCGTGCTCTACTTCCTGATGGCGCTCGCCATCTCCCATGGCATGCGCTGGCTGGAACGCCGGGTAACGCGCGGCCTTGATGGCGTGAGGACCTGACGATGGAATGGGACTGGAATTTCGTCTGGGAAATCATGCCGACCCTCATCGAGGGCCTGAAGATCACCATTCTGGCGACCGTGTTCGGCGCAGCACTCGCCGCCGTCATCGGCCTGGTCTTTGCCATCCTGCGCATGACTGCGCCGAAGCCGATCGCGCGGGCCACAGCCTTCATCGTCGAGTTCATTCGCGGCACGCCGCTGCTCGTCCAGCTCTATTTCATCTTCTACGTCCTGCCGGACATCGGCATTCGCCTTCCGGCAATGCTAGCGGGCATCATCGGCCTTGGGCTGCACTATGGTACCTATGCGGCGGAGGTCTATCGTGCCGGCATCGAGAATGTGCCGCGCGGCCAATGGGAGGCGGCGAAAGCGACGAACCTCACCGGCCGCCAGACCTGGATCCATGTGATCCTGCCGCAGGCGATCCCGCCGATGATCCCGGCGCTCGCCAACTATCTGATCGCGATGTTCAAGGAGACGCCGCTGCTCTCCGCCATCACCGTGCTCGAGTTGATGAACCAGGCGAAAAGCGTCGCCAACAGCAGCTATCGCTATATCGAGCCGATGACGCTGGTCGGCGTCTTCTTCCTGATCATGAGCCTGATTTCTGTCGTCTTCCTGCGCTGGCTGGAGGAACGTTACGCACGGGTGGAGGAACGCTGATGCAGACGTTCGACCTTATACTTGCCTCACGTGCACCCAAACTGGACGACCGTCCGATGGACAAACGCATCGGCCTGATCATCCTTGCGACCGATCACACGACCGAAGTGGACTTCCAGCGCATGGTGGCGAGCGAGCGGATCGGTGTCTATGCGACCCGCATTCCCTATGCCAATCCGGTGACGCCGGAGAACCTGCGTGCCATGCAGCCGTCCCTGACATCAGGGGCGGCGCTCATCCTGCCGGACGAGCCTCTCGATGTCGTCATGTATTCCTGCACCTCCGCCTCCGTCATCATCGGTGACGCCGAAGTGAAGGCGGCCGTGCGCGCCGCCAAGCCGAGCGCTGCCGTCGTCACGCCTACTGCCGCTGCCGCCTCAGGCCTCAAGGCATTCGGCGCGAAGCGGATTTCCGTGTTGACGCCCTATACCATCGAAACCAGCAAGCCGATGGCCGACTATTTCCTGGCGCGGGGCTTCGAGATCGCCCGCTTCACCTGCCTCGGCCTCACTGACGACCGGGAGATGGCGCGCATTTCTCCGGACGAAATCGTAACCTTCGCGAGACAAGCGACTGCGCCCGATAGCGACGCGCTCTTCATCTCCTGCACGGCGGTGCGGGCGGCGGGCGTGGCGGCTGAGATCGAGGCCGCCATCGGCAGGCCGGTCGTCACCAGCAACGTTGCCACCGCCTGGGCCTGTCTGCGCCTCTGCGGCGATGAGACGGCGCGGCCGGGTCTCGGCCGTCTCATGACGCTCGCCTATTCGGACCAGTAGCTCATGCCGAACCTTCCCGTGACATTGGCGGATATCGAAAAGGCGGTTCGACGCATCGAGGGCCGGGTGCTGCACACACCCTTGGTGCCTTCATCTTCGCTCTCCGAACGCTGCGGGGTGGCTGTCGGTCTCAAGCTCGAACACCACCAGACGACCGGGAGCTTCAAGCTGCGCGGCGCCACGAACGCTGTGCTTTCTTTGAACCCCGAAGAGCGGGCAAGAGGTGTCGTTGCCGCCTCGACCGGCAACCACGGCCGGGCGCTTGCCCATGCCGCCAAGGCCGAAGGATCGGTTGCGACGATCTGCATGTCCAGGCTCGTGCCCGACAACAAGGTGTCGGAAATCCGCCGGCTTGGCGCCGATGTCCGCATCGTCGGCAGATCGCAGGATGAGGCGCAGCTCGAGGTAGATCGGCTGGTGGCAAAAGACGGTCTCGTCATGGTGGCGCCCTTCGACAACCGGGCGGTCGTTGCCGGCCAGGGCACACTCGGCCTGGAGATCGTTGAGGCTATGGCGGATGTGGCGACAGTGCTTGTGCCGCTCTCCGGCGGCGGGCTCGCAGCCGGTGTCGCCGCGGCGGTGAAAGGACGCTCCCCGAAAACCCGCGTCATCGGCCTTACCATGGATCGGGGCGCGGCGATGAAGGCGAGTCTTGACGCCGGGCGGCCGGTGCAAGTCGAAGAGGTGGCAAGCCTTGCCGATTCCCTCGGCGGCGGCGTCGGCCTCGACAACGGCGTGACCTTCGAAATGTGCCGGGTGCTGCTGGACGACATCATCCTGCTTTCGGAAGCGGAGATCGCCGCCGGCATGCGGCATGCCTATGCCGAGGAGCGCGAGGTGATCGAGGGGGCAGGAGCCGTCGGCATTGCTGCCCTGCTTTCCGGTCGCTTTGGCCAACTGGGCGGGCCGGTGGCGGTGATCCTCTCCGGTCGAAACGTCGACATGGACCTCCACCGGCGCGTCATCAATGGCGGGACCGACCCGTTTGCAGAGGCAGCGGCATGACCACAATGAAGATCCTTACCGAGGCGGAACTCAGGCGGATCGTTCCGCTCGATCTCGATGCCATCGCCTGCGTCGAGGATGCGTTTCATGCGCTCGCCACCAAGGCGGTCTCCATGCCGCCCATCCTCAGGCTCGACATGCCCGAAGAGCGAGGCGAGGTGGACGTGAAGACGGCCTATGTCCCGGGTCTTGACGGTTTCGCCATCAAGATCAGCCCGGGCTTCTTCGACAATCCGAAGCTCGGCCTGCCGAGCACCAACGGCCTGATGGTGCTGCTTTCGACGAAGACCGGCCTGGTGCAGGCGGTGCTGCTCGACAACGGCTATCTGACGGATGTGCGCACGGCGGCGGCCGGCGCCGTTGCGGCTCGACATCTTTCGCGCCCGGATGCCGCGGTTGCCGCCATCTTCGGCGCCGGCATGCAGGCAAGGCTGCAGCTTGAAGCCTTGCGCCTCGTGCGGCCGATCCGCGAGGCGCGCATCTGGGCGAGGGACGCCGCAAAGGCCGAAGCCGCTGCAGCGGAGCTGACGGAAGGGCTCGGCTTTCCGGTCCGCGCGGACGCGGATGGTCGGGCGGTAGTCGACGGCGCCGATATCATCGTCACCACGACGCCTTCCGAAACGCCGGTGCTTCGGGCCAATTGGCTTAAGCTTGGCCAGCACATCACGGCCATGGGGTCGGACGCGGAGCACAAGAACGAGATCGAACCTGCCATCATAACCGGCGCCAGCCTCTATGTCGCCGACAGCCTGAAACAGACGCGCAGGCTCGGCGAGCTGCACCATGCCATCGAGGTGGGCCTCGTGACGGAGAGCGCGATCTTCCCCGAACTCGGCGAGATCATCGCCGGGCGCAAGCCGGGTCGCAGCGGCCCCGACGACATAACCGTGGCGGACCTGACCGGCACGGGCATTCAGGACACGGCCATCGCAACGCTTGCTGCCGCCCGCGCGGCAGTGGTGGGCACCGGCACGATCTTCGAGAGTTGAGACCGGCTTTTCGCCGGGTATAGAGGAAAAACCGATGAAACAAGCGAACCTGAAGTTCTCACTTCCGGAGTATGAAACGCGCCTTCAAAAAACGCGCAATGCCATGGAATCCAAGAGGATTGACGTGCTGATCGTCAGCGATCCCTCGAACATGAACTGGCTGACGGGCTATGACGGCTGGTCCTTCTACGTGCACCAATGCGTCGTCGTGCCCCCATCGGGCGAGCCGATCTGGTACGGTCGCGGGCAGGATGCCAACGGCGCCAAATTCACAGCCTTTCTGAAGCACGAGAACATCATCGGCTATCCGGACCATTATGTGCAGTCCACGGAGCGCCACCCGATGGACTATCTCTCGGCCAAGCTCGCCGAACGCGGCCTCGACAGGCTGACGGTCGGCGTGGAAATGGATAATTACTGGTTCTCGGCTGCCGCCTTCGCCTCGCTCGTGAAGCATCTGCCGAACGCTCGCTTTGTCGATGCAACCGCGCTCGTCAACTGGCAGCGCGCGGCGAAAAGCGAGGCGGAAATCGGCTACATGCGCAACGCCGCAAAGATCGTCGAAAAGATGCATCAGCGCATCTTCGACAAGATCGAGGTTGGCATGCGCAAATGCGATCTTGTCGCCGAAATCTACGATGCCGGTACCCGCGGCGTCGACGGCATCGGCGGCGACTATCCGGCAATCGTGCCGCTGTTGCCTTCGGGCGTGGAGGCTTCCGCGCCGCACCTGACCTGGGACGACCGGCCGATGAAATCCGGCGAGGGCACCTTCTTCGAGATTGCCGGATGCTACAACCGTTACCATGTGCCGCTGTCGCGCACTGTCTTCCTCGGCAAGCCGACACAGGCCTTTATCGACGCCGAGAAGGCAACGCTGGAAGGCATGGAAGCGGGCCTCGAAAAGGCGCGGCCCGGCAACACCTGCGAGGATATCGCCAACGCCTTTTTCGGCGTGCTCAAGAAATACGGCATCGTGAAAGACAACCGCACCGGCTACGGCATCGGCGTTTCCTATCCGCCGGATTGGGGCGAGCGCACGATGAGCCTGCGTCCCGGCGACCGCAGCGAACTGAAGCCGGGCATGACCTTCCACTTCATGACGGGCCTCTGGCTCGAGGACATGGGCTTCGAGACCACGGAAAGCATCTTGATCACCGAGACCGGTGTCGAGTGCCTCGCCAACGTGCCGCGCAAGCTGCTCGTGAAGGATTGAGCCATGCGTCAAGCAACGCTTCGTCCTTCGCCGATCAACCCCACGGTCGATTTTTCAGCCGATGGCGTTCAGCACGGCTTCCTGCGTCTGCCTCACAGCCGCGACGACTCCGCCTGGGGCTCGGTGATGATCCCGCTGACGGTCGTCAAGAATGGGGGGGGGCCGACGGCCCTTCTCACCGGCGGCAACCACGGCGACGAATATGAGGGGCCCATCGCGCTCTTCGATCTTGCCCGCGGCCTGAAGGCTGAAGACGTTACCGGCCGCGTCATCATCGTGCCGGCGATGAACTATCCTGCCTTCCTCGCCGGCACGCGCACCTCGCCCATCGACAAGGGCAATATGAATCGCAGCTTTCCGGGGGCGCCGGATGGCACGGTTACTCAGAAGATCGCCGATTATTTCCAGCGCACCCTGCTGCCGCTCGCAGATATCGTGCTCGACTTCCATTCCGGCGGAAAGACGCTCGATTTCTTGCCCTTCTGCGCCGCTCACATTCTGCCCGACAAGGCGCAGGAGACAAAAGCCTTCGACCTCGTCAGTGCTTTCGGCGCCCCATGGTCGATGAAGATGCTCGAGATCGATGCGGTCGGGATGTATGATACGGCTGCCGAAGAGATGGGCAAGGTCTTCATCACGACTGAACTCGGCGGCGGCGGGACGGCCACGGCCAGAAGCGCCGCCATCGCCAAGACGGGCGTTGCCAACGTGCTGAGAGCGGCAGGTATCCTGAAGGGCACGGTCGAGGGCGTGGAAACCACGTGGCTGAACATGCCGGACGGCAACTGCTTTTGCTTCGCCGAGGACGGAGGTCTTATCGAGCCATTCGTGGATCTCGGCGATGCTGTGAAGAGCGGGCAGATTGTCGCCCGTGTCTATCCCGTCGGCCGCACGGGTGCTGACCCGCTGGACGTGCGAGCGAAGATGGACGGAATCCTCGTCGCCCGTCATTTCCCCGGCCTCGTCAAATCCGGCGACTGCGTCAGCGTTCTCGCGACCATTGTGACGAAATGACCCTTGGCGCGGGCCTACTGGTCCTTCCAGGTGTGAAAGACTGCGGCCTGGCCGACACAGGCGCCGTCGGAGCGCACAAGCTGCCAGACAGTCGCCTCTTCGATCCAGAACCGGCGTCCGGATTTCGCGATCCGAACGCCGCGATAGTTGTCGATGAAACCCTTGGCAGAGACGCCGTCTAGAAGGCGCTGCCTTTCTTCGCGGTCTGGCGCCTCGGCAGAAAGGCGCGACGGCATACCGATGAATTCCTCCCAAGAATATCCGAAACAGGCCTGGGCCGTCTTGTTCGCGTATATGAAACGGGGATCCTCGGACCGGTCATGTGCGAGCAAGGCGAACGGGGCGGATTCATAGAGCCACCTGCCGTCCACGGAAGGATCACCTAAGCTTCTGCCCGTCAACTGGCGGAAGCTTGAGATCATCAGTGCGGAAATCTCTTCGACATCACGCTCGCTCATCATGCCGTTCCCTTTTTGCTGTCGTCGCCATTGGCCGCATCTTGCAGACATCGGCCATGGTGGAGGCGAGAGTCCGCTGTCGCTGCTCCCTTGGTTTCCGGCCAGCCACCTGGATCGCGTGGTGTTCCTGAAGGCGGGCGCCCGGCGAAGAATTCTACGATATCCAGGCTGAGCGCCTCTGCCGATGATTTCTCGAGACTACGTGCGCCTTAGGCGGTCAGTCGTGGATGGCCATCTGCAATTCGGCATCGCGGCCGAGTGTCCTCATCCATTCGGTGAACTCGGGGCGGCTCTTGATCTGCCGACCATAGTGGCGGCCAAGCGCCGCAGTGAGATCACCCCGGCGACCGAGCTGTTCGTCGGCAAAGCCAATCATCTGGGAATTCGGCCACGCTTGCGGGCGGATGGCGACAAGGCGGGCAAAGAGGCTTTCGCCGGGTTCATCCGGGTTTGCCTGCGCCATGAGGGTCAGCATGGCCGCCGTCGAGCGCGATACGCCCATATGGCAGTGAACCAGCACATGGCTCGCGGCTTCCCGATCCTGCCGCATCAGGAAATCCGTACCGAAGCGAAGAACGGCCTCCACGTGTTCCGGGCGGGGCATCACCCGGTTCGGCACCGCGGCAATGATATCGTGGAAACGCAGCGTCGTGCGGTGGTGCTCGCCATAGGCGCCGAAAGCTTCCAGTTCCGGGAGTTCCGGATCGACGATCGACAGAACGTGGGTCACGTTTCGGCTGCTCTGCCCCGGAAGTTCCTCGATACCGCAAACGGTCAGCACGGGAGAAAAGGTCGTTTCCATGTCCACTATCCTTGCATCGGTTTCATGAAGCATCTGCCCGCATTGCGCACGAGCAGGGCAAAAAGCACGTCGAGCATCATACATCGGGGTGCCGCAGATGGGCACGATGAGGGGTGGATCGACGTGCGGCAGGCGTTGAGAATGACGTTTTCATCGGCGGGAGGCGACGACGAAGCCGTCGGGAGAGATGGAAACTATACGTGCGCCGGCCTTCTTGGCAATCTCGATATTCGAGAACAGGGTAACTCTTGCGCCCCAAAAAGGAGAGCACGAAAACCACGCCCTTTCCCGTCAGGCGGGGGACCGCAACCATCTGCAAGGTTGGACATTCACGATACCGGAAGATGCCGTTCTCCAGCCGCTCCACCAACTGGGGGGGCGCCGCGATGGGGTCTGCTCTACGCGCAACAAGGAAGGCGTCGTTCAATGCCCGGTTTAATTAGAAGTTGGCGCGTTACCAGTTGCACCCGTCATCGAATGTGCAATGATTTCCGAATTAAACGACGCCGAATAGCTGCAATCTCGAGACGCCTTTGCGCGACGATCCGTGTCTAGTGCAACTTCCAGCCAACAGGACTTGAACACATCTACACACCAATGAAGGAATGTGATCATGCGTAGAATTCTTGCCTACCTCACGGTCGCTTCGTTCTTCTCGACCTCTGCTTTTGCGGACCCCGCCGTCCTGACGGCAAATGTGAATTTCAGGGTGGGCCCAGGCACGGGATTTGACGCGATACGCGTCATCCCCCAGGGCGAGGAAGTCGATATCAAGGAGTGTGATTCGGAAGCCAGCTGGTGCGCCGTGAGCTATTCCGGCGCTAATGGTTTCGTCGCGGGCAAATACCTCAACCAGTCCGATGCCACCGCGCCCGCCTGGCCAAGGGTATTCACCACCGAAAAGGGCGCGACGATCACGCTCTTTCAACCGCAGATAACGTCCTGGAAGGATTTCAAGGAACTCGAGGCTCTTGTTGCCACCGAGCTTAAATCGTCGTCCGCCGATGCGAAGCCGGTCTACGGTGTCATCGGCCTTTCAGCCAAGACTGTCGCAGACGATGCCTCAGAGAATGTCACGCTGACGGATGTCCGCACCACCCGGCTCGACTTCTCGACGCTGGACCGCCAGCAACTTGCCGATCTCGCGCTCGAAATCGGCAAGCTTGTTCCGACCGATCCGATCGTCGTGTCACAGCAACGGCTGGCCGCAAGCCTTGCGGATTTCGAGCGCCTCGCGGACGTTCCCAATATCAAGGCCGATCCGCCCCCGATCTTCGCGAGTGAGACACCAGCGATCCTGTTGCAGACGGACGGCAAGGCGGTTACGGCCCCGGTCAAGGGCGTTGAGGGCCTGTCGTTCGTGGTCAATACGAACTGGGACCTGTTCAAAGTCGAGCAATCGGGCGATTACTATCTGCGAAGCGATAAGAACTGGCTCACCTCGAAGACACTGGAGACCGGCTGGGCCGAGACCGAAACGGTTCCAGACCTGTTTTCCAAACTGCCTGACATCGAGAACTGGAAAGGGGTAAAGGCCTCCCTTCCGCCAACGCGCTTCAACGAGAACGAAATCCCGAAGGTTCTCTATTCCGAGAAGCCGGCGGAGCTTTTGATCTTTGACGGAAAGCCTGTTCTGGAACCGGTTGCGGAGACTGGGCTTGACTGGGTTACCAACACCACCAGCGCCGTCTTTTTCCATCGCGCCAGCAAGAACTGGTACACCCTTCTCTCCGGGCGATGGTTTTCGTCGGCATCGCTCGAAGGACCCTGGAGCTTTGCCACTCCCGATCTCCCGGAAGATTTCGTGAACCTGCCTGACGACGCGGCCTATTCGGCAGTGCGCGCCTCCATCCCTGGCACGTCAGAAAGCGCGATGGCGCGTCTGAGGGCGAGTATCCCAAAGCTTGCGCGGGTTTCGACCGACGGGTCGTTGAAGATGGATGTACACTACAATGGCGAGCCGAAGTTCGAGCCGATCGAAGGCACGTCCCTGTTTTATGCCGTCAACGCGAATGAGCAGGTGATCAAGGTCGCGGACAAGTATTTCGTCCTCAAGGATGGCATCTGGTTCGTCGGCGATACGCCGACCGGACCTTTTGCCGTTGCGCGCGCGGTTGCCGATGAGATCTACACGATCCCCTCGTCGTCTCCGGTCTATAACGCCACCTATGTTCGCGTTTACGACACGGAGCCGGACGCCGTCTGGTACGGTTACACCCTCGGTTATCTCTACACCTACCTCGCCTGGGATACCGTCGTCTGGGGCTCGGGTTGGTACTATCCGCCCTATTGGGACTATTACGACGACGACTGGCCCTATTATCCGCCTCCGATCAGCTATGGCTTTGGCGCTTCATACAACCCGGCTTACGGAACCTTTGGCCGCTACGGCTACGCTTACGGACCCGAGAGAGGTCTGGCGTTCGGCGCGGCCTATAACCCGGTCACCGGGACGCGGTTCCGCGCTGGGGCGGTGGCGGGGCCGGGCGGCGAACGAGGGTTCATTTCCGCCTATAACCCACGCACCGGGAATGCGATGGTCGCGCGCGGTGGGCAGAATGTCTACGGTGCCTGGGGCAGTGTTGCCGTCAAGCACGGCGGAGAATTCGCGCGTATCAGCGGCGGAACAACGGGCAGTGCCGGCGGTCTGCGCTGGCGCAACACGGAAGGCAACAAGGGCTTTATTGTCGGCAGCAAGGGCGGCGACGTCTATGCCGGTCGTGACGGCAGCGTCTATCGCCGCCAGGACGGGACGTGGCAGAAGCACACTCCGGATGGCTGGCAACCGGTTCAGCGGCCTGACGGAGAGAACCTCCGGAATGCCGCAGCCAACAGACCTCAAGCCGTGCAACGTATTCAGAACCGGGCCGAGACGAGACCCGTGCCGCGCCGCAACCAGCAGGTTCGTCAGCGGGCGCCCGATCATCTTTCCTTCGACCGGGCCGGACGCCAGTTCGGCAACCAGAATGAGCTGAGCCGCAACTATGGCCGCCTCTACCAGGAGTCTGGCCGCAACTTCCAAGGCTTCGACGGCGGCGGTGGCTATCGCGGCGGCGGCTTCCAGGGCGGCAACCGCGGCGGATACCACGGCGGTGGCGGTCGGGGCGGTGGGGCAGCCATCCGTAGTGGCGGTGGCGGCCGGGGCGGCGGGGGAGGCTTCCGCGGTGGCGGTGGTGGCGGACGTGGCGGTGGCGGTCGGCGCTAGGTGCGCAGACGAAACGACCACAACCTCCTTCGTCCAGTCCGATATGTTCCGGAGGAAGCCGCCGGATGCGGCTTCCAAACGACGGAGCGTTAAGCCGTCTGATAATGCAGGTCACACGACAGCCGATGGACAGGATGCGTCGGCTAGAACGGCGTCGGGACCGCGTGGCCTGCGGTTCTGATCATCGGCGAGGCACAAGCGCGCGAATTGTGCTCCTGAGAAGAGCCCATGGGGCGGCGATGTCACTCTGCTCTCGACATGGCACATTTCGCCAGCAAGGCCAGCAAAAAGGGAGACTTAAGATGCGGTTCAGCCGAAACAAGCTAGCAGTGCTTACTTTCATCTGTCTGGCGTCGCCTGCATTTGCCGGCACGACCGTCAAGGTTGTCGAGAGCGGCGAGACGGGCGGCAAGATGACCCTCACACTGGATCAATCGACCATCAAGGCCGGCGAGACGACCTTCATGGTCCACAACGACGCAATGACAGAAGAGCACGAGATGGTGCTGATCAAGCTGAAATCGGCCGACCAGAAGATCGATGTCGTCGCGGCCAAGCACCGCGTCAACGAAAAGCAGCTGAAAAGCCTTGGCGAGGTGTCCGACCTGAAACCGGGTGCCGATGGCCAGATGAAGGCCAAGCTCACGCCAGGGTCCTATGTACTGCTCTGCAATATCAAGGGACACTTCGAAGCCGGCATGCATGCGACGCTGACGGTCACGAAGTAGCCCGCCTCTGACGCAGAGATGACCAATTGCACCGGCGGGTATCGCATGGCCGCCGGTTGCGCAGTGAGATTGGGCAGTGGCAGTTCAGTCGTTGCCTATGCAGACCACTGAAAACGAAAGCGAGGCAGGCGCTTGGCGTCAGCCGGGAGCCAGTTCGTGCTCGACAAGCCCCTCGCGTCGCCCGAAGGAAAGCAGTTCTCGGGTGTAGGGATCGGCCGGCGCGCCGATCACTTCTTTCGTTCTGCCGAATTCGATGACGTCGCCGTGCCGCATGACCAGAAGCGCGTCGGAGATATGTGCGACGACCTTCAGATTATGGGTTACGAAGAGCATCGACAGCCCGCGGCTTTCCTTCAGGTCCGAAAGGAGATTGAGAATCTGCGCCTGCACCGAGACGTCGAGCGCCGATGTCGGTTCGTCGAGGATGAGGAGACTCGGCTCCAGCGCCAGTGCACGGGCGATCGCCACGCGCTGGGCCTGACCACCGGAGAGTTCGCTTGCGCGTCGGTCGAGAAAATCGGCCGGCAGCCCGCAGTCGCAGAGTAGGCCCGCGATCTTCTTCCGCATGGCCGCGTCTTGTCGGCCGCCTTGCGCCAGGATCGGCTCGGCAAGGATATCGGCGATCGTCAATCTTGGGCTTAGCGAGAGGAAAGGGTTTTGCAGCACGACCCCGATCTTCTGGCGTTCTCGGCGCAACGCGCTGCCCCGCAGCGCCAGCCAGTCCTGTCCTTCGAGCCGGATCTGCCCGCTTTCCACCGGAAGGAGCCGAAGGATGGCGCGCAGGAGGCTTGTCTTGCCGGAGCCGCTTTCGCCGACGATGCCGATGGTCTCGCCCTTGGCAAGGCGGAAGCTTGCGCCGTTGACTGCGGGTTTTGGGCGCGCCGCGAAGAGACCGGCGCGGTAGCGGATCACGAGGTTGTCGACGTCGAGTATCGGGGGCGTGGTCATGCAGCGTCCTCCGGCAGGTGGCATAGCCAGCGATGCGCAGCACGGCTGCGCTCCGGCGGTGGCGTGACTGCGCACTCATGGAGCGCCCGGGGACAGCGCGTGGCAAAGGCACAGCCGGCAATTGCCGAGCGCGGCGGCGGTATGGAGCCCTCGATGGCCGCAAGCCGTGCCCCATGCGGTGCAGCGTCCGGAAGCGCGGCGAGCAGGGCACGGGCGTAGGGGTGCCCGGGACTTTGCAACACCGCATCGACGGGGCCGGTCTCGACGGAGCGGCCCGCATAGAGCACGGTCGCACGATCGCAGGCCTCGGCGATGACGTCCATGTCGTGGGTGATCATCAAAACGGTGAGGCCGCGCTCGGTCACCAGCTTGCGCAGAAGCGCCAGAACTTGGGCACCGACCGAGACGTCGAGCGCTGTGGTCGGCTCGTCGGCGATCAGGAAGTCCGCGCCGGTCGCCAGCGCCTGGGCGATGACCACACGCTGCTGCATGCCGCCGGAAAGCTGGTGCGGATAGCTGCGGAGCACTCTTTCAGGATCAGAAAGTCCCGTTGAGGCCAGCAGATCGATCGCCTCCGAGCGCCTCGCCCGATGCGGCAGGTCGCGATGGGCGCGGATCACATCGTCCATCTGGGTGGCGATGCTGAGCACGGGATTGAGGGCGGCGGCAGGATCCTGGGCGATCATGCCGATCCGCCGGCCACGCAGTCGCACCGCATGCTCCCGAAGATCCTCGCCGTCAAAATGGAACCGGTCGGCAACGATGCGGGCACCCTTCGGCGCCAGGCCAAGTGCGGCCATCCCGGTCATGGTCTTGCCGCAGCCGGATTCGCCGATGACGCCGTGGATCTCGCCGCGCTCGACCTCAAGGCTGACCGCACGCACCGCGTGAACGTCGCCTTCTGACGTCGGGATGCTGACCGACAGGTTGCGGATATCAAGCAGAGGCACGGTCAGTCCCTCCTTTGCGCTCGCGCAGGGCGTCGCCAAGGACGCTGAAGGCGAGCGCGATGGCGAAGATGGTGAGGCCCGGCATGGCCGAATACCACCAGCGTGCGGGGAAGAATTTTCGACCGGCATCGACCATCTGGCCCCAGTCGGCGGTCGGCGGCAACACGCCCAGGCCAAGGAAGGAGAGGGCAGCCGCGGTAAGAAGTGCCGGCCCGACATCGAGGGCCGCCTGCACGGTCAGCGGCCTGCCTGTCGCCGGCAGGATGTGGCGCAGGATGATGCGCCAATGCGAGACGCCCGCAATCTGTGCCGCCTCCACATAGGGCTGCCCACGCAGCACCAACACCTCCGCGCGGGCCAACCGCGCATACCAGGGCCACCAGGTGACAGCGACGGCGATGACGCTGTTCAAAAAGCCCGGTCCGAGGGCGGCGGCCATCAGCACCGCCAGCAACAGTGCAGGGAAGGCGAGGAAGACGTCGGTACCGCGCATCAGCGCCTCGTCGACCCAACCGCCGAAGTAGCCGGCGGCAAGACCGATCGGCAGGCCGATCAGCAGCGAGAAGGCGACGATCAGCATGCCGTTCGTCAACGAGACCCGGGTGCCGTAGACGATGCGGCTCAGAATATCCCGACCGAGATGATCGGTTCCCAACCAATAGTCCGCCGAGGGTGGCGAGAGCTTGGCCGCGACATTCGGTCCGCCGGCCCCTTGCAAGGGATAGGGTGCGATCCACGGCGCGAAGAGTGCGACGAGCACGAAGAGAAGGACGATGGCAAGCGCGAGGGTGCCAGGCCAGCCGAGGCGTTGGAGGAGCTTTTTCATGACAGCGCCACCCGCGGGTCGACAAGGGCTTGGGTGATATCGATCAGTAGGTTCATCACCACATAGCAAATGGTGACGACCATGGTGACGGCGGCGATGACCGGAAAGTCCTTGGCGAGGATCGCTTCGGAGACGTAACGGCCGAGACCCGGCCAGGCGAAAATGATCTCGACGAGCACCGCGCCGGTCAGGGCATAGGCAAAGGAGAGACCGATCACCGTCAGTGCCGGCCCCATGGCATTCGGCAGCGCGTGACCGAAGAGGATGCGCGGCTCGGAAAGGCCGAGTGCGCGAGCGGCAACGATATGGCGGCGCTCAAGGATTTCGATCACGGCCGAGCGCGTCAGCCGCATGGCGACGCCCGCAGGATAGGAGGCGAGCGTCAACGCCGGCAGGATCAGATGCGTCAGGGCGTCGCCGAGTGCGTCGAGGCGGCCGGCGATGAGCGCGTCGATCAAGTTGAAGCCGGTCACCATCGGCAGCGGCGCGGAAATCGCGATCTCTCTGGAAAGTCGGCCGGAAAGCGGAAGGATGCCCAGCCATTGCGCAAAGATGAGCTGCAGGATCATGGCCAGGAAGAAGGTCGGCATGGCGACGGCCGCGATGGAGCCGAAACTGCAGAACCGGTCCGCCCAACCGCCTTGCCGCGCCGCGGCGATGACGCCGAGCGGAATGCCGATCAGGAGCGCAAGGCCGGTCGAAAATATCGCGAGCTCCAGGGTGGCCGGAAGATAGGCTCTGAGATCCTCCGCGATGAGGCGCCTGGACTTGTAGGAAATGCCGAAATCGGCGGACGCCATGGCGCCGGCGAAAGTCGCGAAACGGGCCGGAAGAGGCGCGTCGAGATTAAGCTCCTGGCGTGCCTTCTCGATTTGCTCGGCCGTGGGACGCGGGCCCGCATAGAGCGCTGCGGGGTCCGACGGTACGACCTGTGCCACCACGAAGACCAGGAAGGTCACGCCGACCAATACGAAGGCGGAGAGAAACGTGCGGCGCAGGATGTAGCGTAGAAGTTCCATCAGACCCCCGCGTGCCCTACCGGCTCAGATCGTTGACAAAGGCGATGTGCCCGTAGGCCGGATTGTCAGCATAGCCCTTGATGTCCGCACGGATGATATGGACGTTCGGCTGGTCGAGCATGAAGATGGCTGCCGCATCCTTGATGATCTTGCGCTGCGCTTCGATGAACAGCGCCTCGGCGCGCGGGCGGTCGGTGCCCGAGAGCTTGGCCGCTTCATCGATCTTGGCGTCCACCTCCCGGTCGGAATAGTAGCCGAGATTGAAGTTCGGCGTCTCTTCGCTGTGGAACAGGTTGACGAGGTAGTCATAGGGGGTGACGAAGGTCGGCCACCAGAACATGACGAAAATGTCCTGCGCCATCTCGGGGTTCGATTTGCCGAGCTGCCATTGCGCCTCCCATGCCATCGGCTGGAGCTTCAGCGTGATGCCGAGCGTCTCCAGATTGGCCTTCCAGAGTTCTCCTGCGACCGCCTCGATCGCCTGGGACGTGGAATAGGTCATGACCAGTTCCAGGCCAGGCTCAATGCCCTCTTCGGCAAGAAGTGCCTTTGCGCCTTCCAGATCGGTCTTCGGGATCGGCGCATTGGCGTCGTGGCCCCAGATGCCGGCCGGGACGACGCCCTTGGCGCGGGTGCCGAAGCCGCTCGTGCCCGCGGCGATCACGTCGTCATAGGGAAAGGCGAGCGACAGGGCCTGACGCACCTTGACCTTGTCGAGCGGCGCCCGCTTGACATTGTAGAGGCCGAACAGCGTTTCGAAGGAAGGGTTGACGACCACGTTCAGGTCGGGATTGGACTTCAACGCCTCGAGATTTTCGTAAGGGAGGCTGTAGGTCCAGTCGGCCTGGCCGCTCTCGATCATGTTCTGAGCGAGCGTCGCATCCTCGACGATCTCGAACGAGATCGTCTGGAAGGCACCGTCCGGCACCTTGCCCCAATAGCCTTCGACCCGGTCGAGAACGGCGCGCTGACCGGGCTCGTAGCGCGAAATCTTGAACGCCCCGGTCCCTGCATCGTTGCCGGCGTTGAACCAGGACGCTTCCTTGTCATGCGAGGAAGGCGCGTAGATCCAGGCGGCGAAGCCGGCCGATGCGATGAGGTCCAGGGGCTGCGGTTCGGAAAGCACGAAGACCACCTTCAGCGGTTCCGGCGTTTCGATGGACGAAACGGGGCCCCAGACGAAGGACGCACCGCCGCCGATTTTCTTGGTCCGCTCGATCGAGCCCTTGACCGCCTGCGAGGTCAGCGGGCTGCCGTCATGGAACTTCACGCCATCGCGAAGGGTGAAGGTCCAGGTCTTGCCGTCTGCGCTCACGTCCCAGGAGGTGGCAAGCAGAGGCTCGATTTTGGCTTCGGCCTTGTCGGTCGCGGGAATGTAGCGCGTCAGCCCTTCGTAGACATTGGCAAGCACCGCGCCGTCGTTGGAAAACGAGGTGGCGGGGTCGAGGTCCGGAAAGCTCGTCGGATAGGCTAGCGTGAAGATGCTGCTCGTGCCCTCGGCCATCGCAAAATTCCAATTCGATGCGGCAGCTGTGGCGAGAGCAGTGAGGGCGGCGGTTTTCAAGAAATTGCGGCGGTTCATGTCAGGCTCCCAATCGAGTTCTGGAGGTGCGGACGCTTAGGCGTCTTCTTTGTAGTGGGGTACGGCAGGCGCATCCGCAGACACGCCCATCGGCACGAAGTCGAAATCGTAACCAAAGGCACGCGGGCCGACGGAGGCGAGCGCGATCTCGCTGCGCAGCAGCACCGGTGCAGGCATGGACAACACGTCGATGCGCAGGCCGTAGCGCAGCTCCTCCGTGCCGATCGCCCGACCGGTTTCCGAATCCACGATGCAGATCAGGTCCGGCACCATGGTGATGATTTCTTCGCCTTCGCGCGCGACCAGATATTCGTTCTGAATGTCGACCGTCAGTGTGCGCCCCGCGTCCGCATCCAGGCCCGCAACGGTGAGCTTGCCGCGGGTGAAGCCCGCCATGACACGGCGGCTGATATCGGTCACCTTGCCACGCATCAACCGCACACCACCGGATTGCTTCAAGATGGCCTCGACCGGATCCTCCTTGGCCACGCGCGCGTTCATGACAGCGTCCCCGAGGCTCCAGGCCTGGCTGGTGGTGTGGGGCACGCCGAAACGGCGGACGAATTCACCGGACATCGGCGCGGTCGTCATCAGTGCCGTGCATCCCATGGCAATGGTGCTGGCGCGCAATAGCTTCTCCAGCATCTTCGGCGTCGTCGCCTCGGTGACGACGAGCACGTTGCCGTCCGCATCGGCAAGCGCCGCGGGCCGTACCGCCTGGCCGTGGATAAAGAAGGTCGTCATCTGCACTTCCGGGAAGGCCCGGCCCATGCCGTCTGCATCGACGACAGGCAGGTCGACCATCGCCGCCGTCAGCATCGGCGCAATGCCATTGCCGCCACCAACTTCGTCACCGAGCAGCGCATCGACCTTGCGGCCCATATGCCGTTCGAGCGCGTTCAAAAGCCGGACGCCCTCACTGCCTTCCGGGATCTTCTCAATACCCACGGTCGGGGCACCGATGCCGCCGATACCGAGAATCTGGGCATCCGGTGCCATGTCGGCCGGCCGCACCATGCGGATGCGCTTGCCTTCGCGTAAGAGCGCCTTGGCACGCAGCAGACCGTGATAGGTGCTGCCGCCACCGCCGGTTCCCAGAATGCCGCAGCCGATGGCGATGCGATCGATATCCGCTTCGCTGAGCGTCCAGTATTTCATGCCCGCAACTCCCCAATCACTTTCGCGGCGACGCGAACGGCATTGCCCGGCAGGTAAGCCAGCGGCGTTTCTTCGATTTCGGCAAGGGTGGTCGTATCGGCATCTGCGCCGGCCTCGACGGCGCGCGCCCGAGCCTCCGCGACGATGGATTCCAGTGCGATTTCCCGCGTGGTGCCTTCAAGCGAAACCACGCTGTCCACCTCGCCGGAGACCTGCGCGATTGCCGCGCCGATTGCGTTGGCGGAACCGAAATGATCAGGCTTGAGTGAAACGGATGTTCCCTCCAGCAGCCCCTCGACCAGCACCGAACCGCCGCCAACGAGAATGGCGGGGATCGGATCGGCGCTTGGTTTCATGCGGTCCAGCACCGTTTCGATGCTGGCCTTCATCTGCGCCAGCATCTGCTGCGCAAATTCTGGCGTGATGTGGCTGAGGCGGCTGCGGTCGCCGAGGTCGACGAGGTCGGCAGCCACGGCGATGTCGGTCGCCGTCAGCGTGTCGCCGCCGAAGCACAGAGCCTTTTCCGGCAGGCGGAAACCAACCGAATCCGGACCGATCGTCGCAGACGCACCCGGGCGCACGATGCTGCCGCCACCAAGCCCGAAGGAATAGACATCCGGCACGCGGAAGTTGGTCGGCACGCCGCCGATCATCGCGCCTTCGCTGCGGGTGCGCGGGAAACCAGCGACCAGCATGCCAATATCCGTGGTGGTGCCGCCGATATCGATCACGGCCGCGTCGGAGAGCCCGGTGAGGAAGGCCGCGCCGCGCATGGAGTTGGTCGGTCCCGACGCGATCGTGAAGACCGGATAACGTTCGGCGAATTCGGCGGCCATTAGCGTGCCGTCGTTCTGCGTGAGGAAGAGCGGGCAGGTGAGGCCGAGGGCGGCAAAAGCCGAGCGGAAGGCGCCGACCGTCTCGCGTCCGAGCGTGTGGAGGCTCGCATTGAGGATCGTTGCGTTTTCGCGGGGCAGAAGGCCGGTGCGGCCGACGCGGTGCGACAGGCTGATTGCCGCGCCGGGCATTTCCTCGGCGACGATTTCTGCTGCGTCGTTTTCCATTTTCGGGTCGACCAGGGCGAACACCGAGCAGATCGCGACGGCAGAGATGCCACGCGCACGCCAGTCGCGGCATGCCGCGCGGATGGCCACATCGTCGAGCGGTGCAATCTCCGAACCATCGTAATTGACGCCACCGCCAACCAGGGCGGCACCACCGTCGACGACGGGGCGGAGCGTGTCCGGCCAATCGATCATCGGTGGCAGCGAGCGCGTTGCAGCGCCGCAAAGTCGGAGAACGCCAACCTTTTCAAGATGCCGACCCTCGACGATCGCATTGAGAAAATGCGTGGTGCCGATCATCACCGCATTGACCGCGCTGGCAGAAACGTCTGCTTCGGAAAGGACGGTGCGGATCGCCGCGCTGACGCCCGATGTCACGTCTGCGGTGGTCGAGGATTTTACCGTGGCCAGGACCTCGGCACCGCGCAGCAACGCCGCGTCCGTATTGGTTCCGCCGACATCCACTCCGATACGAAGCATGGTCTATCCCTTTTTCTTGCTGCCGAGGTCGCTACCGCGGCTGATCGCGGTCGTCCTCGTGCCGAATACCTTATAGAGACGCAGCACGACCGAGCTCGTGACGCGCTTGATGCCAGGCAGTTTGCCCAGCTCCTGATCGATGAATTCGAGCAATGCCGCATGGTCGGCGACGAAGAGCGAAGCACTCAGGTTTGCCGTGCCGCTCGTGGCGGCGAGGTAGCCAATCTCGTCATACTCGGCGAGCAGGATGGCGACGTCTTCCTGCTTGCCGGGCTCGACCTCGATCAGAAGCTCGACCTGGACATCGCGTCCAAGCGCGACCGGGTCAGGAATGGCGCCGATGACGATCATCTTGGCCTGGAGCAATCCGGCAATGCGGTTGCGGATCGTGCGTTCCGAGGCGCTGCCGATCCGGCCGGCGATCTCGGCCGCCGAAAGGCGCCCGTCTTCGGAGAGATAACGGATAATCTCGCGGTCCAGATCATCGACGAGGTAGCGTTGGGTCATCACCGTTTCCGTTTCAGCCTTGATAGGCAGAGTAAATTTCCGAAACGGAATTGTGTCAAGAATATTTCAATCCAATTGGGCAGTTATTATCAAAAATTGCCCGTTTTAGGCATGTATTCATTCATAAGTTGCCGAATCGGAAATTGCGATGCGGTGAGAAGGTGACCTATGCGGCTATGCGGGGAGGCAGCATGCATGGCTTCCGTTCGGCGTGGCCTCGCGCCCGAAGTCTCTCGTCTAGCGCCTGAAGACCGTACGCGCTGACGAACGGTCGAGAGGGGGGCGTGTTGATCTTCAGCCGAATGCCAATCTGATGATCGGGCTGAGCATCCCGATCAAGACGGAGGACTGCGCAACGAGCGCTTGAGGTTAGCGGTGGTGCTAGGTTGGCGCTGTGGAGCAGGAACTGGCTCTGTTGCAAAACACAGCGGCGTGGGAGGGTTCGCCACGATTACCGATGTCTGGATCAAGCAGACCGCGCTGCCGCAGGCAAAGGTCGCAAGGGCGACCGCCTACAGCGATACGCTCGTCGCCACAGCGGGCCTGGCATTCGCGATGGGAAGACCGACGAACCACAATGCAGTCAGTCGTTTCTGGGAAAGTAGCTGAGTGTGCGTTGCTGTTTGCGAGCCGTTAGCCGCCCTGCCGCAGGGTCAGTGGTACTTTTCCTGCTCGCGAACGAGGATCGCCGGAGCGTTCAGCCCGGCGATCGGTTGTTTGACATCCGTCGGAATGTCCCCGGTCAGTTGAAGGTCGAGATAGCGCGCGCAACAGACCCTCAGAAACGAAGTGAAGTTCCCAAGATCGTGGCCGGCATCGATGGACTCATGATGCAGCTTGGTTATCAACTGCGTGACGTTCATGCGATCGCGATGGGCGATCTCCTCGAGCTTCGACCAGAAGAAGTTCTCTAGCCGAACGCTTGTCACCATGCCATCGATGCGTAGCGAACGCGTTGCGCTTTCCCAGAGCCTTGCGTCCGCCTTTATGAACAATTCGCACATCGCGGTCCTCCCTTGTCCGCTTCCTCAGGCGGCGTCCGTTTGTAGCAGGGCGGAGGCGTCGAGCACAGCCATGAACTGCCGCAGCCACGACGGGTGCGCCGGCCATGCGGGGGCGGTGACGAGGTTGCCGTCCGAGACCGCGTCATCGATCGCGATATCGGCATAAATGCCGCCGGCGAGTTCGACTTCCGGGCGGCAGGCGGGATAGGCCGAACATGTGCGCCCTTTCAGCACGCCGGCCGCTGCAAGAAGTTGGGCACCGTGGCAGATGGCCGCCACCGGTTTCCCGGCCTCGAAGAAATGCTGCACGGCCTTGATGACGTCGGGGTTGAGGCGCAGATACTCGGGCGCGCGGCCGCCCGGGATGACGAGCGCATCGTAGTCCTCGGCGCGAATACTGGAGAAAGTAGCGTTGAGGGCGAAGTTGTGGCCGCGTTTCTCGGAATAGGTCTGGTCGCCTTCGAAATCATGGATCGCGGTCGCGACCGTCTCTCCGGCCTTCTTGCCGGGGCAGGCGGCATGGACGCTGTACCCGCAGGCAAGCAGCGTCTGAAACGGGACCATCGTTTCATAGTCCTCGGTGAAGTCACCGGTGATCATCAGAATTTTCGAAGCTGTCATCTGTTCCTCCCAAAACCAATGGAAAGAGCCTAGCAGGGCAGGCGAGCCAGAAGGTACTAACGGAATACTACAACGAAAATTCCAGGCGGGACCGATTGGTGGCGGAGCGATCGCCATTCCGGTCCTGGTTCCTGTCAGTCAGTCTCGTGTGTGGCCCCCGATACGGCCCGAACAGCTACTCGCTGAGGGAAAAACAGGGGTGCAATGATGGCGTCTCCCTCGTTTCATTTTGCAATCACTCATTGCGAGACGGGCCGTCACATATCTGTCATAAACGCGAACAAGATTCTGCTTCAAATCCACCGGAACCGAGAGAGATGTCCGAGCAATTCTCGCTACTATGCGAAATGCTGCCCCAAAACTCTGCTCGTTCAACGACATGTGTCCAGCAGGCTGGCGCGATTTGTTTTCGGACCTCAGCAGATAGCCTTCCTGAAGTCTTGCTCGTCACGAGCCGCCGCAACGGCCATTGGGGAATACCAAAGGGGCGTATAGAGGCAGGGGAGACGGCGCGCGCCGCAGCCGCGCGCGAAGCGATGGAAGAGGCTGGCGTTAGAGGCCGGGTATCGAGCGATGCCATTGGCTCGTTCGTTTATACCAAGGATAGCATTGACCTCAGCTATCACCTCAACGTGCATTTGCTCGAAGTCGAGGAAATTCTGGCGGACTTCCCCGAGAGGCAAAGCCGGAGACTACAATGGACTCCGCTTGAAGCCGCCGTCCAGGAAGTCTCTGAGCCAAAGCTCCGTGAACTGCTGTTGCTTCTGGCTGCAGAAAACGGGCTATGTGTCGGGTTTGAACTCCAGGCCCGGTAGCGCTGCCGGCATCATGCAGGGAAATCACTTTGCGGTTTTCGCTCTTTGCAGAAGAACCTGCATCTCCTGAAATCGTCTCTTGCGTTCGGGATCGTCCTCATCGGCGGCGTAACAGATGCGTGAAACGCAGAAGCGCAGGATTTTTGTCGGCGCGTTCGCATTGTCGAACTCGCAGTCGAAGGTGTCCGTCATATCTGACTTCTTTGTGTCGGCTCTTTCGGAATACTTAAAGCGTGCACCGGGCGGTGCAATCTCGGGAAAGGACTGCACCACCCCGACGTTGAGCGTGTCGACCAGGAAGAAATTCTTGGCGACTGCCATGCAGGCCGTCTCCAGGCCGGGGCTTTGCGCATATGCGGGGCCTGCCGCGATACATAGAACTGGGAGAAGCCATTTCATCGCATACTCCATCCGACCTTGCCATCCGATCGGCTGCTCCGACAACACGCGAAGGTGGAAATTGTTCCCTCGCGTGGCGATCAGGATGTTGGTGCGGTCGTGAAGCGAGATCCTGCTGGCTCAATTGATCGCAAAGCGCGGTTTCAGATACCGTATCGGCTATGAGCGCTTGGCCAACTGGTGTTCGCGCCAGATCGTGAAAAGGCCCGCGCCGACCACGACCAGGGCGCCGATGATCATGTTGTGGGTGATCGTTTCGCCAAACAACAGGACGGCAAACATCACGTTGAGAACCAGCTGAAAATAAGTGACCGGCTGAACTTCCGCGGCAGGCAGCAGCCCATAGGCCCGGATAAGGAAGTAGTGGCTAAGCGTGCCGCAGACGCAAAGAGCTGCCAACGCGAACCAATCGGTGGGGACGACTTCGGTCCAGTAGAACGGGCCGATCAGCGAAATCGCCAGTGCCCCAACCACACCCGCGTAAAAGAGACTCGTCACCGCGGAATCCTCGCGGCTGACTGCGCGCGTGGCGATGCTATAGAGCGCGAACAGCACGGAGGCGACAAGCGGCAGAAGCAGCGACATGTCGAAATGAACGTCCACCGGATTGATGATCACCAGAACGCCGACAAGACCAATCAGTACTGCAGCCCCGCGCCGCCATCCGACTACTTCTCCGAGAAGCGGTATCGACAGGATGGTGATGATCAGCGGTGTTGCCTGGAAGATCGACTGGCTCATGGCGAGCCCGGCGTGGACATAGGAAAAGACGATGACGACGATCTCTGCGACCAGCAGAAGGCCACGAACAACCTGCAGCCAAGGGTGTCGCGTTTGAATGGATCGGCGAATGCCACCGGGAGACGACGCGGCAAAGGCAAATACGAAGAGGGCGAACGCCCAGAACCGGATCATCGTTATGAAGAGCGCCGGATAGCGATCACCCAGATACTTGGTTATCGCATCCTGGCCAGCGAAGATGCAGATGGCGAGGAACGCAAACAAATAGCCGCGGGTCTTGGGGCTCATCACACTAAAAACTCAGAATCGTTGACCATTTGATTAGCATAGACTTTTCGGAAGCGCTCGAACCAAAGCTCACGATACGGGTGCATTGGCGCGCGAAGTCGGATTGCCTGACCCATCGCTTCAAGCAAGTAGGGCGGTCGGAGCAGTCCCGGCCGGATCAGATCAGACCGAGATGGGCGGCCAGTTCCCGTGCTGCTGCGCCGCCTGCTCTGTTCGCTCCAATCGTGGAAGCCGAGGGACCGTAGCCTACCAGATGGATGCGTGGGTCCTTTTCGACCCGCGTCGCGAGGCGTCCGCCTAGGACGATGCCGCCGTCGTCCGCGCGCAGTTGCAGCGGAGCGAGATGATCGAGTGAGCTGCGAAAACCCGTCGCCCAGAGAATGACCTCAGCTTTCTGTTCCGTTCCATCCGGCCAGCGCACGCCGTGAGGAAGGATTTCGCTGAAGATCGGCAGCCGTTTTAGCGCCCCTCGTTTTGCGGCGGCCCGCAGGGCCGGGGTCCAGGGGATGCCGGTGACGGACACCACCGAGCCCGGCACCAGGCCGTTCCGCACCCTTTCTTCAACGGCGGCGACCGCGGCGCGGCCGTCTTCCTGAGTGAATGGTCCCTCGTGAAACTGCGGCTCGCGGCGCGTGACCCAGGTTGTCGTTGTCACCTGCGAGATTTCATCGAGATGTTGGAGCGCCGAAATGCCGCCGCCGACGACAATCACGTGCTTGCCCGCAAACGCGTCCGCCGTTTGATAGTCGCGGGAGTGAAGCTGCTGCCCTTCGAAACGATCGGCACCGGGATAGGCGGGTATAGAAGGGGTCTCCCAGGTTCCCGTCGCGTTGATGAGCCCCTCGGCCGAAAAGGTCTCGCGGTCGGTCTCCACCCGAAGCCGGCCGAAGCGCTCGCAAACTACCTTGGCTGCAACCGGGCGATAGATCGGCAGCCGGAATTTTTCTTCATAGGCCGCGTAGTAGCTGGGAACCGCCGCCGAAGCCCGCGCCTCAGTTTCGCCAACGGGAACAACTTCCGCAAACTCCATGCCCGGCAAGTCGTGGAGACGGTTGACGGTGCTCAGCGTCAATGACGGCCAACGATGCTGCCAGGCGCCGCCCGGTTTATCGTTCTTGTCGAGGACGATGAAATTCCGGCCCGGCTGGAGGCCAAGCTTCATCAGGTGATAGGCCGATGACAGCCCGGCTTGGCCAGCGCCGATCACCACAATGTTGACCTTGATCGCGGCGTGAAGCGCCGCATTCGTTGAGGCTGTGGATGGCATGGTGTCAGTCACTCTGGGACCTCGAAACGCGTAGCTCGGCCGCCGAGCAAAGCGAAACCCAGCTCTTCTACGCATCCTTGTGACCATAAGAAGCCGGACACGCAATGCGCTCGCGGCATCGTTTGGAGAAATCCCCCCGCTCGGCAAGCCTATTGGAGAGCTGCGCCGGCGGCGGAGCGGAGATTGGGCACCTGGAAGATTCGGCTCGTGCGGCGCCATAACCTTCGCTGCACTCGGGATCGCGCAGTGCCCGTCGAAGACTCGAGTCTCTTGCAATGTCGATCCATATGTGAGTAAGCTATTCATATAAGAATGAACTTGATCGCTTGCCGCTGAGCGCCACTGGCGTTCGATGGCGAAAATCAAGGTCGGACTTCGCTTTCGCTACGCAAGGGTCTGCTCATGCATGAATTCACGCCCACCGTCGGTGTTTCCTCGACGCGTCCCACGGATATGCCGCAAGACCATGCCGCCCTGCCGGTCTGGAATGCGGAAAACTGGTTCTATGAAGATTGGCCCGTCGGCCAGCGCATCCGGTCTTTGCGCCGGACGATCGCCGAGGGGGACAGTCATCTGTTCAACACGTTGGTCGTCGACATCCACCCCTATGTGCAGGATCAGATGTTTGCCGAGCGGGACGGCATGTTCGGCAAGCGTCTCGTCGCTGGCGCTTTCGTCTTTTCGGCGGGCCTCGGGCTCGTCGCCACCAATTGCGTCAACGCCTTTTCCTACGGCTACGACAAGCTGCGTTTCATCAAGCCGGTCTTCATTGGCGACACGATCTACACGATCCGGACCAACATGGACAAAACCCCCCGTTACAAGGAGCTCGGGCTTATCCGCGCCAGCTACCAGGTGTTCAAGGGCGAGGGAGAGCTAGTGCTCTATTGCGAGCACTTGCAGACGGTGAAGTACAAGAACCCCGCCGGCTTTGTCGGCAAGACCGAGAAATAAGTCGCGATGACCGAAGCAAACGAACTGCCGCTCTCAGGCCTTGTCGTCGTCGACATGAGCCAGTTTCTCTCAGGTCCCTATTGTTCGCTGCGCCTCATGGATCTCGGCGCGCGCGTCATCAAGATCGAGCGCCCCGACGGCGGCGACCTGTCGCGCCGGCTCTATCTGAGCGACACAGAGATCGGCGGCGACTCGACGATCTTCCATGCCATCAACCGCGCCAAGGAGAGCCTGGCGATCGACCTCAAGAACGAGGCAGATCTCGCGGCCTTGAAGACGCTGCTCACCAAGGCCGATGTGCTGATCCAGAACTTCCGCCCCGGCGTCATCCAGCGGCTCGGGTTGGATTATGAGGCAGTCAAGGCGATCAACCCGAAGATCGTCTATGCCTCGATCAGCGGGTACGGCGAGGAGGGTCCCTGGGTGAAGCGGCCGGGGCAGGATCTGCTGGCGCAATCGCGCTCGGGCGTCATGTGGCTGAACGGCGACGAAGGGCAGGGCCCCGTTCCCTTCGGCCTGGCGATTGGCGACATGCTCGCCGGCGCCGCGGCAGCGCAAGGCATTCTTGCAGCGCTCGTCCGTCGCGGCATCAGCGGCAAGGGCAGCCTGATCGAAACCAGCCTGCTCGAGGCACTCGTCGACTTCCAGTTCGAAGTGCTGACGACGCATCTCAATGACGGCCGCCGGCTGCCAACGCGCTCCGGCTTTCGCAGTGCCCATGCCTATCTGTCGGCGCCTTACGGTGTCTATCCGGCCAAGGACGGCTATCTCGCCATTGCCATGACGCCGATCCCGAAGCTCGCGGATCTCCTCGAGATGCCCGAACTCGACGCCTATCGCGACGATCCGGCGTCCTGGTTCTCCGAACGGGACAAGATCAAGGCGCTGATCGCCAGGCGGATCGCCGAAAACACCATCGACCATTGGCTTGGCCTGCTTGAACCCGCGGACATCTGGTGCGCGCGCGTGCTCAACTGGAACGAACTGCTCGAAAGCGAAGGCTTCCGGGTGCTCGACATGCTGCAGACGGTCGTGCGCGACGACGATGTCTCGATCCTCACCACGCGTTCGCCGCTCAGGGTCAACGGCAAGCGCGCCCAGGTGGATCGCGCCGCGCCACGCATCGGCGAGCATAGCGAAGCGATCCGAGAGGAGTTCGGCCTGTGAGCATCACGTTGAAGGGCATGACCTGGAGCCACCCGCGCGGCTACGATCCGATGATCGCCTGTTCGCGGCTGTGGCGGGAACGCACCGGCGTCACGGTCGAATGGGACAAGCGATCGCTGCAGGATTTCGAGACCTATCCGGTCGAGGAACTGGCGCGAGCTTATGACCTCATCGTCATCGACCATCCGCATGTCGGCCAGATCACCAAGGAGAAGTGTCTGGCGCCGCTCGATGTCGAAGGACGAGCGGCCGAACGGAAGGCACTGGCCGATGCTAGCGTCGGTCGCTCCTATCCGAGTTACACCTGGCAGGGCCGGCAATGGGCCTTCCCGATCGACGTGGCGACGCAGGTGCAGGCCTGGCGGCCAGATCGGGCGGAACGTGTTGAGACCTGGCCTGAGATGCTGGTTCTGGCGAAACAGGGAAAGGTTGCGTTGCCGATGCGCCCGCCGCATTCCCTGATGAGCTTCTATACGCTCTCGGCCAATCTCGGGCACCCGTGCCGCAGCGATGGGGCAGGGAAGTTGATCGAGATCGATGCCGGCATCGAAGCGTTCGAGCGCCTGCGTGAGTTGACGGACCTGATCGACCCCGCCTGCTTCTCGATGGATCCGATTGCCGTGCTCGAAGCGATGAGCGAGCCGCATGCGAAGGCCGTCTGCGCGCCGCTGATTTATGGCTATGTCAGCTACGCGATGTCAGGCTTCCGGCCGTCTCTCGTCAGGTTCGGCGATATCCCAGTGGCCGGGCGGAGCGGTCCTTTCGGCTCTGCCCTTGGCGGAACGGGAATTGCCGTCTCCGCTTTCTCCGGCGCGATCGACGCGGCGATCGATTTTGCTTACTTCGTCGCCGGCGGCGAGGCGCAGCGCGGCCCCTATGCCGCAGGCGGTGGGCAGCCGGGCCATGCGGCCGCCTGGGATGATGACGCCGTCAACGCCGCGACATCAGACTTTTACCGGGCAACCCGCAAGACGCTGGAAACCGCGTGGGTTCGCCCAAGGCACGATGGCTACATGGCCTTCCAGCAGGCGGGCTCCGATCGCATCAATGACGGGCTCCTGGGCAAGGACGCCTCGCGAAAGGTTGTCGACGATCTCAATCGCCTATTTGGTGCGAGCTTTGCTCCCACTTGAGCAGCCGGCGACTGCTGCGCAGCTTAGCGGCAGGGTCTTCGATCCGGGGAAATGAAGGGCAGCGCATAGCGGCTGGATTTCATATCGAGATCTGCGGCGCCGCTTGTGGGCCTACTCATAAACCTTCGCACAATCTCAAATTCCTGCTTGGCTTAGCCGAAGATCGTGATCAGCGGCTTGTCGAGGCCTGGACTTGCGTATGACTGAGAAACGTTCTCAGACGGCAGGGTCGCAAACCGTCCCGTCTTCGCAGCGTTTGGCGTCTGTTGGTTGTGGTTGGCACCAAACGAGGTGATTTGGGGGCGAAAACTGTCACTATCGATACTGGCGCCGCAACTCGGCGTCGGACGGTTTTCGGAGAACCTAGCCCTGAACGCCGATGCTGCCGGAGGTCGGGGTTTCCAGATGCAGGATCGAGCGGGTGAGGGTCGTCTTTCACGAACCGCTTTCGCCGACAAGGCCACTTTCGCCCTTGGCACTTGCTCGGCGCCCACGGCTTCGACCGCATCGACGGCGCCGACAGCCATCACGGCCCATAGGCGGGGACCGTTAGTTGGCTACCGCAAATCGCGAAGCCACGGTTCTACTCCCATCAAGGCGTGCAATACCTCATGCTGCTGACCTAGCCCACGACCAATATGTAACGACATCATCTTTACGGGCGTGTAAAGATGATGTCGTTACGCTATCGTATGAGTGCAGATAGGAGTTTTCCATGGCGACCTCGAACACGAGTAAAAGTCCGGACGCAAGCGTGCCGCTGAATATGCGAATCAAGCCTGCGACACGCAACTTGATCGACCGCGCCGCCGAGCTGCTTGGTAAGACGCGCACGGATTTCATGCTTGAGGCTTCCGAGCGCCGCGCCGAGGAAGTGCTGCTAGACCGTTCCGTATTCACGGTCAGCCCCGAAATCTATGCCGAGTACCTTGCCCGGCTCGATGCACCCGCGCAACCTAATGAGCGCCTGAAGCGCACCATGTCGACCAAAGCGCCGTGGGATGAGGCGTGACTCTTAACACACCGACACCACTGGCCGATCAGCACGAACTGACAGACTTTAGTTCCGGTGTGCCTGAACTAGACGACTGGCTGCGTCGCCGCGCCCGTACCAATCAGATTGGCGGCGCATCGCGAACATTCGTCGTGTGCGAAGGAAATCACGTCATCGCCTATTATGCACTCGCCTCCGGCGCAGTGAAGCAGCCGGAAGCACCTGGTCGGTTTCGGCGCAACATTCCTGATCCAATTCCGGTTGCCGTGCTTGGCCGCCTCGCCATCGATGGGGCCTATCAGGGATGCGGTATCGGCAGAGCGTTAGTGCGCGACGCAGGTTTGCGCCTGCTCAATGCCGCAGAAATCCTGGGTATCCGCGGCGTGCTGGTGCATGCAATTTCCGAGGACGCGAGGGCCTTCTATGAGGCGGTCGGCTTCCTGCCCTCGCCATCGGACCCAATGATGCTTATGGTCGGGTTACAGGATCTCAAAAGCGCGCTCAACTTCTAACCGCAGCTTGTGAACTATCAGCACCCATTGGTCAGCATGTTCGCGTCCTGCTCCATGCATCGCATATTTGGGTCGGCTTAGAATGACGTGCATCCGCATGTTGCGGATGCCAATGTCGGCGACCACCATATCGTTGATCAGGGGTCGACTTCCTGCACGTCCGAGCACACGACGAGCGCGATGAAATCCGGATCTCCACCGGCGCGCATACAGTCGACGGCCTAGGAAAACCCAACGAACGCATGTTCGAACTGGACGGCGATCGTCTCGGGCCGGAGACTATCCATGTGAACCATGAAATAGGCCTGCACATTGTACGTGACGCGATCGAGGTCGATCGCCATGGTGTAGCCGCGGATGCAGCCTGCCATGATCTGCCGGGGGCAATTTCTTCTGAGCTAACCTTTTGAAATTGCGTAATTCCGGACGGAAACCGTTCACACTTTCTTGGAATTACTCTAGGCGAGCTTCCAGATCCGCCGCGCATTGCCGGAGAGCAACTTGCGCTTTTCGTCCGCGCTGCAGCCCTCAAGTAGAGCGTGGGTGGCGCCGACCCAGGTCGACAGATTTCCGCCGAGGGTGCAGACCGGCCAGTCGCTCCCCCAGACCACCCGGTCCCAGCCAAAAACACCGATCGTATGCTCGATATAGGGGCGCAGCGTTTTGACCTGCCATGCCTCGTCGGCATAGGCGACGATGCCGGAAATCTTTGCCGTGACGTTCTGGCGCCGGGCGATGTCGCTCATATGTTCGCGCCAGGGATGCTCGGCGCCGGCGCGAATGTCAGGCACGCCGCAATGATCGAGGATGAATTGGCCGTCAGGCGCAAGATCGATAAGCGCGATCGCCTTCGGGATCTGGTGCGGCAGGACGCAGAGGTCGAAAGTGAAGCGGCGTCCGCCGAGCTTTCGGATGTTGTCGCGAAAAGTCTGCTGCTCGGAGAGTTCATCCGGCATGACGTGCAGCACCCGGCGGAACCCCTTGACGAAGCCGTTGGCTTCCTGGCGTTCGAGATAGGCGGCAAAACCATTGTCTTCGGGTCGGCAGGCGGCAATGGCGCCCTTGAGAAGGCTGTCCGGCTCGCGCGAGAGCCTTTCGATTTCCGCTGTCTCTTTCTCGATTTCCGAGGGCTCGACATCGACCTCCATGTGCAGCGCCGCCTTGATACCGAGCCGCCGGGCCTCGCGCGCGTAGGTCGCGTAGAGGAAGTCATGATCGAGCGCCGGTACGCCGGAAAGCCACGGATAGGCGAGCTTCGACCTGTCGATGAGGTGAAGATGGGTGTCGATGATCAAGGCGCGTCTCCTCCGAACGGCGTCTCACATAAGAATGAGATATTCAAATAAGAAGTACGGCCGTTGCCGGCTGGCGTCAATCGGTTGCGGGCGCCACGTCCGAGCCGGCCAGCGTCGACAGTTGCTCGGCGGTTTTCAGCAAGAGGGCGATGGTTTCGGTAATATCCGGCGCCGAGGGCGCGTTGACCAGCGCGATATAGGGCACGGTGAGTGCCGCGATGCCGCGGCCATCGGGGCCTAGGATCGGTGCCGAAAGGTTATAGACGCCGGCGGTCTGCGCGCTCGCCATCATCTCGTAGCCGCGTTCGCGGATCTGGTCGAGCCGCGCGTAGAACTCCGGTCCGCGCGGGACTTCGTCTTTGCTCTTGGCGTGTTCCGCGATCATCATTTCGCGCTCTTCGGCTGAGCGGAAGGCGAGAAGGATGTGGCCGGAGCCGGTGTCGAACAGGCTGATGTGCGATCCGACCCGGATCGAGATGCCCCAATAATCAGGTGCTTCCTGCTGGGCAATAACCACAGCCGAGCCGCGATCGAAGACGGCGAGGTGGTTGGCCTGCTTGGAGCGCTGCGCCAGGTCGCGCATCAACGGTGTTGCGTAGGAAGCGAGCCTGCGAACCGGCGCATGCAGTTGCGAAAGCCCGAACAGCTTTAGTGTCAGGGAATAGCGATCGCCGTCGATGCGGGTGACGTAGCCGCGCCGCACGAGCCGGTCGAGCATCCGGTAGAACTCGTTGGGGCTGCGGTTCAGGCGCTTGGAAATCTCCGCCTGCGTCAGGCCGCCGTCGACGCTGGCGAGTAGCTCGAGAATGTCGAGCCCCTTGTCGAGGGCGGGCGCGCGATAGCGGTCAGACTCTTCGGTGTCCATGAGATCCCTCCTTGGTGAATATTCATATCCATATACGCAGAGAAAGGCGCCGACAAAGGAAAGTTCGCCCTTGACGCTGGATAAATTTGTTGTTTGTATATGAATTAGTTTCTCACAAATGAGAACGTCGCGCCAGATGAGGGCGTGAACCAGGGAGGAATGGAGATGAGAAGGCTGCTATCCGGCGTGTCCGCCGGAGCGATCATGCTTGCCGCGGGACTGGGGACGGCTATGGCCGCCGACCTCCCCGGCAAGTTTGAAGGCGTTACGATCGACGCCAAGCTGATCGGCGGACAGCAATACGAAAAGCTCTACGAGCGTATCGGTGAGTGGGAGAAGGCGACCGGCGCCAAGGTCAACATCCTGTCGAAGAAGAACCACTTCGAGCTCGACAAGGAGATCAAGTCGGATATCGCGACCGGCGGCGTCAGCTGGTGCGTGGGTTCCAACCATTCGTCATTCGCTCCGCAATATCCTGACATCTACACCGACCTGCTCGCGCTTCTGCCGCCGGATGAGATCGCCAAGTTCGTGCCGGCCCTGATCGATGCCTCGACACTCGACGGCAAGCTGGTGATGCTGCCGCGCGCCCAGTTCGACGTTTCGGCGCTCTATTACCAGAAGAGCCTCTATCAGGACGAAGCCAAGAAGACCGCCTTCAAGGCAAAGTATGGCTACGACCTCGCGCCGCCGGACACCTGGGCCCAGGTTAGCGACCAGGCCGAGTTTTTCGCAGCGCCACCGAATTTCTACGGCACGCAGTTCGCCGGCAAGGAAGAGGCCATCAACGGTCGCTTCTATGAAATGCTAGTCGCCGAAGGTGGGGAATATCTCGACAAGGATGGTCGCCCAGCCTTCAATTCCGAAGCCGGCGTGCGCGCGCTCGACTGGTTCGTCAAGCTCTACAAGGACAAGGCGGTACCGCCTGGCACGACCAACTATCTCTGGGACGACCTTGGTCAGGGCTTTGCCTCGGGCTCGATCGCTCTCAACCTCGACTGGCCTGGCTGGGCGAGCTTCTTCAACGATCCGAAGTCGTCCAAGGTCGCCGGCAATGTCGGCGTGAAGGTGCAGCCGGCCGGTTCTTCCGGCAAGCGCACCGGCTGGTCGGGCCATCACGGCTTCTCGGTCACCGAGGATTGCGCCAACAAGGAGGCCGCCGCATCGCTCGTCTGGTGGCTGACCAACGAGGACAGTCAGAAGCTGGAATCGGCTGCCGGCCCGCTGCCGACCCGTTCGGCCGTCTGGGAATACAACATCAAGGCAGCCGCAGGCGACGCCTACAAGACCGAAGTGCTGCAGGCTTTCCAGGAAGCCGCCAAGCATGCCTTCCCGGTGCCGAAGACGGCTGAATGGATCGAAATCTCCAACGCCGTCTATCCGGAACTGCAGGCCGCCATCCTCGGCGACAAGACGTCGAAGGAAGCGCTCGATGCCGCCACTGCGAAGGCGACCGGCATTCTGGAAGACGCGGGCAAGCTCTGATCACAGCCAAGGAGGCGGCGCCGGCGCTTCGGTGCCGGCGCCGCCTCAGCCATTTCATGCCATCCTCAGGACTGCCCGATGAAGCTCAAGAAATTGTCAGCGCCGGCCCTGCTTCTGCTTCCGGCCTTCGTCGTGCTCGCGGCGGTGATCGTTTTGCCGCTGCTCTTTTCCTTCTACTCGAGCTTCACGCCCTTCCGCCTGACGAAGCCGGAGACGCTTTGGGTCTTTGTGGGCCTGCGCAACTACGCGACCGTGCTCGGCAACACCGAGTTCTGGGTCGCCTTCGGTCGCACCGTGCTGTTGCTGACGGTGGCGTTGAACGCCGAGATGCTGCTTGGTCTCGGCCTGGCACTGCTCGTCAACAAGGCGACCCATGGCCAGCGCCTGCTGCGCACGATGATGATGTTTCCGATGATGTTTTCGCCGGTGCTGGTCGGCTTCCAGTTCAAGTTCCTGTTCAACGACAATATCGGCTTCGTCAACAATGCGCTGCAGTCGCTGGGGCTCACCGACCAGGCGATCCCGTGGCTGATCGACGGCAATCTCGCGCTGCTTTCGATCATCATCGCCGAAGTCTGGTCCTCGACCGCCGTGTTCGCCATCCTGATCCTCGCCGGCCTGCTCGCCATGCCGAAGGATCCGGTCGAGGCCGCCCATGTCGACGGCTGCACGCCTTGGCAGACCTTCCGCTATGTTACCTGGCCCTATCTCATGCCCTTCGCCTTCATCGCCATGACGATCCGTTCGCTGGACGTGGCGCGGGCCTATGACATCGTCAAGATCATGACCGATGGCGGTCCTGCCAAGCGCACCGAACTGCTTTGGACGCTCGTCGGCCGCACCGCCTATGCCGATGCCCGCATGGGGCTCGCCAACGCCATGGCCTATGTCGCGATCCTCTTGTCGATCGTCTTCACCGTCTATTTCTTCCGCAAGCTCGCCGCGGCGCGCCAGCAGATCGGAGCCGAGTGGTAATGGATATCAACGCCTCGCACCGCCTGCGCCGGCGCCTCCTGAAGATCGCGCATCTGATCGGCCTGTTCCTGGCAATGGCGGTGATCTGCCTGCCCGGCCTCTGGATCGTGCTGTCGTCGCTACGCCCGACCGTCGAAATCATGGCGAAGCCCCCAGTCTGGATTCCCGAGAGCATCTCGCTCGATGCCTATCGCGCCATGTTCTCGGGCGTGGGGCAGGGCGGCGTTCCCGTTTGGGACTATTTCCGCAATTCGCTGATCATCTCCGTGACATCGACGGTGATTGCGCTCGCAATCGGCATGGCCGGCGGTTACGCCTTTGCGCGCTATCGCTTCAAGGCGAAGTCGGCGATCTTTCTCGGCTTCATGCTGACGCGGGCCGTGCCCGGGATCGCTCTGTCGCTGCCGCTCTTCATGCTCTACGCCCGCACCGGCATCATCGACACTCATTTCTCGCTGATCCTTACCTATGTCGCGCTCAACGTGCCCTTCACCATCTGGTTGATCGACGGCTTCTTTCGCCAGGTGCCGAAGGATCTCGCAGAAGCCGCCCAGATCGACGGCTGCACACCGTGGCAGGCCTTCTGGCAGGTGGAGTTTCCGCTCGCCGGTCCCGGCATTGCGTCCGCCGGCATCTTCGCGTTTCTCACCTCCTGGAACGAATATGCGCTCGCCTCGCAGATCACCCGCTCGGTCAATTCCAAGACGCTGCCGGTTGGACTTCTCGACTACACCGCCGAATTCACCATCGACTGGCGCGGCATGTGCGCGCTCGCCGTCGTGATGATCATTCCGGCGCTGACCCTAACCTTCATCATTCAGAAGCACCTCGTTTCGGGCCTCACCTTCGGCGCGGTGAAAGGATAATCGTTCATGGCTCCTGTCACCCTCAGGAAACTGGTCAAGCGCTACGGCGCGCTCGAAGTCGTCCACGGCATCGACCTCGAAGTGAAGGATCGCGAGTTCATCGCACTAGTCGGCCCCTCCGGCTGCGGCAAGTCAACGACGCTGCGCATGATCGCCGGCCTCGAGGACGTCAGCGACGGCGCGATCGAGATCGGCGGCCTCAAGGTCAACGATCTGCCGCCGCGGGCGCGCAACATCTCCATGGTCTTCCAGTCCTATGCGCTCTATCCGCACATGACCGTTGCCGAGAACATGGGCTTTTCGCTGAAGATCGCCGGGCGCTCGGCCGATGACATCAAGGCGCGGGTCGCCGAAGCGGCCGCCATTCTCGATCTCGGCCATCTGCTTGAGCGTCGTCCGTCGCAGCTTTCCGGCGGCCAACGCCAGCGCGTCGCGATGGGCCGCGCGATCGTGCGCCAGCCGGATGTCTTCCTGTTCGACGAGCCGCTGTCGAACCTCGACGCGAAGCTGCGCACGCAGGTGCGCACCGAGATCAAGAAGCTGCACGCGCGCATGCAGGCGACGATGATCTACGTCACCCACGACCAGGTCGAGGCGATGACGCTGTCGGACCGCATCGTCATCATGCGCGACGGGTACATCGAGCAGGTCGGTACGCCGGAAGAGGTGTTCCAGCGACCGGCCACCAAGTTCGTCGCCGGTTTCATCGGTTCTCCGCCGATGAACATGGACGAGGCGATCGTCGACAACGGCACGCTGGTGTTTGCCAGTGGCGCCCGGCTGCCGATCCCGCCGCGTTTCGCAAAATCACTGCGCCCGGGCCAGAAGGTCACCTTCGGCCTCAGGCCGGACGATATCTATCCGAGCGGCCACGGCCTGCATGCCGGCGATCCGGCGGCCGTGCACGACGTCGAACTGCCGGTGTCGATCACCGAACCGCTCGGGAACGAGACACTTGTCTTCATCCAATTCAACGGCCGCGACTGGGTTTCGCGCATGCTCAACCCGCGCCCGCTTAGCTCAGGCGAAAAGGTGCGCATGAGCTTCGACCTGTCGCGCGCCCATCTCTTCGACATCGATACCGGCAAGGCTCTGGAAGGCTGACATGGCAAGAATCGAGAAAATTGAACTGCGCATGGTCGACCTGCCGCCGAAGGTGAAGCGGACCGATGCGATCCAGAGCTTCGTCAGCCAGGAAACGCCTATCGTCACGATCGTCGATTCCGACGGAGCGACGGGCACGGGCTACAGCTATACGATCGGCACCGGCGGATCGTCGGTAATGCGGCTTCTCTCCGATCACCTCGTGCCAATCCTGATCGGCGAGGACGCCGATTGCATCGAGGCGATCTGGCACAAGATGGAATTTGCCACCCACGCCACGACCATCGGCGCGATCACCGCGCTGGCGCTGGCCGCAGTCGACACCGCCCTTTGGGACCTGCGCGCCAAGAAGCAGAAGCTGCCGCTCTGGAAGCTCGCCGGCGGCGCCAAGGACAGTTGCCCGCTCTACACCACCGAGGGCGGCTGGCTGCATATCGAGAAGGAGGCCCTCGTCGAGGATGGGCTCGCCGCCAAGGCCAAGGGCTTCTCCGGCTCGAAGGTGAAGATCGGCAAGCCGCACGGCTCGGAGGATTACGATCGGCTCGCCGCGATGCGCAAGGCACTCGGCGATGGCTTCGAGATCATGACCGACTGCAATCAGGGCTTCACCGTCGACGAGGCGATCCGCCGCGCGTCGCGGTTGAAGGAGCTCGATCTCGCCTGGATCGAGGAGCCGCTGCCGGCCGACGATCTCGACGGTCATATCCGGCTGACGCGCTCGACGCCGACGCCGATTGCGGTTGGAGAATCGATGTATTCGATCCGCCATTTCCGTGAATATATGCAGAAGGGCGCCTGCTCGATCGTGCAGGTCGACGTCGCCCGCATCGGTGGCATCACGCCCTGGCTGAAGGTCGCTCATGCGGCGGAAGCCTTCGACATTCCGGTCTGCCCGCATTTCCTGATGGAGCTGCATGTGAGCCTCGTCTGCGCCGTGCCGAACGGCAAATATGTCGAATACATTCCGCAGCTCGATGACCTGACCACCAAGGGCATGGAGATCCGGAACGGCCGCGCCATGGCCCCTTCTGAGCCGGGCATCGGCATCGCCTGGGATTGGGACGCCGTGCGCACTCGCTCGATCAGTGAATTCACCCGCGAGTTCCGCGGCTAGAGCAATTCCAGCAAAAGTGCGGAACGGTTTTGCGTTCGGAATTGCGCAATACCAATGAGATGGAGGACAGGATGCAGCGGATGGGAATGGTGATCGGCCTCGAAGCGTCGAAAATCGCCGAATACAAGGCGTTGCATGTCGCCGTCTGGCCGGAGATCCTCGAACTGATATCCGAATGCAACGTCACCAACTACTCGATCTTCCTCAAGGAGCCGGATAACCTGCTGTTCGGCTACTGGGAATATGTCGGCTCGGATTTCGCGGCGGATATGGCCAAGATGGCGGCGCATCCGAAGAACCAGGAATGGTGGTCGGTCTGCATGCCGTGCCAGAAGCCGCTTGAGATGAGAAAAGAAGGCGAGTGGTGGGCGATGATGGACGAGGTTTTCCATCATGACTGAAGGCTTTGATCCCGGCACTCTCAGACAATGGTGGCCGAAGCCGAGCAATCCACGGCCGATCGTGATCTTCGGTGCCGGCAGCATCGTCGGCGACGCCCATCTGCCGGCCTACCGCAAGGCGGGCCTCCCGGTTGCCGGGATTTATGACCCGGACCGTTCCAAGGCGTCTCAGTTTGCGGAAAGCTGGGATATTCGGGCCTTCGAAAATGAGGCGGACGCGCTTTCGGTGCCGGAAGCGATCTTCGACCTCGCAACGCCGCCCGCCGCCCATGCCGCCATCCTTGGCCGATTGCCGATCGGCGCGGCAGCGCTGATCCAGAAGCCCATGGGGTCGGACCTCGCCGCCGCAACCGCCATTCTCGAGATCTGCCGCGCGCGCAAGCTGAAGGCGGCCGCCAACTTCCAGCTTCGCTTCGCGCCGATGATGCTGGCGCTGCAGGATGCCATCGCCAAGGGGCATCTCGGCGAGGTGGTGGATTTCGATGCCTGGCTGGCGCTCGCCACCCCCTGGGGCCTTTGGCCGTTCCTCAAAGGTCTGCCGCGCATCGAGATTGCCATGCACTCGATCCACTATCTGGATCTGATCCGCGGCCTGCTCGGCAACCCCTTAGGCGTACACGCCAAGACCATCGGGCATTCGAACCATGATGTCGCCCAGACGCGCACGGCGGCGATCCTCGACTATGGCGATCGCGTACGCTGCGTGCTCTCGGTCAATCACGACCACGATTTCGGCCGCAAGTTCCAGGCCTGCGAGTTCCGCATCTCCGGCACCTCGGGTGCCGCCTACGTGAAGCTCGGCGTCAATCTCGACTACCCCAAGGGTGAGCCGGATGAGCTCTGGATCAGGCCTACAGGCGGCAGCGATTGGGTTGCCGTGCCACTCGAAGGTGCCTGGTTCCCCGACGCCTTCGTCAATCGCATGGCGAACCTGCAGCGCTTCGTCACGGGTGAGGACGATGAACTGATCGGCTCGGTGGAAGACGCGTGGCAGACGATGGCGCTCGTCGAGGCCGCCTATCAATCGAGTGCCGCGCCGGCAACGGCGATCGCGCCGCTTCCAGGACAATGACATGTCTGAACAGATTATCCATTTTGAAGACTACGAGCTCGGACACGAACGCCTGACGACGGGTCGCACGATCACCGAGACCGACTTTGTTGTTCATGCCGGCCACACCGGCGATTTCTTTCCGCACCACATGGATGCGGAATTCGCCAAGACCTTGCCGGGTGGTCAGCGTATCGCCCATGGCACCATGATCTTTTCGATCGGCGTGGGTCTGACAGCCTCGCTGATCAACCCGGTTGCCTTTTCCTACGGCTATGATCGTCTGCGCTTCGTGCGTCCGGTCCATATCGGCGATACGATCCGCACCCGCGTGACCGTCTCTGCCAAAGAGGACGATCCGAAGCGACCAAAGGCGGGGCGCGTCGTGGAACGGTTAGAAGTTATCAACCAGCGTGGCGAGGTCGTTCTCGCCGCCGACCATATCCTGGTCGTCGAACGCAAAGCATGAGGGATCGAGAATGACAGCGGATCTTAAAGGCAAGGTCGTCCTGATTACGGCCGCCGCTCAAGGAATCGGCCGCGCTTCGGCTTTGGCCTTTGCAAAGGCCGGCGCGAAAGTGCATGCGACGGATATCAACGTCGATGCGCTTGCAGCGCTTGCCAAGGAAGCGGACGTCGCGACTCACCGGCTCGATGTGCTCGACACGCAGGCGGTCGGAACGCTGGTTGCGAAGATCGGCGCCGTCGATATCCTCTTCAACTGCGCCGGCTTCGTCCATGCCGGGTCGATCCTGGAGATGAAGGATTCCGATCTCGAATTCGCCCTCGACCTCAACGTCAAGGCGATGATCCGCACCATCCGTGCGGTCCTTCCGGGCATGCTTGCGCGCAAGGATGGCGCGATCATCAACATGGCTTCCGTCGCTTCCAGCATCAAGGGCGTGCCCAACCGCTTCGCCTATGGCGTTACCAAGGCGGCCGTCATTGGTCTCACCAAGGCCGTTGCCGCCGACTACGTCTCTGAGGGAATTCGCTGCAACGCCATTTGCCCCGGTACCGTTGAGAGCCCGTCGCTGCAGGACCGCATGCGGGCGCAGGGCGATTATGAGACGGCACGAGCCGCCTTTATCGCCCGGCAGCCGATGGGCCGCCTCGGCACGCCGGAGGAGATCGCCGCGCTCGCCGTTCATCTCGCGAGCGCTACCTATACGACCGGCCAAGCCTATGCCATCGATGGCGGCTGGACCATCTGACCACCGAGTTCAAGGATTTAAGATATGAAGCTTCTGCGTTACGGCGTTCCGGGTCACGAAAAACCGGGTATTCTCGATGCGAACGGCACGCTGCGCGACCTTTCCGGTCATGTGGCTGACCTCTCTGGTGCGGCTCTCGATCCCGACAAGCTGGCGGAACTGGAGTCGCTCGATCTTGCTGGTCTGCCTGCTGTCGCGGGCAACCAGCGTCTCGGCCCTTGCATTGCCGGAACCGGCAAGTTCATCTGCATCGGTCTCAACTATTCCGATCACGCGGCTGAGACCGGCGCCAAGGTTCCGTCGGAGCCGATCATCTTCATGAAGGCGACTTCGGCCATCGTCGGCCCCGATGACGATCTTCTGATCCCGCGCGGTTCGACCAAGACCGACTGGGAAGTGGAGCTCGGTGTCGTCATCGGCCGCAAGGCGAAATACGTGACCGAAGCGGAAGCCCTCGACTATGTCGCCGGCTACTGCGTCGTGCACGACGTCTCCGAGCGTGCCTTCCAGATCGAACGCCAGGGCCAATGGACCAAGGGCAAGTCTTGCGACACCTTTGGTCCGACAGGCCCCTGGCTCGTAACCAAGGACGAAGTGCCGGATCCGCAGAATCTGCCGATGTGGCTGAAGGTCAACGGCGAGACCATGCAGAACGGCTCGTCGGAAACCATGGTCTATGGCGTTGCTCACCTCGTTTCGTACCTGTCGCAGTTCATGTCGCTGCAGCCGGGCGACATCATCTCCACCGGTACGCCGCCCGGCGTCGGCATGGGCATGAAGCCGCCGCGTTATCTCAAGGCGGGCGATGTCGTCGAACTCGGCATCGAGGGCCTCGGCAGCCAGAAGCAGTCCGTACGCGCGGACGATTAAGTTCTACCGACTGGAGTGACCATGACCCGCATCACCAATCTGCGCGTCTTCGACTTGCGCTTTCCGACCTCACAGAGCCTTGACGGCTCCGATGCGATGAATCCGGACCCGGATTATTCCGCGGCCTATGTCATCCTCGACACGGACAGGCCCGGTGTTGCGGGCCATGGTCTCACCTTCACCATCGGTCGGGGCAATGATATCTGCTGCATGGCGATCAAGGCTATGAAGCACCTGGTCGTCGGTCAGGATACGGCGGACATCCTCGCCAATCCCGGCCGCTTCTGGCGGCACCTGACGAGCGACAGCCAATTGCGCTGGATCGGCCCCGAAAAGGGGGCGATCCATCTCGCCACCGGCGCCGTGGTCAATGCCGTCTGGGACCTGCTTGCCAAGCAAGCGGGCAAACCCGTCTGGCGCCTGGTTTCCGACATGTCGCCGGAACAGATCGCCGACATCGTCGACTATCGCTACATGACGGATGTGCTCACCCGCGACGAGGCGATCGGAATTCTCAGCAAGGCCGAGCCCGGAAAGGCCGAGCGCATAGCGACGCTGGAGAGGGAAGGCTACGCCTGCTACACGACGTCGGCCGGCTGGCTCGGCTATGACGATGAAAAGCTCAGGCGGCTCGCCCAGGAGGCGATCGACGAAGGCTTCAATCACATCAAGATGAAGGTCGGCCGTGATCTTGCCGACGACATCCGGCGGCTGACGATTGCGCGCGAGGTGATCGGGCCGGACCGCTATCTGATGATCGATGCCAACCAGGTCTGGGAGGTCGGCGAGGCGATCGATTGGGTGAAGCAGCTTGCCTTCGCCAAGCCCTTCTTTATCGAGGAGCCGACAAGCCCCGACGATGTCGCCGGTCACCGCAAGATCCGAGAGGCGATCGGGCCGGTGAAGGTCGCGACCGGCGAGATGTGCCAGAACCGCATCATGTTCAAGCAATTCATTGCCGAGGGCGCGATCGACATCGTCCAGATCGACTCGTGCCGCATGGGCGGGCTGAACGAGGTGCTGGCGGTGCTGCTGGTCGCAGCCAAATACGGGCTGCCGGTCTGGCCGCATGCCGGTGGTGTCGGCCTTTGCGAATATGTGCAGCACCTGTCGATGATCGACTATGTCGCCGTTTCCGGCACCAAGGATGGCCGCGTGATCGAGTATGTCGATCATCTGCACGAGCACTTCCTCGACCCCTGCGTCATCGAGAATGCCGCCTACATGCCGCCGCAGCGGCCCGGCTTCTCGATCGAAATGAAGCCCCAATCGATCGCGGACTACACATTCCGCGAGTGACAGGCGTGCCGGATTTGTTAAATCCGGCCTGCCTTATGTCTATCCGGAATTTGGAGCGACCGATCGTCTCTTTGGGCTTTGCGTCGGAACTCTACAAGGAACTTTCTGCAGCGCGCAAATTCGGATGGCGCGGCGCGCAAGTTCACTTGGCAGCAGATTTAAGAGGCCGTGCTTTCTTGCCATCGAGGCCGAGATTCGATGGATTTGAAGAACGTGTATTGTGGTGGCGCCCCATGCCGAGTGTGGAAATTGCGATAAATCAATGTCTTAGGTGGCTGCTGGACACAGTTCTGGTGTGCGGAACCATTAGGCTTTTCGGAAAAGTGTCCTGCCCCTTTGATTTCCGATTTGATTAAATATCAATCAGGCCTATATTGCAGGCAATGCCATTCACCACGGATGTACTGGCGATGGCGGCAGGGAGGTCGGGTTTACCCGGCCTTTTTTGTTGCCTGCTGTGCGACCCTAAGACCCTCGGTTGTAGAGGGTGGGGGGCACCATGAGGCCTTTATCAGCAACTGCATGCATTACCGCGACTTGCGTCTTTGCGCTGGCGACATCAGCCAAGGCCGACGACAACAAAGATTTCATGGGGCTCCTGCCTCATGGGTTGCCGTTGCCATCAACCGCAACTGTGGCAGAGTGCGAGCAGATGGCCTGAGAGGGAGGGATCGAATGCATTCGAGATGGTTGCGCCGCATGGCAGTATTCGTGGCCGGCATTGGCATCGTGTTCGGCTATGGTTTTGTCTGGCCCAGCGTGACTGAAGCCATGTTCTGGGCCAAGCCGCATTCGATTACCGAAACCGTCACTTGGTTCATGGATCGCGAGGGAATACCCGGTGCCGTCGTCGCATTTGGCAAAGCAGGAGAGAAGCCGCGACTGCTTCGCTTTGGCGTTGCCGATCGTGAGACCGGCCGTCCAATGCTGGACAGCATGACGTTTCAAATAGCCAGCATCTCAAAGCTCATCACTGCAGAGGCCGTGCTGACGTTGATCGATGATGGCCAACTGAGGCTTAACGATACGCTCCAAAGCATCTTCCCAGTCGTCGCCAAGGCCGAAGATCACCGCTACAGCAACATCACGGTTCGCCACCTGCTGCAACATACTTCCGGCTTGGGGTGGAGCCAGCATGTCGATCTGGTCGCGGGCGACAAGGAAACGTTCGCGCCGGCTGAGGCCTGCTTGCCGGTTCTTCTTGAGCGTCTTAAGCGCCCCTTGGATATCGCCCCCGGCGAGGAAGCGGAATACACGGACTTCGGCCCCTGCTGGCTTGGTCTGATCGTCTCCAAGATCAGCGGGATTCCTTACGAACGATTTGTCCAAAGGCGCGTCCTGAACCGCTTGGGCCTCAACAGAACGGCCCTCATTAGCGAAGCGCCGGCAGAGGTCCGTCATCACGTCGTCGGCATGGACGCGCCGAGGACACATTTCAACCCGTCCGCTGGCTGGACATCCACAGCCGAAGACCTCTACCGTTTCGCGTCACGCACCATCCGCGACATCGAGATTACGACTCCTGTACCAGGCGAGTTTCCTGAACAGTCTTTCGGTCTAGGATGGTGGATATGGCAGCGCGGGGCCGAGACCGATATCGCCCATACAGGCGCGCTGAACGGAACACGGGCAGTGGTCGCTCGCTCATCAGACGGCATCGTTATTGTCGCACTCTTCAACGGACGCGAAAGAAACCGCGATTTGAGACGTTTCGTTCGCATCCAGCATAGTCTCATCGACGCAGCTCGACGCGCCTATGAGCGCGCACAAAAAAGAGGCAGGTCCGGCTGGAAACCTCGTAAGCTTTTAACAACAGCCGACTACGGTGCCGACGTACGGATTACCAGTGCGGCGATTGCTCGGTTCCCGGTGGAACTCGTCTGAACGTCCACCGTGCCTGCGGAAGTAACCGCAAGATGACCATCGATCATGCGATGCGAAGTGCCTGCGGTGACATTGTAACCTTCGGTAACGCCACTCATGCTCTGTGCCGAGGAGTTGATGTCAGCAGAAACCCCGACAGCCGCAACGCCGTACGCATTCGGCGTAGACCGCAGCGATCGAGCGGTTTGCATGTTATGCTTGGTAAATGGATATCGACGAGGACAAGATCGACGACGAATAAAATCTAGAAGATCGTTCTGCAATCCTTCGGCCGGGATGGTTGCCATCCCGCCTCCTTGACGTAGGAAGTGAACCCTTCGATCGTGTCGGCCTTTGTGTAGTTGGCGAAGACAGTACCAAACTCCGGATCTACGGAGAGGAAATTGATTGGATCGAGACCGGCCGCTTTGGAACGCTCCAGATTGTCCACGATGACTACGTCGGGAGGGTTGCAGGTTAGGTCGATGACTGTCTGTCTGCGCACCAAGTTGGCCATCTCCGCCAGCTCAGGCGATAGCTCGCCGCTCTTTTGGAGGTCTTGGCTGAATGCCGTCAGCATCCAGAGTGCGAAATGGCGCGAAGGCCACACATAACCCCCATCATCGACCATGGGCCAGATACTGCTCGGGTTGGCGGTTACCATCATCACCACGCTTCCACGACGTACATGTTGCAGTAACTGGGCGACCACACCTTCATTGGGGTTCCTATATGGACCGAAAGCGGCGTATATCGCCAATGACATAGACATAGCAACAACGAGAGTAACCTTCCGGAGAATACTTAGCTCGAAACGTTGAAACTCCAACAGCGATATGAGGGCTATGACGAGCATTCCGCTTGTTGGAATGGCATGATACCGCCAGCCCTTCTGCTGTGCGAAATAGGACATTGCAAACCCTGCGGCGGCTAGCAGCGCGGCCAGAGTGCACGAGTTCCGGTGCCGCCAACGGACCGAAACCAAACCCAATGCAAGTGCCCACCATAAAACCAGTGGGTTCAACAACACTATAAGCCAGGAAGATTCGTAGCCGAAGTATGCACTCGCTAACATCGGAACGATGGTACTTAGGTAGTCTGGCGTTAACGTCACCACAGCTATCCCGTAGAGGACTGCCGCGGCACCCATAGCGACAACCTCCGGCCTCAACGGCCGCCATTTTCTTCTGTTTTTGCCTAACAACCATAGCTCAAGAAGAATCGGAACGAGTGCAAAGTAGTGCTTCAGAGCCAACCCTGTCGCCGCGAAGCATCCTATAAGAAGAGCTTGAGCCCAATAGGGCTCACGACCATCCATTCGGCGGGCAATCAGGGCTGCGTATGGGATTGCCGCAATCAGTGCTAGATGCTCGCGCTGTCCGAAATCCGGTAGTCCGATCAGTATTACCGCGAGAAACGCGGCAACTAATAGGATTGCCCGGCGGGCGGGCGCCAGGTCTCTCAATAAGCTGGCGAAAAGTGCGATGGATAGAGCCAGGTATGCGAAGACGGCGCTTACAATTGCCGTCTTCGCGCTTATCGTGAGCTTCAAGGCGACCAACTCGACGGGTAACGCCATCCAGAACCAAAGAGGGGGGTTTAGCTCCAGAATGTCTTTGTAGAGACTGGCGCCGCCAAGCATCTGACGGGCTATCCACATCTGCCAAACCACGTCGTGCGACACCGGAATCTTCCATAGCAACACGTACGCAACGATGACCGCGACGAGCACGGACAGCTCGGGCCAACTCTCCCCCCACGCCAGGCCGAAGGGCCGCCCTTGCCGGAAAACAAATCGGGCCGCTCCCATGTAGAACAGGATGGTATAGGCCGAGATACCGACAAGGTGCACCAGGGGGGCGTCGACGAAACCCATCTCTCGCGCGGCGAGTACGATCGCAAGATTCGCGCTGAAGCAGACCAAGAACACAGCAAGGTAGCGCGCAAAGGTGGCGTACGATGGAGGCGCCCGAAAGGTCCATCGGCTGTTTAGGGAGAAGCTCATTATAAGCCCTCCGGCATAACCAAGGGCGTTCGCCAGGATGTCGCCGAGCCCGGCAAAGAGACCGGCTAGAATAATTGCGTAGCCCAGACCTGTGTTGGCCAGCCCAACGGCGATGAAGCGAAATGCCTGCAAGCGATCAGTTGTCGCGCTTGATTGCGTGGACGTAGTACTGTGCACCAAGAGGAACCCCCCGAAGCATAGGCTCCAGCGCTCTCAAAGCGCCCAGGAACCTCGGAAAGAAGATGCGGTAAGCAACGCAGCAGTCTGGCAGCCCAGCATCGCGCAGGCGCGCCTTCATGTTGGCCGCCGATAGCAGGACAGCGTTTTCATCGAATGGGCAGTCGCGAACAGCCTTTCTCGTCAACGGATTGAGCGGATTGTGTTCGAACACAAAGAGACTGGCTCCTTGGCCCATGACGCGGCGGATCTCCTTGAACAAGGGTGCATGGAGCAAGCCTGGGATGTGGTGGAAAACACAAGCGGCGAAAACGAGATCGAACGCGCCATCCTCGAACGGAATCTCGCTGCCGTCGAAATGCTGGAAACGCGCCTTCCCAGGGTGGCGCGTCCGCGCCACGTCGAGCGACTTTGTTGAGGGATCCAGCAGAACGATCTCTGCTGCCGGAAACGCCTCCTTCATCGGGCCCAGCGAATTTCCCACCCCTGCACCGAAGTCCAGAATGCGCCGAGGCGTCGTCCCTGCCGCCCTTAGTGCTGCAGCTACGTCCTCGACCTTGTATCGGTGAAAGAACTCAGGTGCCTCGCCACTCAAGCGTATGCTGGCCGCATGCTGCTGGTAGTATTCGTCGGCGAATCGATCGAACTCCGCCTCATCCATGCGCGGGCTCTTTCTGCGTTTCCTCGATCGCCGCTCGGGACATGACTTCGTTGACGATGAACAGTGGTCGCCTTTTGGCTTCCATGTACATCCGGCCGAGATATTCGCCGAAGATGCCCAGCATGAGCAACTGAATACTGCCCAAGATGAGCGTGATCGAAGCAAGACTGGTCCACCCGGGCAGCACATGGCCGAGCGTCCATGCGAATATCGTGTAGGCCAGAGTGGCCATGCCAAGCAACCCGAAGGCGAGCCCCAAGTGAGACGCGAGTCTCAACGGGGCGACAGAAAAGCTGGTCACCGCGTCGATTGCGAAGAGTACCATCTTCCGTAACGGGTAATGGGTTTCCCCGGCAAATCGGCTATGGCGCCGATAAGGAAACGCGCACTGCCGAAGCCCGATCCAGCTGACCATCCCGCGAATGAACCGGTAGCGCTCCGGCATGGCATTGAGATGATCGAGGGTACGCCGGTTAATCAGGCGAAAATCGCCGGTATTCGCCGGGATGCCGACGTTGGAAAGCTTGCCGAGGATGCGGTAGAACAACGATGCACTCGCGAGCTTAAACCAACTTTCTCCTTCCCGTTCCTCGCGCAACCCATAGATCACATCGTAGCCTTCATTCATTTTCGCCATCATAGGGCCCAACAGTTCCGGCGGGTCCTGGAGATCGGCGTCGAGAATGAAAATCCTTTGGCCGCGGCAAAACTCGAGCCCGGCGCTCAGCGCGATCTGGTGGCCGTAGTTTCGGGCCAGATCGATTCCTACGATATGGTGGTCGCGCTCGGCCAGTGCAAAAATCTTCTCTCGCGTGGCATCGGCGGAACCATCGTTGACCAGTACGATCTCGTAGGTCTCGCCGTACTGCTCGCATGCGGTCGATACACGGCGATAAAGCTCATCGATACCGGCATCTTCGTTGTAGCAGGGCACCACCACCGAAAGCGCTATATTCAGGCCATCTGCGATATCGTGCCGTAATCTCACCAGATTATCGAGTTCGTCGCGCTCCCCTACCATGCCACCCCCCCCTCTGACGCAATAGGACCGAGAAATCGTAAGTTCTCACAACTTAAGAAGTAGTCAAGACACAGCGCATCAACCCCGATCGCGCCACCGGATGTCGATAACAGGCGGCAGTGAAGTGAACATCGCCAGAAACTTGCGATCGCCCTGAAATCAGCGAGCGCTGGGTTGTATAAGAATGCACACTTCTGGTCATGCTCAGAATGTTTCCGCAGCTCTCGCTGTGGCTTCCCAACCTCGTCTATGGAACCGCCGCGGTTCAATAGCGCGACAGACGGCCCTCCTCGTTGACGGAGGGCCTGGCGCCTGCGGGGCCAGATGCTCTCGATCAGGCCTCGGGTTCGTGGCAAACCGCTTCGATGTTGTGTCCATCAGGACAAAGCACGAAGGCCGCATAGTAGTTCGCATGGTAGCGCGGGCGCAGACCCGGCGCACCGTTGTCTTTGCCACCCGCTGCCAGAGCGGCGCGGTAGAAAGCGTCGACTTGCTCGCGGCTCTCGGCCGCGAAGGCCAGGTGAAGATGCGCCGGTTTCTCGTCGGTCTGGTGCAGGCACAACGAAGCCTTGCCCTTCGAACTAAGTTCGACACCGTAGGACGGTTCGCCCTCGGCTATGATAGCTACACCGAGCGGTTCGAGAGCCCTTAGGTAGAAGGCTTTGCTCGCGGCAAAGTCCCTGACGCCGAATTTGACGTGGTCAAACATGAGTTCTCCTGACGTGTGCGAGCCTGCCTGGCGGTGGGGCCCTCAGTGCTGTTTGTGCTGCTAATCGGTCCTTCCCCGCCGATTTGCATCAAGCCTAAATGGCATGTCTGAACGATCAATGGCAAGAAACGGAGGAGGAGAGCCCAATGGCAGCAGATCGCTGACCGGGCGTTCAAGCGGCCGGTCGTTCGTAGCCAAAGCGCCATGGGCAATCCAAGCCCTTTAGAAGCTGAGGGCCATCGTGACAAGCGTGGCGAAGACCATGATGACGCCGTAGGGGATCTTGCGAGTGACGCGAATCTCTTCGATCCGCATGATCACGGCGTAGTGCGCGAACGCCAACGGCATCGGCAACCTCAAAGCTAGCATGGTCAAGATCCCGCCGATCAATAGGAAAACGGCGAAGGGGAGCATGCCGTGCCAGCCGACGAAGAGGCCAATCGGCAGGAATAGCTTGGCGTCGCCGGCGCCGAACAACCGAAAGGCCCAAAGAACGACGCCAAGCGCGAACAGCAGCAGACCCGCCCCGATATCGCCGCCGACGCCGTCGAGTGAGAAGAGCGCGGCGCCGATGTCCTGTGTTGTCGTGAGCCGGATCATGGCGCCCAGTGCGTAGACGGAGACGAGCGCGAGCACGACGCCATTCGGAATGCGCCAGCGCTGGAAGTCGCTCCAGGCGGAGTAGAGAAAGAGCGCCGCCGCTACCAAAGGGATTATATTGATAAGTTCTGTCATGTTTCACTAGTTCTGCGCGATAGGTGATCTCAGATGCAATTGTGTTGCTCTTCCAAAGGCTTCGCAAGAAACCGCGGATCAGAAAAGTTCAAGAAATATTAACGGGTGTCATGTTTCCGCAAGCGATCTCTCTATTGACCCTTAAAAAGTAGGGGTTCTGATTTTAACCATAACCCAAAGATGGCTCATATCACTTCGTATTAGAAGTTGACGATATAATATTTAAGGGATTATTAATAATGTCAGTCGGAGAGGCGGTCTCGATGACAGGCGGGGGCCGGGAAAATAAGCGGTCACGCAGGAAGTATACTGTGTTGGAGGTAATTCTCGATGAAAGCACTTTTGAATAAAGTCCGCGCTTTCGCGGGGGAAGAAGATGGCGTAGCGCTGACTGAATACCTTATTCTGCTCGCGCTGCTGGTCGGCGGAGTAATCACCGCAGTAACGGCAGCCGGATCGAACCTTAGCACGGCCTGGGGTGAATGGGGTACATGGTGGACAACTGAGTTGGATCCACCGGCTTGAACTACTTAACATAATTATCCAGGAGGAGGGGGGTTTGTTAACTCCTCTCCGCCTAAATTAAAATTTCAGGTTAGTTGTACTTTTCAACTTTGCGAGCATTGGCGATGCGCTCCTCAACGATCATCAGCCTTGTAGTTGCCCTCTTCCTTGCTTTCGCGGCGGTCTTTGGTATCCGCACCTATCTCGCTGGTGAGCGCGCCCGTCTTGCGGCGAGTGGTGGCATCAAACAAACGGAAAAAACGCTCGTCGTCGCGGCAAAGTCCATGCGCTTCGGCGACCGGGTCCGTGCAGAGAACTTGAAGACCATTCCCTGGCCGTCAGATGAGAGACCGGAAGGCTCCTTTGATGCGATCCAGGCTGTTCTTGGAGACAAGGAAGAACCGCGTTATGCCATGGAGGCGATCGATCCAGGCGAGCCTGTGTTGGCTTCGAAGATCACGGGTGCAGGTGAGCGCGCCACGCTCTCAGCTGCCCTCGATCAAGGTATGAAGGCCGTTTCCATCCGCGTCAACGATGTGCTCGGTGTCGCCGGCTTCGTGCGTCCCTCGGATCGCGTCGACGTACTCCTGACCCGCGTCATCCGCAATCCGAAGAGCGGCAACGAGCAGACCTCTGTGGACGTCCTTTTGCAGGGAGTAAAGGTGCTCGCCGTGGACCAGACGGCTGACGAGCGCAAAGACGAGCCTTCGGTTGTAAAAACTGTCACCTTCGAGGTGACGACCGACGAGGCGCAGCGGCTGACGCTTGGCGCCAATATTGGGACGCTCTCTCTGGCACTTCGTAATATTGCCTCGGCTTCCGTCGAACAGACCAGGCCGGTGACCGTTGCAGATCTGGGGGGTGGCCCCGTTGCCACCGAACTCGTACAAGGTTCCGACGACGGGCGATTCGAGTCGATCGAGCGCATGGTTCGCAAGGTCGGCGAGGACCTCGGAGGCCGGATTAATTCCGTCGAAAGCAAGATGAATGCACCTTTACGTGAAAAACAGGTGCAAATTGTCGAGCGGGATGTCGCGCCGGTCTTGCCGGTGGAGCCGAAGTGGGCGACGGTCGGCGTCTGGAGCGCGACCAAACGGGAAGAATACCGGGTGGGTGGGATCCAGTAATATGGGATTTAAACCTGCTCCGTTTCGGGGCAGGGCCGGCTTCGAGGAGAGGGGCTGTGGCAGGAATGAGGGGAAACATGAGGCATGCTGCAAGACGCAGGGCCCTCGCGGCGACGGTTGCGATCGTTGCGGCCTGCGGCTTTTGGGGGCCTGGCCTTGTCGGTTCGGCGGACGCGCAGGAGAAGTTCGTCAATCTCGGCGGATCGGTTCAGCAGGTGGTGCTGCCGCCCAACGACACGATAACGATCGCGACGGGCAAGCCCTTCGGCGATCTTGTCATCGGCAGTGCTGAGCTGATCGATGTCGTGCCGCTTTCCGACAAATCACTTTTCATCCGCGCCAAGAAGAACGGGGCGACGAACATCTCGGTTTATGGCGACGACAAGAAGCTTCTTGGTGTCATCGACATCCGCGTCGCCAGCGATTTCAGCGAAGTGGCGTCCGCCATACGAGCGGCTTCACCCGGATCGCAGGTTCGGGTGATCAACTCGAACGATCGCATTCGCCTGACCGGGATGGTGCGTGACGCGACCGAGTTGCAGCGGGTGCTTGAAATCGCTCAGTCCTATTCGGATCAGCCGGTTCTCAACCAGTTGCGCGTCAACGATTCCCAGCAGGTCATGCTGGAAGTTCGAGTGATCGAGGCGTCCCGGCAAACCGGTCGTGACCTCGGCATCGGTTGGGCAGGGGCGGGCAGGAATGGCATCGGCAAGGCGACGACCAGCCAGGGTATCGCAGTCAAAGATGGGGCACTCGTCCGCACTCTGGGAGATGCGGCGGGCGCGGCAACCGGCATGCAACCATTCGGTCAGCTGATTGCCAAGGTCCTCGAGATCTCGGGCGGGCAGATCGATGTCGTCATTAACGCTCTCGAACAAAAGGGCCTGGTGCGTCGCCTCGCTCAGCCGAATCTGATTGCGATGAGCGGCGAGACCGCTAGCTTCCATGCCGGTGGCGAGGTACCAATCCAGACGACCGTGGCCAACGGCGCAACGGTAGCGACGCAGACCGATTATCGTCCTTTCGGCGTGCGCCTGACGTTTACACCTGTCGTCCTTGATGGCGGGCTGATTAGTTTGAAGGTCGAGCCGGAAGTCTCCGAACTCGATACCTCGATCAACGTCAACGGCAACCCCGGCTTCATCTCGCGTGCGGCCAAGACAACCGTCGCACTGCGCGATGGTCAGAGTTTCGCCATGGCCGGCCTGCTGCAATCGATCAACTCCAAGGATATTCAGCAGCTGCCAGGCCTGGGGCAGCTTCCGGTGATCGGTGCACTGTTCCGCTCAACCAGCTTCCTGAAACGGGAGTCTGATCTCGTGATCGTCGTAACCCCGCATATCGTGCGGCCGGCGGCACCCGGCGAGGCGCTCTATAGTCCGCTCGACCAGACGCGTTCATCCAATGACGTCGAGCTTTTTGCGCTTGGCGTACTGGAAGTGGACAAGGACATGCTGCGCCGTTTCCGCAATGGCGAGGGCGTCACCGGGCCTTATGGCCACAGGCTTGATCTCGACACGGGAGGCGTCCTTGCTGTTGCAAAGAAGTAAGCGTGCACTCCTGATTCTGGCGATGACGAGCCTTGTTTCCGGCTGCGCCGACTACTTGAACCACCGGGACTCGATCACCTTCGGGCTTGGCAATGCGGTGGAGGCCAACAAGGGCATCCAAATTCAGGATCCCTTCCCGAGGGTGGCGCAGAACACCCGAATCGCCACGGACGGCAAGACGATTGGCAGGGTCATGCGGAACTACAACGGCACCGGCCCGAGTGCTGGCGCAGCGATGCCAACGGCAGTGATCCTGCCGACGGCCACGCCCCCTACCGGCACGAACGGCTATAGCAGCGCGGCAAAATGATCGTGATGGCAGCAGCAGATAAGCGGCGAAGGCCCCTGGAAGGAATGCAATAAGAACAACGTGTCACGACGGTAAGCCGCCGCGATTGGAGAGGCATGCCAATGTTGAGCAGGGCAATCAAAGGGTTCTGGGACGACCATCGAGGTTACGTCATCGCGTTGACGCTCATTGCCATGCCGCTGCTGCTCGGTGTCTCTCTCATCGTCATCGACGTCGGCCGCAGCGCCAATCTCCATACTGATCTTCAGAACGCGGTCGATGCCATGGCTCTGGCGGGAGCCCGCGAGCTCGACGGCCGAGACGACGCGATCACCCGCGCCGAGGCTGCGATCGAAAAGCTTGCCAACACCGCGGCCTTCGGCGCGGGCGGGACTGGCATGTCGATGGGATCATACATCACGGTCGCTTACGATGCGGGGAACGAAGCGGCGAGCACGGTGAGGGTCAAATTCCTCAAGGGCATCCCCGGCGACGGCACGTTCGGGGGAGACGACGACGACCCAATCACCGAGGATATGTGGACAGATGACCCGAACGAGGCCGGTTATGCCTGGGTATCTGCCAAGAACCAGGCGATGCAGACGATCTTCCCCGTGCCCGTCGGGCTTGATCGCGATACGATCAATGTTTCCGCCGACGCCGTGGCAGCCTACCAGGTCAGTGCCTGCGACGTAACACCGATCTTTATCTGCAACCCTTATGAGCCGGCCGGCAACAGCAGTGCGGCTGTCAGCGAACAGGTGGCCGAACTGCTGCACACCAAATTCTCCGCCGGCGATCTCTATGGTCTCCAGATCGAGCTGCACAGTACGTCGTCATCCAATCCCGGACCGGGCAATTTTGGATTCCTAAGAACCCCTTTGGGCAGTGGTGCGTCCGTGCTGGCGGAGGCGCTTGCGACGGGCAATCCGGGCACCTGTTACACCAAGGATAATCTCGACACCGAAACCGGCGCAAAGGCGGGACCGGTGGAAGCCGGCGTGAACACCCGCTTCGGTTTGTATTCGGGATCGTTCAAGAGTGCAAGCAACGACGGTCGCTACCGACCGGCCAGCAATGTGCGCTCCGCACAGAATCAGACGGGTGGTGCCAGCAAAATCTGCGGCGACTATAACCCGGTTATGGTCGACAGCACGGTCGGCGATGTTGCCAAGGCGGTGCCGCTCGGCTACGGCGCGACGATGACCACGATGGGTGGCGGCAAGATCAGCACTGGCAACAACTGGAATTATGAGACCTACTGGCAGGTCGCGCAAGGCGGCACGAAGCCGTCCGTCACCACGGTTCTCAGCAACCATTCGAGCTATCCGAGCGGCGGCGCTTCAGCACCGAGCCAGCCCTCCGCCTACGACGTCTATCGCTACGAGCTCAGCAACCCGTCGCTGATCAGCCATGCCTCGAACAACGGAGAAACCGGAACTCCCCAAACGGGCGGCCAGTGCTACACGGGTCCGGCGCTCTCGAACTATACGTCGGACGAATATGGCGATCGCCGCGAGATCTTTGCCGCCATCGTCAATTGCGGTTACGAGGCCTCGGTTGGCCATCTGAACGGCCATAAGGCCACAGAGGCTGTCGCCTTTGCCCGCATGTTCCTGACCAAACCGGCGATCAAGGCAGGTAGCGAACGCTATCTTTCGCTGGAAATGATCGACATCACCGGCAAGGGCGGGCGCGGCACGCTTGACGAGTTCCTGCGCGAAGAAGCGGAGCTGGTCCGATGATCATCACTCTGCGAAATATCATCTGCGATCGCTTCCGTCTCGGCTTTTGGTCGAGAGATGACGGCGCGGTGCTGACCGAGGCGTTGGTCGCCATACCTTTCGTTACCCTCTTTGCGGCCGGCATTCTCGAATTCGGCAATATCTTCTGGCAGCGGATGCAGATCGATGCAGGGCTCAGGGATGCGGGTCGCTATCTCGCGCGGTGCCGGCAGACGTCGGGGACATACACGCCGACCTGCAGCCAGGCGACGGCAAAGCTGATCGCCTTCTATGGAACGCAGGGCCCCGCCGCGGGGGCGGCTTTGCGCGTCAGCGACTGGGGACCCGATCTTTCGGATATCACCATCATTCCCGTCGATGCCGATGGCACGATCACGGTGCAGACCTCGCATCTTTACCAGAGTTCGCCGATCTTTTCCTGGCTCGGCATCGATGAGATCACCATCAGTTCCTCCCACGAAGAGAGGTACATCGGATGGTAAAGCGTCGATCGCCCGCCTCCTTCTGGCAGGATCAGCACGGTGTGACACTCACCGAAGGTCTGATATCTCTGCCGCTTGTACTTCTGGCGATTTCGGCTTTTGTCGAGTTCGGTTACGCCATGTCGCAATGGAACCAGACGGTCAAGGCCCTGCAACTTGGTGCCCGGCTCGCAGCCGTCTCCGAGCCCCTGACCAGCGACTTCGCAGATGTCTTTCCGACCGACGCCGACGATCCTCTGAACAACGGTGACGCGACGCCGAACGACGCCGCGATATCCTCCACCTGTGGGCCGGCCCTCGCCAATTGCAGTGACGAATTGACCCGGATTGTCATGGGGAGCGACGGTGTCTGCGGGGTGGCGGGGGACCCGAACCCGGGCATCTGCGACCTCAATTGGCGGATCCAGCCGGCAAACCTGGTGGTAACCTACCAGCGCTCGGGGCTTGGCTACTGGGGGCGACCGAACGGGCCGGTGCTGACCATGCGGCTGGAAGTGCGCGACGTTACATTCGACCTGCCGCTACTTGGCGCTCTGCTGGGGCTGGATCAGATCGAAGTTCCCGCTCACCCGGTGACACTGACGACGGAAGACCTCGAGACATGTTCAAGCTGCTGAGCCCTTCAATATTGCGTGGGGGAGCGAGATGACCGCACACATGAACTTTGCAACGACCACCAAGATCCTCGTTCTCTCCGACGACGCGGCGGCGGCGAGCCTTATGCTCGACACGTTCGGGTCGTTGTCGCGTTACGAAGCGCGCCACATGGCGCTGAGCGCGCTTGGCGAGACGGGAAGGGTCGATCCGACACAGTTCAACCTGATCGTGCTCGACGTCGACTGCGGCGACATGCTCTGCCGCCCGGAGATTTTTGCCTTTCGTGCCAACCATCGCAATATTCCGATGGTGATCGTTTCCGAGGTTCTGTCCGATGAACTGATGCGGCCGCTGTTTCGGCTGAACGGTGACGACTGGCTGAAGAAGCCGCTCGAGCGCCGTGCACTGATCGAGATGATCTCGACCCATGCGCCGGGCGTCAGCGGCAACGAGAGCCGGGTTCATGCCATCGTTGCTGCCGTAGGCGGTGCCGGGGCGAGCGTCATTTCCTCATCGCTTGCCCACCTATTGGCGCAGCCGACGAAAGGCGTCACGCCGCGGGTTGGTCTGTTCGATCTGGATTTCTCGTCCGGATCGCTCGGCTACTACCTAAACCTTCTCAACGACTACGATTTGAAGACCGTTATCGCCAATCCGGCGCGTGTCGATCTCGAATTCATCGATCTGGTGCGCAAGCGTCACCCGGGTGGCTTCACGCTGCTCTCGTTCAAGCAGCCGTCGGTATTGCTCGAACCCAAAGGTGCCGAACTGGTGCTGCGCATGCTGGATGTCGCCGCCTTCGAGAGCGATCACATGGTGATCGACATTCCCTATTACGAAACGCCCTGGAAGAGCGATGTGCTGGGGTCGGTCAACAGCGTTTCCATCGTCACGGAGATGACGATCCCGGCGCTCCACCAGGCCAAAGACCTCTACCTCGATCTCGTACGGTTGCGGGGCAACGCGGATTCGATCCAGATCGTCATCAACAAGTATCATACCAAGCTCTTCAGCCTCGGGGTGCGCCGCGAGCAGGTGGACAAGGTGTTCAAGGATGCGCATGCGCACATCATCCCCTATGACTGGGACACGCTGAGCGAGGCGGTGAACCGCGGCGTTCTGCCCAACGAGGTCAACTCGCGTTCGCCCTTCTGCGGTGCCGTCGGCAAGCTCGGAGCGCTCGTCAGATGAAGGCATTCCTCCACGGCAGCAGTGGATCGATGGACCGAGGCGGCGCTGGCTTCGGGCGTGGCCGGTGGATGCGGGCTGTGCTGCTCTTGAGTGCGCTGGCGCTCACGCCGGTTGCGACTGGAGCATTGGCGGGCGGGACGGTGCCGCGCAGTCTCGGGCCGAAAACGAGCACGGTCGTAATGCTCGAGAAAAAGTATCCGACCGGCACGATCGTCGTCGCCAGTCAGGAGCGGACGCTCGATCTCGTTCTCTCCGGCAACCGTGCGATCCGCTATCGGATCGGCGTCGGCCGCGACGGTTTCCGTTGGAGCGGCGTGGTGAAGGTGGGGCGAAAAACCGAATGGCCCGATTGGCGGCCGCCGGCCGAGATGAAGGCGCGCGCGCCGGAACTGCCTGAGCTGGTGCCTCCGGGTCCGTTCAACCCATTGGGCGCGCGCGGCATCTATCTCTACCGGGGGAGCGCCGACACGCTTTATCGCATCCACGGAACGAACGAGCAGTCGACTGTCGGGCAGTTCGCGTCCTCAGGCTGTTTTCGCATGAGCAATGCCGACATCATCGATCTCTATGAGCGGGTGACGGTTGGAGCAACGGTGATCGTCAAATAGTCGAAGAAGGTAGGGAAGCAATGGCAACCGGGTTCATTGGACGTTTCTACAAGCAGCGGGAAGGGGAGCTGAAGGAAGCCGCTGAACCTTCTCAGATGCCGGTTGCCGAAGCTGCCGTCATGCCCGATCCGGAGGGTGCCGGCGCCGCGGCAAGCGCCAGGCTGGAGGAGTCACTCGGGCTCGACATGGTTGCGGAGCGCGTCAACCTGCATCGCCATCTTCTCGACCGCATCAACCTCGGCATACTCGACACGATGGACGACGAGGAAATTGCTACCGAGATCAGGCCGCTCGTCAAGGAGTACATCCGGCGCAACAATTTCCCGCTTAATGCCAAGGAAATCAACGACCTGATCCGCGATATCACTGACGAGATGCTCGGGCTCGGGCCGATCGAGCCGTTGCTTGCCGATGACTCGATCGCCGATATTCTGATCAACGGTTACAACAGCGTTTATGTCGAAAGGCGTGGTAAGCTCGAAAGCACAGCGGTGCGTTTCAAGGACGAAGATCACCTGCTGCGGGTGATCAACAAGATCGTCTCCGCGGTCGGGCGACGTGTCGATGAATCGACGCCGCTGGTCGATGCACGGTTGAAGGATGGATCACGTGTCAACGTCGCCATCAGACCGATCTCGGTCGACGGGCCGCTCGTCTCGATCCGCAAGTTCACGCGCAAACCGCTCACGCTGGAGCGTCTGGTCGAGAATGGCGCCATGGCGAACGCGATGCGGATTCTGTTGAGCGCTGCCGTCAAGGGCCGGGTGTCGATGGTCGTCTCCGGCGGCACAGGCTCGGGCAAGACGACTCTGCTCAACGCCCTGTCATCGCAGATCTCGACCATGGAGCGCCTGATCACCATCGAAGACGCGGCCGAATTGCAGCTGCAGCAACCGCATGTCGGACGGCTGGAAACGAGGCCGCCGACCCTCGATGGCCGTAACGAAGTGCGCCAGCGCGAGCTCCTCAAGAATGCCCTGCGCATGCGCCCCGATCGCATCATCGTCGGCGAAGTGCGCGGCGAAGAGGCCTTCGACATGCTGCAGGCGATGAACACCGGCCACGAAGGCTCGATGACGACCATTCATGCCAACACGCCGCGCGACGCCGTCGGTCGGCTCGAGCAGATGGTCGGAATGGCGGGCATGCCCATGTCGCAGGTCAGCATCCGTTCGCAGATCGCCTCGGCGATCACCATCATTGTTCAGGTCCAGCGCCTGAGCGACGGCAGTCGCAAAGTGGTGTCGATCTCCGAGATCACCGGTATGGAGGGCGAGGTCGTGCAGATGCAGGAGATCATGCGGTTCAGGCGAACCGCTACCGACGAGAATGGCCGCATCCACGGCGAATTCCGTGCGACCGGCCTTCGACCACGCTTCGTCGAGGAGTTCGCGGAGCTTGGGATCGTGATCCCGGCGGCGATCTTCGATCCGGGAAAACCATTGCAAACGGGGGCGATTGAAACATGACCTTGCTGCTCCTCTACGCCGCGGTCTTCATCGCTGTGCTGGTTTCCGTCGAGGCGCTGTTGCGAAGCTACTTCCGGAAGTCCGAGCGGCAACGCGCCGTCAATCATCGGCTAGGCGTGCTCGATGCGAGCGAGGACCGCCTCAAAACCTACCGTGCGATGCTGAAGGAGCGCGGCGCCGACGAAGATTGGCAATCCATGCCGCTGGCTCAGCGTGCCCGGCAATTCTATGCTCAGTCCGGTATCAAGTTCGACGCGCGTTGGTTCGCGCTTTACGGGATCGCCGGCGCGGTTGGGATCTGGTTGGCCGTTCAATTCCTGATTCCGACCATCCTGGTCCGGATTTCCATCTTCCTGCTAACCTGCCTTCTCGTCCCCGTCATCGTCGTCTGGCGCATGCGGGCCAACCGGATGCGCAAATTTACCCTCAAGCTTCCGGAGGCACTCGACGTTGCCAATCGCAGCCTAGCTGCAGGTCATCCGCTGCCGGCCGCAATTTCCCTTGTAGCGCGTGAAATGCCCGATCCGGTCGGAACGGAATTTGGTCTGCTTTCGGATGAGTTGACCTATGGCACCACCTTGGACGACGCCCTCGTCAACCTCAGTCACCGTGTCGGGGCGGAAGATCTGAACCTGCTGGCAATCGCCTTGAGCGTGCAGGCGGGCACGGGTGGGAATCTCGTCGAAATCCTTCAGAACCTCTCGAAGACCCTGCGTGATCGCACGATGCTGAAAGCCAAGGTCAAAGCGATTTCGTCGGAAGGGCGTATCACCGCGGTTTTCATGTCGGCCTATCCATTTCTTCTCTACGCAATGATCAAGGCGCTTGCACCGACTTACTTCGACACGGTCTGGGCGAGTGGTCACGGCACGACCATTGTCATCGTGCTCATCGCCATCATGACAGTCGGTAATATTATTCTCTACAAGATGGTCAACTTCGAATACTGAGGTCGCCATGGGCGAGTACGGAATCTACATCGTCGTCTTTCTCGCGGTTCTGATTTTCTCTGGCGTTACGTCGGAGCTGATGTTTCGCAGACGCGAGGTTGGCGTCCGGTTGTCGGAGGCGACTGCGAAGCGAGGCGTCGACGATCTTCAACTCGGAGACGGCACGCTTGTCGATCTGGGCGAGGCGGAGAACCGACTAATTCGCCGCTATTTCGAAATCACGCGGCGGGACCAGAATGCTAACTCCACCCAGAACCGATTGATCCGTGCCGGATATTTCGGGGCCAGAGCGGTTACCGTGTTTCAAGTGGTGCGTGCGCTCCTTTGCGGTATTGTCACGGTGGGGGCTGCCTGGGCCCTGAACCGCTTCGCCCCCGAGATGTCCCGGCTTGCGGTCCTGCTTGTGGCGATGATCGCGACCGGTATCGCCTTCGTGCTCGTCAATATCTACATCGACCGGCGCGGCGACGCCAAGGAGCGGGAATACCGACGGCTCTTTCCCGATTTCATGGACATGCTGATCGTGTGCCTTGACGCGGGCATGAGCCTTGAGGCGGCTGCGAACCGCGTCGCGCGCGAATTCGTGCAGAAACAACAGGATTTTGGTCTGCATCTTTCAATCATGATGCTTGAAGTGCGCGGTGGCCGCCGCTTACGCGACGCCCTGGCCAACCTCGCGACGCGTTTGCGGATCGATGAAGCGCGCGTGCTCGCCGTACTCTTTCGACAGTCGGAAGAGCTCGGAACCAGCGTCACCCAGACGCTGCGTGTCTACAGCAAGGAAATGCGTGATCTCAGGATCGTGCGGGCAGAGGAGAAGGCCAATGCCCTGCCGATCAAGATGCTGTTGCCGCTCGGCGCCTTCCTCTTTCCCGTCAGTCTCATCATCGTACTCGTCCCCGTCGTCATTCGCGTCATCAACCTCCTCTCCGGCCTCCGCGCCGGTGGATAGGTAGGAGCAAGACTCCATGCAATATTTGCCCAGCCAAGACCGTGAAGACTTTGCTCTCGCGCTTGATCCGCGCATGCCGATGGTACCGCTGAGTCTCGACGAATGCGGGCTGGAATTGTCGTTCCTGTTGCGGCTTGCCGCGAAATGCGCAACCGAGCAGGACACGGTTACGGCTTCGCATCTTTCTGACCGGATGAAGCTTTCGAAGGTGCTGACGAACTTTCTCATCAAGGAATTGGTGAAGCTGTCCTTTCTCGAGGCGCGGGGGTTGGCGGGGGACGATGTCAAGTCCGACATCCGCTATGCCCTTTCGATCAAGGGCTTGGAATATGCGCAGGCGGCCCAGCGGCAGTCGGAGTATGTTGGCCCGGCCCCCGTGTCACTCGACGCCTTCTGTCGCCAGATCGCTGTGCAGTCAATCCATCACGAACGCGTCACTCCCGAGCGGCTTGTCCGAAGCCTGGACGGGCTGGTGCTGTCGCCGGCATTGGTCGAGAAGCTGGGACCGGCGGTCAATTCGGGCCGTTCCATCCTTCTCTATGGTCCGCCGGGCAACGGTAAGACGAGCATTGCCGAGCGGACCTCCGAGCTTTTCATCCAGACGATCTGGGTGCCCTACGCCATTGAGGTCGGTGGCTACGTCATCAGTTTCTATGACGAGGCGACGCATCAGGCCGTGCGAGAGCCGATGACTAAACCGCACCCGAAGGCCGATCAACGGTGGGTGGAATGCCGGCGGCCGATCATCAAGACTGGTGGCGAACTCACCCTCGAATTGCTTGACCTGACCCACAACCCGGCATCCAACGTCTACGAAGCACCGGTGCACCTGAAGGCCTCGGGTGGGGTCTTCATCATCGATGATTTCGGGCGTCAGCAGGACCGACCGCAAGCGCTTATCAACCGCTGGATCGTGCCGCTTGAGCGTGGTTACGACTTTCTGACATTGCATACCGGCAAGAAGTTCAAGGTGCCCTTCGACGAGCTCGTCGTCTTTTCGACCAACATTCCGCCCCGGGAGCTTTCCGATGAAGCCGGCCTGCGCCGCCTCAAATATAAGATATATGTGAATAACCCATCGCGGGATGAATATGTTCGAATCTTCGACTCCTATGCCCGCGCGGTCGCCGTAGACTTGGCGCGCGATGATTTGCACGTTTTCTATGAACGGAAGTACCGAGGGGATACGCTGGCGTCCTGTTACCATCCTAAATACCTCCTGGATTTCATCTCCTCCTATTGCGAGTTCAACGACCTGCCGAAGGTCGCGTCGGTGGAGATGCTTGAGCGGGCTTGGGGAGGGGTGTTCGCATTGGATTAGGCGGGCGAGCGCTCGGCAGGGGCAGCTTTGTTAAGGAATATCTGAAATGCTCGTGCAGGCCGGTCATCGACGCAAAAGTGCAGGACATATAAGGCGAGTGCGGTCCATCTGGATCACGCGGGGTTTTGGGGATAGATGAAGTCAGGGCTGCGGCCCGGTTTGCTGACGGAGGAAATCGATGACGCATATTTCGAATGTCGATGTCGAAATCGAGCCCGACGTCGAATTGCGGCGCAGAGAGCACGGTGCGAAGGAGCCAGGCCGCTCGAGAAGCATGCCGATCATAGCGCTGGGACTCATGCTGCTGCCGCTAAACGCCGGAATCTTGCTTTACACCGCAAAGAATGCTGCAGACGTTCGTGAAAGCCGAGACACCCTTTCTGCTCTCAAACGCTCGATCGACGGCCTGAAGCAGCAGATCAGCAAACAAGCCGTGAACATCGCCAGCGGGGCCAAGGCAGATGATTTGGCGGCCGTTCGCAAGTCCGTTGAGGAGTTGCAGAAGGATGTCGCCGACCTCGATGACCGTATGACCCCAAGCATGTTCGCATCCAGCGGCAGCATGATCATCAGCGCACCCGGGAAAGAAGTGCCCCAGCGCCTGTCACCATCATCCTATTCGGTTTCCGCTCCGCAATCCGCTGTAGATGATGTCCTTGCCGCAGCCGATCCCCAGGGCGGTTCCATCGCCAACTTGCCGCGCTACGAGCGGACTGTCTCGGCGGATGGCAAGCTCGTTCTAAGAAAGGTGCACTAGATTGAGCCCCCTTGGCGCGGGGTCTCACCTGTAACTTCTTCGATGAGTCGTCGAAGGAGCAATGGTTGTCTCAATACAATAGCCTAGCATTCTTCATTCGCAGAAGTATTGCCGGCGCGTTCGTCCTCAGTAGAAGCTCAGGTAAGTGTGTTAGCTCCAAGGCGGCTTGGCGCCGACGGACGAGCGCGAGCGGCGACAGCCAGTTACCGCTGCGCGTATTTGACGCTGTTCTTCATCAACTCGAGGTTCCTCGCCGTGGTCTCGTTCGAGGGGTCGATCTCATATGCTTTCAGGAAGTAGGTTCGAGCCCCGGGCAAGTCACCACGCAGCAGGTGGGAGTAGCCGATATTGTTGTAGTAGACGGCGGTGCCGCCGATCATCTTGGACAGCTGCGCATAGGCGCGATCGGAAGTATCAAACCGGCCGATCATGTCAGAAGAAGCCGCAAAGCCTAACCAAGCGGCAGGATCCCGTGGAAAGACCTCGACCGCCCGTTTGTAGATCGCGTAGGACTTTCCGTAGTTCTTCTCCTGGAACTGGAGCTTGCCCGTGGTCACCAGTTCATCGTCCTTGTAGAAGGCAACCGCCGAATCATCGTTGAGAGTTTTCGCGCTATCGCCGAAGGCGGCGACATCGTCGAGTGCATCTGATTGGCACCCGGCCACGATCAGCACCCCTGCGAGCAGCGTAACGCGGCCTATTTTGCTCCGAGACATTTCCATTACGTTCCCCCAATTGCCGGCATCCTAGCCTCGCCTAGAAATGAGCTCACCGGAAATCTTCCGGAAAAATAGCTAATAAAGATAGAATTGAATTTGGGAGTCGCAATAAAGAGACACCTGCCGGCCGGCCGGTCGCATCCGCCCCTGCAATTCCGCCTTGTCGCCCAGATATTCAATCGGTGGAATTGACAGATGACGCGGAGGGGGCCGTCAGGCGGCAAGATATTCTGCTCCAGCCGGCAAATCGCGTAAGCCTCGATTAAGCATCATCTTATATTTTGGTCTGATACAAGCCAGATGGGTGCACGGGGGCTGAAGGAATAGAGTATGCGCGCCTTAGTTTTGACCGTGATTCGACTGGGGCCATGCGGAGCCTACATGGCGGCGACCATCTCGCTTCTCAGCGTCGCGTTACTGTGCAGTACTCCGTCCAGCCCACTCGTGTGGGCCGTGTACACGACCATGTTGCCGACGACGCGCACGCTTATACTGACGCTTGTAACCGCTTCCGACATGGTCTTCTGGGGCGTGACCTTTACGCTTCTTGTCGCCGCCGCGGTTGGCGGTTATCTCGCGGTTCGGCCGGAGCGACATCTGCGGCTGCGCTTCATTCATGCGCACGCGGCGCTCATCGCCTCCGGGCTCGCTGTGCTCCAGATATCGCAAAACAGCGCAGGGCTCGCCAATCTTTCGTTTTCGCAACTTCCGCCAGTTGGCTGGTCACTCGTCAACGGCTCGTCTGCGGCCTTCGCCTTGTTCGTTCTGATCCTCTTGGCCTGCGTTAGCGCTCACGCGGCCATCATCAAGAGCTTCCGTTTCGCTCGTCATTGCACCCAATGAAATGACGAGCCTGCCGAGGATGTCTTTTTAACAAGAGTTCACGAACTTCATATACGGGATCGAGGATCTCGCTTCACGCATTGATCTGATGCTATGCGATCAAGCGGACGGCTCTCGGTAAGGAGTTGCGGAAAGTCGTCCAAGCTGCCGCCGGAAAATTGTCTATTTTTGCGGCTGTAGGTTGATCGGACGCTACTCACATCAAGGCGAAATTATTAAGAGCACTTATGGAGCCACCTTCAATCGTCAACGACTTGGCCTCGATCATCCAGACGTCCCTGGCGCCTGTCTTCCTGCTCGCCGGCACAGCCGGTTTTGTCAATGTCTATACGACACGTCTCGGCAGGGTCTCGGATCGGGTTAACGAGGTGGGGGAAAAGGATGGCGACGGTGAAGCGCGGCGCTTACAACTGGACTATCTGCGCCGGCGGACGTTTGCCCTGGAGATAGCGGTCGCTTTGGGAACCTTGGCTGCGATCTGTACCGGCTGCGCGATCCTTAATCTGCTTGCCGGCGCGCTCGCGCTCGGGTTCCGCGAGGAAAATCTGTTCTGGTTCTTCGGCGGTGCGATCGTCTCGCTCATCGTCTCGCTCGTGGCGTTCCTGTTTGAGATGCTCATCGCCGGGCGGAACATGCTGCGCCAGATGCGGAAGGATCAATCGGCTGCCGGGCGCGATTGAACTTCGTGAGACGACGGAGATAAAGCTGGCAAGACCGACGACAAATTGAGGATGGTTCGCGACGCACTCAAGCGGCTCCGTTTTAAGGTGCAAATTCTCTGGTCGCATCAAGCATTCCGGACACACGCTCGGCAACCCAGTCTGTATGGGCGAGGTAGAGGCGCTAGGCCGTTAGTTTGAAGGTTCTGGGTCTTGACCCCGGCAATCGGCGGTTGACTAAATATTAGAAACTGCGATTGAATGGCGGCAGGGGACATCCATGACGGTTTTGCTCAATGACGGTGCTTCTTTCCTCGTTCGGCAGGGCTGCCGCTGACTATCGGTTAGCCTATACGATCCTCATGGCGCACGCTGCGGCTATGGCGAGCCTGATTTGGTATCCTGATGTCGAACCGCGTTATCAAACAGCATCGCTCTATGTGAACTGGTCGTTTTCGGCAGTTTCGAGCATGGCGTCGCTCTACATGCTTTGGACAGTGCTCACGATGCTAGCACGAAGGGAAGAGCACCCGACGGCGGCACTGAAGGCGCACATGGAAAAAATTCTGCTAGCGAACGATAGGTTGGCACACGCAACACATTCGACCGCAATCGTTGTCGCGATGATCTTTGTGTTCAGTACCGTCAAGTCGACGATTCCGGCGATCGTCCCATTCTCTTGGGACGAGAGCCTGATCCGACTGGATCGGACGTTTCCGTGGATCGGTAATCATGAGCTGCGGTTGCGGTACATCTTGACGACCTTGCTGACCTGGTTCGTAGGCGGCATCTTGGCACTCCTGTTATCGTCGTCTGGGCCTTGTTTTGTGGAACTTCTTTACGGTGACGACACATACGCGCCCTTGATGGCGCTGCTCAGGAACGTCGACGCTGCCACCGGGGTGGTGACCTCCGGTATTTCAGCAATGCCCAGCCTCCATGTCGCGGTTGCCGTGATCATCGCATGTGTGACCCGGCAGCGAGGTGGCGTGTGTCGCAAGATTGGCTTGGTCTATGCCGTCACGATCTACATCGGCTCGATCCAGCTCGGCTGGCACTACGCGACCGACGGAATCATTGGGGGCGGCATAGCGCTCCTGTTTTGGAAAGCGTCTGGGTATCTGACGGACCGGTCCCTGTCCGGACGCCTCGAGCCGCCTGAAGCAGTCTGAGGGATGTGACAATGTTTAGTCCTCAAGCATTTGTGAGCGCATTGATTGCTGGTGCACGCCGAGATGCTACGGTTGTATTGTTGTCGATCGCTTATTTACTTCTAGCAATTATCGTCCTTGAAATGGCGCCTAGCACCTGGATTGGGTATTTCTTCGTTTCCTCGGTGGGCCTAGTCTCGATAACTGTATTATTCGCGGCAGGCGTCAGGGGGGGCTACCATGTTCTGGTCAATCGCGTAGACCGACCGATTACCGCGATCATCCGAGACATCCGTGGCGTATCATTCGCAACGGCGACGTCCTATCTTCCTGTTGGCTTCGCACAAGTGATCCTTATAAGCGTATTCTGGCCGTGGAAAGCTCGTTTGCCTGCGTTCTCCTGGGACGAGGCGCTGAGCGATCTTGATCGAACACTTCACTTTGGCTGGCTCCCTTGGCAGTGGCTTCAGCCGGTCTTGGGCTATTGGCCGGTGACATTCCTGCTCAGCATGAACTACAGTATATGGTTCATGGTGATGTGGACCTTCTGGATGGCCCTTGCATTCAGCGAGCGACCTCAGCGCACTCAGTTTCTCGTCACTTTTGCGTTGCTGTGGATCTTTCTCGGTAGCGTCCTGGCGACGGCGTTCGCATCCGCCGGTCCATGTTTTTTCGGCAACCTAGGGCTCGGGGGCAACCCGTATGCCGGTCTGATGTCCTATCTCGAGGCTGCTGACCAAAGCGCGCCGATCTTTGCCCTTGACGTCCAAGGCCTGCTTTGGAAGGGGTACGCTGGTTCAGGCGCCGAAATGGGCATTTCTGCCATGCCCAGCCTTCACAACGCTACGGCGCTCTTGATGGTCCTAGCCTCAAGAAGCTTTCACCCCACCATACAATGGGCGCTCAAGATCCATTTTGTTCTGATATTTTTGGGGTCGATACACCTGGGCTGGCACTATGCCGTTGATGCCTACGTCTCCTATGCGGCGACACTAATGATCTGGTTCGGGATTGCATCGCGGTTCCTATCCCGTACGCTGATGCCGCACGCCGTTTTGGGTGCGCCCGAACCGCTAGCCCTGGTAGCGGAACCTCCACTTCATAACCAGTTCTCTTCGCGAGAGGGATAAACATAGGTATGGATAAGCCTGAGACTAAGGAAAGGACGGCGCGCCAAGGACTGCCAGCGAGCTGGCGCAGAGGTTTTGGTCCAACACAGCTGCGCGGGGTCCTTCCGGGCAGGATGAGCTTGACTACGGTCAAGTCGGGGCGGGCTTGGCTCCCAAGAGAAGAGAGAGTTGGTCGTCTATCGAGACAGTATCGGAAACGTTGCCGGGCGTTTTGTGCCGGGCAAGCCCAGTCGACTGTAATTGCAGGCAGCGGGAAAATGGACGAGAAAGGATCTGGCTGCAGCGCGGTATACGGTATACCGCAGGACCGGGTGCGTTTTGCCGAGCAGTTGGGATAGACGGTCTGATCCCGAGGCGTCGCCTCATGTCGGCCTTTGATCCGAAGCGAGCGTTCTCCTTGACGACTTGTCTTCTTTCTTCCGATACCGTCACTCGACTTGCGCGAACAGGTGGCGAAACATGGCGATGCTTCTGGTTCCGGGTTTCATGCTCGACGCCGATCTTTGGCGTGACGTGGTTCCCCCGCTGAGCGAATTTGGCACCGCCACATACGCTGATCTTTCGCAGGACAGTTCCATACCGGCCATGGCCCGCCGCGCCCTGTCGGAAGCACCGTCGACGTTCGTGTTGGTCGGATTCTCCATGGGGGGATACGTCGCTCGGGAAATCGTCCGGCAGGCTGCCGACCGGGTAACCGCCCTCATCCTCATCGCGACATCCGCACGCGGCGACAGCGATGTAGAGCTTCAGCGGAAGGCCGCAATCGCTGGACAAGCGGGCGGTGCCGTGTTCAAGGGGCTGAGCCGGACGGCCGTAGTCTCGTCGCTGCATCCTGACAATGCCGAGCGGGCAGACATTATCGAACGCATCCAAGCGGCGGGGCAGCGGTTGGGAGGTGAAGTGTTTCGCCGGCAGTCGCTGATCGACCGGCGAGACGAACGGGATGATCTGAAAACGATCCGGTGTCCAACCCTCGTCATCGCGGGGGAGCAGGACCGATTGAGGTCGCGAACCGAAGCGCTTGAGCTGCGTCACGGTATCGCCGGCTCAGACTTCGAAATTATCGAACACACCGGACACATGGTTCCCATGGAGGCGCCGCAACGCCTCGCCAAGGTCATCGCGGAATGGCTCGACCGACAACGCGCCGGAAGCTGATGAACACTTTTTTGGCGTGGTATCAAGCCACGCCATGCCTGGAGCGGTTGGGCGGTGTTGGCCGCCCATTTGATTGACGTCTCCTACGCGAGGCGCTTAGAGCGCAATGACCGCCTCGATCTCGACCTTTGCACCCTTTGGAAGCGCGCTGACTTCGTAGCAGGCGCGTGCGGGGAAAGGCTTGGAGAAGAATCCCGCATAGACCTTGTTGATTTCGGCGAAGTTGCCGAGGTCGGTCAAAAGGACCGTTGTCTTGACGGTGTTGGTGAGGCTCGTGCCGGCGGCGGCGGCGATCGCGGCAAGGTTCTTGAGGCACTGATCGGCCTGCGCGATCGGGTCATCCGAGTTGAATTCGCCGGTTGCTGGATCGATCGGCAGCTGGCCGGAGACGAACAGCAGACTGCCGACCTTGATCGCCTGCGAGAAGGGGCCGACGGCGCCCGGCGCGTCGTTCGTGTGGATTTCCTGGATCATGATTTGTTTCCTCGAAAGGGATTGAACAGAGCCGCTTACGCGTAGCGAGCAATTGCGAGATCGGTTGCGTCGATCTCAGGTTTGCGGCCGCTGACGAGATCGGCGATCACCCGAGCCGAACCGGAGCTCATCGTCCAGCCGAGCGTGCCGTGACCGGTGTTGAGATAGAGGCCCGCGACCCTCGTCGCACCGATGACCGGCGTGCCATCCGGCGTCATCGGGCGAAGGCCCGACCAGAAGCTGGCCTTAGACACGTCACCGCCAGGGAAGAGGTCGGTGACGGAATGCTGCAGTGTGAGGCGGCGGGGCTCGCCGAGATCGTTGGTATAACCGGAGATTTCGGCCATGCCGCCGACGCGGATGCGATCACCGAGCCTTGTGATGGCGATCTTGAAGGTCTCGTCCATCACAGTCGATTCCGGCGCACGCGACGCGTCGGTGATAGGGATCGTCAGCGAATAGCCCTTGACCGGATAGACCGGCAGACGGATGCCGTGTGGCCTGACGAGCAGCGGCGAGAAGCTGCCGAGCGCCACGACAACGGCGTCGGCCTGCAGCGTTCCGTGCGCAGTGACGACGCCGCGTATGCGGCCGCCCTCGACGTCGAGGCCACGGATGATGCTGCCATAATTGAAGCGCACGCCGAGTTCTTCAGTCCTCTTCGCGAGAGCATTGCTGAACTTGAAGCAGTCGCCGGTCTCGTCCTTCGGTGTCAGCAGGCCGCCGACGATCTTTTCGCGCACGTGCTTCAGCGCCGGCTCGACCCGGATGCAGCCGTCGCGGTCCAGCACCTCGTAAGGAATGCCGTCGGCGGCGAGCGCCTTGACGTCCTTTCCGCAGGCATCGAGCTGCTGCTGTGTGCGGAACAATTGCAGCGTGCCCTGCATCCGCTCGTCATAGGCGATGCCGGTCTCTGTGCGCAGTGTGGCGAGTGAGATGCGGCTGTAGTCGGCGAGGCGCAACATGCGGCTCTTGTTGATGGCGTAGCGCTTGGACGTGCAGTTGGAGAGCATCCTCACCATCCACGACAGCATGGCGGTGTCGACCTTCGGGCGCAGGATCAGAGGTGCATGCTCCATGAACAGCCACTTCATCGCCTTCATCGGAATGCCGGGCGCGGCCCAGGGTGAGCAGTAGCCGAAAGAGACTTCGCCGGCATTGGCGAAGCTCGTCTCCAAGGCGGGACCGGGCTGACGGTCGATGACCGTCACCTCATGTCCTGCCTTGGCAAGCTGGTAGGCGGACGTCACGCCGATGATGCCGGCGCCGAGAACGATAACTTTCATGATGTCCTCACGGGAGAAGAGAAGGGGTCAGCGGTATTGCCGCTCGTAGCGCTGGCCGAGGCCGGTCAGGATTTCGTAGGAGATGGTGCCGGCGTCGCGCGCAAGGTCTTCAAGCGTTTGATTGGGTCCGAGCACTTCCACGAGGCTGCCGAGGTGAAGGCGACCTTCCGGCAAAGCGGAGATGTCGATGGTGATGCTGTCCATCGAGACCCGGCCGACGATCGGCAGGCGAATGCCGTCGCAATAGACGGCGCCGCGGCCGCTCAGGCCGCGCGGCAGGCCATCGGCATAGCCGGCGGCAATGGTGGCAAGGCGGGTTTCTCCCGCGGCAATATGGGTGCCGCTGTAGCCGACGCGCGCCCCGGCAGGCACGGTGCGGGTCTGCACGACAGCCAAATCGAGGCGCAGGACGGGTTCCATCGGATTGAGCTGGTTGGCGGTCGGCGCGCCGCCGTAGAGTGCGATGCCGGGACGGGCAAGTACACCATGATAGGGTCTGCCGAGGAAGATGCCGCCCGAATTTGCGAAGCACAGGTCGAACTCGGGGAATTCAGCCGTGATGCGGTTCATCTCGGCGAGCTGACTTCCGTTCTGCTCGCTCTCGGCCTCGTCGGCCGAGGCGAGGTGGCTCATAATGAACTGGACATCAATGCTACCGCTTGCTGTCAGCAGGCTGGCAACGGCGGCGCGTTCTGCCGGTGGAACGCCGAGGCGCGACATGCCGGTATCGAATTGCAGAGCCGCCGGCAGCTTGCCGCCGAGCGCCTTTGCAGTCTCGTTCCAGCGCTGCAACTGCTCCAGCGAATTGATGACCGGTACGATGCCGTGCTCAGCGCAGGCAGTTTCATTGCCGGGCTGGAGGCCATTCAACACATAGACGGTGGCATCGGCTGCGAGACTTGTCTGCAGGCGCAGGGCTTCAACGAATTGGGCGACGAAGAAGTGACGGCAGCCTTGCTGGTAGAGCCTTGCGGCGACACGGTTGGCGCCGAGCCCATAGGCATCCGCCTTGACGACCGCGGCTGCGCGCGCAGGCGCTACCTCAGCCGCCAGCTTTTCATAGTTGCGAGCAATGGCCCCTAGATCGATGGCCAGGTAGCCCGATGCGCCGCTCGTGGCGGTCGCCGTACCTTGCCTTCTTGCCTGTATTGCCCCGTCCATTTCAGTCTCCCCCATGTTGGCGGGAGATTAGTGAAACGATCGTGAAATTGCCAAGGAAAGAATGATTGATCGTTGCGTGAAATCATGTTCATTGAAAGAAACGATAATGAATTGGAATAATCTGCAATGGCCGCACTTGATGCGATAGACCGCAACATTCTTCGTCTGCTTCGTCTCGATGCCCGACGCAGCAATGCGAGCCTTGCCGCCGAAGTCGGCCTTTCGCCATCGGCCTGCCTCAGGCGCATAAAACTGATGGAGCAGGCCGGAGTTATCCGTGGCTACACCGCGCTGGTAGACACATCTAACGTCGAGGCCACCATTGCGGTGATCATCAACATCACGCTTGATCGCCAGACAGAGGATTATCTCGATCGCTTCGAGGCCGCGATACGCAGGCACCCCGAAATAAAGGAGTGTTTCCTGATGACCGGCGGATCGGATTATCTATTGCGCGTCGAAGTCGCCAATGCCGGCGAGTTCGAGCGCATTCACAAGGAAATCCTTTCAGCTCTTCCCGGTGTTTCGCGAATACATTCGAGTTTTGCGATCCGTAACGTGCTCGCGACGCGAACCAATACTAAGCGCCCCATGCGGCCGTAGAGACGACGAGGCGGCGGCGCAGATTCTGCTTGCGCGCCGTGCACACGCGTGCAAATGTGCACGCGTGTGCAATGGAGTCCCACTGATGAACGATCAAAATCCGCGCTATTCGAATGATCTCGCAGGGCGAGCGTCGTTATGTCGGGACGTCATTCGATCCGCTGGCGAGCTGGTGCTCGCCGGTTTCAAGGAGAGTTTCAGGCGCGGCTTCTCGTTGAAGGGTCCTCAGGACTTTCTGACCGAGACCGATGCTGCGTCCGAGGCTCACATCCGTCAGGCGATTGCGACACACTTCCCGGGCGATGCATTTCTGGGAGAGGAAGGCGGCGGCTTGATCGCCGAGCGCATGTGGGTCGTCGACCCGGTGGATGGCACTGCGAATTTTGCGCGCGGGATACCGCATTTCTGCATCTCGATCACCTATGTGGAGCGGGGCAGGGCAGAGATCGGCGCCATCTATAATCCCGCTCAGGACGAACTCTATTTTTGTCGAAGGGGGGCTGGAGCGACATTGAACGAAAAACCCATCGGCATCTCGTCGACGGTCGCATTCGATGCGGCCACCATCGAAATGGGATGGTCACGCCGCGTGCCGGACGAGACCTACCTCGAAACCATGCGGCGGATGCTCGCGAAAGGAGCCAATGTCCGACGCGGCGCGTCGGGCGCACTTGCGCTTGCCTATGTTGCCGACGGGCGCTCGGACGCCTATGTGGAATTGCATATGAACTCATGGGATTGTCTCGCCGGGCTCCTGCTCGTGGCCGAAGCGGGCGGTGTCGTGTGCCCCTTCATGGAGATCGGCAGCCTTCAGGAGGGAGGGCCGGTGCTTGCATCGACGCCGGCCATCGCTGCTGGTGTGAGCGAGGCTTCGGGCATTCCGGTCAGCGCCTGCGAAATGACGGCTGCGCTTCAATCGGCCTGAGCCAACGAATGGCGGGATCACCGGCCGAACGACGCGTTCGCCGCCCTAAAAGGAAACACCAATGAATGCACCGGTATACGCGCGCGCCGCAATCAGTCTGATCGCAAAGGGGCTCGGACCGCTCAGCGCCTATCTCTATATCGGCGGTAGCGACGGCGCGCGCGACATGGATCTGCTCAAACGCCATGGGATTACCATCGTCGTCAATTGCGCGGTCAACTTGGATATCAATCTGGTGCGCGAAGAGGAAATTGCAGTCAACGATGACCTCTGTGCGAGTGGTTACGCCGACATACGCTACTACAAGCTCGGCATGATTGACGGCGACGGGAGCCCGGACACGATGATGCTCGGCGCTTACTACATTCTCGATGGCGCTTTGCGCCAGACGATGCCGAAACGCTCAACCTACCCCTTCGTCGACGGCGGCAACATTCTGGTCAATTGCCGCGGCGGGCGTAGTCGCTCCGTATCGTTGGTGGCGCTTTTTCTGCACAAGCAACAGCCGCATCTGTTTCCAACGCTGGACGCCGCAGTCGCCCACATCCGGGAGCACCGCGAACTGAGGCCGGACGAATGGTTCGAGACGCCGAAGCCCATGCTGTACGAAGCGGCAAGGCGTGCCTCCGCCTGGATCGATCTCGTCGAAACATCGCGTGCGCAGGTCAATTCCAATGGCTGATTTGCCGCGGATCGCCGTCATTGCCGATGCTCACTTTCATGATCTTGAGGGTAACTTCGAATTTCCCGCCATCGAGGTCGATGGCGAAAGGCTGGCCGTCAGAAGCTGGGCCGACACGCGCGAATCCACCCGCGTTTTCAACGAGAGTGCGAAGGCATTGGACGAGGCGCTTGCAGAGGTGCTTCGGCGCGACATCAGGCATGTCGTCCTTCTCGGCGACTACACGGATGACGGCCAGCGGCAAACCGCAGAGCGCCTGCGCACCATTCTGGAGCGGCATGAACGCGAGAATGATATGCGCTTCTACGCACTCCCCGGCAACCACGACATTTTCGGCCCCAAGGGCCGCCATCACACCAAGCAGTTCCTCGATGTGAATGACGCGAGGGTCCTCGTCACCAGCGATGAGGAGAAGGCCGGCCCCGGCACCCACACGACGCCGTCCATGTATTGCGAGGGGTACCCGACGGGCCTCGCGCCTATGGCCGCATTCGGATACTTCCGAAGGTCCGACGATATCCATTGGGAGACGCCGTTCGGCGCATCGGACAAGGTCGAAGACCGCATCTACGACGTTTCGTCTCCTGATGGCAGAAACCGCTACGCGCTGATGGACGCTTCCTATCTGGTCGAGCCGGAGCCCGGTCTCTGGCTGATGATGATCGACGCCAATGTATTCGAGCCGCGCGACGGCACGTTCCGAGAAGGCGAAGAGGCGGCTTTCGTCGATAGTACCGGTGCCGGCTGGAACGCGCTTTTGAAGCTGAAGCCGTTCATCATCGATTGGATCGCCGACGTGTCGGCACGCGCCCGCAGGCTCGGAAAGACGCTCCTCGCCTTTTCGCACTATCCGGTGCTCGATCCCTTTGACGGGGCGACGGGTGCCGAGGGCGTGCTCTTCGGCGAGACAAACATTGCCCGCAGGACGCCACGCGAGGCCGTCGCGCAGGCGCTGATCGGCGCCGGGATGACGGTGCATTTCAGCGGGCATCTGCATGTCGAGGGCCTCACCCGCCGAGAGTGGAACGGAAGTCCACTCACCAATATCGCCGTGCCGTCGCTGGTGGCCTTTCCGCCAGCCTTCAAGATAGTCGAGCCATCCGCCTCTGCCCTGCTGGTCGAAACCGTCGAGCTGTCCTCCAGCGCCGTCGATCCGCGCATCTCGTGTGCCTACAAGCGTGAAATGGTCCACCTCACCGAAGAAGCTGATAATGCCCTTGACGTCTCCGACTACGGATCGTTCCTGAAAGCGCATAAACGCGCCCTGGTTCAGCATCGCTACTTTCCCAAGGAATGGCCGAAGGAAGTCGTCGACGAAATTTCCGGGCTCACAGTCGAAGGTATCTGCGAACGCCTCGGTGGTCCCGGTACGATAGTAGATGTGGTCGCGGCGTGCGCGCTCGAAGATGCCGGTCAGTTGGCTCGCCTCGATATGCTCGAATTGATCGCCGATTGGTATTGTCTGCGGCAGGCCGCCGTGCTTGCGCTCGACAAGATCCCCGCGACGCGCCTCAGGCTCTATCGAGCGCTTGCTGCACGGTTCGGTAGTGCTGCGGAAGGTGGCTGGGACGGCTCGACCGACGGCTTCCTGTCGATCTTCTTCGGTGCGTTTGACGCCTTTCTTGATCGTGCCGAAGCAGGCAGTCTTCGCATCCACATCGAGGGCACGCCCTCCAACGTGGAGGCGGCCTGAACATGGTCCACCAGCTGTCGGTCACGGCCGCCTCGGTTGCACCTCCGGCGACCTTTGTCGAACTGCGGGAGTCCTGTCGCCTCGGTGTACGACAGTTGAAGGGCGGGCGGCTGGAGGTGGCGAAGTTCGTACTTGGCCATCCCTATGACGTTGCCTTTGCGAGCGCGCGTGAAGTGGCCGAGCGCAGCGGCGTCTCGACGACGACGGTGATGCGCCTCGTCAACGATCTTGGCTTCGAAAACTACGCTGCCTTTCAGCAGTTGTTCCGGGCCGAATTGCTTCGGGGCCGGCAGTAGGGCTGCTCAAGGGGAGGGAGCCGTGGATTCGGCGATCGTCAGCATCAATCTCTTCGGCGCCGTGGCTCTGCTTCTGTTCGGTCTCGGTCTGGTGCGTGACGGCATGCAGCGCGCCTTCGGTGCTCGCCTGAAGGCGGGTCTGGCGGCCGGTACCCGCAGCGGTTGCCGCTCCTTTTTCGCCGGCCTGATCGCAACCATCGCTCTCCAGAGCTCCACCGCTACGGCCCTGATGGTCGCTTCCTTCGTCGAACGCGACCTGATCCTGCCGCGCATGGCGCAAGTCGTGCTGCTCGGCGCCAATGTCGGAACGGCGATGACCGCCTGGATCGTCGCATTGGGCCTTGGCTGGCTTTCGCCGCTCCTGTTGCTGTCGGGAGTAGTCGTCGGGCGCGGAAGCTCGAACCTACGCAAAGGTACGGACGCTGCCCTTGTCGGCATTGGGCTGATGTTGCTATCGCTGCATCTCATCGGCGGCGCGACGGAGCCGCTGCACGCATCGGCCGCGCTTTCGGTCTTTCTCGCGCTGCTCGACAATGCCTGGCCGGTCGCGCTGATCATGTCCGCGGCACTCGCCGTCCTTGCCTCATCGAGCCTTGCGGTGGTGGTGCTGATCCTTTCGCTCGCTGCTTCCGGCGGAATTTCAACGGGTCTGCTCGTCGTACTCGTACTCGGCGCCAATCTCGGCGGCGCCGTGCCTCCGGTTCTCGCCACCTTGCATGCGGCGCCGAGCGCCCGGCGTGTCGCGCTTGGAAATCTGATTGTCCGGGCAGTCGGTTGCCTTCTGGCGCTGCCGCTGGCTATTCCGGCCAATTGCTCGAACTATTATCCCTGTCGCATGACAACGTACCGGTCGACGCGCATCTCGGCCTCAATTTCGCGCTGGCGGTCCTGGCTGCCCCCTTCGCCCGGCCGCTTGCCCGCCTGACCGCGCGGCTTTTGCCGGATCTGGCGAAAGCCCAGAATGGCCCATTGTTTCTGCAACAGGGTCGATCTGCAGACGCTGGTTGCGGCCCTTGCCGGAGCCAGCCGGGAGGTCCTCGGCGTCGGCGACATGTTTCGCGCTTCACATTCGAGCGGAAGAACTTCTTTTAATCCGGAATCAAGTTCACGGCCAAGCGGAAGCGCAACCCTGCTTTCCTTGGTGCGAACCAGCCATCCCTGATTTGGGAGGCAGGCAGAAGCGGTTCATCAAAACGTCCCTGATTTCACTAGCCATTCGCTACTGTCGCCGGAGCTCACAGCTCCGATTAGCTTCAACTTTTTCTTCGCGCCCGTGGCGGTTGGAGAGGGGCATGTCTGAGGTCGCACGACTGGAATGTTGAAGCTCTTCCCAACGAGAGCGCTCGCATCAATTTTCGGACACCTAAGATCGGCAACCAACATCGGCAGAAAGGTGCGCGTATTGGCCGTATCAGATTGATCTAAATACGAAATTTACGATAGCGATATCGGCAATTTAGAACTTGTTTGACGTCCATGAAAGATCGGCAACCAACATCGGCAATTTTCTTGATTTAAGCGCGCTAAGATACTAATTATTATCAGTTTTCAAGAAATATAAGATCGGCAAAAGATGGAAGAATTCCCGACCCGCATTGAACCTGCCTTTTTCGAAGATAGCATCCCGTCCGTCCTTTCTGATCTCGTTGTCGAGATTCAGGCGGCAGCGTCTGACTTGGGCCGGGGCTTGCACAACGACGCTGCCTTCGAATTGTCAGACCTCGTCCGCGTGATAAATTGCTATTACTCGAACTTGATCGAGGGGCACAACACGCGGCCCAAGGACATCGAGCGTGCACTGGCTGGTGCTGAGCTTGAAGAGGCTACTAGGCCATTGGCGTTAGAAGCCAAAGCTCACGTCATCGTTCAGAGAGAAATTGACCGCCTGAACCATCGCGGTGCATTGCCGCCACCTACATCAGCCGAGTTCATTTCCTGGGTCCATCGCCGTTTCTACGACGAGATGCCAGCGGAGTTCCGTTTCGTCGAGCGGCCTGACGGGACGAAAGCCGAGATTGTACCAGGCGTATTCCGTTCTAAAAGCGTGGATGACGTGGCGGTTGGACGACATCAGCCACCTTCATCTCAGTACGTCATCGCGTTCATGGAACACTTTGCTAAACGCTATAAGGCGGCACAGACTGGAGCCACGAATAGGATTATCGCGATTGCAGCTGCTCACCACCGCCTGAACTTCATCCATCCTTTCACGGACGGAAATGGTCGTGTCAGCAGGTTAATGTCTCACGCGATGGCCCAAAACGCAGGGGTAGGCGGAAAGGGCCTGTGGTCAATCTCTCGCGGACTTGCCCGAGGCCTGAAAGACAAAACCGAATACAAAAGCATGATGGACCACGCCGACCAGCAAAGGATGAGCGACAGAGACGGCCGGGGCAATCTGTCGACGAAAGCGCTTCAGGACTATTGCGAATGGTTTCTTTCGGTCGCGCTCGACCAAATCAAGTTCTCGAACGCCGTTTTCGCCTTTGACACACTTGAAGGACGTTATCGGAAGCTGGTTGAGTCTCTAATAGACGACAAGAGGGCTCCTGATGTGATTTCCGCTGTCCTGAAGCACGGAACAATGGATCGTGGCGACATGAGCCTGGTCACGAGGACCTCGGAACGCACTGCGCGCAATACCCTCAAAGAGTTGCTTGATATTGGATTCTTGAAGTCTGCTTCGCCCAAAACACCTGTGCGCATCGCTTTTCCGCTAGACTACCGAGACCGACTTTTCCCAAATCTCTTCGCGGATGTTGAGGTGGAGGCGCCAAAGCCGAAAATTCCAACGTTTCTCAGGTAAGCTGAAAAGCCCAGCGCAGCAGTATTGCATTTCATGGCTGCGCCAGATGCAGAATTCAAAAAGCGGATTGATTACGTTCCCATGCTCCTTCAGTCGACAGAGACAAGATACATTCTTGGAAGAATCGCCACCGAAGAACTGGCGACATCCGATGGCATGGAAGTTGATTGGCGTGCCGTCGAGGATCGCGTTATCGCTGAAGCCATGGGGGAATATGGATATTCGCGAACGGCGGTTATCGAAGACCTCTCTACCTTTAGCCCCGGAACGTTGACCGAAAATCAAAAAAGCGAGCTGAAACTACGTGTCTACGATGCAGCGCCAGAGCTTGTAGCCAAATACAATCGACGATTTGAAGGGCGAAGGCCTAAGCGCTAGGTAGAGGAGGTTTCCCAACCCGACGATCCCCACCCATCGTTTCTGAATGGCTTTGTAGGGGCTCATTCCTGACAGCAGGCGGTCTTTTGCATCGAGCGGCTGATATCGTCGACTGTGCCATTAATCTCGAGCACATCGGCATCATCGAAAAGGGTCTTCTGGCCGAACTTGCAAAGAAGATCACCCGAGGCCTGACCTTTTCCCGCGACGGCCACGAAGAACTATCGCGGCTGTTCGCGGTCACGATCGACAACCTGCGCATGGCGCAGGCGGTATTTGCCACGCGCGACAACGCCATGGCGCGGCGCCTTGTCGAAGCGAAAGAAGATGTTCGCAGATTGGAGCGCCAATCGGCGGAACGACATCTGCAGCGGTTGCGCGACGGACGTGCCGAAAGCATCGAAACCAGTTCGCTGCATCTCGACATGCTGCGCGACCTGAAGCGCATCAATGCGCACATCGCCTCGGTCGCCCATCCGATGATCGACAGCCGTATCCGACAGGCGGTTTCCTGAAGAGGCGATCTAGCGTCTTGCCGTCTTGCGCTCGACCATCGCAACCGGAACCACTTGAAGCCGCGTTTCCATCTCGTCGGATTCGAGCGCCGCGAGCACGTGATCGGTCAACGCGGAGAAGGATTGGGCGACGGTAGTCAGTTCGTAGCTCTTCCAGCCGGCCTGCGGGATGTCGTCGAAACCGACGACGGACAGATCGGCCGGGATGCGGCGATGCATTTCGGTACGCGCCGCATCAAGAAAGCCGAGTGCCAAGAGATCGGTGACGCAGAACGCGCCATCGATCGCTTCGTCCACGAGCACTTCGCAGCCAGCCTGGTAGCCGGTCTCATAACTGGTCGTGCCGCCCGACCAGGCGACAACCTCGACGCCGGCCGTCGCCATCTTCTGTTTGAACGCCGTGGTGCGGCGAACCTGGGCGGGCGTCTGGCTGCCGCTCGAAATCACCGCCACTTTCTTGCAACGTGCTTCGATCAAGCGGAGAGCCGCAAGATCCGCGCCACGGCTGTCGTCGCTCAGCACCATGCTCGTGTCGGTACGATCGAGTTTCTGGTTGATGAGGACCAGCCTGACACCGTTGGCGATGCACTGATCGACGATCGATTCCGGGGGTTCGCCCGAGAGGACGACGATCGCCTGTGCCCGGAACTCGAACAAAAGCTCGATCAGCGGCGCGATATCCTTGCGAGCATCGGCCGCATTGAGCAGCAGGCACTGCAAGCCGCGGCGCAGCAGGCCGATGCTGAGCAGATCGAGCTGTTTCGCATGGAAGGGCGAACTGAGATTGGCGCCGACCACGCCGATGAGGTTGGACCGGTCGTTGTTCAAGCCTTGTGCGAGACGGTTGACCCGGTAGCCGAGGTCCCTGGCCGCCTTCAGAACCTTGCGCCGCACAGCCTGGGATACGCTGGCTCCGGGCGTGAAGGTTCTCGATACCGCGGAGCGCGAAACGCCCGCGCGTTTTGCAACCTCCTCAGCCGTCACGAAGCCTCTTGCCATGCCTCTCCCCTGCAGAATCAGACGGTTCCCATCAGGGCCACAAAAGCCGGCCCATTCCAACGAAAAAGTGCAAACGAGCGCGCGGAACACTTCATCCGCCGGTCCGGACGATCACCCTTAGTCGCGCGCGGATACCTCCGGATCCTTGACCGTTGGAGGTTCCGGAACAGACCGCCGAACCGCCAATGATCACGTGTTCGTAAAACAATACACTTGGGTCGACAAAATATCAAATAAAACAAGATATTAGATCATTGCTCACGTGTGCATTTTTTTGTTGACAAGCGACCCTCTCCATTGGATCATGCGTTCCATGGATGGCGCTAAATTAGAATTTTTGTTCCATTCATGTTCGTAAGGATGCCGGCGCGGTTGAGGAGCCGATGCCGACATCAGACAGGCCTTTCGCGCCTGTCTGCGAACGGGGAGGATTGGATGCCCGATAGACCCGACGGACTCGGGATTGTGTACGGCTTCTTGCTTGTGTCGGCGCCACCCGGTGGCGCGTCATTTCAGTTTCCCCGTTTGCAGTCCTCAAGGTCCGTCCGGCGTCAGTCGCCGCGGCACGATGCGCATGTCGAGTTCCAAGGAGGTGACATGACCTTATTGACAGAAACAGCCAAGGCATCCGCGGTGCCGGTCGATGCAGCGGCGCCGACGGCCTGGCAACGTTGGCGGTATCGCATGAAGGTCGCCTCCCGGGAGCCGACGACATTGATCGGCGTCCTCACAGCTCTCCTGTTCACCTATCTCATCGTCGTGCCAATTATTTCGATCGTCTTGGATTCAGTTCGGGTTCAGTTCGGTCACGAGCGGCGGCTGGGCAAGGATTTTGGTGATCTGACGCTCTACTATCTTGATCGTGCGTTCCTTTCACCTGTTTCGGTTGATCTCTTCTGGCGGCCCCTCCTGAACACCCTGTCGGTCGCCCTCGGGGCCATCAGCCTGTCGCTACTGATCGGGACTGTGCTCGCATGGTTGATCAGCCGAACAGATATGTTTGGGCGCCGCTGGTTCGCGACCGCGCTCATAGTGCCGTACATGCTGCCAGCCTGGACCTTCGCGCTCGCCTGGACGACGCTCTTCAAGAACAGGACGGTTGGCGGCCAACCAGGGTGGTTCGAGGCGATGGGGCTGACGCCGCCCGATTGGGTCGCCTATGGTCGCTTCCCGATCATCGTTATCCTGGCGCTGCACTATACGCCGTTCGTCATCCTGCTGTTTGGTTCGGCTCTTCGCCGTTTCGACTCGCAGCTCGAAGACTCCGCGCGCATCCTGGGAGCCAAGCGTTACCAGGTGGCGATCCAGATCATCCTGCCGCTGATGCGCCCGGCGCTGCTGTCCTCCATGGTGCTGATCTTCGCCAAATGCCTCGGCGAGTTCGGCGTACCCTATGTCCTCGGCCTGCCGGTCAAGTTCGAAGTGCTCTCGACGTCTCTCTTCCGCAGCATCGCCTCCCGGCAGACGGGCGTTGCCGGTGTTGTCGCGGCCTCGATCATGCTGATCGGCATCATTACCCTGATGATCGACGCCCGGCTTGTCCGCGAAGCCAGACGGTTTGTCACCGTCGGCTCGAAGGGCTCGATGAACCGCCAGAGCCGGCTTGGCACGTATCGTCTGCCGGCGACGGGTTTCGCCGCGCTCATCTTCCTGCTGAGCGTCGGGTTGCCGCTGCTCACCCTGTTCCTGTCCACCATCATGAAGCTGCCGGCGCAGTTTACACTCGACAACTTCACGCTCGACTACTGGATCGGCCGTGATCTCAACACCGTGGCACTGCAGACAGGCATCCTCTTGAGCCCGGACCTCTGGGCTGCCGCCAAGAACACGCTCATGATCGTCGGTCTTGCCTCGCTGACCTCCGGCATCCTCGGCCTGCTCGTCGGCTATGTCGTCATCCGCACACCGGTCAAAGCGCTGTCGGTCTATCTGCGCCAAGTGACCTTCCTGCCCTATCTGGTGCCCGGCATCGCCTTCGCCGCCGCCTACCTCTCGCTCTTTGCCGTGCCGCGCGGGCCAATGCCCGCTCTCTACGGCACGGTCACGATCCTGATCCTGGCGCTGACTGCCGACCAGATGCCCTATGCCTCGCGCGCCGGTATTTCCGCCATGACCCAACTCGGCAAGGATCCCGAAGAGGCCGCCCAGATCGCTGGCGCCGGCTGGTTCCGACGGATGATCTCGATCGTCATCCCGATCCAGAAGGGGTCGCTCGTCACCGGCGTGTTGCTGCCGTTCATCTCCGGCATCAAGGGCTTAAGCCTCTTCGTCATCCTCGCCGTGCCGAGCACCGATGTGCTGACGACCTACTCGCTCAGGCTCGTCGACTACCACTACACCCAGGCGGCAAACGCGGTGGTGCTGATCATCGCCGCCATCGCCTATCTCGGAACCCTGGCAGCCCAGAAGCTGACCAAGACTAACCTTGCAGAAGGACTCGGAAGCTGATGCCCACCATCAATCTCAGCGGTGCTCAGAAGAACTATGGCGTGAATTCCGCCAATGCCGTTTCGAACCTCGACCTCGAAATTCGCGACGGTGAGTTCATGTGCCTGCTCGGGCCGTCCGGTTGCGGCAAGACCACGACGCTGCGTATGATCGCCGGCCTCGAAAACCTTTCCGATGGAGAAATCCGCATTGGCGAGCGGGTGGTGGACTCGGTCAGGGCAGGTGTGTTCATACCGCCGGAAAAGCGCGAGATGGGGCTTGTTTTCCAGAGCTACGCTCTGTGGCCGCATCTGACCATCGAACGCAATACCGATTTTGGTCTGCGCCTGCGCAAGCTGCCGAAGGAAGAGCGCGAGCAGCGGGTCGAGAAGGTCATGCAAGCGCTCGACATCGCCAAGTATCGCGACCGCTACCCCTCGCAGCTTTCTGGCGGCCAGCAGCAGCGTGTGGCGCTTGCCCGGATGCTCGCGGTCAATCCGGGCGTGCTTCTGCTCGACGAGCCGCTCTCCAACCTCGATGCGCGGCTGCGTCTCGAAATGCGGGCGGAGCTCAAGCGCATCCACAAGGAATTCAAGACGACGATCGTCTTCGTGACGCACGACCAATGGGAAGCAATGACGCTGGCGACCACGATTGCCGTCATGAACGAAGGCACGTTGCAGCAGATGGGCACGCCGAACGATATCTACGACCGCCCCGCCAATCGCTTCGTCGCAGAATTCGTCGGCAGCCCGCCGATCAATATCCTGACCTTCGGATCGTCCGCATCGGCGATGTCGCGGGCCGCCGCAGCCTATCTCGGCGAGCGCTATCCGTCGTTGCGCGGCGTCGGTTCTATCGGCATCCGGCCGGAAGCGATCGGCTACGCGACAAAGGACGGGGATGTTCCGGCCGGAAGCTTCACAGGTGAGATGAAGGTGACCGGCGTCCTTCCGACCGGCGGCAGCTGGATCCTTGAACTCAGGAACGACAACGACACGCTGTTCCTGACGACCAATGCGCTCCCGCGCGTCGAGACCGGATCCAGGGTCGATTTTTTTGCGCCACCCGATGCGCTGCACGTCTTCGACAAAGACGGCCAGCGCATCGCCGACGCGGACGCGCTTCTGCGCGCGAGCACGCTGAACTGAGGCGCTTCGGCGCCGAACACCAGACCGAAACATAATCTGAGGGAGGAACAGACGATGCAATTTCGGAAGACTGACAGGACAAGACGGGCAATCAGACGCGCGTTGCTGGCATCGGCCATCGTCACACTGGGTGGCCCGGCGCTGGCGGAGGAGACGTTCGATCTCAACGCGCTGATCGAGGCTGCGCGCAAGGAGCCGCCGATCACGGTCTACGACAGCACCGGCAAGATCGTCGAAATGGCCAAGGCCTTTGCCGAGAAATACGGGGTGGGCGCCGAGGGTTCCAAGGTCAAGGCGACAGCACAGCTCGAGATGATCATTCGCGAAGCCCGAGCCAACAATATCCAGGGCGATGTCTCGATCATCAGCGACGCGCCGGCCGCGATGGCGCAGCTCATTCCGCAGGGCTTTGCCGAGAGCTGGCTGCCGCCGGACCTCGCATCGAAGATTTCCGCGCAATACCACGACCCGCTCACCGTGGTCACCAGCGCCAATGTCTGGGCCTACAACACCGAACTCTTCGACAAGTGTCCGGTCACGAACATCTGGCAGCTGACCGGACCGGAGTGGAAGGGCAAGGTCGCGATGCAGGACCCGCTCGGCAAGGCGTCCTATGTCGACTGGTTCAACCAGATGGCCAAGCACGGCGACGACAAGGTTGCCGCCGCCTATAAGGAGCTCTATGCCAAGGACCTCCAAACCGACGACGGCAGTGCAACCGCCGCCTGGGTGAAGGCGCTTGCCGCCAATGCTCCGCTCCTGACCGATGCCGATGCGGCGGCTGCCGACGCCGTCGGGGCGCCCGGTCAATCGCAGCCGTTCATGGGACTGATGAGTTCCGCGAAGTTCCGTGACAATGCCGAGAAGGGCATGAAGCTCGGGCTTTGCAAGGACCTGAAGCCGTGGCTCGGTTGGATGTATCCGGGTGTCGGGCTGATCACCAAGGGCACCAACAGCCCGAATGCTTCGAAGCTCTTCATCCACTATGTGATGACCGCCGAAGGCATCGCCCCGCAGGCCGAAGACGGGAAGATGTCGACGAACAAGGATGTCTCGCTGCCTGCCGACGAACCGTCCGGCATCGGCGCCGTCCTCGACCAGGTCATGCCTTATGAGATGTCGACCAGCCTCGACGACTGGGACGCGCGCGAAACCTGGCAGGACCTCTGGCGCATCAACTACCAGAAGTGAAGCGAGCTCCGAGGATAGTTTTATGAGCACTCAAATCATGGGGTCCCGTCGGCTGGGAGCGGTTGTGTCCGTCACCGCCTTGGGTATGGCGGCCGTTGTATCCGTCGCTTCCGCAGCCAAAGGCGAGGAAATCTTCGATCTTGAAGCGACGATCGCGGCGGCAAAGAAAGAACCGCCGATCACAGTCTATGCCGTGACCGGCAAAATCGTCGATACTGTCAAAGACTTCACCGAAAAATACGGAATTGAAGCAAATGGCAAGAAGGTGAATGAGGCGACACAGGTCGAACTCATGATCCGCGAGCATCAGGCGGGCAACGCCGTCGGCGATGTCAGCCTCGCCATGGATGTTGCTTCCGCAGTCGGGCAGATTCTGCCTGAAGGCATCGCTACCAGCTGGACGCCGCCCGATCTTGCGGGTGACATTGCCGAGACGTCGCGCAACCCGTTGGTGGTCGTCTCCGATCCGCACGTGTGGACCTACAACACGGAGAAGTACGAGAAATGCCCCATTACCAACATCTGGCAGCTGACCGAGCCGGAATGGAAGGGGAAAGTCGCGATGCTCGATCTGTTCGACAAGCCGCTCTATGCGGATTGGTTCAATCAGATCGCTGCTCATCGCGACAACGACGTCGCGCGCGCCTATGAGGCGCACTACGGCAAGACGCTCGATACGCAAGGCGAGAGCGCAACGGCCGCTTGGGTCAAGGCATTCGCCGCAAACGGCCCGCTGCTCGCCGATTCATCGACCGTGGCCGAGGCCGCAGGTGCGCCCGGCCAGGCCGAGCCGTTCTTTGCGATTACCTCGACTGCAAAGTACCGGGAGAATGTCACCAAGGGACTGAAGCTCGGTATTTGTGCCGGAGTCGAGCCGTTCACGGGCTTCCTTTATCCCGGCTTTGGCTTGATCGCCGCCCAGACGAAGAGCCCGAACGCGGCGAAGCTTTTTGTTCGGTATCTCATGACCGCCGAGGGGATCGCGCCGCAGACCGTTGACGGAAAGGTCTCCGGCAACAGGACGATTGCCCTGCCTGCGGACGAGCCTTCCGGCGTCTCCAAACACCTCGGTGAACTGATGGTCTTTGATGCCGCGACGGCCGATGACGATCTCCAGAAGCGCGAAACCTGGCAAGACCTCTGGCGGATCAACTACCAGAAGTAGCTTCGTGAATTTGAAACGGTCTCCTTGGGAGGGGAAACCATGAAAAAAGGCAACAGCAAGTTTCTTGCAATGGGGGTGGCGTTTGCCGCCCTTGCGACCGCTGTCGCAGTTGAGGCGCGCGCCGAAGAAGCCTTCGATCTCGAAGCGTTGGTCGAGGCTGCGAAGAAGGAAAAACCGATCAACGTCTATGACAGTACAGGCAAGATCGTCGAAATGGCCGAGGCCTTCACCGCCAAATACGGGATCAAGGCAACGGGCGTGAAAGTCTCGGCAAACAGCCAGCTGGAGATGATCATCCGGGAGGCGCAGGCCGGCAATGTCCAGGGCGATGTCGCGCTGATCACCGATGCACCCGCCGCGCTGGCGCAGCTTCTGCCGCAGGGCTTTGTCGAAAGCTATCTGCCCGGTGATATGAAGGAAAAAATACCGGCGGCCTTCCAGAACCCTCTGGCGATTTCGACCAATGCCAATGTCTGGGCCTATAACACCGAGGCCTATGACAAATGCCCCATCAGCAACATTTGGGAACTGACGGAGGCGAAATGGAAAGGCAAGATCGCGCTCGTCGATCCCCTGACCAAGAGTACCTATACCGACTGGTTCAACCAGTTGGAGAGACACGCCGACGCCAAGGTCGCGGAGGCCTACAAGCTCCACTTTGGCAGGGACTTGGAGACAGGTGAAAAGAGCGCCGCGGCGGCATGGATCAAGGCGCTCGCCCAGAACGGACCGCTCGTCACGGATGGCGACGACCCGGTGGCTGAAGCGGTTGGCGCCGCCGGCCAGAAGGAGCCTTTCTTCGGGCTCCTGAGTTCGGCCAAGTTCCGCGACAATGAAGGCAAGGGCTATAAGCTCGGGCTGTGTACGGAACTCCAGCCATGGGTCGGTTGGACCTACACCAAGCTCGGCCTGGTCGCGGCAAAGACCGCAAGCCCGAACGCCGCAAGGCTCTTCATCCATTACGTGCTGACGGAAGAGGGGATTGCGCCGCAGATGAAGGACGGCAAGCTGCCGACCAACTCCGATATCAAGATGCCGGCGGACGAGCCGTCGGGGATCATGGAAGTGGCGGACCGCCTGTTCCCCTACGATGCCGCAACGGGTCTTGAGGATTTCGACCGGCGCGAGGAATGGCAGGACTTCTGGCGAATAAACTACGGCAAATAGAAACTTGGGCTCGGCGCGGCCTCACGAAAGCGGGTCGCGCCGGTCGTTTCTGAAAGAACGGAAAGAGAGCATGGACAATCCGCAGGCAAGCCAGAGCCGATCGGACGATGCGGGCCGACTTGGCCGCTCGCGTCATCTGATGAAGATTGCCGAGGGCGCTGCCCGCGCCGTCGGACCGTCGCTGATTGCCGCCTTTCGCGCCGAAATGGCGGTGGATTACAAGCGCGACCTGCACGATATCGTGACGATCCATGACAGGAATGCCGAGGCGTTGATCCGCAACGTCATCTTCGCGAACGAACCGAACTCCGCCATGCTTGGTGAGGAAGGAGGCCAGATCGGCAAGGGTGACATCCAGTGGTATGTCGACCCAATCGACGGAACGGCCAATTTCGCCAGAGGGCTTGCTTTCTGGTGCGTGTCGATCGCTGCGGTCGAGGCCGGGGCCGTCGTGGCAGGGATCGTCTACGACCCGGTCGCCGACATGCTCTTCTCGAGTGATCTCGAGCGCTCCTATTTGAATGGGCATGTCATCGTCTCAAAGTCGGTCAGCGATGAGAACCGTGCGACCTTGATCACAGGATATCCCGTTTCCAGGGACTTTCGCCTCGATGGGCAGGATGTCGCGCTTCGCCGTTTCGGCGATCTGGTCGAGACCTTCTCGACGTTGCGAAGGCCCGGTAGCGCCGCGCTCAGCATCGCGCATGTGGCCGCGGGCTTCGCCGATGCCGCCGCCGGCTTCGGCGTCAATGCATGGGACGTGGCGGCCGCCACGCTGATCCTGAAGAACGCCGGCGGCCGCTATGTGCCTCTGACCCTCGGCAAGGTGCCGGCCGGTTCCGCCGATTATCTGTGCCCCGGTTACGTGGCCTACGGCGCCGGCGCGGAATATCCGACCTTGAACCGTGTCGCCATGGCCATTTCTGATGGCCGTATTGCCAAGGTCCTGGCACCATGACTACCTATGAGGAAATCATGCAAATTAGCGCGACCGACACCCCGACAACCGAAAAGACCAGCAGCGTGTTGCCAAAGCTCAGCCTCATATACGCAAAGCATCCGGCCTATGGTGTCGACATCTTCATCGCGGGCAAGGAGGGGGCGAGCGATCTCAATCTCCTGCGCAGCAATGGTATTACCGCCGTCGTCAACTGCGCGGTCAACCTGGATTTCAATTTCGTCCGCCAACCGCAACTCGTCTCGGACCATCGCAACAGTGTCCATGGTCCGGGTGAGATCCGTTACTACAAGGTCGGGCTGATCGACGGGGACGGGAATCCGGATACCCAGATGTTGGCAGCGTACTATATCCTACGCGCTGCGCTGGAGCAGATCCTGCCGGAAAAGCCGTCCTACCCAAGGCGCGAGCGCGGTGGGGTTCTCGTCAATTGCCGCGGCGGCCGTTCGCGGTCCGTAGCCGTCGTGTCGCTGTTTCTGCATCTTACACTACCAGAGCAGTTCCCAACCCTGGAGGCCGCGATCGACTTCGTTCGCGATAGGCGCAACCTTCCTGAAGAGGAATGGTACAAGGCACCAAAGCCCGTGTTGACGGAAGCGGCGCGGCGCGCGGCCGGATGGGCACGCGCAATTGGTTGCTGATACGCCAATGACGATGGCCCCGACACTCGCGCGAGGCCCGGGAGCAAGCTGACAAATCGGGGCCTGCGAAGTGGCGTGTGTGCAAATGAAAGTAGAGCACTCTGCGGGACACCGGCGGCCCCGTAGAGTGCCGTTTCGACCGAGGCGTCACTTGAACGCCGACGACGACTTCGATCAGCGTGTCGCCGCCAAGATTGGCAACGCCGACAGTTGCGCGGGTGGGCAACTCCGCGGGAGCCATCCGGGCGTTCCATTTGGCATCCATTTCCGTGGATTCAGTCCTTGAAGCCGATCGCTCGCTTGACGCCTGATTTAAGCAGGTATTCGGCTCGGGAAATCGGGAATCGCTCGATGAATATCTCGGAGTAGTCGTAGTGTGTCGCGCCAAAGCGCTCCTTGAAATGTGAAAGTGAGGCCGAATTGCCGCTCTCGCCAAGGTGATAGAAACGGCAGCCCGCCCGGCACGCATCTTCGATGGAGAGCTTTTGAAGGAGATCGTTGGCGCGCGACGTACCCAATGCAACCCGATCGATTGCGCCCCGGGCGTCGTTCACATTCTTCCCCATCAAGACAAGGGACGCCGCAACCGGCTGTTCATTCACCCACGCTGCCCAGACCTTGCAGGATGCTCCGAGCGCCTCCTGAATCCGATAGAGTTTTTTGATGGGATCTCGCCTCCCGAAGCGAAACTTCGCAAGCCAGAGCGGTTCGTTTTGCTGTTCAGCCCACCTCTTGACGGACCTCTCAAGCAAGCTGTGGAGGAGGGGGATCAGCTCACCACTGCTGCTGCTTTTGACGACGACGGCCTCCCTTTCGGCCTTGCGGATACTGACCCTTGTCGCCTTGGTGAAGAGCTTGCTGTAGACGTGATCGAAACCATCCTTGAGATCGATAACGTGCGCGCGTCGCGGTTTCGTCATCAGACCCAGGCCGCCCGCCGCTTCGGACCATCGTTTTCCCTGTAATGGGTTGGGCCTGATCCGAATGCTGAGGAAACGCAAAGCCATGAGATCCTTCAGGACTTCCCTGAGGTGGCGGTTGGTCGTGTTCTCGCAGCAGATAGCCCCGCCCATACCGCAACCATCGGGATACGACCCCGCAACAAGGTCCACGGGACCAATGGCCGCCACGGTCACGAGCGGAACTAGGATCTGGCACCCGTCTTCGAACTGGTAGTAGCGGCTGATGTCCCTGAGTCTGCCCTCTGCGCAGATTGCATTGTTCCACTCCGGCGATTGATACGGCATCGCCTCCGGATCATGGTTCATCAATTGCCTCCACGCGTCACGCGGTGCGGGGCTTGTGACGCGATAGCAAATCGTGGGTGCGATCCGGTTGTCGTAAGTGTGTTGCATTGGCCCAATACGCAAGAAGAGTGGACACGCAAGAACAAGAAAATCATTTATGCAAATAAATCGCGTGAAATCGGATACTTAAGCGTCGGTCCGCGAAGAAGCTAAAACCCATAATTCACTTCAGCAGTACAAACTTCCGCGTGATATATATTACGTATGTTTTAATTTAAGGAAAGAGGGCACAGACTACATTCGCGCGCCCCCCGGCACAGAGTAAACCCACATCTAGTTTGCGACCAGGAACGGAACCCTCTCTCGACGCCCGCTACCTGGACGCGAGTAGCAAGGATGGGGGGCATCGGTGACTTGACTGCTGGGCAGCGAAAATAGAGGATTGAATAGAGACGCTGAGAGCGTCGGTGGTGGCGCAGAGACAGCAAAGTATTGGTTTCGTTCGCAACTCATTTGCGCGTTCTGGTTGGCTAATTGCCGCGACAAATTTCGCCGAGACCAAATGTCATGGGGGAAACGGGTTGAAAACGATCTTGGTTACCGGGGGGGCAGGGTTCATCGGTGCGCATCTGGCGCGGCGATTGCTGGAAACTGGCCGCGAGGTTGTGGTGCTGGATGACCTCAGTTCAGGAAAGCGTGACAATGTGCCGACTGCAGCCACGTTCATAAACGGTTCTATTCTGGATAAAGAGGTCGTTCGCGGTGCGCTTTCCGGTGTCGATGCCTGCATTCACCTGGCCGCTGTCGCTTCCGTCGAAAAATGCAATCGAGAGCTGACGCATTCTCACGCAATCAACATCACCGGGTTCCTAAATCTGGTTGAGGAAATTGCGAAGTCTGGCACCAAGCGAACAGTAGTCTACGCCTCCTCAGCCGCCGTTTACGGCGCGAGCCAGAACCTGCCGCTCTCGGAGGAAGGCAAGTGTGTTCCGCTTTCGCCCTACGGCGCCGACAAGCTTTCGTGCGAATTGCACGCCCGAGCCGCCTACGAAGTCTATGGTCTCTCGACGACGGGCCTTCGCTTCTTCAACGTCTTTGGACCGGGCCAGGATCCGCAGTCACCCTATTCCGGCGTGATCACCAAATTTGCGCAGCGGCTGGGAAACAACGAGGACATCGTGATCTACGGCGATGGCAAGCAGACCCGTGATTTCGTTTACGTCGCCGATGTCGTCGAGGCGCTTATCCGATCAGCGGAGCGGATTCCGGACGGTGCTCGGATCTTAAATGTTTGCAGCGGTGTCGAGACATCGATCAATGAGCTCGCGCGGATCATGATCGAAGAAACCAAGTCTCAATGTGCAATCAGTTACGTGGACGGACTGCTCGGCGAAGTCAGGCGTTCTCAAGGGTGCACCCATGCGCTCCAGGCAGAGCTCGACCATCGATGCCGCACGGATCTTCGCACTGGACTGGCACAGTTGCTTACGCAAGGGCGGCAATAGCCTGAAAGGCCTTGTTGCGGCCCCCACGCATGACCACACCAATGTGCGCTCCGATGCGACTTGGTTGAGCTCCGCTCAATGGTACCGATTGTCGCGGGCGCTGCCGTCCGCAGTCGCGGGCAGTAAGCGAAATACTTTCGCATTGGTCGATGCCCGCACCAGCTTAAAGCGAGGCGAGGTCAGCAGGTCCCGTTCGATGTGGTCGAAGCCGCCCGGTCGCAACTGCCCGTTGGCTTCGAGAGAAGCTTTCTGGCTGCGCGTGAGAATCACGTAGGCGTCACGCCATTGGGGACTATCCATCCACCGCAAAAAGACACCTGATGGGTCGGCGGCAATTTCTTCTCGCGTTGACTTCGCTTCCAACGAAATCGCCAAATAGTAGAAATTCTCGTAGTTCATGAACTGCGACGGGTAACTACGCGAACCTTCGATGAGGAGTGTGCCCTCCGGAGCTGTGCGATAGAGCCATTCGGCCACCGCGACCTCATCTTGCGCAAAGCGGTATTCGCGGTCCTTGCCATTGTTTGCGAATAGGAAACCGATAGTCGAAAAAAGAAGCACGATAGCAAGCGGCAGGAAGACATAGGCCGGCTTTCCCGCCCGCGTCGATGGAAAGAACGCGGCGGCAGCGAAGAAGGCAAGGAAGGGCGACGCAAAGAGGTAAACGCGAAATATCGACTCTCCGCCATACGCAACCGCTATCAGCGGCATTGGTGAGAGCAAGAGTGCGGCGGCGGTGAGGTCCCAGTGGCCATTTAAGAGCCGACGCAAACCGCCCAGGAGCGCAAGGACTATGACGCCTGCCGAAAGCGCGCGCCCGAACAAAACCACCCATGCACGTTCGGCACTCACGTCGGCCACATTCGCGAGCTTGCTGGTGGCTTCTGACAGCGTACCCATGCTGGCCAGTTCGCTCAAAATTTGCTCGTAGACAAAGGGGGCCGCTGGCCAGAGAAGCCATCCAATTTCAGCGACGATAGCAAACACCAGATAGGCGGGCGAAAGCCATCCGAGTAGGGTCAGCGATACCGCCGCGAGGATGATCATGAGAGGCGTCAGCTGATGCGTGACCACGACCACGCAAATGAGCACCATCGCCAGCAACGCGGAGAAGGTACGCACAAGGCGGCTGCCCGTCCAGGAAGGTAGCCCGATGGGGCGTGAGACAGGGCCGAGCACATACAGAAAACCAGGTCGTCGCGCCGCCCATGTCGTTTCGCGTTTGCGCAAGGGGCCAAGAAATAGGCCTATGAGAATGAGGTAACAAAGAAATGTAACGCCTTGCGGCGAAAAATAGTCCTGGCCGACCCAGTTGGCGACCACGAATAGCCAACAGGCCGTCAGTTGTAGGCGGCGATCTGCGGACAGGCGTTTGGCAATTCCCAGAAACGCCCCGACAAGCCCGAGCGTGAGGACCGGCGGGGTGAAGCTTACGATTGGTGCGAGATCGACCGATCTCAAGCCGAAGCGGTCGGCCAACCAAGCCGTCGCCGCGAACAGCCCGGGCCAATTGTGATAGGCCGCGAGGAAAGATGCATTTCGGTCAACGGCTCCATAACGTTGGATGTAGTCGACGACGCCGAGGTGCTTCCAGGCCCAGGAATAGCGCAATGTTCCGTAAACGATCGGCGGGGTCGCGTGAAGGACGATGACGAGCGCGATCAGATAGAAGACGGGTAAGGGGCCAGCGGTACGCCCAGCACATATCAGCCAGGCAAAACCTGCTGCTAGCAACGCCAGTGACAGAAAGAAGCTCCTGGGCAAAACCGAAACCAAGCCGACGTCGGTCATCCGATCGGGCTCGATCGCAGGCAACGATATCGCCCAAAGGAGGAGCGTCGCGAAGAGTATAGCGGCGAGGGCTACGCCATATCGCTTGGAGACTGTGTCAGCGCCTGTGTTCAATGGCATGTCTTCGACGCGGGCAAGAACGGTCATTACCTGTTACCCCCTCTTCGTGGAGCCGGCAGGAATGGGGTAGGACGACGTCGCGCTTGTCTTGCGCTTTTGTCTGCGGAGGCAGCCGATCGCAAGTAGGTGCGGTGCCGCGTTCACCTTACCGCCGTACCAGGCCAGGACCAGGTCGATGTTGACCGCCAGCCATAGCGCCTTATCAGCAAAACAAGACGATTTGGTCAAATTGGTCGCAATGTGGTGCCACCACGCCAACCCGCAAAGCGCGCGCAACACGGTGGGGTCCGTAAGTGCACCGTAGCTCTCCTCAAGTGTGGCACGCATTGGTGCCATGGCCTTCATCTCCTCGGGTGACAATTGCGGCACTTCCAAAAAACGGCGTACAACGAAACCCAGGTCTTCGCCGCTGCGCAAGGCGCGCGCGGTCAGCAACAGGAAGATGACATCAAGGCCGGGCGGGGTATCCTGGGTGGCCGTCTCCCAGTCAATAATTGCACTCAAGCGGACATCAGCTTCATCTGGACCGGACGTGAAAAGCAAGTTTCCGGGGGCGAAATCCCCATGGCCGAGACTGAGAGACAACGAACGACCGCTCCAGAACTCGCGTTGCTGCGCCTGAAAGACAGCAAGTGCCTCTGCGCGCGACGCCGGGCCGAGCAAATGCGATTGCGATGCGCATACAATATCGGATCCATAATAGAGCCAGCTTTCCAGCCAATCCTGGTTGATTACCCCTTTGGTTCCTGTGCGCGAGTGCATTATGTGGATGGCGTTTATCGCTTGGGCGAGTGCGGAAGGGTACTGTTCAGACTTGGCAAAAACCGAACGACCGTCGGCACCTGGCAACGCGCGCTCCGCGAGCTTCGCTCCTGTTGGGTCAACAGAACTCGCGATAATCGTTGAAACCGCAAAATCAAGGTGTCGGAACGCGGGATTGGTGGCGAGCTCACGGCTGCGTTCGATGTGGCGGGTAACTGCTCGATGACCCTCTGGCGAGGTCGATGCCTTGAAGACGAGGAGTTCGTTCGCAGCGTCATCCGTCCGGAACATGCCTGTTCGTACGTCGCTTTCACGGTAAAATTCCCGCACGGACTGCACAGCTGGCATGGCAAGCCCGGTGGCGGCACAGAAGCTCGCAATTGACGCCTCGAGTGGCGGCGCTGAATGCCGCCGCGGTGCGACATTGCTCCAGATCCGCGCCAGCGACGATAACAAACGCAATGTAAGATCGATCCGACCGGACGGTCCGAGACGGCGCGACAGGTCGCCTAACAGGCCGACCGCCGTTAAGCTGTGGGCGATCAGCCACGCGGCCGCCATCCCTAGAGCGCCATAGGCTGCGACAAGCGGAGTGCCAAGACCAAGCACCACGACTAACGTTACGACTTGTGCCAGTGCAACGACTTGTGTCCGACCCGTCGCACGGTGGACGGCGAGAACGAGCGTGACGAGGCTCCAAGGCAGGCAGGATATAGCGAGTAGGCGCAGCAGCGTCGAATTTGTAAACGAGACATCGATACCGAGCACCGTCAACAAAAGTGGCGCGCCTATGATCAACACCAACACAACAGCTGCCAATGGCGCGATCGTGTAGAGCAAGGCATCTACGGCGAGCCGATGCAATTTCGACGTATCGAACGCGATTTCTGCCAACAGGGAGACGCCCATCGAACGGCTGATCAAATAGACCCCGTAGACGATTTCCCAGCTGATATAATAGACAGCCAGATTGGCCGAGCCGCCATAATGCAGGACGACGAGAGGCGCGATGCCCATTGCCGTCATTGAGGCGAGCGTACCCAGGTAGTCCCACCCAAAATATCGAGTGAGCGCCCTGCGGTCAGCTCTCTGGGTGTCGCCGTTGATGCGGTATTTCGGAAGAAAACGGATAAAAATCAGCCAATTAATGCCGGCCAACAAGAGTGGCAGCGGCAAGATCCACGCCGCATAGAGGCCAGCACCGAGAATGGAGGAGCCTGCAAACAGTGTAAGCAACAAAAGCTTGGCAACGGCGAATATGGCGTTTTCAATGGGCACGACTGTCGCGCGCCGCAAACCCGCTAACACGCTATCCTGTAGGGCAAAGAGGGTCCAGGCGACTGTTGCGACCACGAATGCTGCGGCTGAGATGGGCTGCTCTCGCAGGAAACCCAATTCGGGTGTGATACGGGAGATGAAAATGATGGCGAGCGTGGAAAGAAAAGCCGCCGCAATGGCGGCTAATGCATAGGCCCAAAGCACAAGACGTCGGACGCCCTCCTTCGCGGTCGCAGGTAGATAGCGGTTCAGAAAGTTGCCCATGTTGAGCTGCGAGATGTTTCCAAGCGCCAGCATGGTAGAGATGAGTGCCGCCCCAAGCCCGACTTGTTCGGGGGAGTAAAAGCGGGAAGCCAGGCCCCAGAAGGCGAGTCCGAGCACCGAAGTGAGCCCGGCGCTCGCGATTAGCGCGTAGCCGTTTTTTAGGAGTGACGAGTGGGCAAGCGCAGCCAACGCTGGATAGGCCCGCGAGACTCGGGCCATGAAGTTGACGTGGTCGTGGTTGTTACGCTGCAACATCAGCCGTCGTCCCGCTGCCAGATACGTACGTAGTCGACGAGGTATGCGGAGGGAAATTTCGTAGTCTTCGATGGAGCCCCCGCCCACTCACCGCCAACAGCCAGATTGAGGAGCAGGTACATCTCTTCACTCGATATCGTCGGGACGTCCGCGTGTCGCCAGACCTCCTTGCCGTCGAGGTACCAAATGATCTTGTCCGCGTCCCAGGTCAGACTGTAGACGTGCCAGTTCGCCGTCAAGTCTGATGTCTCGACGTCCTTCCCGACGCTCTTCTTCTCAGAGGCCGCGTCAAGGTAATGATAGTGCATTCGCAACGTGGAGGATGAATCGCCAAGAACCTCCATAATATCGATTTCCGGACGGGATTTGCGTGTCTCCGGCAGAAGCCATATCGCGGCCCAGAGCCCCGTGCCCGCAGGAACTTTTGCCTTGACTTCAACGTGGCCGTAACGGAACCGAACACGCGAGGGACGAGGCAGTTCGTCGTAGTCGCGCCCCGTGGTGACGATGCCGGAAGTGTAGTCGAAAGTCCGGTCTTCGATGCCCTTGGCCTTTTGTCGTCGAGCAGTGAGCCGCAAAAGTCCTTCGGACATAGTGACGTTTTCTGGTCGGTACCATTGCAATTCGGCATTGCCGAGATTGGTACAGCCGTCCTTGTTCCACCAATAACATGTGGTCCACTTTTCCCGGTTAAGGTCGGGTCCGTCGAAGTTATCTTCAAAGATCAGCCGCCACGAACCTTTGGCAGCGATCGGAACCGGTCCGTCCGCACGTGCCGCCGATGTTGCGAGACAGAGAGACAGGAGTATGGCGGTGATGGTGATCGATTGCCTAAGATGCATCACGAAACCCCACCACGCGTTTGACTGTACTTCGGGCGAAACTGTCGAGGCTTGCGAGGGGAAGTCGCTCATAGCGGTATTCCGCATAGGGGATGGCGACCGCGCCGAATCGAGATTTGAATTGGGCGAGCGAAGCGGAATTCCCAGTCTCGCCCATATGATAATGTGTACTGCCGAGCCGGCAGGCATCTTCGATTGCCCGGGCTTGAAGCAGGTATGTGGCGCGGCTTTCGCCCGCGAGCTCCTCATCGATCGCGCCGCGCGTGTAATGGGCTTGATGATGCATGAGCACTAAAATTGCCGCAACGGGCCGGCCGTTGATGCGCGCCACATAGAGCCGAAAAGCCTCGCCGAGATGGCTCGCCATTTCGGCGAACTTTGACCGTGGATCACGGCGCAACCCACGGAAGCGTGCAAGTACAGCAGGTTCATGCTGCTTGCGCGCCCAACGCAACAACGAAAGTTCGAGCAGGCTGTGAAACTCATCGATCAGTCGAGCGCTGTTACCTGCTTCCACCTCAACGCCACATTTTTGGGCGCGTCGGATGTTAGTTCCAGCATTAGAGCGAAAGCGCGCCCGTACAACCTTAATCCCTCCGGCCAAGTCAACGACATGCGCCAGACGGGGAATGGTCGCCCAGCCAGGGCGGACAGCCTCAGCCCAGATATTCGCTAAAAGAGGGTTTGGTCGGATTTTAAGTCCGACATAGGGCAACGTCTCAAGATGAGCGAGAACGCAACGCAACTTGTCAGGCGAAATTCCCTCGTCAGAAAGCAGGCCACCGAACCCCCAGGCCGGCGGTGGCGACCAGGCGTAACGCAATGAGGCGACACCCTTGGTAAATAGGGGCAATACCGCTTGGGAACCGTCGGCGAAATGGAAGTACTGCGGGCTGCATTGGTAGTTGCCGCTGGCAGTGACGGCTTGTGCCCATTGGTGCGATTGGCTGACGAGCGCGGTCCGGTCATTTTGATTGAGGTCAAGCCAAACGGCATCTGAGGCCGGCCCACTTGATTGGATGAGGTGACCAAAGGCGTTAGGGCCGATCGGTTGCGTTGATGCCGTCTCCAAACTCATACAGCCGATCCAGCGCTTCCCTCATGGTCGTTCATCGGTGCGTTTCACAAGCATAGGACGAATAAGCAGGAAATGAAATGCCCGAGAATGATCTCTTAGGGGGCGTGCATCTTCACAATTTTGTGCTTTACTAATATAGGACAGCACACTGGCAGGTTATGCTTGGAGCCAGCAAATGCCGCATCGATCGCAAAACCGAATATTAACGGCGAAACAGAAGCTCAAAAAGATGAACTGGCGCGTCACAAGGTTCCTTACCGCTGGCGCCGTCTGGATGTTTGCGGTCTTACCGGCGTCAGCCCAATCGGTGGTGCTCGATACGCAGGAAATTTCCTTACCGTATCTCGCGCGGGCACTTGAGCAGGCTTACCAATTGCCGCTTCTGTTAGACGCCGGCGCTTCGCCGGCCGAACGAAAGGAGGCGCTCGCGACCGAAAAGGCCCGGCTCAAGGGCGTGATCGCCGGCTTTGGCTATTTGGACGCGGAGGTATCTGAGGAGGATCAGAAAGGGCAAATAGTTCTCCACCCCAAGCTTGGTGATCTCTACAGGGTGACGTCTGTCGAACTCAAGGGCATTCGGCCATCGGAACTGGACCGTGAGGTCCTCGATCGGCTCGCCGCGATCATTGATGAGTTTGTCGGGCAGCCCGCGACGACATTCGTCGTTGATACGTTCACTCGGCGTATCCTCCAAATCGTCACCGCCCAAGATTTCGCGCACGCTCGGCGACGGGCAACGGATTGGGTCCGTAAGGGCGAAGGTGTCGCGACTGCGGTCATCGATCTCGACCTGGGCCCCCGCAGCCGTTTCGGTGAGGTTCGATTTAGTGGCGGTCTTCGCATGCAATCCGAACTCCAGCGCCTCGTTCCCTTTCGTTCCGGCGACCGCTACAGCGCCGCAGCTGTCGAACAGCTACGTCACAATATTGAGGCCCTTGGTACTGTGAAGTCTGTAAGGATTGCCATAGGTAAAGACGAAGACGGAATGGTCCCGATCGATGTCAGGATCCGCGAAGCGCCTGCAAATCTCGAGACGCTACGCCATACGAACCCGCTCGACGTTGGAAGTGGCCTCGCCGCGATCGCAGGTCTATTTTTTGTTCAGATGGGCGCACAGACTGGCTTGCCGCGATCCCGGTTGCGCCCACTAATATGGTGCACAGGTGGCTGCCTATTAATATTTGCAGTGTTGGCGGCTCTCAGGCTCGTTAGCTTCTTAGCTTGACACGGCATGCGTTAGGCTGAACGTGTTCTATTGCTCGCCTTTGGGCGTCGGAATAAGGGTTCCGACAATCAGTGGGCCGTTGACTGGCTGGCGTTGACTGGCGGCCTCGCCGAGAACAGCGTCAATCTCTTCCTTAAGCGCCTGGCCTTTGGCGACGAGCGCCGCCTCGGCCTGGATTAAGGTAGCGTTATCCGCGCTCGCGGCTGTTGCGATGGAACGTCGCAATTCCCTCAAGTCCGCAATCAGAGCGTTCCACTCTTCCATGAGCTTCATCCACCGCTTGACTGGGTCCGTTGTCGGTGCCTTGGCGATATGTTCTTCCGACTGCATCAGCCTCGCTTACCTTTGATTGCACGGTAATCTGCATCATGCCTCGCGCTGCAAATATACGCGATTCCCGCTTGATAAGCCATCGATCTTGCAACCTTCGTGGGTCGCAACCCTCCGTTATCCCTCATAACTAGGCAAATTCAATCGGTTAGATTCGACTGCGCTCAGCTTTGCGCGGCGCTATGTTGTGCTTCTACGGCACACAAACCAGGATATCCGAGGGCGAGCTGTTCTTTAACTGACGCGGCGACGAGGCGCTCTGGTCACGACAACGTGTGTGGATAGCAGTCAGCCATGTGCGCTCACAGTGTGGCTCCGCTCGTTATGGATCTCCGGCGAATTCTCTCATTTAAGGAGTTGCTTATATTGAGGTTGATGTATTGAAATTCGGAAAATATCTTATTTTCCAGAGAAAAATAAAGGGTATAAATATAACGATGCCGGAGAAATTGCGTCCGAGAGAGAATTTGTTTCCTAAATTTTTTTGTGAACGGAACTATTCCATCCATTATACTGTGACATATTTCTGCAATAAAACGGCACCATCGAGCCTATCTTGGAATAAACCAAGGAAAATAACGGCTTCTACTATAAAGTGCTCTTTTTCAGGAAATTCACGCGGTAGTTTACAAAGTTAGAATATTGTAATAAAACTGAATATGTACAAGTAATACACACTTTTCTCTTCCGCGGCCATCTGCATGACCGGGGATGAACGCTTATTGTTTTCAATTTTCTTTTTTTTTTTGGTTGGAGGATTTTGAATAAGATGGGTGAGCATTTTCACAATTCATTAAGAGCAGCCCTCCGCCCGTCCACCATGGACAGGGCCATCGTTGTCCCGAGGGTCAGTGTCATCGTCCCTACGGTAAATGAGGCAAAAAACCTACCGCATGTCCTGCCACGCATACCCGCCTGGATAGACGAGGTCATCCTTGTCGACGGAAACTCTACCGATGGCACCGTCGCCGTGGCGCGAGAACTTATGCCCGATATCGTCGTCATAGAACAGCCGCGCCTTGGAAAAGGGGTGGCGCTTGCTGCTGGTTTCGCCGCGGCCCGCGGAGACATCCTCATCACCCTTGACGCGGATGGTTCCGCTGACCCCGAAGAGATGACTGGTTTTGTGGGTGCATTGCTTGCAGGAGCGGATTTCGTAAAGGGGTCGCGGTTTCTCCAAGGCGGCGATACGCGTGACATGGAATGGTACCGACGTCTTGGAAACTGGGGCCTGCTGCAATTGGTGCGTCTGCGCTTCGGCGGCCGCTACAGCGATCTTTGCTACGGTTACAACGCCTTCTGGCGTGACGTTTTACCCCATTTGCGGGTCGAGTCCGCGACCGGTTTCGAGATCGAAACGCAAATGAATATCCGCGCGCTCCAAGCGGGCCTCGCCATAGCGGAGCTTCCGAGCCGGGAATATGCGCGGATTCACGGCGTCAGCAATCTACGCACGATCCCCGATGGCTGGCGCGTCCTGAAGACAATTGCTCGGCTGGGCCTCAGTCAACGCAGTCGCGCCGGTGCCATGGTCAGAAACCGTACGCAGCGGGCAGGTTGAGGCCTGCCATGTCTTCGATTGCGGTTGTGATCTGCGCTTACTGCGATGAGCGCCGCCTACAACTGGGCGACGCTATTAACTCGGTATTGAAACAAGCGCGCAAACCTGATCGGCTCGTCGTCGTCATCGACCACAACGACGACTTGCTGCGGGACATGCGGACCTCTTACCCAGATGTCGAGGTGATCGCCAATGACGGGGCACAAGGCCTCTCGGGTGCGCGAAACACCGGCGTGCGTGCCGCCGCGCCCTGCGATATCGTTGCATTTCTTGACGACGACGCTGTCGCCGAAGCCGACTGGCTGCAACGGCTCGCGCTGCACTTTGTGGATCCAAACATTATCGGCGTCGGTGGCAAGGTGCTGCCACTTTGGCCAGATCAGCGACCGCGCTGGTTTCCAGAAGAATTCCAGTGGGTGGTCGGCTGCAGTTACAAGGGCCTGCCGAACAGGCTGAGCCCGGTTCGCAATCCGATTGGCTGCAACATGTCGTTCCGACGGACCGTCTTCGATGCCGTGGGCGGCTTTCGCGAGGGTCTCGGTCGCAGCGGCCAGGATGCCGCAGGGTGCGAGGAAACAGAGCTTTGCATTCGCGCCCGCCGGCACTTCCCGGCAGCAGTCATTCTCTACGATCCGCTAGCCGTGGTTCATCACCACGTTACCAGAGAACGGACGCGGTGGACCTACTTCCGCAGACGATGCCAGGCTGAGGGACGCTCGAAAAGTGCCGTGGTCGAGACCGCAGGGGCGGGCGACAAGCTTGGCGCCGAGCGTGCCTATGTTACCCGCACCTTGCCGGCTGGCGTCTTTCGCGGCTTGATGGACATGGTGACGCGACTTGACCCTTCGGGGCCGATGCGTGCGTTCACAATCGTCGCGGGGCTTATGTTTACGACGGCAGCCTATCTTGCCGCAAAATTCTCCAGACACTCAAGTCCTTTCCGCCCAATCAAAATCGTAGACATAGACCATACCAAGCCACTTCCGGCCATCGACCTTACCAGGCCGGGCGGCGATGGACCCTATGGCGGCGTTTTCTGTTTGATCCGCTCTGGCGCGCAGCCGCTCGCACTCGTCGAGTTGCAGCATTCTGGCCCCGTGATTGCGCCTACAGACTTGCTCGCGCAGATCGGCTCCGTGCGCTCCTTGCCTTCAGTTAACTCCTACCGTGCACCTACGCGTGAAAGAGTGGCGGTGTTGATTGCAACGCGTGATCGCGCAGAGAGCCTCGATCGCTGCCTCGCGTCGCTGTTTGATCAGACCCGCGCCCCCGAGGAGGTGCACGTTGTAGACAACGCTCCGGCCTCGTCGGCGACATTGGATCTGATTTCGACACATTACCCCGGACGAGTGCACTATGTGCTTGAGCCAACCCCGGGGCTCGGACGGGCACACAATACTGGCCTGCGCTACGTGTCCAGCGACATCGTTCTCTTTACCGATGATGACGTCGTGCTCGACCGACATTGGGTCGAAGCGATGGCAGCGCCGATGGAGGAGGATAAGGCTGTCGGTTGCGTGACCGGTTTGATCCTGCCAGCCGAACTCGAAACTCGGGCGCAGGTCTGGACGGAGCGGCATGGCGGCTTCGGGAAGGGGCTGCATCGTCGCGTTTACGATTTGGAGGCGAACCGTCCCAAAAGCATGCTCTTTCCCTTCACCGCGGGTCAATTCGGTTCAGGTGCCAACATGGCGTTCCGGGCAAGTGCGTTGCGCCGGGTTGGCGGCTTTGATCCAGCACTCGGTGCTGGAACGCTGGCGCGTGGCGGCGATGACCTTGCTGCCTTCTTCGCCATCGTTAGCGGCGGCTTTAGACTGGTTTACCAGCCTCAGGGCATTATCTGGCACTACCACCGCCGCGGCGAAGACGGCATGCGTCGGCAAGCCTTTTGTTATGGCATGGGGCTTGGCGCCTACCTGACGAAGATCGTTGTCGACGAGCCACGTCGGGCTATTCGGCTCGCTGCGGCATTTCCAGCAGGCATCTTACACATGGCCGGGCCGACGTCGCAGAAAACCGCGCGGCTACCGAGCGACTACCCGCTGCGGCTCGTCTGGATGGAGCGCCTTGGCATCCTTGCAGGTGTACCAGGCTATTTGCGCAGCCTGGCAAAACGTCGGCGCGACGATCAACCGCGCAATGGCATTGACGCAAGACGACCGGCAGAAAGAGAGGTCTGACATGCAAGCTATCCCGATCCTGGTCTATCACAGCGTCGGCCGTACTTGCGGCCCGGCCTATCGACGCTGGCTGGTGACCGAGCGGGAGTTGGACGCACATCTCCAGGCCCTGACGCAGCGCGGCTACCGCTCAATGACGGTTCGCGACCTTGCGCTATTGCGTTGCAGCGGACAACCGATCCCTCCGCGCACCTGCGTCATTACCTTCGACGATGGACTTCGCGACTTTGCCGAAGCCGCAATGCCAGTTCTGGTCGACCGGAAGTTTGCCGCCACACTCTATGTCACCACCGGTTTCGTGGGGGCGACCGCCCGATGGCTTGCGGATCTCGATGAAGGCAATCGCCCGATGCTCAACTGGACCGCGCTGCGCGACCTGCACGACGCCGGGATCGAGATCGGCGCGCACTCTGTAACTCATCCCGAACTTGACACACTGTCCTTTGCAAAGGCTACCAGCGAGCTTCGCGACAGCAAGAGGGCTCTGGAAGACGGGTTGGGCGCGGCAGTCACCACATTCGCATACCCGCATGGCTACGCGTCCCGCGCAACGCGCAGGATTGCAAAAGATGCTGGATACCGCGCCGCCTGCCGTGTTCGTCACGCGCTCAGCGACGAGACGGAAGATCTCTTCGCTCTTTCTCGCATTGTTGTCACCAGTGAAGTGACGCCAGACGCGCTCTTGGATATGATCGAGACGCCGCAGCTTCCCGTCGCGCCGCCAGCCGATCGGCTGATTGCCACCGGTTGGCGCGCAGCAAGACGCCTGCGCGCCTTGCACCGCTCGGTGTTTCCAAGGCGCCAAGTGGCCGGATCAGAAAGTGGGGCGTGATGCGTTCCTCGGGCTGGATCGGACTTGTCGCTGTCGGTGTCCTGTGGGCCGGGTCGGCGTCTGCGGCCGCGCCGGAAACCTCGGCGATCGACCCTCTATCCCAACACGATCGGTCTGAGGGCGGGCAACAGGTTGTCTTCCAGCCCAACCTCGGCCGGGCCTTGGCGCAACTGGCTGACCTCTACATTGCACGCAAGGTCGATGCCACGACCGTGGATCGTCTGCTCGGCGAGTATGAAGGTATGCTGCGCAATGCCGGGCCGGATGCGATTGTCGCGGTATCGCAGCCGAGAGGCTCGGGTGAGGTTGTCAACGAAGCGCCCGATGGCGCCCGCGTGCTTACTCTTTACGAACGTGCGGCGGCCTACGGCTATCGGGGCGCCCTGTTTGGTCTCGGTGATCTCTACAGTCGTGGCGAACTCGTGCCTCGCAACCCCGAAAAGGCATTTGCCGCTTATGCCGAGGCGGCAAATCAGGGGATCCCCGCGGCGCAGTTGCGGATGGCGGAATTGATGATCCGCGGTGAGGGCACGAAACGCGATGTGACGGCAGGCGAGGCGAGCCTGCGCGTGCTCGGTCAATCCGAAAATCCCAGCGTGCTGGAGCTCGTAGCTGAGCTTTGCCTTTCCGGACGCATACCGGAACAGACCGATATCGCGGTTTCGGCGCTGCGCAAGGCGGCAAATATGGGTTCCGCAAGGGCGCACTTCAGGCTCGGCGAACTCTACTACGCCGGAACAGTCCTGGTTTCGGACTATTCCGCCGCGCTTGTTCATTACCGTCTGGCTGCTGGACACGGAAATGTGGATGCAAAAGTTCGGATTGCCGAAATGCAGGCGCGCGGTCAAGGCATGGCCCGCGACGTGACGAAGGCGGTGCGCGAATTGCAGGCTCTGGCCGATCTCGGCGCGCCGATTGCCGACCTCTCCCTTGGAAGTCTCTATCTGAAAGGCGATGTCGTGCTGGCCGACCCGGTTCGTGCGGCAAAATACTTCCGTCAGGCCGCCGCCCGTGGCAGCGGGACGGCGCTGATGCAGCTTGGAGACCTCTATGCGGATGAGGGGGCGGTGACTGGCGACTATGGCCCAGCCGTTCAAAGCTATCAACAGGCCGCAGCGAACGGCAATCCAGGCGCGAGAGTACGGCTGGCGGAAATGAAGGCGCGAGGGCGCGGAATGCCGAGGGATCTTGCCGCGGCGACGACGGAACTGATGACGCTTGCAAGTGCAGGGGAGGCCGGTGCCTCTTTGGCGCTTGGCGATCTCTATGGCGAAGGGCGCGCGTTAGCCATCGAGCCCGCCAAAGCTCTGATCTACTATCGACAGGCCGCCGCTCAGGGCAGTGTCACGGCGTTGCTCCGGCTCGGGGAATTCCATTCGCAAGGCGAGTTATCCCGACCCGAGTACGGACGTGCGTTGGAATACTATCGTGCCGCAATCGCTAGGGGCAGCGTCAGTGCAAAGGTCCGGTTGGCAGAAATGACGGCCATGGGCCGAGGCGTGCCGCAGGATGTCGCCGCCGCCAAAGCCGAACTGGAAACCCTTGCAGCCCGCGGCGAGGGGGAGGCATCCCTTCTTTTGGGTGATTTCTACGCCCGTGGGGATGTCATGCCAGCCGATCCTGCCCAAGCCTGGCTCCACTATCGGCGTGCTGTCGATCAGGGAAGCGTCGCTGCGCTGACACGGCTTGGCGATCTCTACGCCGGCAACGGTAGGGCGAAGCCAGACTATACCCTCGCGCAGGACTACTATCGGAGCGCCGTCAGCAGAGGAAGCGTGAGCGCCCAGGTGCGGCTCGCAGAAATGGAGGCTCACGGGCAGGGGCTCGTTCGCAACGTATCGACGGCGACGCGAATTTTGACGTCGCTTGCCGAACGGAGTGAACCGGCTGCCGCCCTGAGCTTGGGTGATCTCTATTACTCCGGAGAAGTCACCCGGGCGGATCCGGCACGCGCAACCGGATATTACCAGCACGCTGCCGCGCTTGGAAGCATAACGGCCTTGCTTCGACTGGGCGATCTCTACCTCACCCAGGGCGCACTAACGGGCGACTATAGGGCCGCAAGAGTAAGCTATGAGCAGGCAGCGGCGAGGGGAAACGTCGGTGCGAAGGTGCGGCTCGCGGAAATGAAGGCGAGAGGACGCGGCACAACGCAGGACGTTGCAGCCGCGAAGGCAGAGTTGGATTCTCTCGCGTCGGCCGGGGACGCGGGCGCTTCGCTATCGCTCGGCAATCTGTACAGTGACGGACAGGCTCTGGCAGCCGAGCCAGCTCAGGCCCTCCTCTACTATCAGCAGGCAGTTGCACAGGGCAGTGTCACGGCGCTTCTTCGCCTTGGCGACCTTTATTCCGACGGTGAACGGACCGCCGCCGATTACGCGCGCGCCATCGAGTTCTATCGCAAGGCCGCAGATGCAGGAAACGTCAACGCAAAGATACGGGTGGCGGAGATGAAGTCGCGGGGGCGCGGCATCAACCAGGACATCGCCGCCGCGAAAGCCGGACTCGAGCAGCTCGCAGCAGCGGGCGAGGCAGATGCCTCACTGGCTCTCGGCGACCTCTATGGGAGGGGCGAAGTTGTCGCGTTCGATCCTGAGAAAGCTCTCAGCCAGTATCGGCGGGCTGCCGATGGGGGCAGCGTGACCGCCTTGATGCGGCTCGGCGACTTTTATTCACAAGGCCAACCGACGATGCTCGACTACGGGCTTGCGCAGGACTTTTACCGTCAAGCGGTCGGCCGGGGGAATGTGAGCGCCAAGATCCGGCTCGCCGAAATGCAAGCACGCGGGCAAGGTATTGCGCGGGACGTATCCGCCGCGACCCGGGAACTGACCGAGCTCGCGCAGCGGGGTGAGACGGCTGCCGCGCTGGCGTTGGGCGACCTTTATGGCAGGGGAGAAGCCGTACCGGTCAATCCGACGCAGGGTTTGCAATATTATCGCCAGGCGGCCACGCAAGGCAGCATGACTGCGTATTTGCGGCTTGGCGACCTCTATTCCGCCGGCACCACATCGGCGACGGATTATGCGGCAGCGCTAGACCACTACCGCCGCGCTGCTGAACGAGGGAATTTGGTGGCGAAGGTTCGGCTCGCCGAAATGAAGGCGCGCGGCCAGGGTATGGCGCCGGATGTCGCGTCGGCGACAAGCGAATTGACCGCCCTGACAAAAGGAGGAGAAAAAGCCGCAGCGATTGCGCTTGGCGAACTCTACAGCAATGGACAGGTCGTGCCTGCCGACCCAACCCTTGCTGCCGGCTATTATCGCCGCGCCGGAGAGCTTGGTAGCGTTGAGGCAAGGGTGCGGCTTGCGGAGATGGAGGCAAGAGGGCTGGGCGTCAAGCAAGACGTGACGGCTGCCACCGCCGATCTGGCGGCGCTTGCCAAGGGAGGGGAGGCCAGCGCGTCCCTCGCCCTTGGTGATCTCTATGCCGAAGGAAAGGTCGTACCCCAAGATCCATCAGCCGCCGTCAACTACTATAGGCAGGCGATCTCGCAGGGAAGCGCCACCGCACATCTTCGCTTGGCCAATCTTTACTCTGCTGGCGGTCTTTTGGCGACGAACTACGCCGGAGCATTCGACCAATATCGCCAGGCGGCAGAGCGTGGCAGCAACGAGGCAAAGATCCGGATGGCTGAAATGACGGCGCGGGGCCAGGGGACTGCCCGCGACGTAGCAACGGCAACGCGTGAATTGATTGCGCTCGCCGACAGGGGAGAGACCGCCGCTGCGATCTCGCTTGGGGACCTTTATGGCGCGGGAGACGTGGTCCCAGCCGATCCGGTGAGAGCGCTGCATTACTACCGGCAGGCCGCCCAGAACGGCAGCATTACCGCGTTGCTGAGACTGGGGAGCTATTACTCCGAAAGCGGGTCGCCAGTGGCGGACTTTGCTCTGGCGCAAAACTATTATCGGCAGGCTGCCGGTCGGGGGAACACAGAGGCCGCAGTCCGGCTCGCCGAAATGAAGGCTCGGGGACAGGGCATGGCGCGGGATGTGGCATCGGCCACACAAGAATTGGCTGCCCTGGCCGAAAAGGGAGAGACGGTAGCCGCGCTTTCTCTCGGTGAGCTCTATCGCCAGGGGGACGTTGTGCAAGCCGACCCTGGGCGCACGGTCAAGTACTATAGCCAGGCGGCCGAGCGCGGCAGCGTGACGGCGATGATACGTCTCGGCGAGTTTTACTCCAAGAGCCAGACGGCCATGACTGACTACGCTCGCGCGCAAAACTTCTACCGTCAGGCGGCAAGCCAGGGGAGCGTTGAGGCGAAGGTCCGGCTTGCGGAAATGAAAGCCCGAGGCCTTGGCGTTCCGCAGGACCTCGCGGCGGCCCAGGCCGAGCTTAAAAGCCTTGCTGCATCCGGCAGACAGGAGGCTTCACTGGCATTGGGTGATCTTTATGGTGACGGAAAAGTTGTGCCGGCTGATCCCGCGCAAGCAGTGCAATATTTCCGGCAAGCCGCGTCGCAAGGCAGCACAACGGCGAATGTTCGATTGGGCGACCTCTATTACGCGGGCAAGGGGGTGAGGACGGACTTTGCGGCCGCCTTCGATCACTATCGCCGCGCGGCAGAGCGCGGCAATTTGGAGGCCAAGGTTCGGCTTGCGGAAATGCGGGCGCAGGGCAAGGGCATCCCCCAGGACCTCTCCGCTGCCAAGACCGAGCTGGAAAACCTTGCCGCGCGCGGCGGGGCCGAGGCGTCGCTTGCCGTCGGCGATCTTTATAGCAAGGGCGAGGCGGTGCCGGCCGATCGCGCCCGTGCGGCGGACTATTATCGACAGGCCGCCGCGCAAGGCAATGTCGCCGCATTGCTGCGGCTTGGGGATTTCTATTCGCAAAGCGAGGCAGCCACGACCGACTTTCCGCTGGCCCAAAGCTACTACCGCCGGGCGGCAGAACAGGGCAACGTCGAGGCGAAGATACGGCTTGCAGAGATGCGGGCCCGAGGCCAAGGTGGAGAGCAGAACATGGAGGCCGCCAGTGCCGATTTGGCGGCGCTTGCCGACAGAGGCGAAGCCAGCGCTGCACTCGCCCTTGGCGATCTCTATGGACGTGCAGGCGTGATGCCCAATGATCCGATCCGGGCCGCCCACTACTACGAACAAGCCGCAAAGCAAGGGAGTTTGACGGCGCTGCTGCGGCTCGGCGACGTTTATCGAGGTCGCGAACCAGGCAAGGCCTTCGCCGCCTTTAGCGCAGCGGCCAAGCAGGGTAGTCTAGACGGCAGCCTGCGTGTTGCGGAGCTGACGATCCGTGGCGAAGGAACGTTACGCGATGTCCCGCAAGGCGTTGCGACGATGCGATCGCTCGCCGAAAGTGACAATCGGAACGTACTGGAAGCGCTGGCCGACCTCTGCTTGTCCGGTCGCGTGCCGATGCAGCCGGAACTCGGCATCACAACCTTGGAGCGCGCTGCGCGCCTCGGCTCGGTGCCGGCGCATGTACGGCTCGGCGATCTCTACGCCGCCGGGGATGCCGTAACGGTCAACTATGCTCTCGCACTAGAGCACTATCGCCAGGCGGCTGATCAAGGCAGCCTGGAGGCGAAGGTGCGGCTCGCTGAAATGAAGGCACTCGGCCGGGGCATGGCTCCCGACGCGGGAAGCGCCACCGGCGAACTGGCGATGCTTGCCGCCCAAGGTGAAGCGGGCGCGGCCTACTCTTTGGGCGACCTTTACGCCAAGGGCCAAACGGTGCCATCTGATCCGCTGCGGGCTCGGCAATATTACCAGCAAGCCGCAGATCAAGGCAACGTGAGGGCCATGTTGAGGCTTGGTGACGGCTATCGGTCGGACGATCCAGTTAAGGCGCTTGCGGCCTATAGCACCGCAGCAGATCAAGGCAACCTGGAAGGCCAGCTACGTGTCGCCGAACTGACAATCAGGGGCGAGGGGACACAACCAGATGTGAATGCCGGCATGGCGGAGCTTCGTGCACTCGGAGCAAGCGAGAGCCCGGATCTCCTGGTCACACTCGCCGAACTCTACCTCTCCGGACGTATCCCATTGCAGCCAGCGCCTGCCGTCGCGGCGCTTGAGAAGGCGGCCCATTTGGGATCCGTCCGGGCGCATCTACGGCTGGGCGACCTTTATTCCGAGGGAGATGATGTAAAGGCGGACTATAGCGCTGCGCTTGAGCACTATCGCCAGGCAGCCGGGCAGGGCGATGTGGACGCCAAAATACGCCTTGCCGAAATGGAAGCCCGCGGCCAGGGCATAAAGAAGGACGTCGCTTCGGCGGTCAATGTGCTTTCATCGCTGGCGGCCGAGGGCTCAGCTTCCGCCCTGCTCTCCCTCGGTGACATTTACGGCGGGGGGCAAGTTACTGCGCAAGATCCGAAGCTGGCTGTGAAACATTATAAGGCCGCAGCGGAGCAGGGTAGCGTTTCAGCGATGCTCAGACTCGGTGATGCCTACAACAACGGACGTCTTGTCCCGCGTAATACGAAGGAGGCCGAAAGGTACTACCAGATGGCCTTCGAAACGGGGAACCCGGGTGCCAATGTGGCGCTCGGCCGCTTCAAGGCGTTGACAAAGACACGCAAGAATGCAGCTGCGGGCATGGCCTTGCTCCAACGCTCCGCAGACGAGAAAGTGGTCGGAGCATCATCGGTTGTCGCTGAGGCCCTATTTTACGGTCAAGGCGTCACGCGCAGCAGCAAGAAGGCTCTCGCCGTCCTGCAGAAAGCTGCCAAGGAGGGCGATCGGATTGCGGCAATCGATTTGATCGAAGCCTATCGTGATGGCAAGCGCGATGGCCGCACGCAACTCGTAAAAAGGGACAACGCGAAAGCGAAGTCGGTCTTGCTCGCGTCGGCCGACCTGCTCTCGGGCCCCGAAAAGAGCATTCAAACCTTTCTGTTGGATGCCTCGACGGCAAAAGCCAGCGCGTTTGCGGCGCTCAGCAACAGGTTTAAGTCCCTGACACAACCGGAACGCCAAAGGGTCGTGCGTGATTTGGCAAGGACCAACCCTCGACTGTTTGCCTACCTGATAGAAGCACAATTGCGCCAAAACGGTGTGCGCGTCGGGCCGGTTGACGGACGGCTTAACGCGGCCGCCCAACGGGCAATGGCCCGGCAATGCCGCACGCTTCTACCGGGGCGCCAATGCAATCAAGGTCTCTCGACGCCGCGGGTCGTTGAGACGCTTGCCCAGATGTTCTGAAGCAATCTCGCGATCGGGGGAAGCCCGTCTTCCCGTGCGACCCTGATCGCCACTGCCTGTAGAGGCCGGCTGCGGCTGCCAACGCCTTTCTAGGGGCCCTGAAACTGAAGATTTTCCTTGAGCAGGATCTCGATGCGAATCCTCTCCTGCGAAGCCAGCAACTCGCGATGATCTGCGCGAGCGCGCATGATGCGCAGTGCGCTTCTGACCGCATGGCCGGGGTCCTGGGCGATCAGGGCATCAATGCGTTCGTCCATCAACGCCCGCTCGCTGAACGGCGTGCGCTCGTGAGCAACGACGGTGAGCTGACGCGAGCCCTGCGCATTCCAGACCGCCGTTAACGGCGCTCGCGCCTCGGAACTCAGCACATAGACGGCAAGCGTATCGGGGTTGTGTTGCAACGTCCTGTTGATGATCAATTCGGCGCGTTTCTCGTCGGCATAGGTTTCGAGCGAAGGCAGACACTGGAGATGCGGAAACTGCGCATTGATGATGCTGTCGAAGCCGAGACGGCGCTGGATGCTGTCGAGTGCCATCATGGTTTCCGCCACGACCATGATCTTGCCGGGCTGGTTGCCGATGAAGCGGCCTGCGATCTTGCCGGCCGTGGCGCCGGCCGCGAAGTTGTCGATGCCGACATAGTCGGCCCTTTCCAGCCGTTCCTGGCCTGACAGGAACTGCACGACCCTCACGTCTCGTTCCACGAGCCGCACCAGCGCATCGCGAACCTGTGGCGATTCCGGTGCCATCACCGCGACGCCATCGACAGTTTCGTGATCGACGAGGCTCAGATACTTGGCGACGTGGTGCGGGTCTGCCATCGGGATCTGCACGGCCTCGACCTCGGTGGAATCGGCGCGCAGCGCGTCGCGTGCCTCGGTGACGCGCCCAATCAGTTCGCTCAGATACTGGTCGCCGGAGACGGGAAGGACGAAGCGAAACCGGTAGGTCTTGTTGCGCGCAAGTGCTACCGCCGCCGGGTTCCTGACGAAGCCGATGCGCTCGATGGCGTCGTTGACCTTGCGGAAAGCCTTCTTGCTGACATTCGGCCGGTCGTTCAGCACGCGGTCAACCGTGGCCAGGCTCACGCCGGCTGCCTCTGCCAGATCTTTCGCGGTAGGGCGCATGCAATCGCTTTTCTTTGCTCTCGATCCTTCAGGGCGATTCCTCCAACAAAAGCAATCGAAAAGCAAGAATTGATGTGCGCACCTCAAAAATTTGCTTGCATTGAGGTGCGCACCTCAATATTAATAGTGCTGTGGCCGGCAGAGGAGTGCGTGAGGCCACGGAGCGATGCGAGGGAGGCCTGCCCACGAAGAAACGTCGCTTTGCGCCCGCTATTCGCCACAGGCGTTTTCAGCTTCCGATGGAGGTCGGGAGGAAGGGGAGGAGGCCCCAGCTATGGAACTTCGTCATTTCAAATCATTGGCCGCATTGGGTGCCCTGCTGGCGGCAAGTGTCGCAAACACCGGCCACGCAAGTGCAGCCGAGCTGACGCTCTGCTGGGCGGCATGGGATCCGGCAAATGCCCTGGTCGAACTCAGCAAGGATTTCGAGGCCAAGAGCGGCATCAAGATGAAATATGAGTTCGTGCCATGGCCGAACTTCGCCGACCGCATGCTGAACGAGCTGAACTCCGGCGGCAAGCTGTGCGACCTCATGATCGGCGACAGCCAGTGGATCGGCGGTGCGGCTGAAAACGGCCAGTACGTCAAGCTCAACGATTTCTTCGACAAGGAAGGGATCAAGATGAGCGACTTCATCCCCGCAACCGTCGTCGGCTATGCCGAGTGGCCGAAGAACTCACCAAACTACTGGGCGCTGCCGGCATTCGGCGACGTCGTCGGCTGGAGCTACCGCAAGGACTGGTTCGCCCGCCCCGAATTGCAGGCGGAATTCAAGAGCAAGTACGGCCGCGACCTTGCTGTGCCGAAGACCTTTGCCGAACTCAAGGACATCGCCGAATTCTTCCAGAAACGGGAGATCGACGGAAAGACGGTCTATGGTGCTGCCATCTACACCGAGCGCGGATCCGAAGGCATCACCATGGGTGCGATGGACGTGCTCTACAGCTTCGGCTTCGAGTATCAAAACCCCGACAAGCCCTACGAGCTCGAGGGATACGTGAATTCCGCCAAGGCGGTGAAGGGGCTGGAATTCTATAAGGCGCTCTACGACTGCTGCACGCCGCCTGGGCATTCCGACGCCTACATGTCCGAGGACATCGACGCCTACAAGTCAGGCCAGGTTGCCCTTCACATGAACTTCGCCTTTACCTGGCCCGGCATCAATGCCGATGCCAATGTGGGCGGCGACAAGTCGGGCTATTTCCCGAACCCGGCCGGTCCCGATGGCGTTGCCTTCGCGCAGCTCGGCGGCCAGGGCATCTCCGTAGTCTCAGCGTCCGAGAAGCAGGATGATGCCCTCGCCTACATCAAGTGGTTCGCCCAGCCGGAAATCCAACAGAAGTGGTGGCAGATGGGCGGCTATTCGGCGCTGCGCAAAGTCGTCGAAGATCCTGGTTTTGCAACCAGTCAGCCCTATGCCCAGACCTTCCTCGACTCCATGGCGATCGTGAAGGACTTCTGGGCTGAGCCCTCCTATGCCTCGCTGCTTCAGGCGACGCAGAAGCGCTTCCACGACTATGTGGTCGCCGGCCAGGGTTCTGCGCAGGATGCACTCGACGGTCTCGTCAAGGACTGGACGCAGATCTTCGACGACGAAGGCAAGTACTGACCGCCATCAGGCCATGGCTGTGCACCTCCCAGCGCGCCATGGCGCGACACGGAGCCGGGGATTTTCCCCGGTTCTGTCGCCGCCTTCTGCATGGTTCCTTCGATCGTGGTCGATTGAAGGACGAAAACATGCAGCAATTCAAAGTGCTGCAGCGGCCTTTGCGCCTCGATTGAGAGGCGCGGCGCGGCAGTCAAATGAGGGAACTACCCATGCTGAAATCAACAGTGGACCGGGTCGCCGGAGCGACACCGCATGCCCTTGCCAAACGGGTCCGAGGTCTCTCGGATCGGTCGCTGGCCTGGCTGTTCGTTGCCCCGTCCATCGTCCTGCTTCTCGCGGTCAATATCTTTCCGCTGATCTGGACGGTCCGACTGAGCTTTACGAATTTTCGCGTCAACAGGCCGAATGCCGAGGTCCAGTTCATCGGGCTCAAGAACTACCTGAGCATCCTGTCCGACAAGGACATCTGGCTGACCATGCAGGCGACGGCCCATTTCCTGATCTGGACCATCGTCCTTCAGGTGCTCATCGGCTTTTCCCTTGCCTACCTGATCAACAAGAAGTTCCGCGGCAACGATCTGTGGACCACGATCATCGTTCTGCCGATGATGCTGAGCCCGGCCGTGGTCGGCAATTTCTGGACCTTCCTCTACCAACCACAGATCGGTCTCTTCAACTACGCAGTCGGTTTCCTGACAGGGGCTGATCCCTCGAGTTTCTCGATGATCGGCGATGTGTCGCTTGCCCCTTGGGCAATCATCATCGTCGACACCTGGATGTGGACGCCCTTCGTGATGCTGATCTGCCTTGCGGGCCTTCGCTCCATTCCGAGCAGCATCTATGAGGCCGCCGAATGCGACCGCGCCAGCAAATGGCGGCAATTCTGGACGATCACCATTCCGCTCGTACTGCCGTTCCTGATGCTCGCCGTGCTCTTTCGCGGCATCGAGAACTTCAAGATGTTCGATCTCGTCGTGCAGCTGACGGGCGGCGGACCGGGATCGATCACCGAACTCACCTCGATCAACCTGAAGCGTGAAGCTTTCGAGAAGTGGCGCACCGGCTACGCATCCGCCTACGCCGTCATCCTCTTCGTCACCGTCTTCGGCCTGGCGTCGATCTACGTCAAAGCCCTGAACAAGGTCAAACAACGATGAGCTATTCCGTTACCGAGCCGTCGCAACGGCAAAAGTGGTTCGCCGGGATCCTGGTCGTTGGCTATGCGCTGATCACGATCCTGCCGCTTGTCTGGATCATCGCGACGAGCTTCAAGTCGCCGGCCGACGCGATCGCCTATCCGCCCAAGACCTTCTTTACGCCGACGGTGGAAGGCTATGTCAACGTCTTCACGACGCGCACCCGGCTTACCGAGGAGCAGTTAAAGGCGGTCGGCGAGCCGCAGACCTGGTATGAGCGGCTGGTTCGCAAGGATGGCCTCGTCATCTCGGGTCCGTCGCGCTTTGCCGAGCGCTTCACCAATTCGGTGATCATCGGCTTCGGCTCGACCGTGCTCTGCATCGTGCTCGGCACGGCCGCCGCCTACGCCTTCTCGCGCTTCAAAGTTCCGCTGAAGGACGATCTGCTGTTCTTCATTCTATCGACGCGCATGATGCCGCCGATCGCCGTCGCCATCCCGATCTTCCTGATGTTCCGGTCGTTGGGCTTGAACGACACCCATGCGGGCATGATCCTGCTCTACACGGCCGTCAACCTGTCGCTTTCGGTCTGGCTGCTGAAGGGCTTCATCGACGAGATCCCGGTCGAGTACGAGGAGGCGGCGCTCATCGATGGCTACACGCGGTTCCAGGCCTTCTATAAAGTGGTGTTGCCGCAGGCGGCGACGGGCATCGCCTCAACCGCGATCTTCTGCCTGATCTTTGCCTGGAACGAATACGCCTTCGCGGTGCTTTTGACCTCGGGCAATGCCCAGACGGCGCCTCCCTTCATTCCAACCATTATCGGCGTCAGCGGTCAGGACTGGCCGGCGGTTGCCGCCGGGGCGACCCTGTTCCTCGTGCCGGTCATGGTCTTCACCATTCTTCTGCGCAAACACCTGCTGCGCGGCATCACCTTCGGAGCCGTACGAAAATGACAAGATTTTTCAATGGATTGCTGCATTTGCGCCGCGGTGCGTGGGAAATGCTGGCATCGGCCCTGATCGCAGCGGGCGTCTTCATGCTCATGCAGCCCTTCGCTCTCGTGCTCTATTCCTGGTCCTTCGTCATAACCTTGCTGGGTACGGTGATGTTCATCATCGTCAGCCATTTTCCGGAGTAAGCCGATGGCGCAGATCAGAATTCAGAATGTGCGCAAGGAGTTCGGCGCCTTCACCGCGGTGCGCTCCTCGAGCTTCACCATTGAGGATGGCGAGTTTTTCATGCTGCTCGGCCCATCCGGCTGCGGCAAGACGACGACCTTGCGCATGATGGCCGGCCTGGAACTGCCGACGAGCGGCGAGATCTTCATCGACGGTGAAGAGGTCGGGATGAAACCGGCCAGCAAGCGCGATATCGCCTTCGTCTTCCAGATGTTTGCACTCTATCCGCATATGAACGTGCGCAAGAACATCTCCTATCCGCTGGTCAGCCAGGGCTTGCGCGGCGAGGAAGTCAGGTCGCGCGTCGCCGAAGTCGCCCGCATTCTCAAGATCGAGACCATTCTCGACAAGCCCGTCGGCGGCCTTTCGGGCGGCGACCGCCAGCGCGTCGCGCTCGGGCGCGCCATCGTGCGTCGCCCCAAGGCCTTCTTCATGGACGAACCCCTCGGCGCACTCGATGCCGAGTTCCGTGAACACATGGCCGAGGAACTGCGGGCACTGCACGACCGCATGGGCGCAACTACCGTATATGTGACCCATGACCAGCTCGAAGCGATGCAGATGGGCGACAAGATCGTCGTCATGAACCATGGGGTCGTCGAACAGTTCGGCAAACCGCAACAGATCTACGACTGGCCGGCGACGAAATTCGTCGCTCAGTTCATTGGTTCTCCGCCGATGAACTTCCTGGAGTTCGAAGGGATGATCGGCGTCGGTGGCGGTGCCATCGATCTCGGCGGCATTGAGGTCAAGGTGCCGACTTCGCGGGAAGGACGAGCCGGAAGGCTGACGCTTGGCGTCCGGCCGGAACATGTGAAGTTCGTCAGTGACGGCGGCTATCGGGGCCGCGTGAGCGCTGTCGAATATCTCGGGACCACCCAGATCGTGACGCTCGCAACGAGCCACGGCCACCTGAAGGCACGCATTTCATCGGGCCACCGGGTTCAGGAAGGCGAGCAGATCGGCCTCGATTTCGATGCGAGAACGCTTTCGGTTTTCGATGCGGAAACCGGCAAGGTGCTGTTATCCGACGGCAATCAAGGAGTGCTGAGACATGGCTGAAGTCGTCTTGGAAAACGTGACGAAGACGTTTGCTGGTACGGTTGCTCTCGATAGTCTCTCACTGACGGTTCCGGACGGTTCTTTCGTCGTGCTGCTCGGGCCGACCGGTGCTGGAAAGACGACGACACTGAGAATGGTCTCCGGCTTGGACACCCCCGATCGCGGCGAGGTCTATATCGACGGAGCACCAGTGAAAGGGCTGGCGCCTGCCGAACGCAACGTAGCCATGGTCTTTCAACAATACTCGCTCTACCCACACCTCACGGTTCGTCAGAATCTGGAGTTCCCGCTGAAATCTCCGCTGTTGAAGACGCCGAGGGAAGAGATAGACCGGAAGGTGAGGGAGGTTGCCGAGGTTCTCCAGATCGCGCACAAGCTCGATAACAAGGCAACGACATTGTCAGGTGGAGAGATGCAGCGCGTTTCCATCGGTCGTGCCCTTGTCCGAGACCCGCAGATATTCCTCATGGACGAGCCGTTGAGTTCGCTCGACGCCAAGCTCAGGGCCGATCTTCGCATCGAGCTCAAGCGCATCCAGGCAAGGTCGGGCGCTACCCTGCTCTACGTCACCCACGATCAGATCGAGGCGATGACGATGGCGACCCATGTCGGGGTGCTGAATGAGGGCAAGCTCGTGCAGTTCGGCTCGCCGCGCGCGGTGTATGAGCAGCCGGTCAGCGTCTATGCGGCGACGCGGCTGGGACAGCCACGGATCAATGTGCTTCCGGCAGACATTTTTGCCGGCGCCCCCTTAGGCGCGGCAAGCATCGGCCTCAGACCCGAGCACATCCAACAGGGTGCGGGGGAGGATGCTCTGGTCAAGCGCGTCGAGCACTTGGGCGACCAGACGCGTCTGCATCTGACCTTCAGGAAACACGATCTCATCACCGTCACGGACGCCCACACACCGCTCCGGGGCGGTGAAACGATCAAGATTCAACCTTTAAAGCCGCTCTACTTCGATGCGGCAGGCATGCGTTTGGCTTAAGGAGCTCGATATGGCGCAATTCATCAATAAGCGGGAAGATGTCGTGACAGAAGCGATCGACGGTGTTCTGGCCCTGTCCGGCGGCGCGCTGACCCGCCTTGACGGCTATCCGCATATCCGGGTCGTGTTGCGCAGCGACTGGGATAAATCGAAGGTCGCGATCGTCTCAGGCGGCGGTTCCGGTCATGAACCCGCTCATGTCGGCTTCGTTGGACACGGCATGTTGACGGCTGCGGTCTGCGGCGATGTCTTCGCTTCGCCGAGCGTCGACGCGGTTCTTGCCGGCATTCTCGCCGTGACCGGTCCGGCCGGATGCCTGCTCGTCGTCAAGAATTACACCGGCGACCGGCTGAATTTCGGTCTTGCGGCAGAGCGCGCCCGCGCCTTCGGGCTGAAGGTGAACATGGTGATCGTCGGCGACGATATCGCGCTGCCCGATCTGCCGCAGGCGCGCGGCGTTGCCGGCACTCTATTCGTGCACAAGATTGCCGGCGCACTCGCTGAACGCGGTGCCGATCTCGACACGGTGACGGCGGCAGCCAAGAAGGTCATTGCCGGCACGCACACCATCGGCATGTCGCTGGACACCTGCCGGGTTCCGGGGTCGCCAAAGGAAGAGCGGATACCGGAGGGCAAGGCGGAGCTCGGTCTCGGCATTCATGGCGAAGCCGGTGTCGAGCAGATCGACTTTGCAGGCGCTCGCGCATCGGTGGCGACCATGGTGGAGCGGCTGACAGCCGTCATGGGCGAAGGCGCGCACGTCGCGCTGATCAACAATCTGGGCGGTACCTCGGTGCTCGAAATGTCGGTGCTCGCCCACGACCTTATCAATCTGCCTCTCGGCAAGAGGATCACCCATACGATTGGTCCGGCGCCACTGATGACATCGCTCGACATGCAAGGCTTCTCGGTCTCGGTCTTTGCAGCGGATAAGGCGGAACTGGAACTCTTGAAGTTGCCGGTGGCGATCGCCGCCTGGCCGGGTGTGTCGGAGGTGCGGCCGATCGCCGTCAGCGCCTTGCCGGATGGTTTGACGCCGATCACGCCGATGGCATCCGACCATGGGGCGACGCGCGCATTCCTGATCGATTGCTGCAAGGTGTTGATTGCTGCGGAGCAGGATCTCAATGCTCTCGATGCAAAGTCTGGCGATGGCGATACGGGCTCGACGCTGGCGGGAGCCGCTCGCGCGCTGATAAACGCCATCGATCGGCTGCCACTTTCCGATCACACCCAGCTTTTGCGGGCGATCGGCCTGGAACTGAGCCAGACCATGGGCGGCTCCTCCGGCGTGCTGCTTGCCATTTTCTTCGCAGCCGCCGGCGACGGAGCATCCAGTGGTCTACCGATGCGCGAGGCGCTTCGAACCGGGCTTGCGCGCATGCAGGAGATCGGCGGTGCCAAGATCGGCGACCGAACGATGATCGATGCTCTGTCTCCGGCGCTCGATGCACTCGGCGACAGCGTGGTCGCGGCAGCGGCTGCCGCACGAACGGGGGCGAACTTCACCTCCACCTTGACGCGTGCCAAGGCCGGTCGCGCGGCCTATATCAATGCAAAGCAGCTCGAGGGCCATGTTGACCCCGGCGCCGAGGCCGTCGCCCGGCTGTTCGAGCATCTGGCGGCTTAGGTTGCCGCTATCGTTGATGCTATGCCGCCGAGCTTTGCGTTCGGCGGCGTAGGGCGCGTGTCGCCCGTCTATGTCTGATCGAAAACCCGCCACATCTCCTGTATGGATCGCGGGGCGACCCCAGGACATCATGGGGGCATCGAGCATTCCCAATCTCCGTCAGAGGCTACAATCACCGGGCGAGAGCAAGGACGGCCCGTTGCGGCGTCGAGCACGAGGCTGAGCGCGAAGCCCGCCAGATCGTGAGCAGAGCGGATCAGCTCGTCAACACGATGCGCGCCGCCGGGCAGGGCCGATCAGGCGGACTGATGATTGGACACCACAGCCCGATATCGGCTGGGAACCTTCGCGCCACACTGTTCGGGTGGCACGCCAGCAATCCTGATATCGATATCGATGTCGATGGAGTCGAGGCCGAGCGCGAGGACCTGATCAACGGGCTCAAGGATGGGATGGTCGACATCGCCATCATGATTGGGACGCGAGCTATCCGGGAATGAACCGCGCGACCTTCTGGAGCGAAAGGTTGCTCGTCGCAATGCCGGCAGCACACGCGCTGGCCGAGCGCGAATGGGTGCAATGGTATGATCTTCGAAATGAGACCTTCCTGCTGACTGCGAGTGATCCCGGCCCGGAGTCCCGCGATATGGTATTGGGCCGGCTGTCTGCATTTGGCACGCGCCCCAAGATCAAGATGCATGGGGTTAGCCGTGAGTCGATTATGAGCGTGCTCGGCGGCGGGCTTGGCGTGACGATTACGTGCGAAGGGGCGGCCGGCGCACAACGCTTCGGGAGGTGCATGGTTCGCATGGCCTCTGCCTAATGAACTATTCTGGTTATTGGCGAAAGGACAATACGAACCCAGCGCTACGTCACTTTCTCGCCTACGTGAGGAGCCGGTATTCGCTGACCTTTGATATTTCTTGAATGCGCATTCCTCCTGGCTGATAGAAGTTGACCGGCGTTCATCGCGCGCAAGGCTCTGGATACCAACCGGCCGCTTTTGCCTGCACGGGAGACGCGCTCGATACGCTCGCCGCGGCTGATATCCGCCTGGTATCCGTCGTTCACGTCACCCGGGCGTCGAGAGGCTGCATGGGGCATGAGATCAGCTCCGTGACGGGCGCCGACTCATTGACTTTCCCGGCCATTGGCCGTACATGAAGCCAAGGAGAATGATTATGGCCCAAACTGCAACACATCCGCCTCGCGGCCGAGTTCGTGGTGAGCGTCTGGAGGCGCGCGTTACGGCAGACCAGAAAAGCCTTATTGAGCGCGCTGCGGCCCTCCAAGGCCGGACAGTGACCGATTTTGTGCTGTCCAGCGTCCAGGAGGCCGCCCGTAGGGCGATCGAGGAGCATCAGCGTCTGGATCTGTCGGTTCGCGACAGCGAGACGTTCGTAGAAGCATTGCTCAACCCTCAGCCGGTCAATGCCCGTCTGCGTGACACGGTGCGCCGCTATCGGCAGGCAACCGGCGTCTGACGGGTGGGGGACGATATCGGAGAAGCGCTGCGGGTCGAGATCCTCGGCGCACAGCACGACAGATCTGCGTTCGAAAGTGGCGTCGAGCCGCTCGACCGGTATTTTCGCATTCAAGCGGGTCAGGATGCCCGCAAGAACATGGCCGCGCCTTTCGTCCTGGTACTGTCGGACGGTACGGTGGCTGGCTACTACACCCTTTCCTCGTCCGCTGTGAATCTCGGGGAGTTACCGGAAAAGGCAGTCCGGAAATTGCCACGCTACCCGCTCGTTCCGGCAACCCTTCTCGGCCGGCTCGCGGTCGATCGACGTCATCAAGGCAAGGGGTATGGCCGGTTTCTATTGGCGGATGCTCTCTTTCGGGCCGTGAGCAGCCAGATCGCATCCTTCGCGGTGGTCGTAGATGCCAAGGATGAAAATGCGCGCCGATTCTACGAGCGCGAGAGCTTTTTGCCGTTTCCCGACCAGCCGATGAAGCTGTTCCGGCCGATGGCGGACATCGAACAGTTGTTCAAATAAAAAGAGGGGAAGGGGATGGCCATTCTGGAAAGGGCGTGGGGCGGCGGGATATTTTCTCCTGCATATTGCCAAAGTGTTTTTCGCTGTGGTAACGTTCCCACAGGGTTCAGGTGATGGCTTGAAAAACATTGCCTGAGCTTTGGGAGGAAGCTTATGAACAACACGACTGGTCGAAGGGCGACCATTATCGACGTTGCCAAACGCGCAGGCGTTTCGAAGAGCACCGTCGCGCGTGTTCTCGGCGGCTCTGCCAATATTTCCGAGGAGGCACGCGATCGCGTCTTAAAGGCGGTCGCCGTCACCGGCTACGAGCCCAATCAGCTTGCCGTCGGCATGCGCTCCGGCCGGAGCGGCCTGCTCGGCATCGTTATTCCTGATATCACCAACCCGTTCTGGGCCGAAGTTGCGCGCGGAGCGCAGGATCGGGCGGCGAAGGACGACATTTCACTTCTCATCTTCTCGTCCGATTGGGATGCGCACAAGGAGGCAACCCACCTGCGCGCCCTGCGCCGGGCGCGCGTCGATGGCGCGATCATCAATCCCGTTGCGGATAATTTCGACGACCTCGACCGTTTTGGCATGCCCTTCGTATTCATCGGCTCCAGCGCCGAGCGCTTCCCCGATACGTTGAGCGTCGGCTCCGACATCGCTCAGGCGGTGCGGCTCGGCATGGATATTCTTGTCGAGCGCGGACACCCGGCGCCGGCATTGATGCTCGGCCCGAGGTCTCGTCTCGCGCGCGCCCGCTTCCTGCGCTCGGTCCACGAGCACTGCATCGCCCGCGATGTCGATCCCGAAGTCCTGATGGTCGAAGAGTCCGACTATACGGTCGAGGGCGGTCGCAGCGCGATGGCCCGCCTGCTTACGAAGCAGTGGAGAGGAAACCGCGCCGTGTTCGTCGCCAACGACCTGATGGCGCTCGGGGCCATGATAGCCGTTCGCGAGGCGGGGCTGAGATGCCCGGAGGACATCTCGATCCTGGGTTTCGACGGCATCCCGGCAGGCGCCTTTTCCTGGCCGGGCCTGACGACCATCGAAAAGCCCGGCCGGCAGATCGGCATTCGCGCGGTCGAATGCCTGATCGATCAGATCGCCGGTGGGCGCCAGCGTGAACGGATTTATCTGCCGTGCCGATTGGTGGAGCGCGGCTCGCTTGCCGACGTTTCGGCCTCGGCACCCGTGCGTGTGGCGGCAGGGAGGTAAGCAATGACGGTAAGCAACGAGCTTGTGGTGAACGCAACTATGTCACGAAATGGGAACGTTCCCAAAATTCGGCGCCAGGGCCTATCGAGGGGCATGCGGCAATGGTGGCCGTATTACCTGATGATGGCTCCTGGCCTGATCTTCTTCGTGATCTTTCACTACTTTCCGATCTGGGAAGCCAAGATCGCTTTCGAGCAGCTGCGCATCATCCCGCCGAACATATGGGTCGGTATCAAGCATTTCCAGACGCTGTTCTCGTCGCCAATCTTCTGGCAGGTGCTGGCGAACACGCTGATCCTGTCGACGATGAAGATCGTCTTCTTCTTCCCGGTCCCGATCATCACAGCGCTTTTGCTCAACGAGATCCGCGGTGGCGCTTTCCGTAAATTCATCCAGTCGGCAATCTACCTGCCGCACTTCCTCTCCTGGGTGGTCATCGCCGGCGTGTTCATCGCAGTGCTCTCGCCGAGCGACGGCGCGGTCAACGACATCATCGGCTTCTTCGGCATTCAGCCGGTGTCCTTCATGACCGACACCGGCTCAATCCGCTGGGTGCTGGTCTTCTCGGAGATCTGGCGATCGGCCGGCTGGGACAGTCTGCTTTATCTCGCCGCCATCATCGCCATCGATCAGGAGCTTTATGACGCGGCCGAGATCGATGGGGCGAACCGCTGGCAAAAGATCCGCTATGTCACCATTCCCGGGATCGTGCCGACGATTGCGACACTCTTCATCCTGAATGCCGGCATGTTCCTGAACGCCGATCTCAACCAAGTGATCAACTTCTCCAACGACGTCGTGCGCAGCAAGATCGATATCATCGACACCTATGTCTACCGCATCGGCCTGCAGACCGGCGAATACTCGCTGGCGACAGCGGCCGGCCTCTTCAAGGCCGTGCTCGGCATGCTGATGATCGTCGCAGCGCACCTTCTTTCCAAACGTCTTACCGGCAAGGGGGTATGGTGATGGCCGCCCACAACGTCCGCAGAACACCGCTTGAGCGGCTCGAATATGCGATCATCGTTTCGACGCTCTTGTTCCTCGTCGTCCTGACGGTCCAGCCGCTCCTCAACCTGCTCGCCATTTCGTTCTCCGACCCGGGCAAGGTCGCAGGGATGAGTGGCTTGACGGTCATCCCCAATGGGTTTTCGACCGAGGTCTGGGATCTGCTGATCAACAATTCCGCCGTTCAGAGGGGCCTCCTCAACTCAATCTTCATCACGCTCGTCAGCACGGTTCTTGGCGTCGTGCTGACGGCGCTGATGGCCTGGGCGCTTTCGCGTCCCGGTCTGCCCGGCCGGCGTATCATCTTCGTCTTCGTGCTGGTCACGATCGTCTTTGAGCCCGGCATCATCCCGGACTATTTCATCAACAAGCGCCTCGGCCTGCTCGACAGTTACTGGTCGCTGATCCTCTTCAAGGTGGTCAACGCCTGGTATCTGATCATCCTGGTGCGCTTCTTCGAGGAGGTGCCGAAGGAACTGATCGAGGCCTCCGAGCTCGACGGCGCCAATCCCTTCCAGATCTTCTGGTACGTGGCGCTGCCGCTCGCCAAATCGGCGCTTGCGACCATCGCGCTCTTCTATTTCGTCTTCCACTGGAACGAGTTCTTCCGGGCGATGATCTATCTGAATGACCAGTCGAAGTGGCCGCTGCAGGTCGTCCTGCGCCAGTTCGTGGTCGAGGGCGACAAGCTCGCCATGGTCGGGGTGGTCGAAAGCAACACCTACACGGGTGCGAGCCAAATCAACATCCGTGCGCTGAAGGCCGGCATGATCCTGCTCACCATCGCGCCGATCCTCGCGATCTACCCGCTCATCCTGAAGTTCTTCACCAAGGGCACCATGAGCGGTGCGCTGAAGGGCTGACGATGTCGAACCGAAACATAAATGGCCAAAGCATATTGGGAGGAACAAACATGCTTGGAAGACTGATCCTTGGCGCAACGACCGCCGTTGCACTGATGGCGAGCGTCGCGATGCCCGCCTTCGCCGATCCAGTAACGATCCGCGTCGTCTCGAAGGACCTCACGACGAGCAATCCTGACGACGTCAAGCTCATGAAGGCCTATGAGGAGGCGCTGAAGGCCAAGGGCACCGACATCCACATTCAGGTCATCGACCTGCCGTCCTCGGGTTACGCCGACAAGCTCAGCGCCATGCTTCTGTCAGGCGATATCCCGGATCTCATCTATTTCCAGGGCGGCGACGCCAAGATGGCCGAACAGGGCGTGCTCGAAGACTGGAACAACTGGCTGCCGAAGACGACCTATCTCAAGGACGCGCTTTTTCCGCACAATGTCGAGCGGCTGAAGAACTACCCCTATCTGCTCTATGTCTATCCGCCGCGCATGCCGCAGCCGGTCATTCGCACGGATTGGCTCGAGAAGTCGGGCGTCGCGGCGCCGAAGACGACAGACGATTACGTCACCCTCTTCAAGGCGATCAAGGACGGCGATCTCGACGGCAACGGCAAGGCCGACAGCTACGGCGTCACCACTGCCGACAACACCCAGGAGCTCGATGCGATCTTCAATCAGGCCTTCGGCGTCACCGGCACTTGGCTGAAGAACGATGCCGGCGAATGGATCCATGCCCGCGTCTCGGGAGCGGAAAAGGCGAAGATCGCCTTCTATGCTTCGCTTCGCGAACAGGGCCTCTATGACCCGGAGTTCATCACCACCAAGTGGGACGTGAAGGAAGACAAGTTCTATTCCGGCCGCGCCGGCGTGATCTTCGGCTCTTCCGCAGAGGTGATCGACATCTATGGCGGCAAGATGCGCCAAGCCCATCCTGACGTCACGTTGAGCCTGCTGTCGCCGCCGAAGGGGCCGGCCGGCCAGGGCCTGATGGCACTCGACGTTTCGAAGGAGTCCCGCGGTCTCGCCATTGCGACGACCTCTGAACACAAGGAAGAGGTCGTCAAGCTGCTCGATTTCATCGCCAGCCCCGAGGGCCAGGCAATCGAACGCCTCGGCTTCGAAGGCGAACAGTACATCAAGGACGGCGAGACCATCAAGCCGACGGACAAGCTGGCCACCTGGTATGCCCGCTTCCTCGTCTCCGCCAACTGGCAGCCGCCGGTGCAATGGCTGAGCGAGGCCGCGCAGCAATCGCTGAAGACGATTTCAGCCGACTTCAAGCCGGACAATGCCTTCGTCTGGCCTGCCGAATACGCCACCGACATCGATGCGACCGAAAACGTCTACCGGGCCTGGGTGTACAAGTTCGTCTCCGGTGAAGCCAAGATGGACCAATGGGACCAGTTCGTTTCCGAATGGAACGCTGCCGGCGGCGAGAAAATGACCGAATATGCAAGGACGGTTCTCAATGACAAATGATGCTGCAGGGCTCTCCCTCAAGGGAAGGGTCCGGGCGCTTCTCTTTGGCGTCGCTTACGGCGACGCCATCGGGGCGCCGGTCGAAAAACTCTCCGCCGCAGAAATTCGCGAGCGCTATGGCCGGGTGACGTCGCTCGATACCGAGTGGCACCGGATGAAGCAGAGCGAAGCGGCCCGCAACGGCCGTGTCCGCGGTGGCGGCATCGTCACCGACGACACGCTGATGACGCTCTGCGTCATGTCGATCTACGACGACGTCAAGCGTCACCTTGATGCCTGGGACATGGCTTCCGGCATGGTGCGTGAGATCGCCTGGACGCCGCGCTGGGTGCCGGAATTGCAGCGCGAGACGATGCTGATCGAGCGACTGTTCTATCCGGAAAAGTGGATCTTCCAGCGTCATCAGCTTTCCGGCTGCGACCCGCGACAGGGTGGCGTCGGCAACATGGTGAATTGCGGCGCGGCCATGTACATCGCGCCGATCGGCGTGGCGAACGCCTGCGATCCGAAGGCAGCCTATGACGAGGCGATCGCCTTTGCCTCCGGCCACCAGCAGAGCTTCGGTCTCGAGGCCGCCGGCGTGCTCGCGGCTGCAGTTGCTGCCGCGTTCGTGCCGGGAACCACGCTCGACACCGTCATCGAAGAAACGCTTGCCGTTGCCAAGGACGGTACGCGTGATGCGATCGCCGACATTGTGGGCGCTGCGCGCTCACTGAGGGGCGCGGACCATCAGACGGTCGTCGCCGAGTTCCATCGGATCATCGCCCGCTATTCGCCGATGGGCGACAATGTGCAACATACGCCGCAGAAGGCAGGCATTGCCACGGACGCCTACCAGCCGTCGCGCCTCCACGCGATCGAGGAATTGCCGCTGGCCCTCGGCTTTGCCGTCGTCAATGACGGGGATTTCTACAAGACGATCGTCGACGGCATCAATTCCGGCCGCGACACGGATTCGATCGGCGTTATGGCTGGCGGGATCCTCGGCGCCATGCATGGCGAAACGATCATAGACCGGGCGATGGCCTCCCAGCTCGACCGCGTCAACAAGCTCGACCTCTTCGGCTCCGCCGATGCCTTCACCGAAACGGTGACTGCCATCCAGGCGGCAGACCGCAAACGCGAAACAGCGCGGGCGCAGGCACGCGCGGGCCTCGTTGCCGTCCCCGAACTCACCCAGGTTTCCAGTCTCTAGTCTTTGAAAGTATCCGATGCTCAGCACCACAGAAATCTTCGAGCGGATCTATTCCGGTTTCATCGGCAAGGCGATCGGCGTGCGCCTCGGCGCGCCTGTCGAGCCGACCATCTGGAGCTATGAACGCATCCGGGACACCTATGGCGAGGTGACGGAATATCTGCGCGATTTCAAGAATTTCGCGGCGGATGACGACACCAACGGTCCGGTCTATTTCATCCGGGCGCTGCGCGACTACGGCCTCGGCGCGACCGCGGAAGAGGTCGGCAAGACCTGGCTGAACTATGCGGCCGAGGAACACGGCATGTATTGGTGGGGCGGCTTCGGCAATTCGACCGAGCATACCGCCTACCAGAACCTTCGGGCCGGCATCCCGGCGCCGCAGTCCGGCTCGATCGCCCAGAACGGCACCACGGTTGCCGAGCAGATCGGCGGCCAGATCTTCATCGATAGCTGGGGATGGGTGCACCCGGCCGATCCCAAGACGGCGGCCAAGGCCTCGGCGCGCGCGGCAAGTGTCGCCCATGACGGCGAGGGATTGAATGGCGCGCGTTTCTGCGCCGCGGCGATCGCTCAGGCATTCGTTGCAAAAAGCATCGAGGAAGTCATCGAGACGGGCCTCGCGACGATCCCAGCCGATTCCATCTACGCCAAAGTTTCTCGCGCGGTGCTTCGTTTCCACGACAGCAATCGGAACGACTGGCGCGCCTGCCGCGACATGCTGACTGCAGAATGGGGCTATGACCGCTATCCCGGCGTCTGCCACATCATTCCGAATGCCGGCGTGCTTGTCATGAGCCTGATTTATGGCCAGGGCGACCTGCCGCGCACGGTCGAGATCGCGACCATGGCCGGCTGGGATACGGACTGCAATGCCGGCAATGCCGGTGCGATCGTCGGCACCCTGCAGCAGGTGCAGCCGAGCTGGGACAAATACCGCAAGCCGATCAACGATTTCGTCGTCGCCTCGGGCGTTACCGGCACGATCAACGTCGTCGACATTCCCTCTTTTGCCCGCGAGCTGACCGTGCTGGCGCTCCGCCTGCAGGAGCGAGAAGCTCCGGCGCTCTGGGTCGAGGATTTCGAGCGTCGCGGCGTGCGCTTCGATTTCGACGCTCCAGGCGCCACCCACGGCTTTCGCACCGAGCCGTTCAACCAGATTGCCGTCAAGGCATCGGCGGAGCGCCATACGGAGAATGCCAAGGGGTCGTTGGAGATCCTGCTCGACCGGCTGGAACGCGGGCAGGGTGGGCGGATCTTCTGGAAGCCCTTCTATCGCCGCTCCGACTTCGACGACGAGCGCTACCGCCCGATGTTCACGCCCCTTGCCGATGACGGCCAGACGGTGAAGTTCAAGCTCTGGCTCGACCCGTGGAATGGCGACGGCAACCTGCGCGTAGCGCCTTACGTCCGTCGCGCCATGAGCGGCACCATTCAGGAAACAGGCGCCTGGCACGTGCCATCGGCGAGCGGCTGGCAGGACTATGCGTTCACCATCCCCGATGGCAATGGCGAGGCGGTCGACGAGATCGGTATCCTGGTCGAATATTTCGGCCGCCTGAAGTTCCTCGGCCGGCTGTTCCTTGCCGACTTCTCCGTATCGGGCAAGGGACGTGCCGTCATCGACCCGGCAAGGGAAGCGCATGAATGGGGCGGCATCACTCGCTTTACCTGGAACCGCGGCCATTGGAGCCTGCAGCAGGGCCGCATCCACGCGCATACGGCGACCGATGCGGACGCCTGGACCGGCAATGCCTACCTGCGGGACGTCAGTGTCATAGCGGAGCTTCAGCCGCTCTCCGGTGCCTCGCATCTGGTGGTGGCACGCGCTCAAGGAACAAGCCGCTTCTATGCCGCCGGTTTTGAGAATGACGAGGCCGTGATCCTTCTGGAAAATCACGGCACCACGATCCTCGCCCGCAGCCCGTTCCGTATCGAATACGGCCGAAGCTACGCAGTCGATCTCACGGTCGAAGGTGGCAAGCTGACGCTTTCCGTCGATGGCGAGCGAGTGCTCCAAGCGGACGATGCGACGCTCCGCTACGGCATGGCGGGTCTACGCATGACCTCGGCCGGACGGATGTCGATCGGCCGGCTCGAGGTCGCAGAGCGCTAGTCGCGCGACGAGGAAAGGAAGGGAGGAAACATGTCCGAGATAGAGCTCAGAAGTGTCGGCAAGAGCTATGGCAGTGTCGCCGTGCTCAACGACATCTCGCTGGAGATGGGCGATGGCGAATTCGTCGTGCTCGTCGGTCCTTCGGGCTGCGGCAAGTCCACGCTGTTGCGCATGATCGCCGGGCTGGAAGATATTTCAGCCGGCGAAATCACCATAGGAGGCAAGATCGTCAACGACATGCCGGCGAAGGAGCGTGACATCGCCATGGTCTTCCAGTCCTACGCGCTCTATCCGCACATGAAGGTCGCGGAAAACATGAGCTTCGCGCTGAAACTCGCCGGCGCGCCGAAGGCGGAGATCCACAAGCGCGTGATCGAGGCCGCCGAGATCCTCGGCTTGGAAAAGTTGCTCGACCGCTTGCCGCGGGAACTCTCCGGCGGCCAGCGCCAGCGTGTTGCCATGGGCCGCGCCATCGTGCGCGACCCGCGCGCCTTCCTCTTCGACGAACCGTTGTCGAACCTCGACGCCAAGCTGCGCGTGAAGATGCGCGGCGAGATCAAGAAGCTGCACCAGCGGCTGCGCCGGACGATGGTCTACGTCACCCACGACCAGACCGAGGCCATGACCATGGCCGACAAGATCGTGGTGATGAACGGCGGAAAGATCGAGCAGGCGGGCGCGCCGCTCGAACTCTACAACGATCCCGCCAATCTCTTCGTTGCCGGCTTCATCGGTTCGCCGGAGATCAACCTCATCGAGGCGATCGCTGACGGCGAAACGGCATTGACCCGCGGCGGGGTCTCCTTGCCGCTTGGAAGACAGGTGCAGCCGGGTACGCGCGTTGTCTGCGGCATCCGCCCGCAACATATCACGCTTGGAGCAACGGGCGTGCCGGGCCGCATCAGCCTGGTCGAACCGACCGGCGAAGATCAGGAAATCGTCGTCGATATGGGCGGCGAGGATATTTCCGTCGTTGTCCACGGCGGCAAGCTGCTTTCGGCCGGCCAGGATGTGACGCTCACGATCGACGTCGACAAGGTTCTGCTCTTCGACAAGGAAACCGGGGAGCGTATTCGATGAGCGGGTTTGCCAAGCGACAGTTCGATCCCGCCGCCACGGGGCCGCTTGTCGGCACAAGGGTTCTGGATCTCTCACGCCTCGTCGCCGGCAACATGCTGTCGCTGCAGCTTGCCGATGCCGGTGCAGACGTCATCAAGATCGAGTCGCCGGCCGGCGATCCGCTGCGGGACTGGAAGGACGACGGCCACTCGCTCTACTGGAAGACCTATAGCCGCAACAAGCGCTCCGTCGTGCTCAACCTTCGGCAGGAGGCGGCCATGGCGGCGCTCTGGGCGCTGATCGAAACGGCGGACGTCTTCATCGAGAATTTTCGGCCGGGGACGCTGGAGCGCATGGGCCTTTCGCCGGAAGCGCTGCATGCCCGCAACCCCAACCTGATCATCGTGCGGATCTCTGGTTTCGGACAGACCGGCCCCTATGCGCAGTTCCCGGGCTTCGGCACGATCGTCGAAGGCATGAGCGGATTTGCCTACCGAACCGGCTTTCCCGACCGCGAACCGGTGCTGCCGCCGCTGGCGCTCGCCGACATGATCGCCGGTGTCTACGGAAGTTCGGCCACCGTGACGGCGCTGCTCGCGCGTGATCGCGGCTACGCAAAGGGGCAGGTGATCGACCTGTCGCTGCTGGAACCGATGTTCTCGGTGCTCGGACCGGAAGCCGCGATCTACCAGACGACCGGCAAGATCAAGGAGCGCGTGGGCAGCGCCTCCAACACAGCCGCGCCGCGCAACGTCTACCGGTGCCGCGACGGCAAATACGTGGCGCTGTCCGGTTCCACACCCCAGGTCGCAAGGCGGATATTCGAGATCATCGGCCGTGCCGACATGAACGAAGATCCGCGCTTTGCAACCAATTCGGAGCGCGTCAAGAACCGGGACCTCGTCGACGAAGCTGTTGGCGGCTGGTTCGCCCGGCACGACCACGACGAAGCGCTGAAGATCATGCGCGACGCCGGCGCGACGGTTGGGCCGATCTACAACATCGCAGATGCCGTTTCCGACCGGCATTTTACCGAGCGCGAGATCATCGTCGACGTGGAGGACGCGGAGTTCGGCAGCCTGCCGATGCACAACATCGTGCCACGGCTTTCGGAGACGCCGGGTGTCTGGCGGAGACCGGCGCCAACGCTTGGGGAACATACGGCTGAGGTCCTCACCGAAGCCGGGTTGGATGCCAGCGCAATCGACCTCATTCTGAAGGGAGAGGCAGCATGAGACTGCGGTCTCTTCTCTACGTGCCTGCCTCGTCCGAACGTTTCATCGCCAAGGCGCATGAACGTGGCGCTGATGCGATCGTCCTCGATCTCGAGGATTCCGTCGCCGACGGCGATAAGCAGGCGGCACGCGCTGGACTTGCGCAGTCGGTCCCCATGGCCGGGCGAAGCGGCGCCAAGGTCTTCGTGCGGATCAATGCCGAACCGGAGCTGCAGAAGGCGGATGCCGAGGCCGCTTGCCGCGCAGGCGCCTTCGGCCTTTTCATCGCCAAGACGCATTCGCCACAGCAGGTGTGCGATCTTGCCAAACACCTGGAAACGACCGAACGCGAACTCGGGCGCGAACCGCTCGTCTTCGTGGCGCTGTTGGAAGATGCCGGCGCGGTGGTGGACGCAAGACCAATTGCCGCCTGTCAGCGCGTGTTGGGCCTTGTGGCCGGTGGAGAGGATATAGCCACGAGCATGGGGGCCGAACCGCTCCCCGAGGTGTTGCGTCTGCCGAAGTTGCTCGTGCATCTCGCAGCCAAGGCGGAGGGCAAGCTGTCGCTCGGCACTCTGACGACCGTTGCGGACTATCAGCAGCGCGATGCCCTTGAAGCCGCCGCCCGCGAAGCAAGCCGCCATGGCTTTGATGGCGCAACCTGCATTCATCCCTCTGCTGTGCCGATCATGAATGCGGCATTTTCACCCAGCGAAGAAAAGGTTGCCTGGGCGCGCGCCGTGCTCGACGCCGCGGCGAGTGCGGCGGCCGAGGGCAGGGGCGCCTTCCTGGTCGGCGAGAGGATGGTGGATGCACCGATCATCGAGCGTGCCCGCCGCATTCTGCAGAAGATCGATTAGACAAAGCCCGCGAAGACCCCCGCCTTCTTGCAAGGAGCCGCCGGTCTGGGTGTCACGCTACGCGGGACGTGGCGAAACACCCTACAGCGCCGCGCGTCTTATCAGACGCGCAAAGTTCGCTGTAGCACTTTGAATCGCTGCATGTTTTTGTCCTTTAACCGGCTACGATCAAAGGAAACATGCAGTGGACGCCGTAACCTGAAATCACATGGCGTCCTTGCCCTTCATGGCATTCTCCATGTGGGTCTTGCATTTTGCCGTATCTTTCGCCGCCATTGCTTCCTTGGCCATGGCCAGTTCCTTCGTTGCCATGTCCTTCTTGGTGGCGTCGGTGATGGAGCCCACGTCCGTTTCCAGCTTTGTCATGCCCGCCTCATCGCACGTCATATCGGCCTGGGCCATGGCGGCGCCGGTGAAAGAAGTGGCCATGACGGCTGCAATTAGAAGTTTGTTGAACATCGCATCTGCCTCCTGTTTTGGGTGGTATTTCGCGCCCCAAACCAGCGGGCGGAAACTACGTTCCCTTGAAGGCGACAATTGCCGTCCGCGCGTTGGCTTTCAGCGGCTCGCGCGGAACCAAAGCGGCCTCCCAACGTTATGCGCTCGCAAGGGGAGGTGCAGGATGAAACACGCGGATATCCGAACAGTCGACAACCCCCAGCCCAGGCATATCTGGGATGTCGCCGATTATTGCCGGCGCACTGGCATTCACAAGACCGAAGAGCAGCGCCTGATCAAGGTGCTTGGCAGATACGCGACGAGTCATGAGCTTCAGATGAACATCGTGCGCGTTCAGACGCGCATACGCTGATTGCTCGATACAGGCTTTTCACGGAGTACCTCGCGCGGCTGCACGCTCTCATTCGCGACGTCGTTTCAGGCCTTCGCAGCGTTGAGGTGGCTCAGTCTACAAACTCAACGATGACGCCAGGTTTGACCATCCCCGCCAATTCTTCCGCATCCCAGTTCGTCAAGCGAACGCATCCGTGCGATCCGGACTTGTCGATCATCGATGGTTCCGGCGTGCCATGAATTCCGTAGGTTGGCTTTGACAGGTCGATCCAGACGCTGCCGACAGGGCCGTTCGGACCGCCGGGCAGGGTCAGTTTCTTCCGGTTGTCGCCCTGCTGGAAATTGATCTTCGGATTATAAACATAGGGAGGCGTGCGAGCGACCCCCTTGACCTTATGCGTGCCGGAAGGCGACGGGGCCTCGCGGCTGCCGATCGTGGCTGGGTAGGCGGCGATTAGCGTCCCGTCGCCTGCGAAGGCCATGACTTGGCCGGAGCGTCGGTGCACTTCGATGCGTTTGACTGTCCCCTGCCTTGGGGCTCCAGGGACCATCACGGACACGCTATTGCCGACCGAAAACATCGAGGCCGCATTGAGCGCCTTGAGGAGATCGATGTCCATGTGAAAGCGCTCGGCCAGCTTCTCGGCGACGCTTGTATATCCGAGCTGATCCATTTTCGCCTGTTCGGAGTAGTCTTTGGGTATGGTGGCGACGAGCCCTTTGGTGTCTTCTTCGGAGATGACATAGGGCTGTACCGCCGGCGTCCGGTCCGAAAGTCGTTCAATGAAATCCGGGTCCAATTTGCCGTCTGCGGGCAGACCTTGCATGGTCTCGAAGGCGGCAATCGCCTTGCGGACGTTCTCGCCGTCGTAGCCGTCTATTACGCCAGGCGACGCACCCGCGCGATCCAGAAGAACTTGAAGCCGAACGATGGTGGGGTCGGGTTCGTCAGTTGCTCCAGTCATCGGCTCCAACGAAGTGGGCGCGATCGAAGCGTTGTTGATCGCATCTGGCTGAAGCGGCTGGGCCAGAGCCATAGCGGCGGGGAACAGCATCAACAGTGCTGTCGACAGGGTCATGTTTTTCATGACCATTCAATCAACTGGGCGCCGGATTTGTTCCCGCCCATCGAGATACCGCAGCCGGCCGGGATCATAGCTCGGAAAGCCGACACGCCGTTGATCGCGGCAACAGCCACTTTCCACACCGTCCCGATGGCCGGCGCGGAAGCGCTCTGCCCTCAAAAGGGATCGACCTTGCAGGTCTCGCGGATCTATCTATCGGGCGGAGCTAGTTGAGCACACGCATCGGCGCGCCGCGTCGGGGAAAGGACGTCGCCTCCGAACGCGATCGCTCCAGCAACATGGCGTTTTCAAACAGGGTACCCTCGTCGCAGATGCCGCCGCGAAGCTGATCTGTCAGATACCGAACCAGGCGCCCTGCACGCAGACTGTTCGCAGGGATGTTCTGCCACAGGCAGACCCGGTCGAATGTGCGCTGGAGCATTTCAAGCTCAGTTGCATTCCATTGGCCATTGAGATCATTGACTGCCCACTGCATTGAAACCTCCCTGGCGGCCGCGGTTCCCGGCGCATCTTCCAGTTCACGCTTTCACTTTCACGCGGGGGTATCGCTGATATTGGCATCGCCCCGCGGACCTTCTTGAGGGAGACAGGCTTCATTCGCTCGGACTCCCTTGCAGTCATTCCCGGTCGTCGGCTCCGGGGCGACGACCGGCCGGTCAATCTATACCTCTTCATGGAATTACGCCAGTGACGATGGGTTGCCGTGAGTTCGGCAGCCGCAGCACATGTTTTGTGGCTATCGTATAACTCTAAAAAAGGGGGCGGTTGACAAGGTCCGGTTCCGCGCGTCGTTCGATGCGGCGGGCGCTCAGTCGCGGCGCAGGTGCTTCACTAGGTCTGCACGGTTGATCGAACAACATAGGAACGGATACGCATCACCGAGCAAGATCAACCAAAAGTCCCGGCGATCAGCCGGCACCAGTGTTCTCCGGCAATACCGTTGAAGAAGCCTTGTCCGTCCCGGCAGGCCTGGACGATTGCCGGGTCACGGGAGTGGAGTACTGTTGAGTAAACATGGACGAAGGCAATCCGACGCCCGAGCATGGCTTCCATAAGTACCGGCTGTGTCCGTCCCCTTAGGCCCGGAAGTCCGCGCTTGGCGGCATGATCGACAAGACAGTCGATGACCGGGCCGGCCTGGCCCGGCAGCGCCAAAACCTGCAGTACCCGCCCGATCGCGCCCGCCTTGGCGTAATAGGCGAAAGCGCCAACGAGCGTGCCGGTGCGCGCCGCGACCAGAGCGTAGACGAGATCTCCCTGTTCGGGCTTTTGCTCCGCATCGCCGAGAATGTAGTCGAGCTGCCCTTCGGCCCATTCGGGGCGCAGCGGAAACTGCGCGATGAAACGATCGACCACGGCGGCAAAGCCGTTGCGATCGGTTTCCTGTGTCGTGAAACCGGCCTGGCCGATGCCGGCGGCAGACACGGCGGACCAACGTTGTTCGCCCGGCGCCATCCGCTTGCGGTAGGCGCTGTCAATGGCCCGCGCGAAAGGTGCGGCGAGTCGCGCCGGCTTGATGCGGTTGGACGCAACACTCAGGCTGAAGGAAGTGGGTTGGATGACGCGCACCCAGTCGAGACTGTATTGCGGCAGGACGACGCCCCGAAGCCGTGTCCACATCTGCACCGAGACGTCGCTTGCGGTTTCGCTGAAGGAAAGATCCTGTGGTCCGGCCAGAAAGGCCTTGAGGATGCGCGCTCCGGCCAGGGGGTCGCTCTCGCGATCCTCGACCATCAGCGAGCCGCAGATGGCCGCACGCAGCCGGCGGCCATTCAGCACCATGGGCAGGACGTTGACGCCGACAAATCCGGAAATGACGCCCTTGTCGTTCACGTGCACGAGGGGGCGTATCTGCGGATCGCAGCCGGGCGCATCGAGGTAAAGCTGCTGCATGTAATCGGCAAGTGCCGGCGGCGGTGTGCGCTGGTCATTGCGGAACACCCGCTGGAACATGCCTGCGATCGCTGGGATGTCCGTGCGTTCAAGCGAACGGATTTCGCTCATTTTGACCCGTTTCCGACCACAAAAAGATAATCATACCAAGTCGACTTTCTATCGGTCCCGCCACATCGAGTTATGAATCTAGTACTGTAAGTCGGGCCAAATACTCGAGTTGTGCGAAACGAGACCTAACTCCCTGGAAGAGGCGAATAAAGGCTCTTCATCACCCCATAAGCTACGCAGTTTGGTGCAATGCTCCCAGGATGGCAACATCATGTCACCTCCCACTTTGGAGCCACGCCTGCGGCCGCTGAGGGTATGACGCGATAGTTGCATTAACATAATCTCACACTGAAGCTTGTGCCAAGTAGAATTAGACCTAAACGAGCCCAACGGAATGGCATTGAACGGACTTGCAACGCCGCAGAACTGACAAGGCGCGAAGCGCATCGGAGCAGAATTAGTCAAATGGAAAAGACCCCGGGGATCGGGAAAAAGAGGGCCGCGCCCGGCTATCCTTTTGGCCGGGGCGGCCATATCGCCTCCACCTCGAACTACCAGGTTTGGCGACCGTACCAGTCATCAACTTCGCGACGAACCCGGTCTCGTTCGATCCCGTAAAGTTCCTGAATTCGGCCTTCCAGTTGTTCGCGGTTACCGGCGATCTGATCCAGATCGTCGTCGGTGAGCTTGCCCCACTGCTCCTTGATTTTGCCTTTGACCTGCTTCCAATTTCCTTCGATACGGTTCCAGTCCATTCTAGGATCCTCCTTAATTTAGAGACGCCACCCCAACTCGCGGATGCCGATTTGGTTCTCGCCAGGCCGTTCGCCTGTCCGAAGTTCAGGAAAATTGGGAAAGCATATTGGTTCGAGCTGCCGTGCAGCGGAACATTTTGGGAGGTCGGGCGTACTAGTTGGGTCAGGTAGCACGAATCCGCAAATGAATGCCTGGTCGGAAGCGAGCAGAACCGATGCCGTCACGCCTATTCGATGAGGACGCAGTCGCCGACGATGTCCTTCGGGCGCGTTTCGCTGCGATCGTGGAATCGTCTTTCGATGCCATCGTCAGTAAGGATCTGGATGGCACTGTCCGTACTTGGAACGGAGCCGCGGAGCGGCTCTTCGGCTACATGGCAGACGAAATGATGGGGCAGTCCATCCTCACCATTATCCCGCCGCATCTTCACGAAGAAGAGATGAGACTGCTCGACCGCCTGAGGCGAGGGGAGCAGATCGAGCCGTTCGAGACGGTACGCCAACGCAAGGCTGGAAGCTACGTTACCGTTTCGCTGACGGTCTCGCCTATTCGAAACGGCGTGGGCAAGATCGTGGGTGCGTCGGTGGTTGCCCGCGACATAACGTCGACCAAAGAAAAGGAACGGCGCATTCGCCTTCTTCTGCGTGAGGTCAACCACCGGGTTCGGAACCAGTACGCAATCATCCTTGCAATGATCAGGCAGAGCCGCAGCGAGGCATCCAATGCCGCCACTTTCCAAAAACGTCTCGAAGAGCGCATCTGGGCATTGGCGGCCTCTCACGATTTGATTGCGTCGGCCGACTGGAAGGGGGCCGATCTCGGTGATCTCGTCGAGACACAGATGGCGCCCTTCTATGCGGGTGACACCTATGAGATTGCAGGGCCGTCCCTTGCGTTGGTACCAGTCGCGATCGAGAATCTCGGCATGGCGATCCACGAGCTGGCGCTGAATTCGCTGCGCAACGGTGTTCTGAAAAATCGAACCGGCGCGATCTCCGTGCAATGGGCGCTTGCCCAACGGGGGCCGATCCGAGGCTTCTCAATCACATGGGAAGAGCGTGCCGAACCGGGAAGCAAAGGTCCGAGTTTTCCGCACTCCGGGTTCGGAGCAGTCGTGCTGAGGCGCAGCGTGGCGCAAGCGCTGAGCGCGACGGTGGACGTCATCTGCGGTGACGGGGTGCTCCGGTGGCGGTTGGCGGGACAGGCGGACCGTTTCCTGGAGCCATACCAGACCGCCTCGGAGCCGCGCGCGACTGATGGGTTATAGCGGCTCTGCGGCTCGCGCAGTCACCTTGCCAGGTGCTGGCGAGGTTCATTCATGTATTTGTCGAGATCACTGCGCGCTGGCCCGACACGACCGAAAATCTCGCGCGCGACCAAGGGCGTCAAACCGTATTTGGCAATGAATTCCGCGAGGTCGTAGTGCCCGTAATAGACGGCTTCCAACGGATTGATGATCTTCGCGCGCCCTCGTTTTGCAGGTGCAGACGGTATGCTCCCATCGGAAGCGGGCTGGTGCTGTGCCATCTCAGATCTCCTGATGCCCTATGACGTCGGTGTTCGCTTCGCAGCGCCGACCTGTGGGACACCCAAAGTGCTCCAAACGGCTTTTTGTTCCCTGTAGAAACCTTCGAGCGCTACGGAAGAAATGGTTCGCCGCTGTCGCATCGTCAGGGTGGGCAGGGGCGGTCGGTCGATTTGGTCAGTCGATCTTTCCCATCAGCGCCGTGCCGAGACTGCCCATCGCGAACGAAGCGCCGAAGGCGAAGATTTGCATGAGTAGGGCGACGGGTTCGATTGAGCCATTGTGTCCAAGCGCCTGGGGGTTCTGGGCAACGATCACCAGAGCGGTCATTGTTCCCAACAGGAAGCCGGACGACAGGTGCCAAAAGAGAAAACGCAACAAGCTAGGCATTTTCCACCTCCGTGGATGAAAGGCGAGTGCCTTTGGCAACAGGGGCTGTCGCAAGCTGCGCTCAATCGGAATTGATCGCCTCGCGGCCCACACGTTCCTCCAGCATCACCAGGCTGGATTGCAGGCGGAGAAGCTTCTTCCGATTGTCGGCAACGAGCGCTTTGATCACCTTGGCGCGGTTGATGCCGGGCGCCGCGCGAACGACCTCGCGCGCATCCGCAAGGATTGCGTCGATCTCGTGTTCGAGCCCTTTCGTCATTTGCCGCAGCATCACCAATTGGTCTTCGAGCCGATGTTCATCCGCATCTGCATCGAGATAAGGCAGGTTGTGTGGTCCAGCATCGAGCGTCGGCGCTTCCTTGCCCATCACCGTGCACTCCTCCGGCAGCCGAACCGGCTAGCACGCAATTGGTTCCCAGCATTTGATTTCGCTGGGCTAACGTGCGGTCCGGGAGGCTGCAATTGATCTTCGTTGTTATCCGGCCGTGACTTCAGAGTCTCCGGATCACGGACGCCCGATCGAAACTGTATTTGAGCGGGAGCGCCAACAAGGCGGTGCTCGTGTGCGGCATCGTTGGCTCTATTGCGACTTCTTCGGCCCGCGCCGTCTCAGAAATCGAGCAAGCTGCGCTTCATCCGTTCGAAGGCCGTTGGCGGGCTTCACGTTGCGGCTTGCACGCGGGATAGTTTCGTCCGGTTTTGAAAGAGCGAGAACGGCCGGATGGACATAGCTCTTGCGGCAAACGGCAGGCGTGTTGTGGAGGACTTCCGCCGCCGCCTCGCACATTTGCTTGACTGTCGGGTGCCGGCCCTCCTGCAGGGCTTGTCGCGCGACAGCAAAGGCAGCAACACTTCCCGCCCAGGTTCTGAACGTCTTGGCGGAGATCGGGGTGCCGGAAATATCGGCGAGGTAACGATTGAAACGGCCGGACTCGATAGGTTTAGCCTTGCCGTCGGGCCCCACTGACACGAAGAGCTGCCGCCCGGGAAGTTCGGCAATCTCCTCCAGAATCCGCTGTAGACGGGGATTGCGCAGGCGCCTTCGGATCCGCTGCCCGCCCTTGCCCTTGAAGTTCAGCTCGATGCGGCCGTCGCGGATCCTGACATGTCGCTTGAGAAGCGTAACGGCGCCGTAGCTCCCGTTCTGTTCCACGTAGCTCGAATTCCCGATGCGAAGAGGTGCTTGATCGAGCAGGGCTGTCAGTACAGCAAGAATTGTGGTCGGGTTGTCAATCGGCCCATTCATCTGTTTGCGGACGGTTCGCCGCATCCGCGGAAGCGCTTTGGCAAAGGTCGGAAGCTGGTCGTACTTGGCGCGGCTACGCAATTTCTGCCAGGCATCGTGATAGCGATATTGTTTCCGGCCGCGCGCATCATAACCGGTTGCCTGAAGGTGACCGTTCTTGTTCATGCAGATCCAGACACGCTCGTAGGCTGGCGGCAGTCCAAGCGCCTCGATGCGCGCAATGATGCCGGGGTTCTTCAGGGGCGCGCCGTTCGGGCGTCGATAACAAAAGCCGTTCGCTGTGCGCGACCGGCTGTAGCCCGGTTCCTTGTCTGAAACGTAGACAAGATCGGGCTCAGCCGGTGATGCACTCTGGCCATCTCCAATCAGATCCGCCCCATCAACAAGAGGACCAACAGGACGACGACCAGAACGCCCAGGAGACCGGATGGCCCGTAGCCCCAACTCGAAGAATGGGGCCATGCGGGAAATGCGCCAACCAGCAGCAGGATCAGGATGATCAGCAGTACGGTTCCAAGCATCTTACGGTCCTTCCGCTATTTGTGCCGTTGGTTGATAATCATTGCAGGACCTCGATGACCTCGCGGGTCTGCGGATTGATGAGCACTCTCCGGTCGTTAAGGACCACGTAGCCATAGGTAGGCTGATCCGGGATCGTATGGATCTCGACGGTGTCGGGAAGGCGCGTTCCGACCACCAAGTCGCCCTGATAGACTACGGAAGGGCTGCTCTGCTCAAGGACGTATGTCTTAACTTCACCGGGCACGACAACGGTCGTCTGCGCCACGGCGATACCGCCGAAGGCGAGGCCCGCGAATACACCTGCTAGGATGATTTTCTTCATGATCAAGCCTCCTAACTTGCGGGGGACTAACCGACGAGCACGGGAATGGTTCCGAAATGCCGCAACCAGCGTCGGGCGGAGCGGGGCGGGTGGGCGAGCGTCTTCGGTCGGTCGCAAGGGTGCCGTGACGATGTCTATTAGCGGCTCAGCATCCGTTGCCTATCCAACGGAGATATCGCGCTTTTTCGCGCTTTAGCTCCGGGTCCGGTTCGATGGACTGCGGCCGGTCGATCAACTTGGCCGGAACCCGCGGTCGTCCTCCGAGTTTATTTGTCGAACAGGAGGAACGATGGTGAAAACGATCGAAACGAATGTCGACGCCGGTGCCGAACGTGGCTTCGAGTGTCAGTTGGCGATGAGCGATCAATTTAGGCTCCTGACGGAATGTGCCGAACGTGCCGGTTGGTCGTGGGACGAAATCGCGATCGCTTTGCTGGACTTGACGGATGATTATGTCGCCGCCATGCGCACGCCGTTGGAAGCCGCCGTGGAATGCGCCAAATTTCTCCCGAAGAGCAACACGCGGCACTGAGGTGACTGGCATGCGTTGCGCACCAGGGCATCATGCGGTCATGATCGCAGCCGCGAAGCTTGGCTTCCACTCCTGTGGGGCGTATCCTTCGTACGGTGTCGCCACGACTGGCGACGCGCATGCCCGGCAGAGGACTGTAGGAACGACCAAGGTAGAAGCGATGGCTTCGAGCAAGAAGACAGATGATGAAAACGATCGCTTGCTGATGGGCGATCCGGCTCGTCGTGCGGTCGAGCCGGAGGTGGAACGAGTCGATGATGTCCCGGACCGGCTGTTGATACTCGCCAACAGGCTGCAGAGGGCTCTCGATTCCCGGCGAGCCGCAACCGCGCACAGCGCCAGAACTGAGGTGGACAGAAATACCGAGGACGAACAATGATGCCGAGCCTGCAGCATTTGCGGGTGCTGGTGGCGGAGGATGAGTTCTTTGTCGCAAATGACATCGCCCTGTGGCTCGAGCGGGCCGGGGCGACCATCATTGGCCCCACACCTACGGTGCAAGAAACCTTGAAGAGCCTGTCGAAGGCGGACGATATTCAGGTTGCTATCCTCGACATCAACCTGAATGGAGAGTTGGTCTTTCCCGTAGCGGATGAGCTCACGCGCCGTTCGGTGCCCTTGATCTTCTTCAGCGGCTACGATGATGTGGGCCTTCCGGAGCGGTTCGGGTCGGCGGCACGTCTTAGCAAATGCGCTAGCTCCTCAGACCTGGTGAGCGCCGTTTTTGAGCAATACCTCATGAATGTGTCGACCCTTGCCCCAACCTACGGTGGCCTGTCCGATCAACTCGTTACAGATCTCGTTCCTGGCCTGCGTCTCCGGGCCAGGGTGCTGATGTCGAGCGTCAAGGCGGCCGATTATCTCGTCGAGCGCACACTCGAACGTGCGATTGCCTTGGCTGCCACGAGAGAGAGGGCACAGCCGCTCGACATGTGGCTACATGAGTTGATGACGAACATTTACAGCGAAGGCCCATACGGGCCGAACTGAGAGCGACCATACCCGGTTACCCGAATGATGGGTGGGTGTGAATGGGTGGTTCACGGACTTCGTCCGGGTTGGGCGTTCGCTTTTCATCCGGCAGATCTTCGGGTTCTGGTTCCTCGATCGGGCGCGGTGTCCGGTTCGGCTCTGGTACTGGGGGCGGCTGCTGGCCGGGTCTATATGGGCTCGGGCTCATTTCGCTCTCCTCGTTTCCATGAAGAACCGGCGTTTTCCCGCATGGTTCCGAGAAGTTTTCGAGGATCGTTGCGGGCGGCGCTTTCGAGGGTATCGGACAGATCCGCCTGGCGCGGGATGGACGGATTCCAGCATTGTCACAGAACCCTTGTCGGCGCGGAAATCCGCCAAGGCGGAAACGGAACAAATCCATGTTTTCAGAGTTTGCAGAGCAACACTTGAGGAGGTCAGTGTCATGGACGACAAGGATGAACTCATTCGCCGGCGTGCCTATGCGATATGGGAAAGCGAGGGACGGCCCGAGGGTCAGGACGAGCGACATTGGGAACAGGCAAGCCGCGAACTGGCTGAACGTGAGCGACCCCAACCCACGCAAGAAGCCGACGACGATACAGGAACCCTTGTTGCGCCGTCGACGGCTCCGCACGGAAAGGCCGGTCGCCCCGCCGATGAATCCTGAACGTGGAAGGAGAACTCTCATGCGAATTGCCGAAATCATGACAAGGGACGTTCACATTGCCAGCCCGGACGACACGATCTCAACGGTTGCGCGTGAGATGGCCGATAACGACATCGGCTTCCTGCCGGTCAGCGATAACGATCGCCTGGTCGGCATGATCACCGACCGCGATATCGTCGTACGCTGTGTCGCGGATGGTCGCGACGACAAGACCCGCGTCGGCGATATCATGACTGCCGACGTCAAATACTGCTTCGACGACGAAGACGTGTCCGAGGTTGCCCGCAACATGGGCGACGAGCAGGTGCGCCGCCTGCCGGTCGTCGATCGCAACAAGCGCCTTGTCGGCATCGTTTCGCTGGCTGATGCGGCGCGTCGCGATCCTGCGCTCGCAGGCATCGGCCTCAAAGGCGTGACCGCTCCGGGGGGCGCTCACAACCAAAGGCCATAACGATGGCAGACACCCGCGATCGACGCTCACTATGGCGCTCCCCAGTCCTGCTGTCCGCGCCCGAGGAGCATGCTTGGGCGCGAGAAGTCGCTGTTCACGCCCACGCCGGCCAGCGCGACAAGGCGGGTGAACCGTATATACGGCATTGTCAACGTGTTGCCGATGCCGTTCAGGGTGACAAGACCAAGACCGTTGCCTTCCTGCACGATGTCCTGGAAAAGTCGCCGGGATGGACAGCTGAAAGGCTGCTGGATTCCGGCTTTTCGCCAGAGGTCGTTGCCGCCGTCGAATGTCTGACGCGGCGGCCCGGTGAAACGAAGGATGCGTTGACGATCCGTGCCGCCGCCAACCTGCTTACGCGTGAGGTGAAGCGGGCGGATCTCGGCGACAATCTTGCCCAGCTTGAACGCCAAGGCAAAAGCGGCGCCGAATATAGGCGCAGGCTGCACCTGCTTGAAGAAGTGCTCAGCGATAAGGAGGACGCGGCGGCGGGCCTCGAGCCCGGCGATGCAGACCTGACGAGCGAAGCGCGGCTTGCCCGCATTGATGCCGCTCGCCGCGCACTTCGTAGCCAGTATACCGCTCGTGTCGCGAAACGATCTCTCGTCGTTCTTTTCGGCCTGGCGATCGTCGGTGCGTTCTATTTGATTTTCATGCAGTGATCCGAACGTGCCGGTTCATTCAACCGGCACGCCGTTCATGCGATAGGCGAGCTCGTCACGAGCTCGGCTGAGCCTGCTCTTGATGGTTCCAACGGCGCAGTCGCAGATATCGGCGGCCTCCTTGTAGCTCAGGCCGTAGCCGGCGACGAGGACTAGGACCTCCCGATGGACGGGGGCCAGCGTTTCGAGCGCAGTGCGCAATTCGCAGTTCAGCACACACCACTCTTGCGGCGGCGCCATGGGTATCGGCAATTCTGCGCAATCGATGACGCCTGGCGCTTCGCGCCGGCGCAACTTGTACTGGGTGCGGAACGCATTGTGCATGATGGTGAAGAGCCACGACTTCAAATTTGTGCCGGGCTCGAAACCATCGATACCCCGCAGTGCGCGAAAAAGCGTTTCCTGCAGGAGATCGTCCGCCTCGAAGCTGGAGGTGACAAATGTGCGTGCAAACGCTCGCAACGCCGGAATGAGATCTACGACCTGGGTTTCCAGCGGCTGCGTATGCTCTTCCTTCTTGAGGGTGGAAGGCATGGGGAAACTGCCTTTCGGGATAGTTTTGTTGCTGTTTTAACAATGCGTGGTTGGCCTTTATGTTCCGCCTCCGCTACGAGCGCCGGGGATGAAACCGAAGGGAAGTAGCGGAACCGTCATCGCTTCGCCAAGCACTCGGCCGCCCTCCTAGAGCAAGAACATTCCGGCCGTTGCAGCCAGCATCACCAAGGCAGTCGCGCCGCCGAGCGTCAACATCCACCAGGGCGCCTTGAGCTGGCCCATGATGTGACGATTGGCGGCCATCATCGTCATGATGGCGATGAGGGGGGCTGCGAGCATGCCGTTTATGATCGCGCTCCAATAGAGCAGCAGGAACGGGTCTACCCCGACGAGAAAGACTACGGCACTTCCAAGCGTCGCCACGGTGATTGTGCCATAGAAGGCCTTTGCCCCGCGCGGTGCGCGATCCAACCCTTCGGGCCACTGAAACAGTTCGGCAACGGCGTAGGCGGCCGACCCCGCAAGCACCGGAACCGCCAACATGCCCGTTCCAATAATGCCAGCGGCAAAGAGCGCAAAGGCGACATTGCCGGCGATCGGTTGCAGAGCTTCTGCCGCTTGTGCGGATGTCTCGATGTGGGTGGTCCCGTTGGCGTGCAGTGTCGCGGCGGTCGCAATCATGATCGACAGGGCGACGACGCCGGACAACGCCATGCCGACAATCGTGTCTATCTCAATGCGCACGAGCTCCGGTATGGCGGCCTGCGGGTTGGCGCCCAATCTCTGGTGATGCCGTCGTCCGAGTTCTTCCACTTCCTGGCCCGCCTGCCAGAAGAGCAGATAGGGGCTGATCGTCGTTCCCAGCACAGCGACGAACGCTGTGGCTTGCTCGCCGCCGAATGTGAACGAAGGAACGAAAACGCCACGCGCCGCCTCCATCCAGGGAACGTCGACGACGAAGACGACCGCGACATAGGCAAAGAGTGAAAGCGTCAGCCACTTCAGAAACATCGCATAGCGTCTGTATCGTACGAAAATCTCGAGCAACACGCAGACGATGCCAAACAGCACGGCGTAGACGAGCTGTGGCCCGCCGGCGAGCAGACGTAGGGCGGCGCCCATGGCTGCGAGATCGGCGCCGATATTGATGACGTTCGCGACCAACAACATCAACGTGGCCACGCGCGCCAATGAAGCGGGGTAGTGCCGTCGCAGGTTCCGCGCGAGACCTTGACCGGTGACGGCACCAATCCTGGCGCTCAAGCCTTGCACACCAACCATGAGCGGGTAACAGAACAGCACGGTCCAGCCGAGGGAAAAGCCGAATTGCGCGCCGACCTGGCTGTAGGTGGCTATCCCGCTTGGGTCATCATCGGCAGCACCCGATATCAGGCCCGCGCCAAATTTGCGTGAGAAACTGCCGCCCTTTTGTGCGGGTAAAGTCGTTGATGAACGCCGCCCATGCTTTCCATCGCCGCCATCTTTGTCAAATGTGCTCGTCTGCCGGACCGGATCCACCATGATCGGTCCTCCGCTACTGGTGTCAGTTCAGCGTCGAACGGCCTTGCCAAGCGATTGTTCCCTCCCATCCGGCTGCTCTCCGGCGCTCCCACTTTGCCGCGTGATGAAACTGGCGACCCCTGCGCGCAATTCGGACTGCGCGGAGGGGTCGCCAGATGAGAGGATGTCCGCTGCTATGCGGTGACGTTCAGCTTCCCGCTGATGTATCGAAACTCTTGCGTCTTGCCGCCGTAGCCGTAGGCGGCGGCCGGCACCTCGTGCACGAGAATGTAGCTCTCCGAATGCAGCTTGCCGAGCAGTTGTTCGAAGCGGCCGTATACCGCCTCCAGATAGGCAGCCATTTCCGGCTTCGTGTTTGTCCCGTCGACGACTTTGATGTCCAGCCAGAAGCTGTTCAAGTCCTGCTCCGCCAACGACGTGCCGCCGGCGAACCAATGGGCGGGATCGATGTAGGCGACCGCGATCGCAGTGATCGTCGGGTCTTTGCGCAGGTGTGTGGCCGTCAGCTCGCTGACCGCAGCTGCGATCCGGGAAGAGAGAGCCGCGTCGGCCTTGCCGCTGACCGTAATGTTGATGATAGGCATGGAAGGCTCCTTTTGGTGAATTGTGATCCGTTGTTGAACTCAATGTGTCATCTTATTTCGTGAATAAAAATCGAATTGTTTAATATAAATGCTTCGATTATTGTGAAGTATGCAAGCTTTCGATCCCGACCTGCTCCGAACGTTCCTCGCCTTTGCCGAAGGCGGCTCGCTTGCTCACGCGGCTGCCGCAGTGGGCCGCACCGCTTCCGCTGTCACCGCTCAGATGCAGCGGTTGGAGGCAATGGTGGGAGAGCCGCTGCTCGCCCAGTCGGGCAGAGGACGGGTCCTCACGCCGGCTGGGGAGGAACTGCTCGTCCACGCGCGGCGGATTCTCGAAGTCCATCGGGATGCGTGGCTCAGCCTAAAGGGCGCGAAGGCCGATGGTCGCCTGACGCTCGGCTGCACCCAGGACTTTGCCGACAGCAATCTGCCTGATCTCTTGCGTCTCTTTGCGCGCACACATCCGCGCGTGCGCCTCGATCTCCGGGTTGGGCGCTCCCGGGAGCTGACGGCAGGCTACGACCAAGGAGCGATCGATGTCCTGATCGTCATGCGGGACGGCGCGCAACCGGACGAGATCGCGATGCTGAGCGAACCGATGCTGTGGCTATCCGCATCGGCTGATCCGGTTCCCGCCGGTGGTGAGCTTCCAATTGCGGTATTGGACCCGCCCTGCGGGTTTCGCTCGGCGGCCACCAGTGCACTCGAAGACGCCGGCTTTGCCTATCGTATCGCGGCGACCAGTCCGAGCCTTTCCGGGTTACGCGCTGCGGTCCGCAGCGGCATCGCGATCACGGCACGGACTGCGCGATTTGTAGGCGAGGGGGTCGTCGTCGCCCCCCAAGCCCTCTCGTTGCCGGCGTTGCCGAAAGCGGAGTTCAGCCTGCGGCTCAAGCCGAAGGCGGACAGGGCAGCCTCCAGTCTCGCGATGCTTCTCGCAGAAGGATTGCCAAACGAGGGCAGCAGACCTTGATGTTATCTTGGGGGCCAACGGCAGCTACATTTGCACGGTCATGCCGCCATCGACGGTCAGTGTAATGCCGTTGACGAAGCTTGCAGCGGGCGAAGCCAGGAACACGGCCGCCGGCGCGATTTCTTCCGGTCGGCCCCAGCGTTTCAGGGGAATGCGGACGTCAACGAAAGCCTGGAGCGCCGGATCGGCGGCAAGTGCCGCATTGGTCTCTGTCGCGAACCAGCCAGGCGAGATAGCGTTGACCGTCAACGTGTCGGAGCCAAGCTCGACTGCAAGCGAGCGGGTGAGTGCATCAAGGCCGCCTTTTGCGGCGGTGTAGGCTGGGTCTCCAGGGCGCGCGGCGAAGGCGGCGATGGAGGTAACGAAGATCAGCCGCCCGGAAACCGAACGGCGAAGGTAAGGAAGCGCAGCCTTCGCCATCCCATAGGCCGCCGTCAAATCCGCGTTGATCAGAGCCGCAAAGGAGGCGGGATCCATGGCGTCGGTGCCACGCCGGTCGCGTTCGCCAACCGCATGGATCAGGATGTCGAGCTGCCCTGTTCCCGCTACCGCCGCGTCGACAATCTCTGGCGCATCCGTCGCGACATTGCCCGGCGCAATATCGAGTGCGATGCCATTTTCGGCAAGCTGCCGGCGCACAGCTTCAAGTGTCTCGTGGTTGCGACCGTTGATTGCCACCGCCGCGCCGGCTGAGGCGAGAGCCTTTGCCATTTCAAGGCCGAGCCCGCGACCGCCGCCTGTCACCAGTGCCGTCTTTCCGCTGAGATTGAACATGTCGGCCCTCAGTGCCCGTTGTTTCCCGGTCGAAGCGAAATCAAATATTCAGGAACGAGATTTAGCGCCTGTCACTCTAACCGCCAACCTTTGATCCCATCAGCCATGCCGGTGCCGCTGGCCTGAAGGCCGGGAACCTTGATGCCAAGTCGGCGATCTCGATCTTAGCACCTGCCGGAGTTTGGGTGCTCACCTGGAGCGGGCGAGCGAGCATATCGAAGGGTAGGGGTTCCGAGCCGCTGGTGCCCGAGCCTTGTCGCTGAACGCCTGCGCTCGCTCAATAATTTCCGACGACTTGTCGATGGTGGTTGGCAGGGCGAAGCCGAATGGCTCGAAGGCTACTCGGCCCCGGAGTCGCTCATCGGTGATCCCGAATTCCGGTCATCGTAGCGCGGCAACATGCGATGAGTAACGATTGGGAGGTGACCGACCGCGCCCATGGAGGCGCGGTCAGATTTCTCAAGGGGCCTGGCTGATGCCAAGCGACTTACTTCATCGTGTAGACGTCGATCGAGAAGTATTTGTCGTTGATCTTCTTGTAGGTGCCGTCGGCACGGATTTCGTCGAGCGCCTTGTTGAGCTTCTCGCGCAGGTCATTGTCCTCCTGGCGAACGGCGATACCGACACCATCGCCGACAAACTTCTTGTCGGTAATCGGTTCGCCGATGAGTTCGCAGCAGTCCTTGCCATCGGCGTTCTTGGTCACCCAGTCGAGCAGCGGCAGCATATCGCCGACCTGCAGATCGAGACGGCCATTGACCATGTCGAGATTGGCTTCGTCCTGGGTCGGATAGAGCTTGATCTCCGCATCGGGATAGGTGGCGGTGATGTACTCGGCCTGGGTGGTGCCGGATTGAGCGCCGATCACCTTGCCCTTGAGGGCCTCATTGGTAAACTCGGTCATGCCGGAGTCCTTTGGCGCAGCATGCGTCATGGCGGCGAGATAATAGGGATTGGTGAAGGCAACCTGCTTCTTGCGTTCCTCGGTGATGAACATCGAGGCGATGATCAGGTCGTACTTCTTGGCAAGCAGACCGGGAATGATGCCGTCCCAATCCTGGGCGACCACTTCGCACTCGACCTTCATGCGCTCGCAGAGCGCAAGCCCGATATCCACATCGAAGCCGCCGATCTTGCCGGCGGGATCGATAAAGTTGAAGGGTGGATAGGCGCCCTCCGTGCCGATCTTGATCTTTTCCGCGGCCTGAGCCGACGAGGCGGTCGCTGCCATGATGGCCAGCATGGCTGCTGCAATCTGCTTCTTCATTCGCGTTCCCCTTTGTTTGCATCATTCTTGATGCTTCCAGGGAAGACTATGTCGCTCCGGCCTATAAGCGAAATAGATAGGCGCGATAACGGGTATTGTTTTGGTTGATTGACGTTGTTTGTCAGGCGTCACTTGTAGCGACCGTGGCGCTGAAGCACCTCGATCTTGTAGCCGTCGGGATCGACCAGGAAGAAGAAACGAGCGAGCAGGGCGCCATCGCGGTTGAAGGCGACGATCTTGCCAGGGTTGAGGCCCGCATCGGCGGCACGTTGATGCTCTGCATCGAGATCGTCGACCGAGAGCGCCAGATGGCCATAGCCATCGCCGAGCGCATAGGGCTCGCTTCGATCCTTGTTGACCGTCAGCTCGAGCTCGAATTCGCTCTCCTCATTGCTGAGATAGATGAGGGTAAAGGTTTCGAAGTCCAGCCTTTCGGCGACTTCAAGCCCAAAGGCGAGGCGATAGAAATCGATCGACTTCTTTTCATCGAGAACCCGGATCATCGAATGGATCGCCTTGGCCATCTGCCTCTCCTTCAGCGTTGATTGCCGGTGGGGTAGCAGAGTGCGACGCTCCACGAAACCCCGCCTGGGTGCTCATGCCTTCGCCTGCCGCTTCTTCAGTTGTTGCTCGCGGAAGAAGATGAAGAGGCCCGAGGCGACGATCAGCGCCGCACCGATGATCACGGTCGGGCGGGGCGTGTCGCCGAAGAAGAACCAGCCGAAGACCACGGCCCAGAAGAGCAGTGTGTACTGCAAGGGCACGACGGTCGCGGCATCGGCAAGCTTGAGCGAGCGGTTGACCAGAATGTGCGCCAGCATCGCAACGATACCGAGCATGCCGAGTTGCACAAGTGCCTCGCCGTCGACAGGCGCCCAGCCGGAAGGGTTGGCCGCAACGCCGACGAGCGAGAAGATCAATGCGCCGACGATCTGCCAGAAGACGAGGGTGGTGTCCGGCGTCGAGCGCAGCGTGCGGCCGAGCATCAGTGCGAAGGCGAACGCTGTGCTGCCTGCAAGCGCGATCAGCGCCGGCAGGCTGAAGCTCTCCTTGGAGGGTTCCAGCGCAATCAACACGCCGGCGAAACCGACGAGGATCGCCGTCCAGCGCCGCCAGCCGACCTTTTCGCCGAGCAGGAACGGCGAAGCGGCAGCGACATAGATCGGCGCTGCCAGCCAATAGGTCATTGTATCGGCAAGCGGCATATAGGCGACGGCGAAATAGAAGGCCGAGGCATCGATTGCGAAGAGCAGCGAGCGAAGCGCCTGTAGTCCCGGCCGCTCGACCCTGAACATCGAGCGCAGGCCACGCCTGAGGATGAAAGGCGACAGGAACAGAAGTGCCGCGATGCTGCGGATCACCATCAACTGACTGACGGAATAGGTCGCGACCAGCCATTTCCCCATGACGTCGTTCAGCGAGAACATCAGCATGCCGAGCAGCATGATGAGGACACCGGTTCGGGCGGCGTTCGGGGCGGCTACGGGGGCAGTGATCACGGTCATGTCGGGGCCTTCAGCAAGTTGCGCACGCCATGACACATTCCGCCGGGCCGATCCATTGCCGTCTGCATATGGAACCATAAGTTTTGCGAATGAATCGGTTTGGGTATTGCGCCTCGACCTCACGGGCAAAATTGGTTCCGACCGGGGGCTAAATTGATTTCACCGTTTGCGGCACATGTTCCGGAAAAAAAAGCGCACCGCCTCAAACAGGTAGATCCCAGGAATGAGCAGAGAGCTTGCGGGCGCAGTGATTGCGCCCGCAACGGGCTATGAATTTACTTTTCAAGTGCTGCTTGCGGCGTATTGCGGAAACTGATCGCCATACGATTATAGGCATTCATCAGGCCGATCGCGATCGTGAGGTCGGTGAGTTCGCGCTCGTTGAACTCGGCGCGCGCAGCCTCATAGGCCTCGTCCGGCACACCCGTCTCGGCGACACGTGTGACGGTTTCGGCCCAGGCAAGGGCCGCCCGCTCACGCGCGTCGAAGAGGTTGCCGGCTTCTCTCCACGCCTGGACCAATGCGATCTTTTCGATCGGTTGGCCCTTTTTCAGGAGGTCGCGGGTGTGCATGTCGAGACAGTAGGCGCAATTGTTGATCTGCGAGATGCGAAGATACACCAGATCCACCAGCACCGGCGGCAGGCCACTTTGCAGGACGTAGCCGTAGACGCCACCAAGGGCCTTGGCACCGGCCGGTGCGATCTGGTTGTAGTCGAGACGCTTGCTCATTGTTCCGTTCCTTGGGTTCGGGTCTACTTGATCGGGGTGGTGAGTTCTTTTTCACCGGTGTCGGCGACGAACACCGCCAGCAGCTTCGCCGGCGTCGTCTCGCTCGCGTTGCGGCTGACGAGGTGTTTCGATGCCGGCGGCTCGTACCAGCTCTCGCCGGCACGGTAGGTCTGCGTCGGGCCATCATTGACCTTGGACACGATTTCTCCGGAGAGAACGTAGGCGAAGATGAAGGACGACTTTGCATGCGCATGCGGAACCGAGGCACCACCTGGGGGATAGTCGACGATCAGGGCGGTCAAGGTCTTGCCCGGAATGTTGGGTATCGCCTTTTCGAAGTGCGGCGTGACAACATCGCCCGGATCGTGCGCTGCGGCCGGCAGCGCCGAAGCGATAGCGACAAAGAGTGCACCTGTGACAAATCGGGTGCTCATGATGATGTTCTCCTTGATGAGATCTGGCAAGAAGCGAGCCCCCAAGGGAGGTTGGCGGGCTCGCTTCTGCAACGATCAGGCGACAACGATGCGGAGCGGGTCGGCAGCGTCCAGGGCTGCTGCGCGATCGGCACTCGGCGGATAGATCCAGGTGGTGTTGATCTTCGTCTTGAGCTCTTTTGCTTTTGCGCCGGTCAGCTTTACCTGACGGTCCCACCCTTCGGTGTAGACAGCACCCCACGGGCCGAGATCGAGACAGGTGACGTACTTTTCCTGGCTATAGGGAATCGAGGTCACGCCAAGCAGATCGGCTGCAACGTTGTGCCCTGCGGAACGCCCGAGGTTCTGGGCGTGCTGACAGCTCATCATCGTTCGGTTGCCGATATCGTCCGTTGCTGCACATGCGACGTCGCCGGTCGCAAAGACGTTTGCGTGGCCGATGACCTTGAGGTTCCGATCAACGTGAAGACGGCCGAACGAGTCCTTGTCCGCGTCGATCTCCTTGGTAATCGGATTGGCGCGGGCGCCCGCCGTCCAGATCACGGTGGCCGCGTCGATGCGCTCGCCGGATGAGAGGGTGACGCCGCTATTGTCGATGGCAACGATTGGAGACCGCAGCCGTGTCTCAATGCCCAATTCCGAAAGCGCCTGCTCGATGACCGGACGCGGGTCCGGCCCGAGATCCGGTCCGATCGCATTGCCGCGCTCGACGATCACGACGCGGACGTCTGCATTTTCTCCAAGCGCGGCGCGAAGACGATGCGGCAATTCGGCGGCCGTTTCGATGCCGGTAAAGCCGCCGCCGGCGACGATCACGGTGTTGCGCGCTGGGGTTTCCGGAAGACGACCCAATTGGGCGATGTGTTCCTCCAACTTCGCCGCATCCGCAAGCTGGTCGACATTGAAGGCATGGGCGAGCCCCGGGATATCCGGACGGAACAGGACACTGCCGGTCGCGAGAACAAGTTTGGTGTAGCCGATCGTCGCTTCCCGTCCCTCGTCGTCCGCATAGGTGACGGCGTTGTCCGCTGTCGAGACGGACGTCGCATAACCCTTGATGAAACGCACGCCTGCGTTGGCAAAGATCTCGGACAGGGGCGCCTTCATCTTGGCTGCATGCTTCTCGTAGAGACGCGGGCGAATGTGGAGCTCGGGCTGCGGCGCGATCACGGCAACCTCGACGGAACCGTCTGCCCTTCCTTGCTGGTCCAGTAGCCGCATGGCGCCGAGTGCCGACCACATTCCGGCAAATCCAGCGCCGATAATCAGGATTCGTTCACGCATTTCTTTTCCTCAGACAAGGCTTCGCCATTGGCTGAACAGGGCCAGCCATCGTGCGATTGCCGTTTCGGTAGAAGTCTCCAAACCGGAGACGGTATTCGCGATGATCCAATGTCGTCGCTTAACTAGGACTAACTTAGTCGGAGTAAATGAGCAATGTCGAATCCGACCAGTTTCGGAAACGCACTGTCAACGCGGCGAAGACGTCCAAGGACTTGCGCAGCCGGGGCTTCGATGTTACTCCGACTATATTTGTCGGTGTTTTGGTGTTTCCGTGGCCCACATAAGCGCAGGCGTCGAATACGCTCTCCACTGTCTCCTGTTCCTCATCGAGGCAGAGGAGACAGACCAGCCGGCAAGTGCACGTGATCTCGCCGAGCTGCAGAAGATTTCCGCCGAATTCGTTGCAAAGCTTTTCACCAAGCTCCAGAAGGCCGGCATCGTTGTCGCCCGAGAGGGGATCGGCGGCGGTTTCGCGCTTGCCCGCCCCGCCACCGACATCACCGCGCTCGATGTCATCGAGGCCATCGACGGACGGAAGCCGCTGTTCGAATGCAAGGAAATCCGGGGACAGTGCGCGCTGTTCGGCGATCGGACGCCTGCCTGGGCAAAGGACGGCGTCTGCTCCATTCATGCAGTCATGATCGAGGCCGAAAAACGGGCAAGAGAAGTGATGGCCGGCCATACGCTGGCGAGCATTGCCGGACGGGCAGCGTCGAAGGCGCCCAAGGAGCATGCGGGCAACATAAAGGATTGGCTCGCCGCCAGGACGCCGCAGCGTCGCCGCCGCGGCGCGGCAGCGAAGGCCGGTTGATGCTCGCCGCTGCGTTCGGCCGCGCTCTCAGGGGCCGTGCGCTCGGATTTTTTCTGCTTACGGACAAACACAACATCTAGAGGCGTGGGGCGAAGCGCCGTCGCAATGACGCGGTGGTCGCTTGATGTCGCCTCAGGCTAGGTGAAGTCGGGCAAGCTAACATGCTTGCCCGACTTCTTTGCGACATCGGCGGCCGGCTATTCAGCGGCGGACCGCCGCGGCAGCACCCAGTTCCGGCGTGGGAAGTGGTAGGTGTAGCCGTTGGGGTAACGCTCCAGGTAATCCTGGTGCTCCGGCTCCGCTTGCCAGAAGTCTCCGACCGGTTCGAGTTCAGTCACGACCTTGCCCGGCCACAGGCCCGAAGCGTTGACATCTGCGATTGCGTCCTCGGCAATTCGCTTCTGCTCGTCGTCGACGTAGTAGATTGCCGAGCGATAGGACATGCCGATGTCGTTGCCCTGGCGGTTCTTTGTGGTGGGGTCGTGGATCTGGAAGAACACCTCCAGAATCTGCCTGTAGCTGATCGTCCCCGGATCGAAGGCGATCTCGATACCCTCCGCGTGGGTGCCGTGGTTACGATAGGTGGCGTTAGGCACATCGCCTCCGGTATAGCCCACGCGCGTCGCAATGACCCCGGGGAGCTTGCGGATCAAATCCTGCATCCCCCAGAAGCAGCCACCGGCCAAAACAGCTCTGTCAGCTCTATCGGTCATTTAGATATCCTCCACCTGGTTGATGAACGCGCCGTAACCTTCGCTCTCCATTTCCTCGCGTGGAATGAAGCGCAGGGAGGCGGAATTGATGCAATAACGTAGGCCGCCCCGATCCCGTGGCCCGTCGGGGAATACGTGGCCAAGGTGACTGTCGCCATGCTTCGAGCGAACCTCGGTGCGGATCATGTCATGGGAGCGATCCTGCAGTTCCTCGACATTGGCGGACACGATCGGCTTGGTGAAGCTCGGCCAGCCACAACCGGAATCGAATTTGTCGGAAGAGGCAAACAACGGCTCGCCGGAAACGATATCGACATAGATTCCGGACCGCTTGTTGTCATTATACTCGCCCGTGAAGGGACGCTCGGTCCCGCTCTGTTGAGTGACGCGAAACTGCTCGGGCGTCAGTTTTCGGATCGCTTCGTCTGTCTTTCTGTAAGTCATTTGCTTGTCTCCAATAGGGGCGTGTTGCTTGGAACGGGCGATGAAGCTCAGGCTTCGTTGGCCGGCGCCACATCCGCGGCGCGCGGCCGGTTGCCTCGTTCTGGCCAGGACGCTGGCCGATGCACTTCGCGCAATACCTCGTTGCATCGGCCCCGCGTCGTGGCTTGGTCACGGGTTGAACCGACGGCGAGCGATATCGTCGATTTCGAAGCGGTCGATGCCGATGTCGTCGAGTTGGTGATCGCTATATCGCCCAAGTTCCAAAGCGGTCTGGCGGTAGCGCTGGTGAGCGCGGATTCTCGACAAAAGATAGTGCATGATCATGAGACGTTCCTTTGTTCAACCGGCCACGTCGCCGGAGATGGTGTAGTCGTAGATTGCAGTGGATGAGGCGGACCGTTGGGTCGCACAATTCGTCAATCAGGCCCGTGTCGAACGGAGCGCCGCAAACGAGTCGACGGCGATCCAGACGGAGAGGGCGAAGAGCCCGACATCCTTGAGCAGGAACTGCCCGGGAGCGACCGAGATCGCTGGAAAGCCGAGCTCAGGCACAAACACACCGGGTGTCGTCACCATGAAGCTGATGGTCGTTGCGAAAAGCCCTGCCGAGAGCAAGCCGCCGACGAGCGAGTAGATCGGCTTTATGAACCGGGCCACGATGAGGACGGCGATGCTTAGCTCGAGGATGCCGAGAAGGTTTGAGAAGCCTTCGACGCTGAAGAGCGAATAGGTCCAACTCAGCAAGGGATTGTTGCTGACCAGGCCAACCAGCCCTTCCGCTTCGTAACGGGTAAATTTCATGCCGCCGAACCAGCCGTAAACCACGGCGAGCGAGCCATAAAGGCCAGCCGCAGTGACGGCCTGGCCGTGGCTATCGATCAGGTCGAGCGCGGAGGCGGCGGAACGAACGTGGACACGCGGACGCGCCGCGCTGTGGTGTGCGAGATCACGAGGCATTGTCTTCTCCCGGTTGGCGGCGTCGGGCCATTCTCCCGATTGGCCTAGTAAACGATACAGGTCTGTATCGATGGGTGCCTAAATATACCGATCTGTATCGTTTGGCAATCCCGCATGCGGGAATTTGTTGTAATGTTACCCGAGAAATAAAGACTGAAGGCGTGGGAGATACGTTGGGGTCGGCCGCCTGGGCGGCCGGCGCGCGTGGCTTGCATTTCTCGCCGAGCGCGATAGAATGATACAAATCTGTTTTGTTTTAAGGAGTGAATATGCGCCGCTCAGAGATCCGGGGTCATCTGCTCGATACCGCTTTGCGCCTGTTCAACCTGCACGGCTACCACGCGACCGGCATTGATCTCCTCATCGCCGAAGCCGGGGTGGCCAAGACGACGCTCTATCGGCATTTTGAAACCAAAGAGGATCTTATCCTGGCCGCACTTGAGCGGCGTGACGAACAATCCCGCGCCGAGATGCGCATCTTTGTCGAGCAGCGTACGAACGATCCCTATGAGCGTCTTCTCGCGACCTTCGATTTCCTCGAAGCTTCGATCCGGGACAAACAGTTCCGCGGCTGCATTTTCATGAGCGCGGCGGGGGAGCACAAAGAGGCCGTCGATCCGGTGTTCCGCGCCGCTTTGATGCACAAACGTCTGGTCCTTGCCTATTTCGAGGAGCTCGCGCATGCGGCCCGGTTCGCGGAACCGAAACGCATTGCCGACACGATCAACCTCTTGCACGAGGGGGCGACGGCCATTGCGCAAATGACGCGAACAGGCGAGCCGGTTCGGCAGAGCAAACGCATGGCGGTCAGCCTGCTCGCGCAGGAGGTACGCTCTCCTCTGGAACTGTCGGCCAGGAGCGCGCGTGCAGAACTGCAGGCGACGGCTTCAGATGTTGGCGAAGCATAGGATCACAATGTCATAGGCAACGTCGGAAGCGCTTGCGGGGGATACGATGGATCGTCTTGAAGCAATGAAGATGCTGCTGGCAGTCGTCGATGCCGGCAGCATCTCTGCGGGGAGCAGGAAGCTGAATGCTCCTTTGCCCAGCGTCAGTCGCAAGGTTGCCGAACTCGAACGGCACCTGGGTGCGAGCCTTATCGTGCGCACCAGCCGCAATCTCCAGCTCACCGATGCCGGCCGGGAATATGTCGAGGCGGCCCGAAAGATCATGGCGGACCTCGAGGAAGCCGAGCGTCGGGCTTCGGGCGAGTATCAGACGCCTCGTGGCACTTTGACGATCACCGTGCCGGTTGAGTTCGGCGCCCGCTATGTGATGCCGATCGCGCTCAGCTACATGGAGATGTATCCGGAGGTGTCGCTCAATCTCCTCTCGCTCGACAGGACGGTGCATCTGGTGGAAGAACAGGTCGACATCGCCATCCGGTTGGGCGACCTCGCTGACAGTTCTCTCTACGCGGTCAAGGCCGGTGAGTTCCGCCTGCTGACTTGCGCGAGCCCCGCATATCTGCAGCGCCGGGGCGTGCCGGAGCATCCGAGCGATCTCGCGGACCATGACGGCATATTCTTCAACAAGCGGACTTTCTTCTGGACCTTCGATGTCGCCGGCCAACAACTCGAGTCAGTCCCTCGCAACCGTCTTGAGCTGAACACTGCGGCCAATTGCGTGGCAGCAGCGGTCGGCGGAGCCGGCATCGCCCGTTTGTTCGATTATCAAATCCCGGACGAGTTGGCTTCAGGCGCCCTCGTGTCGGTTTTGGAACCTTTCGACCAAGCGCCCCGACCGATCCACATTGTCTATTCCGGGCAGGGTCCGCTCACGCTGAAGGTACGGTCCTTCGTCGACTGGGCGCTGCCCCGCCTTCGCGCTTTCTGCAAACGAGGCGAGGCATCGCAGGCCTAGTTTGCAAATGCAGCCCGAACCTCTTCAACAGTACCGGCCGGATCCTGCAGATGCGGGAAGTGGCCGATACCTGCCAGAAGGTCGAACTCCGAATTGGTGCGCTCGGCAAACTCCTTGCCCATCTCCGGCCTGATGTAGATGTCTTTTTCGCCCCAGATCACTTTCACCGGCGTTCTCAGCTTGGCGAGGTTCGCCTCGAGATAGTCCTCGTCGCGCGTGAAATGGGAATAATAGAAGGCGAAGGCGTCGGCGCTTGTTACACCGTCGCGTGCCCAGGAATCCTTCATGTCCGCTTGTACCTCGGGCGGCAATTCGTACTGGGCATCCGGTGCAAGGCCTCGGCGATGTACGTTTTGCAGGATCTCGTCGCTGGTCTTGTTCATGTAAGCCCGCGTCGGCGTCGCCGCCGGCTCTGTCTTGAGGTTTTGCAGGCTCTCGTACATCCATTGCGGCCTGTTGAACGGGGCGAAGTCGCCGACGATGATCTTCCTTGCCACGGTTGGGTCGTCCAGTGCCAGCAGCAGTGCGGGAAGGCCGCCGATATCCGAGGCGTAGATGACCAAATTCGCTCGGTCGACGCCCGCCTTGTCGATATAGGCCTTGAGAATCTCGGCGTAGTCCCTCGGCGAATAGGAGAACTGCGGCGGTGAGGGGCGTGACGACTGGCCATATCCGGGCCAGTCGAAAGCATGCACCTCGTATTCCTTGCCCAATGTTCCCGCGATCTCTTTCCAGACGGCCAACGTTTCCGGGAAGCCGTGGAGGAAGAGAACCGTGCCCTTGGGATCACTGGGATGGGTAACCATGCGCCGCAGCGTGATGGTCTCGTCGATCTTGATGAAGTCGATCTTCGGTCCTGTCACGGAGATGGCGCCGGCGTGAGCCGATGCCGCCGATGCCATTGCCACCGAAGCGGTTGCGACAAAGTTCTTGAGCGATGGGATAACCATGTCAGGCGTCCTTCTGGTAAATCTGATCCTGACGAGAAGATCCTATATCCATTTGGTCGCTGGCAGATGGTGTTTCTGAGAGGAACCCTCTTGAAGTTACCAAATACTCCGCAGCGGTATCCTGCCTATTTCAATCCCAAAAGGACTGGCAGCAGACTAGGCGCAGCGGCACTGGCCGCGGCTGCGACCCAGCGTACGGCGCCTCGCTATCAGCCGTCCCGATCGAACCATGTATCCGCATGAGAGGATGGCTCTCAATTTCGCTGGGTGCTGGCCGCCCGACCTCGTTCTTAGATTTCCGTTCATTCGCGGATCGTTCGTTTTCGACGGCGATCCCAAGCGAACCAGCGAGCCGAAAAAATCGCTCGCTTAAATAAAGGAAGATCAGAATGAACGATATGACGTCCTCTTCGCAAAAAGCGGCTTTGGAAAAAGCCCGAGCGCTCCCTGGCCACTCGACCGTCGGTACGAACGATCTCGACGCTGCCGCTGCCTACTATGACAAATTCCTCGCCGTTTTTGGCATCGGTCGCGTGCTCGTTCAGCCGGGGCGTGCCGTCTACTACGGGCACCGGGCCCTCGAGTTCGGTGTGCTCAAGCCGTTCAATGGCGAGACGGCCATTGCTGGCAATGGTACGATGATCGCCTTTGAGGCCCGCTCTCGCGCGCAGGTGGATCTCGCTCATGCAACGGCTTTGCAAGCGGGCGGTTCGGACGAAGGCGCTCCCGGTCCAAGAGGCCCTGACGGCGGTGACCCTTACTGCGCTTACTTTCGCGATCCGGAAGGAAACAAGTTCCTCATCTACCGCACGGGTCCCGACGAAGCCTGACAATCAGCGTAGCTCGGGACCTCGCCGTAATCGGTGAGGCCCCGGCTTACGCCCAAACCCGTTCGATGACGATTGTGAGTGTTCAAAAGGGATCTCTCAAATGGACTTGGAAAACAAGGCTGGGAAGCGCCAGGTGACGCGACGCTCGTTTCTGCTTTCAGGCGCTGCGATCGGTGCAGCGGCAGCGGTACTACCGACGTCCGGCGTTGCCTCCAACGTCGCGAAAGCGCCGATCAGCAGCGACGACATCCGCCCCTTCAAGGCCGACATTCCCGAGACCGCCCTCGCGGATCTGAAACGCCGTCTCGCGGCGACGCGCTGGCCGGACAGTGCGACCGTCGAGGATCGTTCCCAGGGTGTCGATCAGCAGACGCTTCAGGACCTCGTGGCCTATTGGCTGTCCGCCTACGATTGGCGCAAAGCGGAACGAAAGCTCAATGCGTTTCCTCAATTCCTGACGAACATCGACGGGCTGGACATTCATTTCATCCACGTCCGCTCGCGCCATGAGAATGCACTTCCGCTGATCATGACCCATGGCTGGCCGGGTTCGGTCTTTGAGCTGCTGGACGTCATCGCCCCGCTGACCGACCCGACCGCTCATGGCGGCAAGGCTGAAGACGCATTCCATCTTGTCATTCCCTCTATCCCCGGCTTCGGATTTTCGCAGAAACCAACCTCGACAGGTTGGGACGCACAGCGGATCGCCATGGTCTGGGACACGCTGATGAAACGGCTCGGCTACAACCGCTATGTCTCGCAAGGCGGCGACTGGGGCGCAATCATCAGCGACGCCCTCGGGCGTCAGGCTCCGGAAGGCCTGCTCGGTATCCACGTCAACCGGATCGAGCGCGGGACGACGTTTCCAGCCGACGCCGCGCAAGCGTTGAAGAGCGGAGGGCCGGCTCCCGAAAGCTTGTCAGCGGATGAGAGGCAAATTTTCGACGAGGCTCGTGACTTCCTGAACAACGGTTTTGGCTACGCTTCGATCCTCAGCACGCGTCCGGAGACTGTCGGCTACGGGCTTGCGGATTCTCCGGTGGGCCTGGCGGCCTGGCTCTACGACAAGATCGCGGATTGGGTGTTCACTCGAGGCCATCCGGAACAGGCTCTGAGCCGAGACGATATCCTGGACAACATCACTTTGTACTGGCTGACCAACACCGGGCCGTCGAGCGGACGCATTTACTGGGAGAACCTCAAGGCTGGAGTAAAGCTCACCGCGGCCAAGGTTCCTGTCGCCGTAACCGTGTTTCCGGGGGAGGTCTATCGGCCGCCAAGAAAATGGCTGTCAAAAGCCTATCCGAAGCTCGTGTACTATAATCACGCCTCGAAGGGCGGGCACTTTGCTGCCTGGGAGGAGCCGGAACTCTTCGCCGAAGAAATCAGGGCAGGCTTCACGGCGATGCGTTTTCGCAACTAAGTTCGTCTCCATGCATGGCGGACAACGAATTGGCCAGGGATTGGCGGCGGCGACCACCGGTTGGCAATCCTGACGGCGATTGATTGATGCCCGGCTCATTGGTCAAGTTCCGGGATATGGCCGGCGAGGTGCGATGAAGCCTGGCCATTCGCGGTGAGTATCGCCGCGCACAATTCGTCAAATTGTGATCTCGACAACGCCGCGATCACGAGGGTCGTTTGCGTCGGACCGAAATACGGCGCCTTTGCGTGAACGACATCCTAAAGCGAGCAGCGCCCTCTTGACGTTCCACCGGACGCTGCTAATTAGAAAGCTGTCCCGCCCTTAAGACATCGGACGCGGGATGAACACTGGTGCCGGGCCCCTCTGGCGAGAGTTTTTACGGCGCTCTCGTGATGTCGGTACCGCCAGCAAATTAGCCGGCGGATTAGCTCCAATGAAAACTGATCTCATGCCTCACGCATGTGCCCCTTCGGCCGTGCGCACTTCCATTTTGATACCGCATTTCTTCACCGAATCCGGCGTCGTTCGCGCGAAGGAGGCCCGTCGATGACACAGCCTCAATCGCATACAAGCGCTCTCGGCTATTTCAAGTGGGCCTTCATTGTCACGGTGGTGGGCCTGGTGCTCGGCGCCTGGCTCGGTTGGCAATCGACCGGAACCATCGGCGGTATGGCCTCGGTCTTCTTCATCTGCACCGTGCTCGCGGTGCTCGAAATCTCGCTGTCCTTCGACAACGCAATCGTCAACGCCAACAAACTCAAGGACATGACGCCCGCGTGGCAGCATCGCTTCCTGACCTGGGGCATCATCATAGCCGTCTTCGGCATGCGTATCGTCTTCCCGCTACTGATCGTCGTCATTGCGGCGAAGATCGGACCGATCGAAGCGATCGTTCTGGCGGCAAGCAAGCCCGAAGAGTACGCGCGCATCATGAACGACGCGCACCTGCCGATCGCAGCCTTCGGCGGCACCTTCCTGATGATGGTGGGCCTGACTTACTTCTTTGACCATGAAAAGGACGTGCACTGGATCAAGTGGGTCGAGAGCAAGATGGCCAGGTTTGCGACCATCAAGGGCATCGAAATCGCCTTCGTTCTCGCCCTTATTCTTGGCTTTTCGACTCTGCTCGAACCGGCAGAGGTCCACACCTTTGTCTATTCGGCGATCTACGGCCTGTTGACGTTCCTCGTGGTTGAGGTGGTCGGCGGTTTGCTCGATGCCTCACAACAAACCATGAGTGCGGCGGCAAAGGGCGGCTTTGGTGCCTTCCTTTACCTCGAAGTGCTTGATGCCAGCTTCTCGTTTGACGGCGTCATCGGCGCCTTCGCCCTGACGCAGAACCTCTTCGTCATTGCGATTGGCCTCGGCATCGGCGCCATGTATGTGCGCTCTATGACGATCATGCTGGTTGAGAAGGGTACGCTCAACGAATACCGCTACCTGGAACACGGCGCATTCTATGCGATCCTGATCCTCTCAGTGGTCATGTATTTCCAGACGCTCGTCCACATTCCGGAAGTGATCACCGGTCTTGGAGGTGCTGCGCTCATCGGCATCTCCCTCTGGTCTTCGATCCGGTACAACAAGCGCGAACGCGAAATGGAACAGATGGAAACGAAGGATTCTGAGCAGCGACTGCGCGCCTGATAACATCTCAAAATGTGACAATGGACCCGGCGGACGCGTCCGTCGGTGCTGTTCGCCACATACTTTTGAACTTTCGCCATCAAAATTAAGCAGAATCTACTCAAGGTTTAAAGCCTTGAGTAGATTAAGATTTGGACAAAATACCAGGTTCTCCAGGGCTACGATTGGAAACGTTTCGCATTGGACCAGTTCAAAGGTTTCTGCTGCGTCGATGCCAGATGCGCGGATTTTTGCGACTTTGATCGTAGCGCACGATGCTACCTCCAGCGGGGTGTCGGTGGCTCGATATAGTTCACCTTCCACGCCTCATAGAAGGGTTGGAGTTCTACTGGAATCGCCTTCTCGAATTCTTCATCCATTGAAATATGCGGCATTGTCGCCTTCGTTGCCGACAACACTGCCATGCCTTGCCTGCGGTCCTTCGGCCTTTTCCGTGGGTCGCGCTTCTCCTGCACCGACATCCAAAGTTTTTGCAAGCCGAAGTACCGAGGATCGGGTACTACCAAACGAGCAGGAGTCCCATCACGGGCAACGACAACATGGCTCAGATGCGTTCCTAACAGCAGCCACTCCTGTTCCTCTAGCGGCAACGGGCTGGGCTTGTCATTGCTGATCATGTTGCCTACCGTCGACGGAGCGACCAGAAGCTCAAATTCAAATGCTTTTGCATTCCTAACCTGAAAAGTACGTTCTGTGTTCACGCTGTAGGTGCTGTCCACCGCTTTCAACATTGCCATCACGCCTAAGTCTGCGTCATCTCTGACGAGGGCTGACCACGCCATATCGAAATCGTCGGTTTCGGTCGGAGCATCATTGATCTCACCACCCGCCTCGACGCTGTAGGCAGGCATCGCATTCGTGCCCACCACAAGCAACTTGCTGCCGAGCATAGATCGCCGGTCTGCCTCGCGGAGAATTTTGGCTGCTTCGGATGGGATCATTGGCAGACGCAAGGAGCGATAAAGAGCGCAAGATTCTGTGAGCTTCTGAGCACTGGCTTGCCGACGCTCATTGATCTCGGTTTTGGATGACGTGTAGTTCGCCATGGCAGCCTCTGTCTCGTGCGACCTCGGGCCTAAGCTCTTGGCATTACCGATGCGGTCTAAGACCTGATAGAGGTACTCCTTACCCGATCTTTCCGCCCATTTCATTCCATATGGGAGTTCTGTCGCAGCACGTTCGGCTGCCATCCAGGTATCATAGTGTTGTTCGATATTGATCAGAACACGCTGCTGCTCATCTGAATAAGGGGATGTGTACTCAACCACTGGAGTTTGTCCTGCGTTTCAGCATTTACCATATTTTGCAGGACAAATGGAATTTTTTCAATAGCATAATTCAATTAAATGCTCCCAATGGTTGAATATAGTAGCTGCTTGGTATCGTTCGATGCAATCAGGCCTTGTTGCTGTTGCAAACGCGAAGCCACCGCAGCGACAATGAACGCAAGTGCCGGCTGATTGCGCGCTCGGCGTTGCGGGCGGCGATAGCACGGCTGCTCGATGGCCGCCCCGAGCGCATAGACGACGCGCTCACCGTCTCCAACCTGGCGTACGAGCCGGCGTCAGCCGGGCGACGGCGAATCATGCGGTCGGTCTTCTCGCCGAGTTCCGGACTGCCGAATCCCGCCGACGGCGATCATTACTCAAAGCCCTCAAGGAGCGCGCGTCCGCGCGCTCAAAGCCGAGCTTCGAGCCATTCGCGGGACCGAGATCGCCGAACTGCACGGCCTCGTCCACACGCCCGCCCGGTACAGCCAGGTGCTGACGCTGCAGGACGCGGGCCGGAATGACGTCATCGAGAGGGCCTGCGGCAAGAACTGGCCTGATCCGCTAGTGCCGGGGTTGTCCCCCTGAAGCGCGCGCCACGAGACGACGCTGGCTGAGAGGCGCGCATCATCCCGGTCGGTTTCTTCCACGTGCCGATCATGGCCTGCGCCTCCTTAAGCTCGCCCGTCGAGGCAGGGCTCGGGTGTGGCAGACGCTGCCAGCCCGTCAACCCCGTTCCGCACCAGCACCGAGAACAGGGTATGACGGGCAGGCTTCCCGCGTCTGCCCCTGCTGCCTCGCCCTCGACGGAGAGGGCGAGCTGAAGGAGGCACCCATGACCACAGATCGCAGACGCCAAACACCCGTCGATATCTACGAGCGCGTCACCAACCAGATTATCGCTGCCATCGAGGCCGGCGCCGGTGACTACCGGATGCCCTGGCATCACGACGGATCGGCCATCACCACACCCGTCAATATCGCCTCAACCAAGACCTACCGCGGCATCAACATTCTCTCACTTTGGGCTGCGGCGCACGCTGCGGGCTACCCTACCGGCATCTGGGGCACCTACCGTCAATGGCAGGCGCTCGGCGCCCAGGTTCGCAAGGGCGAGCACGGCCACCTTGTGGTGTTCTGGAAGGCCAGCGATCGCGACAAAGCGGATGACCAAGACGGAAATCGCGAAAGTGACGAGCCCGCCCGCAGCATGTTCGCTCGCGGCTATTCGGTTTTTAACTGCGCCCAAGTTGACGGCTACACACCGCCCGTGATGCCGGTGTTGGCCGAGGCTGAGCGGATCGATTGGGCCGAACGGTTCTGCGCGGCTCTCGGCATCGACATCCGCCACGGCGGCTCGCAGGCCTATTACCGCCCGGCTACGGACCAGGTGCAGATGCCAAGATTCCCGTGCTTCCGCGACGCGGTCGCCTACTACGCCGTGCTGCTCCATGAATGCGGCCACGCATCTGGCGCCAGCCACCGACTCGGCCGCGATCTCTCTGGACGCTTCGGCTCGGCAGCCTATGCGATGGAGGAATGCACGGTCGAACTCCTGAGTGCTATGATTTGCGCCGACCTGGGCCTCAGCGTCGAGCCGCGGCCGGACCATGCCCGCTACATTGCCTCGTGGGTCGAGGTCATGAATTCCGACAAGCGCGCCATCTTCACTGCCGCCAGCAAAGCGCAGGAGATCGCCGACTGGATGCATGCACAACAGCCCCAAGAGGACGAGGCCCGGGGCGCCGCATAGGCGTCCTTTTCAAGAGTGAAAGCCAAGGATCATCACCTGGCGAGCAAAAAAATTGCGAGGTGATGCTTGGGAGCGCCGACCGCGGCGACAGGGACGCAGTGTTCGAATTGCCGGTTGCCGACATCGCGGCAATCGCAATTTGAATTTTGTGAAGAAAGGACGTCGGCAAAGCGAGCTATGTTTGGCTCGCCGCATGACGGCACCTCTGCTGCTTAGCACCCTTTGTCGGCAAAGACGTTGCCGAGGATGCAATGGCAGTGAAGGCGACGTGCGCTTTCTGCGGTGCTGCCGGAAGAGCCATCCTTCCCGCAATCTGACGACTACGGCAGTTGCGGCATTTCCCCCTCGGCAATACACCAAATCCAAGGCGTCATCTCTGGTCTCGCCTCGATCATTTCCGTCAATGCCCGCTGGTAGTCCTCACTTGCACCGGCCGACACGATGAACATCGCGACCGGGGAGGGCCGCTGTTCCGGCAAGGTGACCGACACGATTGGTTGCTCCTGTGGGAGGTTGAAGCGTAGTCCTTTGACGACCTTGCGCCGCAGCCCTGCCAGTCTTTCCAGAAGATACCGTTCGTGGATGCTTTCGAATGGGATCCAGTTCTCGTTCACGACCATCATCGCGACTTCTTCGACGGCAGCGACCCCAGAAGCCGAAATCCCAAATGTCGCGATTATAATGAGATGCAATTCGTCGTTCGAGCGCCACAACTCAAGTTCCGCTTCGTATTTGGCGTTCAACCGTTTCCATGCTTCGCTTTCAATCATGAAGGGAAAGGGTAGATGCCGAAGCGCGATCCGATGCCCCAGGCGTGCCGGTGTGAACTCCTTCACTTCCGCCACTGCGATCATCAGGTTGCGCGGTCCCGTCCCGGGCGCTTGCGCACCGGCAAGCGCGGTCGCCCGGCGCGCGGCAATTCCTTCCTTGTCCTCCTGACGGAAAGTCTCCGGCACAAACAGCAGATCACTGAGCTGTCCGCCACGAACCGTCATTTGTGACGCGGCATTCATGAGGCTCGTGCGGACCCGACCCCAGCCACGCTTTCCGGTCCAGGAAGAACGCCATTCGGTCAGTTCCCCCATTTCCCACAGGTAGTGTAACATTGCGCGCAAGGAAAGCTTCCTCGTCTCGTTGCGAATGGTGGACTCCGACGGACCTGTGGATTGAAATGCGGCCGCACGCGGACCTTTCTTCGTCATCGAAAAATCGAGCTTCAAGATTGCCCGCCCGCTCGCATCGATCTGGATGGCGTTGCCGATCAAAGGCCCGAGGCCGGACAACTCGTAGGGAGGTTCATAGGACGGGCAGGTCGGGTCGTGATCGCGCCCGGAAAGCGGCATGCGCTTGACGAGATGCTGCCCATCGAGTTGCGCGATATACATCGGAACCGGCGGTTCCTTGCACTGACAATGTGGCCGGAGCCCCTGTTCGTAAGCACGCGGAAGAATAGCCTGGAATTCATTCGATTCCTCTTCGAACGACCTGTCGCCGATCAGAAACCGTCGCACATTGCATCTCCCACGCCCATCCAAGAGGCCCGTAAGGGTCGGTGACGATGTAGCACGGATCCCTCGTTTATACTATCGTAAATATGATGGTATAACTGAAAGCCCGTGCAACAGCGGTGGAAGAAGATGTTTTTCTGCGAAAACGGGCCGTCCGAAGATGTCGGCGGACGCGCTCGGCTACGTGCGCTTCCTGGGAATCATGTCGAACAGAGAAGATCCGAGTGCGTCGGCCGCGTCTGCCATAGCTGAAGCGCAGTGAACCGAAGACAGCGCAGCGTATCGCGACGTCACGGTTGGTCACCTCGTCGTTGGCGCTCAACTTGACGACGATGTCGCGGGTTCGTGCACATCGGGAATATCTGGATAATTCGGAGGATCAACAGAGGAGTCGGCAACACGCGACCTGAACAAGCACATTGGCGATGTCACCGCCGCCGCCGGCCGCGAACCCGTCGTGCTCACCTGGCATGGGAGATCCCGGTTTGCGCTGATGAGTTATGAACATTACGAGTGGATGCGCACTGGCGGCGATCCGCGCAGCGTGCATCGTGTTTCGGAGATGCCGGAGGAACATAAGGAACTGTTCGCCTCGGAGATCGATCGGCTGGCGCGCGGCGAGGGATCTGGTGAATCGTGAGTTCCTGCCCGGTCAGCGGATATCCGGGCGGTGTGTCGCGATGGCAGTGCACACCACTATTGGCATTGACGCGATCGCGGCTGGCTCATGCCTCGGGGGGATGCAACCTCGTATCGAGGGCAAAGGCCTCCTGGAACCTCAGGGTATAGGCACCGGTCGCGCCGCCGGCGAGAAAAATCAGGTTCCAGCTATGCGGCGAAGCCGCACTCGGAATCGCGACGAAACGGTGCCGCCGAAGAAGATCGTCTCCGAATGTTTGCTGTCCCGCGCCAGGAATGCCCGGGCGCAACCAATTGGGATTGGGCATTCTTCCCGGATCGACGACATGGACATCGCTGGGATTGGCAATGACTGCTGCCGTCATCATATGTGCCACCGTATCGAGCGCCCGGAAGCCCTTGTGGACTGCGACCTCAAGTATCGCCGTCGCGGGATCGAGGGAGCAGTAGATCGCGCGAACTCCCTTGCTGTTCCAGCGGCCACCGACCCGATAGGCGCCTTCCCCGCAATCCCACGTTGGTGCATGGATGGCCTGATCGAGCCGCCACGCGGCCAACTCGGTCCCGCCGAGCGCAATTGGCAGAAGGGTCATGCATAGACGCCGTATTCGAGGCGGTCGAGATGATCCTCGACAAGCTCGACGCCGGCGGGCGTTCCGAGAAGATCGATCGGGCGGCGCTGGTCAAGTCCGATCGCCGGACGCTCCAGCCACTGTTCGGCTTCCGCCTGCGACCCGAACACGTCAGTCGCCTTTGCGAGGATCTCGGCGAATTTCCACGTGCGACCACTCTGTTCCTGGCTGAGCGGCTTCGAGGGTGCATCCTTCCGCCGCTGCCAGGTGCGCAAGCTCATGCCCACCGCCTTTTCGAGGGACTCGTTCTTGCCGATGACGACGAGATTGCCGACAAGGTAATCCAACGCCGAGGCAGGCAGACCGTGCAGAAGCAGCTCGTGCGCGTCGAGCGCATTGGTGAGGCGCCGCGCCAAGATGCGCGAGCCGCCGAGCAATGCTTCGATTTTTTGCAGTTCACCGCCTGCTGCAGAGGAAGGTGCTCTTGTTGTCACCGCCATGATCTTTCTCTGCGCCATCTGTCGTTCAATATATGTCGTGTGTCGCTCGTGATTTCAAGGTTTGAGGGAACTGTCAGGTATTCCCGGACCTGACGCTATTTCGCCGACGAACCGGCCTGCAACGCGGGATCGCCGCGCGCGACGACCGACGAAGCCGGGCCCGGGTCGCTCGGGGCCACTCGCTGCCGATGGCGGTGTGTCTGTCGGTCACAGATTGATCAGATGGGCGGGCGACAAGGGGCGAATGGGGGAAAGATCCACCTTTCTCACGCTTCATGCGAACAGTTTCCCCAGGTGTTACCGCACGGTCTGCAGCCGACAATACCGGCACCGCATTGATCTAACGGTCGGCATAAGAGTGATGTCGGCACGGGCGGATCATTGGTTGCAGCAACTGGGAGCAGGCGAGGGTATGCAATTGACTGGCTCGAGGGCGAAACGCATCAAGGGATGCGCGGCTGATACGCAGCAGCGTCGGAGCGGGCGGCCATGATGGTTTGTCGCGGCCTTCGATTGCCCCGAACCATTCCCGTTTTATGTCGCTCGCATAGACGACCGCCTGCCTTTGCGGCCAACCCCTACAGGGGTAAGACTCGCCCGAAATTTTTGCAAAGTTCGATTTCGGTTTTCTTGTCTTGGCGGAAAATAGAATTTGCAAAATTTTCGGGCGAGCTGACCGCAGCAGATCGGCCGTCTCTTCGTGCACCATCGGGAATGGTCCCGAGCAACCGAAGGAGACAGAACCATGGCCACCACGATCGCAGCTCTCACGCAGAAGACCGATGGCACTCTCGAAGGCGTCTTCGCCACCATCCGAGTGAACGCCCCGATCGCCATCGTCCCCAACGCCAACAAGGCGAGCGAAGAGGCCCCTGACTACCGCGTTATCCACCGCAAGACCGGGTTCGAAATCGGCGCGGCGTGGAACCGCATCGCCCGCCAGACCGGAGAAGAGTACCTCTCCGTGAAACTGGAGGCTCCGGAGATCGGGGTGATCTTCGGCAACCTCGCACAGGCTCCCGGCGGCGATCCGAACCGCAAGGTGATCCTCTGGAACAATCCGAACTGAGCCACCAACGCCGGTCCCGATCAATCGGGACCGGCGCCCACTCGCTCTGAACGCGACCGGCCCCAAACGGGATGGTCACGTTTGTCGCTAGAAACAGGTACGGGCATCGAGCCCGCACCTGTTCTTTTACCCTGCCACACGAGATGAAAAACTATCTGCTCAGATCGCCAAGTCTGCCGCGAGGAATCGTGCCGCCTAAAGGACGAGCGGTTCCCCCAAAATGCTGACGCATTTCGGCTCCCCCGCTCGCCGGCTCCGCCGGTCGCATCCGCGATCCTTGACCCGGCCCGATCCTCGCGACCGCCGGCGTCATCTTTCACACTATGCAAGGAGATGACGACAATGACGGTTGCACTTGAAACCCACATCGAGGAATTGAAGGCCGAGCTGCGCCATTGCGATGCCGGCGAGCGCGATCAGATCCAGGCCGAACTGGAACAGGCCTGTGCGGAGCTTGAGGTCATCGTGGCCGAACTCGAGGGGCGCGTCAGCAGCGAGCCTCCCTTCTAGGGAGGCTTTCGCCATGCTTGCATTTACGGCAAATCCAAGAATACAGGAGATCGCCATGTCGCACTCGGGTTCCTATACGACGAGCGATCTTTCCCGGAAATCCGGGGACATCATCGCCGAGGCCCTGCGCTGGCCAGTGACAATCACCCAGCGCAACAAGCCGCACTTGTCCTCCTCAACATTGACGACTATGAGCGCCTGATGCGCCAGTCGGAAGCGCGGTCGGCCGGAACCATCGAAACGATGCCCGGCAGCCTCTTTGCGGACTTCGCGAGTGCCGTCGACGCCTTTGTAGCCGAGGACGAGGGCGCGCCTGAATAATTCGACGCAGGCAAATAACGCAGCCTTGCCGATGGTCAGCTCTTCAGGAAGCGGCAGGGACGTCGGTTACGCGCTGAGATTCGGCTTCGTTTGCCGATGGGCGAGCTTCGCTGGTGTAAGGCGGTGCCACACGTTACTATCGCGACGGGTCGTCTTTTATCAAATCCCATGCACCAAATGCCGGTTTCGGCGACAGTTCTCATTGGCAGAACAAACATCGGTGCCAAGCGGCGTGCATTGAAGGCAGCGTGTTCCGCTAACTCAGTGGCATAAGGGGATCCCGAATTTTCACGGACTATCTATTTGGGGTTCACCGCTTCCAACTCGACCGATTACGCGGGAGTCTACCCTCGGGATCATTGACTTCGATCCGGTTCTCGCCTTCGAGCCGTTCGCTAAAGATAACAACATTGGCGCCACCCGGATTCGCTATGCTGGGAAAAATGATGCCCGTATGGCCTGCAGCGAGTACGAGATCGCCCAGTACCCATGTCGGCGGCTCGACGTGCAGGTCGAATTTGAGGTGGCGCCAGTCCTCTCGCCAGCTATGCCAAAGGTCGTCCCACGGGTCGCCGCGGCTCAGTTGTTGAAGGTCGACGAGGTTCATCAATGTCGCGGTATACGAGCAAACGGTGCGGCAGAAACGGCGAGGTTTGCTGATACTCGCGGAGGGCGGTTACTTCGTCCAACGCCAGGTATAGAGCTTCGACGCCCTCTCGATTGAACCGGCCGCCCTTGAGCGCCGCGCCCGCACCGCTCCTTGGCAAGCTCGCCCATTCTGGCATATGCGCCCGATAGAGCAACGTGCCCGCGGGAAGGTGTTCGAGGATCACCCAACATATCCCGAACTGATGGATTCCAGGTAGTCGATTGCATCCTCTGTCCTGCCTTCTGTAACGAGTTGCAGGATCGTCTTGTGGCGAAACGCCGGGATTGGAGCATTCTTGATAAGGAACAGTGCGCGCTCCTTGTCTGGCTGCACGACAGATGCCGCGGACAGCACGCGCATCAAGTCGCGCAGCGCGGCCTGTAGCTTGGCGGAACTCGGATGGGTCCTGACCGTGTTACGATGCACCGCCGCGATCGCTGCGAGATCCTGAAGTTGAAGGCCAAATAGGTCCGCAACACCAGTTGCCGAAAGATCGGACGTTCCGGGTTGGTGAACGGCTTCGAGAGCATCGGGTAGAGCAAGCGCGGACATGGCGGTTCTCCTGGTAAAAATGCAGGACTAATTTATGCACATTTTACGCACATTTCAAGCGAAAGCACACACACTACTGCGGTTGCTTTAAGCAAAGTTCCGCTCGAAATTTCGGCCGCGCTCGATCCTGATTTCGACCAGATCGAAAATTGCCAGATAGGGAACTGGTGTGTCGACCTTAAGATCGTCGCCAAGGGCGCGGGAATCGCGCCCGGCAAGGACATTACCGCTTGCGTCACGAAGATAACTTGGCTCGCATCGGCGGTGCTGACGTCACTCAAGCCGGTTGGTCGGCCGGTCCAATGGGTAATGCTTGGCTTGGTGTGGAGGTTAAATCCGGACGAAGCGGTTTGCCTTAGCTGCCTGATCCATATCCTTCCGCCGAAAATAGATCGCGCGCCCACAACGGATCGGGCTATGACCTTGCACGATAATGATCTGTTCGTCCTTGCGCATCGACTGGGTGATTTCGTGTGGCATGATCAGCGACCGGCGCTGGAAATTAACGCTTTCGGATTGGCGGCCCCCGGCGGCTTTTGTGTCCCAGCCAACGTTACGGGAACTCCTCTTCACCTCTACCGTCATCTCACCGCATTGGGCGGAGACGTTGCGCGCTGTGTCCAGCGCTTTGATCGCGGCATAGCTCGTGAAGGCGCAGCCGTCGATCCACGACATCGCGCCATCCCTCCCGAAATGCCGCTCCAGCTGGCCGACCGATTGGTACATCAGCATCATGGAGATGCCGTACTTTCGGCCGCGGTCGCGCGCCTCTTCCAGCACCCGCATGTAGCCGAGCAGATCGACCTCATCGAGCATGAACAACGCCCGGCGCTTGAAGCCGCCATCGGCGTGGATCATGGCATTGATCAGTGAGCCGATGATCACGCGGCCGATGCTCGGATAGGAGCGCAGGATCGATGCCGGGATGTTGAGGAAGACGTCTTTCTTGCCCGAGACGATGTCACTCGATTTGAAAGCATTGCCACACACGAGTGCGGCGTAGCTGTCGAGCGATAGCCACTGGCAGTCCTTCGATGCTGTCGAGTAGACTCCTGAAAACGTCTGCTCAGTCATGTTGGTGAAGACGCCGAGCGTCTCGCGGATGAAAGCCGATTGCGAGTGCTCCTGAATGTCGCGCAGCATGGCGAGCACCGAGGGTTCCGGCTCGGATACAATTTGCCGGAGACTGCGTAAGTTCCGCCGCCCTTCATATTCCGGCGACAGCATCACGTGCGCGAGCAGGCCGGTCAGGAGATTGTGTGCTTGGTTCTGGAAGTAGGAAGCGCTCGAGCTTTCGAAGCGCACGCTCTCCGACAAGAGCATGTGGGCAATGCCGACGATGTCTTCTTCCTTTCGTCGCGAGTTCTCGATCCCGTCGAGCACGTTGAAGCCCATGATCGGGTTCGTCGGATCAAGCACCATCACCTCGCGGTCGAGCACGCGGGTTCGGTGCTGGATCACCATGGGCGCGACCTCGGTGGAAGGGTCGAGGCAGATCAGCGGCCCGGTATAACGCAGCGCCGTCGGCACGACATTGCTTGTGGTCTTGTATCCACCCGACCCGGCGAAGAAGAGCATGTGGGTGGAATCGAAATCCTGCTTGTAGGTCAGTAACGGCGCTTTGCCGCCTTTCCCCCATGTCGCCGGATCGTTTGGATCGAAGGGCAGTTCATGGACGATGTCCTTGTCGACGCGGTAGCGCTCGCCGACGACGATCTCGCCGTCCGGCGGAAACAGTCTTCCCGCCGCCGACATCGGCAGCCAGTCCGCGTCCCCGAAGGTTCCGCGCCTGGCGCGCTTTACCGGTTCGGGGACCACCGTGGAAACGCGCGCGGCCACAGCCACGGCCATGAAGCCAGCGACTGCACTGACGACAGCGACCATGTCGAGATAGGACAGCGCCCGATCCCATGATAGCGCGCCGCTTTCCACGGATGGGGACAGTCGGCCGAATTCACGCAGCGCGTAGAGGCTGGCGACTGTCAAAAAACAAACGAGGCTTGCCATGGCTACCGGCATTCGCCGGTGCAACGGCAAGGCCCAAACGGTCAACAGACCTGCGAGCGGCCCGAGCAATAACGGTGGTAGCGGTGAGGCTCGTAGAAACCAGTATGCCGCCTTCCCGGACAGTCCGGCGGCGAGCACCGACCAGCGCCAGCCCACGACGTAGACCGCAAAGGCGGTTACAGCGACGGGCAAGAGAATGAGCAAAAGGCTCGGATGCGGCTTTGACTTCAGTGCCATTCCGTCGTCTCCGAGATACGAGGTGATCCGGCCTCTGACGCGGGAGCCTTGAATGCTTCCTCGCCGATATCGCGCAGACGCCGATGCTCGGCGGTGCCCGGCGCGATGCTTGCAAGTTCGATGAGACCGCCGAGTAGAAACGCCCGGTCGGCCTTCGTGAGACCCGCTCTCGCGACAATGCCACCGAGCAGGAATTTCTCGCGGGTGTCCCGCTTTCGTTCACTCGTCATTAGAAACCTCCGCCGACGCTCCAGACCCGCCACTTGGCTGTCGACGCGGCGAAGCAGACGCGCTAGCGGGCCCTGTCCGATCTCCTTTACGAAATCGAGCCGCGATCTCCCCGAAGACCGCGTCAAGTTCCTCGTCAGTGATCTCGATTTCCGCCAGACCGGATTTCGTGGCGGCGCGCGCAAACCGCTCAGCGGATTTTACTATCAGCGTTCGTCTACGATCGCGCAGCTTCTCGATCTGGGCGTCGATATCGGATATCGATGATTTTAAGGCCATCCATGGGCTCCTTCCTGTTTGAGTAATCTTACCGGTGCTGATTATACTATCTACAAAATGACAGTAAATAAGGTTAGTGTCCACCATCCCGAAAACGTCGCAGCCGGAATGCAGGCCGTCGGTCCCTTCCGGAGAAGCGGCATCGGTCCTTCGGTCCGATCGGTTTGAGGGCGCAATATACGTCGCTGGCGCGACGTGCTCGGAGGGACGGAGACAGTCGTGGCGATCATGTTCGTCAGAGCGCAGGTGATCAGCAGGGGAGCGGGACGCAGTATCGTCTCGGCTGCCGCCTACCGCCACCGCGCCCGGATGGCGGACGAGCAGGCCGGGACGTCCTTCAGCTACCGTGGCGGCGCGTCGGAGCTGGTGCATGAGGAACTGGCACTGCCGGACGATATCCCGGGCTGGCTGCAGGCGGCGATCGCGGGGAAGACTGTCGCCGCGGCAAGCGAGGCGTTCTGGAATGCAGTGGATGCGTTCGAGACGCGGGCGGACGCACAGCTTGCGCGGGAGTTGATCATCGCCTTGCCGGAGGAGCTGACGCGAGCGGAGAACACCGCGCTCGTTCGCGAATTTGTCCGCGACAACTTCACATCTAAAGGAATGATCGCCGACTGGGTGTTTCACGACAAGGACGGCAATCCACATATCCACCTGATGACGGCGCTCAGGCCCCTTACGGAGGAGGGGTTTGGGCCGAAGAAGGTGCCGGTCCTGGGCGACGACGGGGAGCTGTTGCGCGTCGTCACGCCGAACAGGCCGAACGGCAAGATCGTCTACAAGCTCTGGGCTGGCGACAAGGAAACCATGAAGGCATGGAAGGTCGCCTGGGCGGAAACGGTCAACCGTCACCTGACGCTGGCCGGCCATGAGATCCGTCTCGATGGCCGCTCCTATGCTGAGCAAGGCCTCGATGGGATCGCACAGAAACACCTCGGTCCGGAGAAGGCGGCGCTCGCGCGCAAGGGTGTCGAGACGTATTTCGCGCCGGCTGATCTGGCGCGGCGGCAGGAGATGGCCGACCGGCTGCTTGCCGATCCGGAGCTTCTTCTCAAGCAGCTCGGCAACGAACGCTCCACCTTTGATGAGCGCGATATCGCCAAGGCGCTGCACCGCTATGTCGACGATCCAGTGGACTTCGCCAATATCCGCGCGCGGCTTATGGCTTCGGACGATCTGGTGCTGCTGAAGCCGCAGCAAGTCGAAACCCAAACGGGCAAGGCGACAGAGGCGGCGGTGTTCACCACGCGGGGGATCCTGCGCATTGAATATGACATGGCGCAGTCAGCCGAGGTTCTGTCGATGCGAAAGGGTCTCGGCGTCTCCGGTGCCAAGGCCGCCGCCGCCGTCCGAAGCGTCGAAACGGCCGATCCGGAAAAATCCTTCAGGCTCGATGCGGAACAGGTCGATGCGGTCCGTCATGTCACGCGCGATAGTGCCATCGCGGCGGTCGTCGGGCTTGCCGGCGCCGGTAAGTCGACACTGCTTTCGGCGGCCCGCGTCGCATGGGAAAGCGACGGCCGACGGGTAATCGGCGCGGCCCTTGCCGGCAAGGCCGCAGAAGGGCTGGAGGACAGTTCCGGGATCCGGTCGCGCACGCTGGCTTCCTGGGAGCTTGCCTGGGCCGGTGGGCGCGAAAGACTGCAACGCGGCGATGTGCTCGTCATCGACGAGGCCGGCATGGTGTCATCGCAGCAGATGGCGCGTATCCTCAAAGCCGTGGAGGACGCAGGCGCAAAGGCCGTGCTGGTCGGCGACGCGATGCAACTGCAGCCAATCCAGGCGGGTGCGGCGTTCCGCGCAATCACCGAACGGATCGGCTTTGCGGAACTTGCCGGCGTGCGGCGGCAGCGTGATGTCTGGGCGCGTGATGCATCCCGTCTCTTCGCGCGCGGCAAGGTCGAAGAGGGGCTCGATGCTTATGCGCAGAAGGGCTGCATTGTCGAGACCGAAACCCAGGCCGAGATCATCGATCGCATCGTTGCCGATTGGGCCGGTGCCCGCCGTGACTTGCTTGAGAAAACTGCCGTGGGCGAGTGTCCCGGACGTCTTCGCGGCGACGAACTGCTTGTGCTTGCCCACACCAACGATGACGTCAGGAAGCTGAACGAGGCCTTGCGCAAAGTCATGATCTACGAGGGCGCGCTGACAGGTGCGCGCCAGTTCCGGACGGCACGTGGGCTTCGTGAGTTTGCCGCGGGCGACCGGATCATCTTCCTGGAAAATGCCCGCTTCCTTGAACCGCGGACAAAGCGGCTTGGTCCCCAATATGTGAAGAACGGTATGCTTGGCACGGTCATTTCGTCCGGGGACAAACGCGCAGACGCGCTGCTGTCGGTGCATCTCGACAACGGCCGAAAGGTCGTGATCAGCGAGGACAGCTACAGCAATGTCGATCACGGCTACGCCGCGACCATCCACAAATCTCAAGGCTCGACTATCGATCGGACCTTCGTGCTCGCCACCGGAATGATGGATCAGCATCTGACTTATGTGGCGATGACCAGGCATCGTGACCGCGCCGATCTTTACGCCGCGCGTGAGAACTTTGAACCGAAGCCGAAATGGGGGCGCAGTCCACGTGTCGACCATGCAGCCGGCGTCACCGGTGAATTGGTGGACACCGGGTTGGCCAAGTTCCGGCCGCAAGATGATGATGCCAAAAAAAGCCCCTACGCCGATGTGAGGACGGACGACGGAACCGTTCATCGACTTTGGGGCGTGAGCCTGCCGAAGGCACTTGAGGAAGGTGGAATCTCGACAGGCGATACTGTGACACTGCGCAAGAATGGCGTCGAAACGGTCACGGTAAAGGTGGCCGTCACTGATGAGAAGACCGGCAAGAAGCGCGTCGAGGAACGTCAGGTCGAGCGCAACGTCTGGACTGGAAGCCAAGTCGAAACTGTAGATGCGCGGAAGGCCAGGATGGAGCGGGAAAGCCATCGGCCGCTCGTGTTCAAACAGCTTGTTGGACGCCTTGGGCGATCCGGCGCCAAGACGACGACGCTCGATTTCGAATGCGAGGAAGGCTATCGGGAGCATGCCCGTGATTTTGCCCGGCGGCGCGGCCTCGACTATCTTTCACTGGTGGCAGCCAAAATGGAAGAGAGCGCGGCGCGACGGTCGGCGTGGCTTGCTGAGAAGCGGTCGCAGTTGGCGAAGCTCTGGGAGCGGGCGAGCATTGCGCTCGATTATGCGATCGAACGGGAACGCAGCGTCTCGTACAGCGAGGAACGCACAGTATCCTTCGCAGCCGGCATCCCGTTGGGTGGAAATTATTTGATCCCACCCGCCTCCGAATTCCCCCGCAGCGCTGAAGAGGATGCGCGTTTCGCGCAGCTCTCGTCGGCACAGTGGAAGGAGCGGGAGGAAATACTCCGGCCATTGCTTCAGAAAATCTATCGCGACCCGGATGGCGCGCTATCGGCGCTCAACGCTCTGGCGTCAGGCGCAGGCGTCGAGCCGCGGAAGATTGCTGAAGAGATTAGCCTTGCGCCCGAACGCCTTGGCCGATTGCGCGGCTCTGACCTCATGGTCAATGGCCGCGCCGCCCGCGACGAGCGCAACACTGCCATGACCAGCTTATCGGAACTGCTGCCTTTGGTGCGCGCACATGCAACCGAGTTTCGCAGGCAGGCGGAGCGCTTCGCAATCCGCGAGCAGCGGCGGCGCGCATATATGTCATTGTCTATTCCCGCGGTTTCGAAAAAGGCGATGGCGCGTCTCGCCGAAGTCGAGGCGGTCCGCGAGCGAGGTGGGGCCGATGCCTACAAGACGGCATTTGCCTATGCCGCTAAGGACCGTCTGATGGTGCAGGAGGTCAAGGCCGTCAACGAGGCGTTGACCTCACGCTTTGGTTGGTCCGCCTTCACCGAGAAGGCCGATGCAATTGCCGCAGGCAATATTGCCGAACGCATGCCGGAAGGTCTCACGGATGAACGGCGAGGGAAACTCACCCGGCTCTTCGAGGTCGTGCGGCGCTTCGCCGAGGAACAATACCTTGCCGAGAGACAAGACCGGTCGAAAATTGTTGCCGGCGCAAGCGTCGGGTTGGGGCAAGAGACCATGCCCGTGTTGCCCATGCTCGCGGCCGTCGCGGAGTTCAAGACACCGATCGTCGATGAAGCGCGGGAGAGGGCCCTTGCCGTTCCCCACTACAACCATCATCGCGCCGCCCTCGTCGATGCAGCAACACGCATCTGGCGCGATCCGGCCGACGCGGTTGCCAAGATCGAGGAGCTTGTCGTAAAGGGATTTGCCGGTGCGCGGATCGCCGCCGCCGTCAGCAATGATCCAGCGGCCTATGGCGTGTTACGTGGCTCAGACCGCGTCATGGATAAGTTGCTTGCCATGGGCCGTGAGCGGAAGGGCGCTCTTCAGGCTGTGTCGGAAGCGACAAGCCGCATCCGTTGCCTCGGTACGTCCTATGCAATTGCACTTGAAACTGAAACCAAGGTTATTACCGACGAGCGCCGGCGTATGGCGGTTCCCATTCCCGGTCTGTCGGAGAAGGCCGAGGACGTACTGCGGCAGTTGACGGCGGAGAAGAAGAAGGACGGCAAGCTTGATGTTGCCACGGGTGCGCTCGATCCTAGCGTCGCCCAAGAATTCGCTGTAGTCAGCCGGGCGCTCGACGAGCGTTTTGGCCGCAATGCGATCCTGCGTGGGGACAAGGACGTGATTAGTTGCGTTTCGCCGACGCAACGACGTGCGTTCGAGGCGATGCAGGACAAGCTGAAGGTACTACAGCAAGCCGTGCGGATCGATAGTCCTCAGAAGATCGTTTCCGAGCGCCAACAGCAGGATCTCAATTGGGCGCGTCGCGTTGAGCCGTAGAGAAACTAAAAGCAGGCAGTTTCATCCACTCGAGAGGCTTAGCCGTTTGGCGCGGCATCAATGTCGCATAGAAAATCGCGGCAGCTCGTTGCGCGAGGCGTTTATGGTATAGGGAGTGATTGGCAGCCCACGGGCTGGACAAAAAAGACAGTTCTGTTGCTGCCACTGCGCTGCTGACGTAGCACGCTACTTCAGCCGCGACATAGTCACCAGCGCGGCGATGCTGCCGTCCCAGCGCCGGTATTCATAAGTGTTCCTCTCACAGGCAGCGAGCGTGGCCATCCCGGACATCGCAGCCTCGCGGTATCGTCTTTTGTCAACGCGATCTCGGCTCGGAGGCGGCTGACGCAGAGGGTCGACGCCACCGATCGCGACGATACGCAGTAGTCGAGCGAGAGATGCTCCGTGGATCGAGCTGAGGGAAAAGGTTGCGGTACGATAAGGTCCCTTGGCACGATCACGGAGCAAAAGATGCACCGCCCCGGTTCATTCGTTAGGGTTCCAGATTCTAAGGAAAAAAGCCTTTGCCAGAAATGGTAACCGGCTGGCTGTGTGCCATTCAACGTCTTTACCTGAAAATTCCGGTAAGGGTGCCAAAGCTACCTGCACAACCGTCCAGATACCGTAAAAGGCCAGGGTGTCTCGCGTATCGATCCGAAAATGCAGCCCCTCGTCCGTTGGGCTCAGCATCGCGCGGGCGTCACCGAAGTCGAGCAATCGATCGACCCCAGTGGCGCCGATCGAACGGCAATATTCGTCGTAAAGGGCGCAGACCTCGTTTACGCCCTGTTGCGCATGCTGGCCTGCCACGAACGCTTCGGCGGTATATTTGAACATAGGCACTCCTTGCCAATCCGCGCGCACATTGAATTATCAAATTCGGCCCTCGGTGACTTCGCCACCTTGGTCCTGCACGTTCATGGCGCGGGTTTTCGATACAGATCACTCGGCATATGACAACTCATACGTGCGGAATTCATGCACGCTTTCGTCGAGCGCTCGACTACTACTTCTATTAGTCGCCTGCGCGCCGAAACTCGTGTCCAGTACCCTCAAACGGGATTTCTTCGGAGAATGATGATGGAGATACTGGCTGTGCCGGCCGCAGCGCGCGGAGAATTTGCTGACTTGATCGATGCGATGCATCGGCTACGAGCCCGTGTTTTTGGCGAAAGGCTGGACTGGGACGTAGACATAAAGGACGACCGTGAGGCTGATGCTTACGATCAATTCAATCCAACCTACATCTTAGCTGTCTCTACCGCAGGTGCCGTGGCGGGCTGTGCGAGGCTTCTTCCGGCTAGTGGGCCGACGATGCTCGCCAATACCTTCCCGCAACTCCTCGCATCGCGAAGGTTGGAAGCTCATGCAGGCATGGTCGAAAGCTCGCGCTTTTGCGTCGACACCACGCTCGACGAGGGCAGGATGCAGGGGCTTCTCCACAGGACGACGCTTGAAATGTTCGCCGGTATAATCGAGTGGTCGATGGCGAACGGCTATCACGAGATCGTCACAGCAACTGACCTCCGTTTCGAGCGCATTCTGAAGCGCGCCGGCTGGCCAATGCAACGCCTTGGTCGGCCATGTACCATTGGCAGCACGATGGCCGTAGCAGGCGTGCTTCCTGCCGACGCCGCGAGCCTTAATCGGATTCTCGCTGCTGCCTGTCGCCAGGGACACATGTGCACCACAACTTCGCTGCTGGCTGCACGGCGTGGAATGGCGTCTTCTGCCGATTTAGCGCAATCGGCTACACCGCCCACAGAGAACGACGCAGGTCCTAACGAGGATCAGATCACAACTGACGCTGCGCAAAAGAGGATAGCTCTTTGAATTCCGCGCGACCGCAGATCCTGATCGGTTCGACCGATGCGGATTACTATCTGCTACTCGTCCACATCCTGGAATCCGAGGGATATCAAGTCATTCTTGGTTCCGGGGTCGAAGAGATCGTGCATTTTGCAGGCGAGTACGATGTCGGAGCCATCCTTCTTGATTGTCGATCGGGAGAAGACTGGGCTCCCGCAGCCTGTGTAAAGCTGAAGCAGGAGCCGCGGACATTCGGGATTACGACGGTCGGGTTGATTGGCCCCGGTGCGGAAAGTCGGTTTATCGATCTGCTGAAGGCCGGAATTGACGAGAATTTCGTACGACCGATTACTCCCTCCAAGCTGCTCGGCTTCCTTCGCGACCGTATCCTCCTTCCGCAACTTTCGGGTCCGATGGCGAGCGACGGTCACATCCTCGTCTATGCAGGAATTGAACTGAATACCAACAGGCATAGCGTCAGGCGTCTCGGCATCAACGTCCACTTGGGGCCGATCGAATTGCGGTTGCTGCAGTTTCTGATGGAGAACCACGAGCAGGCGTGTAGTCGCGCACAACTCATCGAAGCTGGTTGGCCCGAGCGCCGTTTCGTCGACGTCAAGACGGTGAATGTCCATATCGGCCGGCTGCGCAAGGCGCTGAGCGTGACCGGCGGCCCGGATCTCATCCGCACGGTTCGATCGTCCGGCTACATGCTCGATGGTTCCAGTCAGGAACGATCGCACCACAACCCGGGTCAGCCGGGTGAAGGGACTGGCGACTAGGACAGCATCCCGGTTGACGAAAGGAACAGCTCTCATGGATCTGGTAATCCGAAATGGAGGTCTCATCACCGGCGACGGCAAGACGTTTCACAAGCGGGGTGCCGTGTATGTCCGGAAGGGACGGATCGCCGGTGTCGACACCGCCGCAGGCGCTGAACTCGCGGCAAGAGAAACCATCGATGCAGCCGGCGGCATCGTTATGCCAGGTCTCATAAACGCACATGCGCATGGATGTATTCGGGGGCCTTCCATGCCGAGCGGCTCGAAGCCATTTGAAGGCGAAGATGTTGCCTATTTCCGGAACCGCCATCTTCTTCAGGGAACAACGACCCTTCTCAACGTTTGCGGCCTAGCTACGGCTGACGAAGTAGATGTAGACGAGGCAGAACCTCATGCAATGGATATCCGCATTTCCACGGCTCACACTCCGAAAAACATTGAGGCGGCGCTTGTGGTCGACGGCAAGGGACTTTCGGCACGGCACCTGAGTGCGACGATAGATGACCTGTTGGCCTCCGGCGCGGTCGCGCTTGGTGAGGCAGGTGGCGGGCAGACACTGGGTGGTGGAGCGCAAGAATACAGGTTCATCCCGCAAGCGTTCCTGCAGGAGTTCGGGGTCGAAGTGACGCCCGCAGCCGCGAGGCGTTTGAAGAACGCCGTCCTTGGCCGCTATCTCGATCCGGAAGACGGCCTAGCGAATTTGAAACTGACCGACGAGCTCGAGCGTTGCGGTCTTTCCGGGGTCACCGGAGCGGATCGCGTTCGCGACATCATTACGCAATCGGTGATGCCTTCGGTTGCCCTCTCGCTGGCCGGATTCGATGAAATCGCCCGCGAAGCCGAGCGGGTCGGATATCCCGCGATCTTCCACAACGCGGCGCCATCTGCGAAGCGCTTGATCGCCGTGGTCGAGAAGCACCCGAAGGCACGTTTCGTCGCCGGTCATAGCAATCACCCGAGCTTTCTCCCGGACGAGGCGGTCTCGATCGCCCAGAATCTGAGAAGAAAGGGGGCTATCATCGACGTTTCGACATTGGATTGTATCGGGACGCGCTGGCGCAACGATCCCTCCAACCTCGACGCACTGATCGATGCGGGCTGTGTCGATACGATTTCGACCGATTTTGCCGGCGGGCATTGGGATGGAATTCTTGAAGCGATCCAGCGGATGGTCAGAAAGAAGCAGTTGTCTGCCGCGGAGGCGGTTGCCCTTGCGACCGGGAATGTAGCGCGCGTCTTCACTCAAATGGCCGGTGATCGAGGGCTGATTGAAAAGGGCAAGCGCGCAGATCTGATCGTTGTCGACCACGTTAATCTGAGCCGCGTCAGGCATGTCGTGATCGCAGGCTGTATCGTTGTCAGGAATGGCCGGCTTGTCTGACGGCTTCAACCTGAGCCTGGCTCTCGCGCCGACGCCGACAATGTTCAGCCACGGCCGCAATTACGATGCCGACGGATGCGATCCGACTGACACAGGGCGCAGTTGTCGACATGTCAGTCGATCAATCGCGTCCTCAGGCACTGGAGGAGGGGAAAAGCATCTCCTCTTTTCAGTGCCTCAAAGGCCTGCAGGACAGTATTTTGTGCCTTGGGAGCAAGCTTGCCCCGCGTTGCTACCGAGAACTTGTTGATGAGATCTTCCCAGGCTAAGGGGCGCGCCTTGTCCCCGCGCGGCGAGGTCACCTTAGAGGTGATCAATCTGCCGTCGATCATTTGCAGGCATACCTGCGCGAGGGTCTCTGTCGGAAAGCGTGCGTCGATCTCAGGACTGACCGAGAGATGAACCTTGCGGGCGAATTCGAGGAGGTCGGCCCTATCCAACTGCGCATTACCGACTGGCGCCAGTGCCGTAGGCCCATCGACAACAGCAATCGCCATGCAATAAGGCAGGCTGTATTGGATCTCCGTCAATGTCCTGGGAGACACGGTGTTTGAGAGCCGGAGAGCCCATCGAAAGGTCTGAACTTCGATTGATGCAATTTGTTCGGTCCTGATGTCCGCAACTTCCGAAAGCGCCGCAAAGGCATCAAGAGCGGGATGGATGTAGCGGCAGCAGGAATAGGGTTTGAAATAGACCCTCGAGATCTCAGCTGGATCACCCAAGTCCGCGATGATGCTCGGCCAGTCGAAGTGCGACGCATGATCGAGCAAATCCTGTGGCCCGGTAAATCCCCGCTCCGCGAGGCGCAATGCGGTCAGGCCCGTCACGACACTCCAGGGAATACCCTCCTTGACGTCGTTCCCGGTGAGGTTGGCATAGCCGGAGCTGCCGTTTGCCTCCTGGTTTGGTGCGAGCACTCCGGCCACAGCGAGGGCGTGTGCGAGTGCCGGGGGATCGGTTCTGTACAGGCGCCCGGCCGTGGCCGCAGCAGCATAGCCGGTCCAACGTCCCGATTGTCGGCTTTTGATCGCTTGCGGGTTCTGCGCCACGGCAATCCGAAGTCCGATCTCGTATCCGAGAGCGATTGCGGTCAGGAGGTCGTTGGCGGACGTATCGATGGCAGATGCCACGGAGAGTGCTACGGGTATCACAGCCGCACCGGGATGACCGCGCGCGGCGCGATGACCGTCGTCGAAATCGAGCGCGGAGACTGACGCAGCATTACAGAACGCCGCGGCAGTGACTCCGAGACTTTCCCCCGTAAACCAGACCGAAGCCCGACCGGCTCCAAAATCGTAACGAGCGACCTCGCGGGCTTCGCGCGCACTCGGAATATCGCAACCGACGACGTAGGCGGTGACTGCATCCACAATACAGCAGGCCGCACTTAACCTCAGGTCGGGCGGCAGAGCAGCGGAAGGATAGTTCACCAGATACTCTGAGAGGATTTCGGTGACAAACATCCGGCGCTCCGTAGAGTTTGGGCCGCCTGACATCAGCTCGTGCCAGATGACTGCACAGGTGACGTCGTGCCCGCAACTGGCGAGAACCATGTTTCGTAAACATGAGCGGCGACGTAAAGGTCCAGCATCGGCAGGCCCACGCACGTCATGAGGATCGGGAATTCCGATCCTCCGTCCGCCTCGCAGAAATCCTTTAGGTTCATGACACCGAGCGCCGGGCCGAGCTGCTCCAACGTTGATCCGTTGCGCGAGAAGTAAAGCGCCAGGCTTTGCGAGTTTCGCCGCGACACCATGGAAATGTCGTCACAGAGCGCCAGTCCGGACCGAAGAACTTTTTGGATATGGCCGGACGGCGTCTCGTCTCCCCCAAGATGCAGGATAACGGCATTTGGGCAAATCTCTGCGCTCTCAAACACCGGTGCGCTGGCATTGGAGGCGGTGATGACAAACCGGCAATCACGCAGCCTCTGATTATCCGCGACAGCTTCAAGCCGAATTCCAGGTGACTGTCTCTGTCCTTTTACGAGTTGGTGCGCGGAAGTGCCTGAGCGGCTGCGCACGAATATTTTTGAGATGGTGCCGGCTCCGAAATGATCAAGCACTCTGATGATCTGCTCGGCAATGGGGCCCGCTCCAAAGAGGAAAACAGAGAGTTCTTCTGTTTCGGGAAAGAAAAGTTCAAGCGCCATTGAGGCATAGGTTGCCGTTCTTGCGGCAGAGATATCGGTTCCGTCCATCACGCAAAGCGGGCGCAGCGTGAAGCTGTCGAGCAGCAGGATCGTCGACGTCGAACGTGGCTGACCCAGTCGACGGTTTATCGCATTGGCACCAACCACCTTTACGGCGGCGTATCTGCCCCCGACGCTGGAGAGCGCAGAGAGCTTCCAGCCCAATCGCTCGCCTTGCAACGTATCCCGGTACGCTTCAAACTGGGGTTGGTTCCACAAGGCGGCTTCGGGAAAGGACAAAACAGATTTCAGGCCATGGGCCTGGCCCAAGCGGATGTCGGACCAAGCTGCCCTGGCGGCATCGTGGAGCGCGGATGCCTCGAGATGTACGCCGAGGCGTTTCATTTCCGCAAGTGAAATGTATCTGGGTGTGCTCTCCATCACCGTTCTCCGAGGAATTGTCGACGTCATGCGACCGGGAGCAATTTCACATCTGGAACGGCGGGATTAAAGGAAAGGTTCGGATACATTTTTGTCGTCTTTAAATGAACGACTTCTGTCGCTAAGCCGAAAGCCGAACCGTAGCTGTTGACAAAGTAGTTTTGGGCGCGTGGCCGCGCTACTGGAGCTACTTTTCTCCGTCCCCCAGATAAGAATCGATGCTGACTTTGTGGAGCCTTTTACGCGCTTCCACCGAGGCCAGCCTGACGTCGGACTTTCTTCTACCGATCTTCCATACCAATATTTGGCGGCATGCAGGTCGCCAAGGTTCTTATAACACTCCCCCAGTCGCTCTCCGAGATATCCGGCATCCAGCGACTGGTCGCCATCTGGCCCCATGAAAAGATAAATAATTGATGGCGTCCGCTGCATTCCCGCTCGCGATCAATTCTTTTGCACGGCGCACTAAATGATTGAAGTCATGCAAGACTTTGTCTCCAGCAACGCAACATGGGTACGTTGCGACTGTATCAATAATTGCGCAAGGATTGTTATTGTGGCATGCTGTTACGCAATCCGGAGGTGTGGCATGAACGTTTCCATTGGTGACCGCTGGGAAGCCTTTGTATCCAACATCGTGAAGGACGGCCGTTACGGCTCCGCGAGCGAAGTGGTGCGCGAAGGCCTCCGTCTGGTCGAGGAACGCGAACAGAAGTTGAGGGCTCTGAGCAGCCTCCTCAACAAGTCGATTGCCGAGGGCGGTGAAGTGTCCGATGCTGATATTGACGCGGCGCTGGAGGCTAAAGCCGCACAGCTGACCAAGGAGGGATTCTAAGCGTGCCGCAGCTTCGTATGCTGCCTTCGGCGCTCACCGATCTGGTCAATATCCTCGAATACATCACCCGCCAAAGCGGCAGCTTGGTCGCGGGCCGCCGCTTTGTGGGGGAACTTCGGCAAAAGTGCCGCACACTTGCCGACCTGCCTGGCACGCTCGGCCGATCGCGGCCGGAATTGCGGGCCGATATCCGCAGTTCGGCGCATAAGGGATATGTTATCTTCTTCCGCTACGTCGATGACCGTTTTGAGGTAGTCAACATCATCGAGGGACACCGCGACATCGACGAGCTGTTTTCCTCGGCTGATATGGACGAGTGACATCCTGGCTGCCTGTCAGGGCTGTCCCTGCGACCGCGCTTTTCGCCCGGCCGCGTTAGATATTAACTTCGGTCAGTGTAATCTCGGAGTACATACCCGCGCCCGCCAGCCACTGATTCAAGGCCAACATCGTGGTCGTCTTGGTGCGGCCGAGGCGGATCGACAGGCAGATGGGGAGGGGCGCACAAAGCCGCGACGCCTGGGCGGGAATGGGATCGAAGCGGGTGCGGCAGTATTTGCAAATCACTTCGTCTGGAGCGCGCGCCAATTGCTTTGCACATATTGCTCGTCGTTCTGCGCCGAAGACGCTAGACCCGCGCGTAAGTGAGTGATCAGGGAATTTAAGCCTTTGCTCAAGCTTGGCGGGGTCGCCACCCGCGATGGCGGCAATCGCCGATAGCTCGGCTAAGTGCGCAAAAAATGTGCTACTGAGTAGCAAACTGGGCTCGAAGGAGTTAAGCCGATGAGTGTGAAATCGTCGATCTCGCTTACTGAGCAGCAGGATTCGTTTGCCCGTTCGCTGGTGGAGAGCGGCCGGTATTCCAGCATGAGTTCCGTTCTTCAACAGGGCCTGGAACTGCTTCGCCAAAAGACCGAAACTGAGGCCGTCGAAACGGCAGCACTTCGCGAATTGGTCCAGCGGCGATTGAACGGACCAATGATTTCTGCGACGGAAATGGAAAGCCGCGTCGCGGCAATGATTGAGCGGAAGCGACGGGTTGTTCGTGTGGACTCTTGAATATTCTGAGGATGCCGAACGCGATTTCGAGTTGATCTTCGATCATTTGTTCGATGCCGATGTCGAACTCGGGGACGCGCCTGACGAGGCAGTGGAGCGTACCGCTGAACGGATCCGCAAATTGCGTGTCGAATCGATCGTCTCGTCGATACGCCTTATATCGGGACTCTGCGCCCCGATATTCATCAAGGGATTCGGTTTCTTCGGCGGGACAAGGCAGCTATTTGGATTCTTCCGGTGGAACATAGCCGCGCAATCGTTGTCGCGGCAATTTTCTATGGTGCGCAGGACCACATCAGAAATATGCTCGCACGTATGTTGGCGGGTAAGCCTACTGCCCCGATGCCTTCGTCAGATTGACTCTAAATCGGTCGCGTCGGCGGTGGTACCTGCGGCTGATTTCCGCACTCGCATGGCCAAACTGCTTTTGCACGTGGCGGTCGTCGCCTTCGGCCGAGGAGGCCAAGCGGGCGCACAGCGAATGACCGGAGAATTTGGCTGCTCTCACGTTGTCTTCGCCGAGGTCGCCATGCAGGCCGGTGGGGGGCCGTGGGGGACTCAGTGACCAAGTGATGTTGATTTTCGGTTGCAGACTGGGCTTGCAAACAAAAATGCCGTCACGTCGGAGTATGCCGGTATCAGCCGACCAATAAGCGGATGAGCGGCCGGAGCGATTCCTCTTTATCCAGTGCGCACACTTTATCAATGGCTTCGCAAGCACCGCTGTCTCCCACGACAGGGCTCGCAAGTCGTAAGAACTTGCCCTCGAGAGCTGATTTCTGCATGGGGTTACTAGCCTCTCCCTCCGCAACGTCTACGTGCCTTTCAAAGCTCTGCCCGTCGCGCAACTGTAACCACGCGCTTGCGGCGTGAGCGCCCCGAGGTGAGGCGTGGATGGTATTTGGCCTTAGCTCGATACTGTCTTGAAACCGCCCGGCGATCTCGTCATGAAGCCAATCATCCAAGAACCAGTCGGGACCCGGCTCAACGCCCAACACGGCCATAGCGATGGCGTACGGTGCGCTGAACTGCGCTGCCCACATGTGCCGCGGACGCGCTTCGCTAAATGGCGGTTCGCACACGATCGGAGGTGCGGTCACGACCAGCTTGGCGTGCAAGCCGTCGGCGGGATCAATGCCGGCCATCCGGACGACGTCGCGGCTGGCTTGGACACTGCTTTGGATGAGCCGACAGCAACTGAAGGGCTTGAAGCCAACCCGGAGAATTTCGAAGGCGGCACCCAAGCCATTGGTCAATCGATCGAAACGGCACTCGTCGGCGCCCGCCATTCGCCAGAAACCTGTCTCTCCCTCGAAGACATCCAAAGGCCCCTCGTAGCCGGCAGCGGCGAGGCGCGCGCCGATGACGCCCATTTGCGCGGCCATGCCGAAATTGTTCTTCGCCATCGATGGAGTGTCTCCATAGACGGTCTTCATGACGGACGCGACTGGTGCATTCGCGCCGGCGATCGCGATTGCATGCGCCGCTCGCCCGGGGTCGAGCCGCATGAGTTTCGCTGCCGCCGCCGCTGCACCGAATATCTGCCAAGTCCCATGGCCGTGAATCGCCTTTCTGGGCTGGACGTGAGCCAGCGAGATGCCAACGCGGCAGCTCACCTCATAGCCGGTGATCACGGCTTCGAGTAATTCTGTGCCCGAACACCTTGTGTGCTCGGCGACCGACAAGGCCGCGGCGATAACGGTGGCTCCCGGGTGGCCCTTCTCGTATATGTCGTCGAAGTCAAGCGCGTTGATCAGGGTCGCCCTGGCGAAGGCCGCCGTCGCCGGCTCCCTACGACCGTTGAAGGAACCGACGGAGGAGGGCACTACCTCGCTATCCGCTCGCAGTGCCGCCAGCATGCCGGCCACCGGCATTTGATACCCACCGAACAGGCAGCCAAGCGAGTCCAGGAGGCAGAGCTTGGCCTTGTCGATGACGTCGCCGGGAACGCGAGCGAGTGCTTCCTCGGCGATATAGCTGCCGAGCGTTTGCGTGATGAAAGCGGTCATATCTGGTGTCCGATTACCCGAGGATGGAGATTGGAGGTCCATTTTCAGGGGGGCGTTGTCTACGTGCTACTAGAAGAAATTGGTGCCCCGAAGGTCTGCACAGGCGAGCTGCAGGAGGAATTGCAGCGCTCACCGCGGCTGCAACCTCGGTAGACGCGTGCCTGATCGACAAACGAAACCTTGTGCGACGCGGCGGGAATGAGCTTGCGAACTGCCGCCACACGGTCGAGATCGAGGTGTGCGGAAACCAGGCCGACCTGATCGACGGCGCGGGCTATGACCTGTCCCCAGGGGTCGCAGACGAGAGAGTTGCCGTAGGTGAAACGGCGATCTCCGTCTGCTGCAGTGTAGCCTCCGCACTGACCACAGGCGACGAAATAGACCTGATGCTCGATCGCGCGTGCACGGCAGAGCACTTCCCAGTGGTCCTTGCCGGTCTGTAACGTGAAGGCCGCGGGTAGAATGACCACATCCACGCCGGCGTCTGCGAGCGCATCAAAGAGCCGGGGAAAGCGCAGATCGTAGCAGATGGCACAGCCGATCCTGAAGCCGCCGGCTTCGTAGAAGAATAGGCTTTCTCCAGGCGCAACGGTGGCGGATTCTCGATACTTCTTGCCATCTGGCGCCTCGATGTCGAACAGGTGAACTTTGCGGTAGCGGCCCACCTCGTTACCGTCCGGATCAAAGACGACCGTTGTGTTGTAGATCTTTGAACTTCCATCGACCCTTTCGAGCAAGCTGCCGCCGTGGATCCAGACCTTTTGCCGGGCGGCGAACGCCTGCAACATGCGATAGGCGTCGCCGCCCGGCATATGATCAGCCGCCGCCAGTTTTTCCGCGACCGTGCCGCCGGACCAGTCGAAATGTTCCGGAAGAACGATGAGATCTGGTGTATCGCGTGCGATTGCCAGCTGCATCAGGCTCTCGGCCGCGCGCAAATTGCTGTCGCGGTCGGGTTGGGAGTTCATCTGGACGAGGGAAATCTTCATGACGTGATCCGATCCAATTCGAAGATGGAATGGCCGGCCTCAAGGTAGGGCCGGAGCTTAAGGGAACGCTGTTGGCGCTCGAGGGCGGTGTCAGCGATGCAGCGCATATCGGAGGGATCGGCAACGAAGACACCCTCCGTATCTGCCAGGACCGCATGCCCGGGCAGCACGGCCGCCCCGCCACAGGCGATCGGGACGTTGATCGCGCCACCGATCTGGTGCCGGCGGCTGGTCGTCTTGGACGAGACTCCACGACACCAGACCGGGAAACGGCTGGCGCGGATCTCCTCAATGTCGGTGCAAGGACCGTCGACGATAATGGCAACGGCGCCGCGAGCTCGGGCAGCAGCAACGACACCGCCGCCGACGCAGGCAACGTCGTCCCGGTCGACCCGGGAGATGACGAGAACATCTCCCGGGCGGAGCAGATCGATTGCCGTATAGATGACGACTCCATCGCGGCCGGGCGCGGCGACCGTGACTGCCGTTCCAATTGCCTTGGCCGGAAAGACCGGCGCAATTCCTGCCCCAACAAATCCAAGATATTCGAAGTGGCCGATGGTTGCGGTTTCGACACCCTCCAGCAGTGTTCGCAGTGCGTCTGGTATCGCTTCAGGTTGTTTCTTAATCTTGTATGGCTGGGTCATCGACGAAACTCCGATCTGCCCTATGGTTCACAAATCAGACCGGGCGCTCGCCGGATGTCGTCGTCCGATGCATGATCCGGATGGTATTCGGGTCAAATGAATCGCGCCGGTGCATCGTGCAACGGTTGTCCCACATCACGATGTCGCCCACGCTCCATTTCTGGACGAAGACTTCAGGCGCGTTGGTGGTGTGCTCCCAAAGCCTTGAGATCAGGTCGCTGCTTTCATCGAGCGGCATGCCGACGATCCACGCCCCTTCCGACGTCCCACCAAGATAAAGCGCCTTGCGGCCCGTCTCGCTATGAGTTCTGACCAACGGATGGACGACGCCGCTCCACTCGCGAAAATCCGTGCTCGTCGGCTCGCCTTTCCCGAGGCGCAACTTGCCCGTCTTGTCGTACACATTCTGGAAGAAGATCTGCCGCCCCTCAACGCCCCTGCGCAGCTCCTCGGGGAGCGTTTCGAAAGCGTGGTAGGTTGACAGAAAATACGTGTCGCCGCCGGAAGGCGGAACCTCGATCGCCCGAAGGATGGCGCCGGCCGGTGGGCGTTCGTAAAACCATGTGTCCGTGTGCCATGTCGCTTCGCTGTTGCCGAGCGCGCCGCCAGGCTTGCCGTCCTTCATCACATTGCTGATCACCAGGATTTCGCGATGGATCGGGTGTCCGCCTTCCTGCAACTGCTTGGGATGGATAACGAAATCACCGAAGTGACGGGAGAAGTCGACCTGTTGCTGGTCTGTGATATCGGTCGTCCGAAAGCGGATGACGCCATATTGCAGCCAGTAGGATCGAACCGCGGCAATGTCCGCGTCGTCGTAACCGGAGAAATCGAACCCGACGATGTCTGCGCAGACGTTGCCGTCATTCTGGATTGCCGAAACTCTTGTTTTCATGTGCGTTTTTCGCCTCCGTGTGGGAAGATCCCGGGCTTGGGATCACATCGAGCTTAGCGGAGTGATAAATTGAAATTCCAATATCAATTCTTTCGCATTGATAATGGAGGGCAATAAATACCGCTATTGCTCCAGCAGTTGGACAGCGGAATGGGCGATGGCGAGGTCTACGCGGCAGCCGGCCGAGAGCTTCTCGAGACGGGTCGAGCGGATCATGGACTTCAAGGTGATCCCGCCATCGACGAGCATCCGAGCCTCGAGATAGGCGCCCAGATTGACGACCTTTTGGATGGTACCTGTCAGGCGGTTTGCAGGCTCGTCGAGCGCCCCTGCCGCATCTGCGAGCCTGACGGCCTCCGGTCTGATGCAGCAGAAGCGCACCTTGTCAGGAGCGACGTCGTCTCCCCGCGCGGCTGTGAGCACCGCTTTTCCCGCGCCGAGGGATACCTTCAGGTTCCGATCGGTCCCGGTCTCTGCGGATGCCGGGAGGATATTGGACTTGCCGATGAAATCCGCTACGAAGGAGGTCCTCGGGCGGCCGTAGATGTCCGCGGGCGCTCCTTCCTGCGCGACCACTCCGCCTTGCATGACGATGATCCGGTCGGACATGGCCATCGCCTCTTCCTGGTCATGTGTGACATAGATGAAGGTCATGCCGAGATCTTCCTGGATCTCCTTCAGCTCTACGCGCATCGCTTCCCGGAGCTTAAGGTCAAGGTTTGAGAGCGGCTCATCGAGAAGCAGCACCGACGGTGAGGGCGCAATCGCCCGAGCGACCGCGACCCGTTGCTGTTGGCCCCCTGAAAGTTCCTTCGGATAACGATCCTCAAAGCCCTCGAGACGGACACTTTTCAAGGCTCGTGAGACACCGTCGGCGATTTCCTCGCGGGGCCGGCCCTGCATCTTTAGGCCAAAGCCGACATTCCGGGCGACCGTCATATGCGGGAAGAGTGCGTAGTTCTGGAAGACCAGTCCGATTTTCCGGGCTTCCGGCGGGACGCCTTCCTGATCGCGACCGCGAATTCGGATCTGCCCGCTAGAGGGCGCTTCAAATCCGGCGATCATGTTCAGGGTCGTCGTCTTGCCACATCCGGACGGACCAAGAATGCTGACGAATTTTCCCTTTGGGATGGCAAGGCTGATATCGTCGACGATCCGGTTTGCACCGAACTGCTTGCTGACGGAAAGGAGTTCAATATCGATGGTGGTCATTTGCTACCCCCGTGGAATTGGGCGGAAAAGCCGCCGATCTTTTCGAAAAGGATGATTGCGCCAAGGATGAAGAGGAGTGACGCGACGTTCACGGCCGCAAGCACCGGATCCAGGCTGTATTCGAGATGGTTGATGACGGTGATCGGAAGTGTCGTCTGCCCGGGTCTGACCAGGAAGACGGAGAGTGGGATGTTGTTGAAGGAAATGATGAAGGCGAAGGTCATCCCCGAGAAGAGGCCGGAGCGGATCAGCGGCAAAAGCACATATCTGATCCTCTGCGTGACACTGGCGCCCAGTATGCGTGCCGCGCGGTCAAGCCGCTTGTCGAAACCGAACATCGCGGTGGCCGCCATGCGCACGACGTAGGGCAATGTCAGGATGATGTGAGCCATGACAAGGCCGGGCGTTCCAAGCAGGTCGTAAAGTCCAATCGAGGACAGAAACAGGACGATCGCCACGCCCTTGACGATTTGCGGGACCGACATGGGTGACAAGAGGAACGCCATGATGGCGGTGTGCCCCGGACATCTTGCGTAGGCGACGCTGTAGGCTCCAAGGACGCCGAGCAGTCCGCTTGCGAGCGACACGATGACGGCAAGTTCGACGCTGAGTAGAAACGGATCGAGCCAGCGGCTGTCCCAGAGCGCCGTGTACCATTGCAAGGTCCATTCGCTTGGCAGGAACGTCACGGCCGAAGTGGGACTGAAAGAGGCCGCGACGACGACGACCAGAGGAAGAGTGATGAAGGCCAGGATGGCGGCAAGCGCCATCCTGAACAGATATGTGAGCAGTCGGTTCATTGGAGCCTCCCGACATTAAAGGTGAAGTTTTTGGTGGAGGCGCGACTCCAGCCTGGATCCGATAAAGCCGGCGGCCAGCATCAGGATGAGCAGAACGTTCGCCATCACGGCCGCGAAGGGCCAGTCGAGATAGAACAGCACCTGCTCGTAGACCATTGTGGCCATGACTTTGAAGCCAGCGCCGCCAAGGAGGGCCGGGGTCGCATAAGCGCTTGCGGCCATGGTGAAGCCAATCAAGAAAGAGCTTACGATTCCCGGCACGGAGAGCGGCAGGATGATGTGCCGGATAACAGCAAGACGTGACGCGCCAAGAATTTGCGCAGATTTTTCCAGATTGGGGTTGATACCCTGGAGGCTCGTCAGAAGCGACAGCACACCAAACGGAAGGATGACGTGAGTAAGCCCAACCACAACGCCGAAAAGGTTCTTCGACAAGGGTAAGGGTTCGGTGATCAATCCGGTCCATATCAGCGCGGAATTGATGAAGCCGCGATCTTCGAGAATGATCAGCCAGCCATAGGTGCGAAGCACGACCCCCGCCAGTTCCGGCGCAATGGCAAGCGCGAAGATGACCGTTCGCCAGCGCGATGTGGCGCGTGCCAGATAGTAGGCGAGGGGGTAGGCTAGGACGGTCACGCAGAGCGCAACGAGGCCCGACATCACGACGGTGCGGGCCAGGCCAACAAGGACCAGGTCGTTGCTGAAGAAGCGGCTATAGCTCGCAAGTGTCGGGCTGCCCTCCGTTTGACTTTGAAAGCTGATCCCGATCATCATGCCCATCGGTATCGCGAAAAAGAGCACAAGGACGAGCGACGGGGCTATCAGCGGCACAAGGCCCTTGACAGGGACCGCGGCGCGCAGGGGCTTTGTCGGAGTGGAGCAAATAATAACGGCCATGATCTACCTCACTTGGCCGCCGCGACGACATCACGTTCCCATCGTTCGCCCCAGGCGGATATCCGCGACGCGACCGCAGCGAGATCGGGCAATAGAAGGGCCTTCAGATCCGCCTCGGTGGTGATTTGTTTGGCACGGATATCGGCGGGCACATCGATGTCGATCCGACCGCTGCCGACCTTGTAGCCGGTAACCCATGCCTCCTGGCTGGTCTTCTCGAGAAAGAAGTTGACGAACTTGAGAGCCGCGTCTCGGTTCGCCGCGTCCTTCGGCACGTTTAGGGTTGCGACCAAGGGGATCGAGCCTTCCTTCGGCAGGACATAGTCGACCGGCAGGCCGCTATCGACGAGCAGCTGCGCGCGCCCGTTCCAGAAGGGCATGGCCCAGACGTCGCCCGCCTTTATGTACGTTTCCATGACGGAGGATGATTGCTCAAAGCCGATCGACTGCCCGGCGAGCTTGGCCATGGCGGCAAAGCCGGGATCGACGTTCTCGAGCAGATCGCCGCCATGGGCGACCGAGAAGATCTCCATGAGGTAGGCGGCCATCACGTTTTGGAACGTCGGGAGGATGATCTTGCCTTTGAGGCCATCATCCAAAAGCGCGTTCCAGGAATTCGGACGCTCTGCCAACTTGTCCGTCCGGTAAAGAAGCGAGAGATATTGCACTTCGTGAACCGCGCCGCAGGGACCAGCAACGCCCGCAATCACCGATGACAGATGCTGAAGATTGGGAACCTCCTCTGGCGAGAATTCCTCAAGCAGGCCCTCCTTGCATCCTTCGAGCGATTGAGAAGCGGTCATTACGACGACATCGAAGCCAGGGCGGCCGTTGGTGGCCTTGATCTTGGCATAATCCTGGGAGGCCGAACCGACAGCGTCGTAGATTACCTCGATCCCGAATTTAGCCTCGAAAGGCTCAATGATCCGCTCCCGAATGATGGTTTCGTACGGCCCGCCATAGCTGTTGACGATGAGCGTTTCGGCGTGGCCGTTCGCAGCCAAAACCATTGATACGATCGCAGGTGCGCAAAGCGCAGTGTACCTCATGACGATCCCCTTTGTTGGTGTTGTCGGTTCGGTGACATTGCGCCCGTCAGTCTTGCGATCTCCAATATTGATTTCCCGGTATTGATACGGAAACCATATAAATCGTGTTGCATTCGCTGAACTGGCGGGCGGCTTGCATCGGATTCGGTCTTGTGTGCCTCAAGCTCTACGAATCCGAGCGTTGGGTTTATGCGCGCTGCCATAGGCAGCCGCTCCGTCACCCCGGCTGGCAGATTTCGTTGACCAGGTTTGGATTGGATTTCAGGGATTTGAAGATATGAAGCCAGAACCGGTAATGGCTTTCGCGATTGAGGTCCCTGGCCTCGAACGCGCGCTTGGCCGCGGCGGTCACGGCGTCGCAGCCGTAAAACTCCATTGCAAGTTCCACAGCCGCCGCCACCGCGACGTCATGTTGCGCATCCGCCTCGGTTGACGGTTCCAGTGCATTCATCAATGGCTTCGACATGGCGACTCTCCTTTGAGAGTCCGGCGGGGGAAATGTGGCCGGACGGTCTCACAGCGAAGATCGCGTCGTCCGGAAACACACGGTGCCACTCATATCGAGCAAGTTGAATCTTAGCTTATTTCCCGCTCTGGGAGAAGTCAAAATTCTCCGCCGACATCGTTCATCGACCCCTTGGAGGCCTTTGGGCCAACGTGGAGGAGATTTTGCCGTAGCTACTTTGACTGCTCGCCTGACGGATTTTATACGTAACTCACGATTGCCGTGGCACGATGTGGCGGCGGTTGATGGTCGCCGGGCGGCCCTTGATGGACCGGGTCGTATCGTGCTTTTCGCGTTCAGCCACGACGTTCCCCTTCGCCACGACGCAAAGCCGCTCGGCGCGCAAGCGCACCGCCTCGATCGGATTGCCCGCATCGAGCACCACCAGGCTTGCCGATTTGCCAACGGCCAGGCCGAGATGATCGAGCCCCATGATCTCGGCGTTGACCTTGTTGACCATGTTGAAGCAGGTGCACATGTCCGCGGGCGAGGACATCTGGGCGGCGTGCAATCCCATGAAGGCGACGTCGAGCATGTCGGCTCTGCCGAGGGAGTACCATGGATCGAGCACGCAATCCTGGCCCCAGCCGGGGCGGATGCCGGGCTTCAGCATCTCGGGCACGCGCGTCATGCCGCGGCGCTTGGGATAGGAAGTCAGTACGCTGTCGCTGTGCCCCTGGGTGTGTTTCGCTCTTCTCTTTCAATAGCGGAGATGGTCTAAAGGTCGTGGTTGGGAGACTTTTGAAGGGGCCAGAATCATGCGTTGTCCAAACGCGTGAGCAATGAAGCCGGAAACTGGAGCTTCTGTCCGGATAAAGAACCTGAGGGGCGTTATGTTTCTGATCGACCGTGAACTGGAGGCACTCACCGCCTTTCGGCGCGACCTGCACCGGCGGCCGGAGGTCTCGGGCGAGGAGCGGGAGACGGCGGAAACGGTCGTCAAGGCGTTGGCTGAGACAAAACCGGATGCGGTGATTAACGGCCTTGGCGGGCATGGGGTTGCGGCGATCTATGAAGGACGCGAGCCGGGCCGGACCGTCATGGTGCGGGCCGAGCTCGACGGGTTGCCGATCGAAGAGATTTCCGAGATTTCCCATCGCTCGGAGTTTAAGGGCAAAGGCCACCTCTGCGGCCATGACGGGCACATGACGATCCTGATGGCGCTGGCCAAAGGGCTCGGGCGCGAGCGGCCGGTGAGGGGCCGTGCGATCCTGATGTTCCAGCCGGCGGAGGAAAACGGCGCGGGTGCCGCGGCCGTGCTCGCCGACCCGAAATTTGCGGCAATCAAGCCGGATCTCGTCTTCTCGCTGCACAATTTTCCGGGCATCGGCTTTGGTCATGCGGCGCTTCGCAGCGGGCCAGTGAACTGCGCCTCGCGCGGCATGCGGATTTCGCTGTCGGGAAAAACGGCGCATGCCTCGACGCCGGAGGACGGCATTGCGCCGACCTTTGCTGTTGCCGCGCTGCTTTCCGGCCTGACGGCGCTCGGCAACAACGGGCCGCTCGACGACACCTATACGCTTGTCACGGTGACGCATGCGCGGCTCGGCGAGGCGGCCTTCGGCATCAGCCCAGGATACGCCGAGATCTGGGCGACGCTCCGGACGCTGACCGACGAGCGCATGGCCCACCTCGTGGCCCGCGCTGAGGCTCTGGTTGCCAGGGAGGCGGAGGCTGCCGGGCTGAAGGTGACGATCGGCTATGAGGACGTGTTCCACCAGTGCAGCAATGCGGAGGCGACTGTCACCGCGCTCGAACGTGCCATGGACGAGGAGGGCGTCAGCCACGACAAGGGCGAGGGCGTGCTGCCGATGAAGGGGTCGGAGGATTTCGGCCTTTTCGGGAGCGTGGCGCCAGCGGCGATGTTCTTCCTCGGCGCTGGCGAAAACCATGCGCGGTTGCACAATCCGGACTATGACTTTCCCGACGATCTGATCGGCATCGGCGCCAGGGTGTTCATGCGGGCGATCCGCAACGAACTGGGGTGAGGGCGACGGGCGGTCGATTGCACGGCGGCTGTTGTGACGGCACTCTCTGACATTGCGCAGTTGCGGAGGAAAGCCGTTTCACGTCGCGTCGGATGTACGCTGAGGAGGAGCAAGGGATGAGGCAGTCCAGCGTTCGTGTCGCGCTTTGCCTGGCGCTTGCCATTGCGGGGATGACCGCCGCTCATGCGGCGGATACGCCGGGTGCCGATGCTGTTCCTGAGCCGCGACAGACCGAGAACGCCAGCCTGCGGGACTTCATCAGGGCCAATCCGGATTGCCTGGAATTCACCGATCAATGCTCGCACTGCGTTGTCGTAAACGGCATTGCCGAATGCTCGACTGTTGAGATCGCCTGCATCAAGCAGCAAATCCAATGCACCAGGCGGACCGCTAATTGATACATCCTGGAAACAGGACGTGTACAGGACCTCGTCGCTGACGAAGCCCTGAAGCGCGGCAGTATGGACGCCGCACAAATGTGGTGCGCCCGACTGCATCGGCGATGGCTCATGCCGTGCCGAGATGTAGGCATGTGGAAGCTAGGCTGAGCCCCATTCCAACTCCGCCAGCCGCTCCGTGCAGATCACCTCGACGAGGCGGTGGAGATGTTCGGTTCGCTCGATAAGCCAGGCGAGCGCTTCTTCGGTGACCTCGAAGTGTTTCGAATAGCGTGCCTTCACATAAGCTTCGTTGAGAATGTTGTACCAGGCGGTAAAGCGATGCTGGTCCCGCGGCCAGGCCCCGACGAGCCGCTGATCACGATCCTCGGCGAGACCGCGGAGAAATTTGAGGTTATGCGAAGGTGGGCTGTAGTTGGTAAGGGTGAGGAGCACGCAGGAATAGGCCGTTTCGACAGCTTGATGAAGTTCAAATACTGCGCGGCGTTTGTTTTCCTTCGCGAGATAGAATCTTGAACCTGCGATCAAGTCGCCAATCTCCGGCAGATGAAGATTCGCGCGCTCCTTCGCGACCCTGAGTGCATCTGCAGGCGAGAGCCGTTTCGGCTCGGCCAGCGGCCGGTCATCCAATTCGTAAAGCACGATGCCCTCGCGCAGGATGTCGACGAAGAAATACTGTCCGTCAGCAAGGAAGTTGTTCACTTCCCGGGCGCCATGGACGATCAGCCCAACCGGTGTCGACACTCCCTTGTCCCACATCAGACGATCGGTCGCCTTGTCCCAGTATTCCGGTTCTGCGAGCTTCTTCGAATTGACGATGACGAGGATGTCGTAGTCGGAGCGGTAACCCTTCATCGTATGCGGTTCATCGACCCACGTTCCGCGGGCGTAGGAACCGAACAGGATAATCTTCAGGATCCGGCCGCGCTTCTTGAAGTCGGCCGAGCTTCCCTCGAGCGCATCGGCAAACTCCTCGTGGATGATCTCCACAACGCGGGCAAGCTCGCGCTGTTTCTTCTCGGGAAGATGTTCGAGGCTCGTTTTCATATTCAACCGATAGGATAAAGACGACTCGCCGTCTACTACCGAAATTCATGGGCACTGGATTATAAAAAAACAGCATATTGATATACGGTGGAAATTAATGAAAGATCTACCGGCTTGTGGATTGATTGGCGCGGATGCAGAGGGCCGGGAATGGAACTCCGTCAGATGAGATGTTTTGCGACGCTGGCTGAGGAGCTTCATTTCGGCCGCGCCGCGGCGACGCTGTCTATGGCGCAACCTGCCCTCAGCTTGCAGATCCAGGCGCTGGAAAAGGAGCTTGGCGTGCAGCTTCTCATTCGCTCGACGCGCCGTGTTCAACTGACAAAACCCGGCGAAGTTTTTTACGAGCGGTGCATCAGTGTTCTGCGGGAAATCGAAAGCAGTTCAGCGATCGTCCGGGCCGTTGCAGGCAAGAATGTCGATCGGATCACGATTGGAACCATATACCCAGCGACCTTCGGTGTCCTGCCGCTCTTTCTAAGCAAGCTCGGCAAGCGATTTCCCGATATCCAGATCCACGTGAGCAGCGGTTCCACGGATGCAATCATCCGGGACCTGGAGAAGGGCCGCATCAACCTTGGCTTCATCCGGCCGGTCGAAAATATCGGATCGCTGCGTTGGCAGAGCATCGCCAACGAACGATATCTTCTGGCGGTGCCCCTTGGCAGCCGGCTTGAGACGGCGGAAACCGTCACAATGGACGATCTGAAACGGGAGCGGATCATCTCATTTTCCCGCTCAAATCTGTCTTACACGGAGAAGTACTTCTTCGAGCAGTTCAAAAAATTTGGCCTTCTCGATCAGGTTGCCTGTAGTTGCGACGACACACTCTCCTTGGTTTCGCTGGTCGCGGCCGGGATGGGCGTGGGTTTCGTGCCGGAATGGACCAGGGATTTGCCCCACCAGTCATTTCGCCTTCGGGAAGTGAAGGGGGTGGATTTCACGATCGGCATGGGGCTTGCTTGGAACAAGGAGGATCCTACCGCAAACCGTGAAGAGATCGTGGAGATTGCCCGCACGCTGGCAGCGGCATCAAGATCGCTTAAAGCTGTGGGCGACCATTCCGGAAGACACAACACTAAGCGCCGTCCTGCCGGCGCATGGCGAGTAGATAGGTAAGTGGCAGCGTAGGCGGCCAGAGGTTGGCGACGACGGTCCTCGGACCTTCATATTGAAGGCGAGGCAGGAGCACAGCTCGCCGGCTGCTTCGCACGCCGGTCTATGGCAATTGGCCACCGACGAAAGGTCCAGGATGTTGCTGGGCCGAGCATTGCTTCAGTATGGGCAAAAAAGGAGGAGAAGGTGAAGAGCTGGTTTCAGAAGTTAACCGATGTTTCCACCGTGGCGCGCACCAAGGAGATGTTCAACGAAGCGCTCACCGAACTCGCTGAAGAACTCGGCTTCGAGTATTTCGCCTACCTTAATCTTCAACCAATCGGAACGTTCGCCGTGTCGAATTATCATCCGGAATGGCAGGATTGGTATTTCTCCAAGAGCTTCAACGAGATCGACCCCGTGATCCAGATTGCCAAGGCCACGATGAAAGTGTTCACCTGGTCTTCCGAAAATTCAAGGAATGTCAGATCGAGGCGTGTTCGGCAGTTTTATCTGGATGCCGCCGGTTTCGGCATTCGGTCGGGTATCACCATTCCGGTCGCAACCCCGTTCAGGCGCATGGCGATGCTGACAATGGCCTCGCACAATCCCTCCCTTTCGCTCAATCGGGATATCGATCCGGTTGCAGCCGCGATGGCGGTCGCTCAGCTCCATGTACGAATCGAGCAAACAGAAATTGAACCCACAGCAAGGCCGAGCATCGCCTTAACCGCCAGACAGGCGCTTATGCTCAAGTGGGCGTCCGAGGGCAAGTGCATGAGAGATATCGCCGCCATCGAGAACATGAGCTACTGGAACGTCAACTTCCACATGAATAATGCGCGCAGGAAGCTCAATGCCTACTCGCTTCCGCAGGCGACGGCACTGGCGACGAAGCTAAAGCTGATTTGAAGCCCAGCGCATCGTAGGCGAGCTTTCGAAGTCGAAGTTTTGAGGAGTCCAGATGCAGCAAGCGGAGAACAAGCGCGCGGAGCATCTACGGGCGATTTCGCGTGAACGGCTTGAGGCGCTTGTGCTCGAACGCGCCGAGAGAGACGAGGGCTTTGCCCTTTGGCTCGATGCCAGATTCGCGGTTTCGGTGGCTGACGAGGCGAGCACGCTGCTCGACCCGGTCCCGTTTCGTCGTCGCGCTGAAGCGCTTTTCTCTGCGACCAGTTCCGGGCGCCATCGGCACAGTCGGGACGAATGGACTGCGGGTATCGACGAAGCAGCGCTCGAACAACTGATCGACGAGGCTGAACCCTTTCTTGCCGAGGGGCGCGGCGCCCATGCATTGACGATCTTGAAGCCCGTGGCCGCGGGGCTGGCCGCATATTGGCCGGCGAACGCCGATTGGGATGAAACCCTGCACGAGTTCTTTCCTCGGCTTGATCAATTGATCGCTCAAGCCGCCCTCATGGATGGGGTCTCACAGGAGGAGCGCGATGACCTCGCAGATGAATTGGCCGACTGGCAGGGCGAACTCGCAGAAACTGGCACCGACAATGCCTTTGCGACTGCCCTTGCAGCTTGCATGCAGGGCTGGGACGAGCCAGGCCTTCAGGCGACGCTCGCGGGGCTTGGGCAGAGCTGGCCGCCTAGGGGAGGTGGTGATCCGCTTGATGACGATCTGACGCGGGCTAGACTTGCCGCGCTCGAAGCCATGGGACGTAGTGAGCATTTCCTCAACCTTTCCCGTGCCGCGGGGTTTCATTGCGACCATGCTGTGAAGTTGGCGCAGACGGGACGTGTCGATGAGGCGGTCGCGCTCGCCCATGTGCGCCTAACCACACATGGTGACCTCTTGCGGCTTGCCGAGGCCGTCGCTGCTGTCGGCCGGGTGGAAACCGCGATCGACCTCGCTGCCTGGGGGCTGTCGCGAGACGGGCGCGGCGAAGGTGACAAAAATTGGCATCACAGAACAGACAGGGCCATTCTAGCCCGCTGGCTGCGCGAGAAGGCGCATGAGGCGGGTAACCGGGATATGACGTTCACGGCAGCGCGCGTAGCCTTCGAAGAAAGCCTTGCACGTGAAGATTTCCGCGTGGCCGAGAAACTCGCCGCTCGGTCGGACTGGCCGAAATTGCGCGAAATGCTGCTTGCGGCGCTGATGGCGGCACCTTACGCCAATGAGCGGATCGAAATCCTGCTCGACGAGGACTTGGTTGCCGACGCCGTTGCTTGCATAAACCTGCATGAAACTCGTTTCTTGAGTCCGCGTGACCCGACGCTGGGTCGGCTTGCTGAACGGGCATTGGCGGATCACCCCGATTGGGTGATTGTCCTTGCATGCCGCATGGCCGATCCGATCATGTCTGAAGGAAGATCAAGTCGCTATGAGACGGCCGAGCTGTGGCTCGGCATTGCCGCGCGCGCCCATAAGGTTTGCGGGCGGTCCGGCGAGTGGCTTGCGCATCTTGATAGGCTCATCGAGCAGCACCGGCGCAAGCACAAACTGCGACCGCTACTGGAAGGGCTGCGGCGTACGGCCAGGTGAATAGTATCTTTCTTTGGGAATCTGCTTCAGTAAGTGAATGTCGAGATGCAGGCATTCGCCCGACGGCCGTCGAAAAGCAGATCTGGATGGCCGAATTGAAGTTGTGGGCCCCCAAATTAACGCCCTCTTGGACGCCACGAAGCTTCTCGCGGTTGCTTGCCATGCCCTTCACGTGGTCAGAAGCCAAGGCGCCGCCGTGTGCCTCTGTTAGTGTCGCAAAAAAATCACTACGTTCCAGGTTTTCGCTGTTCCGGGCTTAATCTTAGGCGATCGAAAACGTCTGGGCAGAACTCAAACTGCCTCGCAGTTCCTCGTCCCATCGAGTTCTTCACAATCGTTTCGGTCAATATGCCCCGCTCAATGAGAGGATCGATCGATTCCGCCACTGCATTGCGAGTCAGTCCGGTAATTTGGCTTATATTCGAAAGCGTTAGCTTCTCGTGATTTTGATGCATCATATAGAGCACCGTCATCATCCCGACCTGCTTCAAACGCGATTGCGGCGTTTCTCCCTCAACCGGTTTGTCGAAAACTTCTTGCAAGGCGTAAGCCGAAAACAGCTGGCTCTGCCAATGAGCATTGAGTGCGCTTGTCATTTTTTATACTGTCAGATATATGATTGTAAAACGCGTCGCGAATTTGCGCCGCCTGTTAGGATTGCACACAATCGCGTCAGTGAAGGGTGGTGGTCATGAACAAGTCTCTCGCACGGGCAGTTGTCGCTGCAGCCAGTCTAGCGCCATTCTATCTTGTTTTCGACAGTAAAGCGCGAGCGGCTGAATGGGGTTGCCAGGTTATCCTGTGCCTTTCCAATCCGAGCGGTCCGACGCAATATGCGGAGTGCCGGGCGCCAATCCACAAGCTCTGGCGCGCGCTTGCAAAAGGGCGCTCCTTTCCCACCTGCAGCGGCGTTGGGTTTCAGACCACGCGTCCCCGATTCGAGCCCTATTCCTGCAATGAAGGTTATCGCTTGACAACGCGGTCTGGAGATCGCGGGCTCGAAGCGAGTTGTATCTCGACCACGCCACAGACTGTCTCGAACGCTGAATGCTATTCCAACGATGATCGGACAACCTCGTCGGCAGTGTGGCGGCGGAGGGACGGCCGTACACAGTGCCAGCGCTATGTGACGACGCGACCGAACGTCCGCCCGCAACCCCACTACATCGACGTGATCATCGACGGTGTTGGCAAGCAACGAGTGTGGTACTGAGCATGCCTGTTGCTTTCCTCGATTTGGCGCAAACGTGTGCACCCGTAGTTGCAGCCGAGACACTCGCCGCCATCGTCAGCCTTGAAAGCCGGCTCGAACCCTTCGCCATCCGGGTCAACAGCGGCGCACCACTCTCGGAGCAGCCCACGACGAAGGTGGAGGCGATCGCAATCGCCACGTCATTGGCAGCCGGTCGGCAGGACATCCAGCTCGGTCTCGGCGGCATCGGCATGGAAGAACTCCGCAAGCTCAACCTTTCGATTTCCGACGCCTTCGACCCATGCCTCAACCTTCGGGCCACGGCGACGCTTCTCGACGGATATTACCGGCTGGCGGTGAAAGCCGGCGCGGACCCGAACCGCGCCGAACAGGTGATGCTGCACTCCTACTACGGACGGAACGATCCCTCTTTCGGCGCGATGGTCAGGTACGACGAGCAGGTCCGCCAGGAAAAAAGCCGGCTCGCCAGAAACATCACGACTCTCATGATCGAAGATGGCGGGCGGGAGAGGGAGCTCAACGAAGCGCCTCTTGTCGAGGCGATCGGCGATGTCGGCAAGGACGAGGCCCTGGCAGATCAAACGGTGTCTGTGCCGTCCTGGGACGTTTTCAGTTCGAGACGGAGGTCCTCCGTCCTCGTGTTTCAGAACAGTCAAATGGAGGAGAGTAAATGACTTTCAGTGCCCGTATCCGCCCGGTCGCCGCATCCGTCGTCATGGCAGCGGCCATTGTGGCATCCATGGTCGAACCTGCCTTCGCGCAGGCCGCCGGTATCGAAACCGTGCTGCAGAACATCGTCGACATGCTGACCGGCAACATCGCCAAGCTTCTGGCCGTCATCGCGGTGATCGTGATCTGCATTGCCTGGATGTTCGGCTACATGGACCTGAGGCGCGCAGGGTTCTGGATCATTGGCATTGGCGGCATTTTCGGCGCTACCGAACTCGTGAACACCATCGTCGGAAGCTGACGCCATGGCGAGTTCGCGGCCGGTCCTTGAGGAAGACACGCTGTTTATAGCCTGCACCCGGCCGGCGATGATCGCCGGCGTAACGATGGAAGCCATGGGCATGAATATCATGCTGACGACCATCCTCTATATCGTCGCAGGCTCGGTCGCCTATGCGCTCGTTGGCGTCGTCTTCCATCTCCTGTTTCGCGCACTCGTCAAACACGACCACAACATGTTCCGCATATTGCTGGCCTGGGTGGAAACACGCGGTCGGTCCCGCAACAGCGGCTATTGGGGCGGAGCGACGCTTAGCCCCCTAAAGCTCGCCCGCAAATACGACGAAAGGGATCTCGGACTTGCCTAACCTCGCCACACTCAGATCTCGCGAACTCGGTCCTGAGACCTTCATCCCCTACGTCCGCCACGTCGACGAGTCGACAATCGCGCTCGATTCCCGGGCACTGATGGTGATCATCGCGCTAGAGGGCGTCTCTTTCGAGACCGCGGACGCCCTCGACCTGAACGCTCTCCATCGCGACCTCAATACGCTCTATCGCAACATCGCCGACGAGCGGCTCGCCTTGTGGACGCATCTCATTCGCCGCCGGGACGGCGACTATCCCGTGGGCACTTTCGCGACCGCATTCTCGGCCGCGCTCAACGACAAATACCGCGAGCGCATGGTGGGCCAAGATCTGTTCCGGAATGATCTTTATCTTACGATCCACTGGTCTCCTGCACGCGACCCGGCCGACAAGGCAGCGACGTTCTTGTCGCGTCTGTTGCAGTCCCGTCGGGCAGGTGCCGAATTGGATGAGGAGGCTCTCAAGCAGCTTCGAGACAAGGTCGTCGACGTTACGGCCGCGTTGAAACGTTTCGATCCCCGCGTGCTGTCGCTTTACGAGCACAGGGGCCTGATCTTCTCGGAGCCGAGCGAGGTGCTGCACCAGCTCGTCGGCGGCCGGCGGGAGCCGGTTCCACTGACGGAGGGTCGCATCGCCTCGGCGGTCTACTCCGACCGGGTCATCTTCGGCCGCGAGACGATCGAGATTCGCCACGAGGCCGAAAGTCGCTTTACCGGCCTACTAAGTTTCAAGGAATATCCGGCCAGAACTCGGACCGGCATGCTCGACAGTGTGCTCACCAGTCCTTTCGAAGTTATTCTGGCGCAATCCTTCTCCTTCGTATCGAAGGCGGACGCCCGCGTCATCATGGGCCGCAAGCAGAACCAGATGGTCAGCAGCGGCGACAAGGCGTTCTCGCAGATCGAGGAGATCGATGAAGCGATGGACGATCTGGAGTCCAATCGGTTCGTACTTGGCGAACACCATCTGACGCTTGCCGTCTTTGCTCCGTCGGTGAAGGAGCTGACCGACAATCTCGCCAAGGCACGCGCCGGTCTGACCAGTGGTGGTGCAGTTGTTGCGCGTGAGGATCTCGGCCTTGAGGCTGCCTGGTGGGCGCAGTTGCCGGGCAATTTCCGCTATCGCGCCCGGTCCGGCGCGATCACGTCCCGCAACTTCGCGGCGCTTGCGCCATTCCACTCCTACCCGATCGGTCGGAAGGACGGCAACGAATGGGGACCTGCCGTCGCCCTTTTCAAGACGGCGTCGGGTTCACCGTACTACTTCAATTTCCATTATGGCGATCTCGGCAACACCTTTGTCTGCGGACCGTCCGGTGCAGGAAAGACCGTGCTTTTGAACTTCATGCTGTCGCAGCTCGAGAAGCATGACCCGCATGTGGTGTTCTTCGACAAGGACAGGGGAGCTGATCTCTACGTGCGCGCCGCCGGCGGCACCTATCTGCCCCTCAAGAATGGTGTCCCGACCGGGTGCGCTCCCCTCAAGGCACTTGAGCTGACGCCGGAGAACAAGGTGTTTCTTGCGCGCTGGGTCGGCAGGCTTGTCGGCTCGGCAACTCGGGAACTGACTGTAACCGAACTCCGCGACATCGCCGCCGCCATCGACGGCCTTGCCGACTTGGCGGTGGAGCGCCGGACGATCGGCGCGCTCAGGACCTTCCTCAACAACACCGATCCTGAAGGGATTGCCGCGAGGCTGCGGCGGTGGGAGAGCGGAGGTCCGCTCGGTTGGGTCTTCGATAACATCATTGAGGACATCGGCGTCGGCGGCAAATTCGTCGGCTATGACATGACCGACTTCCTCGATAACGAGGAAATCCGCACGCCCCTGATGGCCTACCTCTTCCACCGGGTCGAGCAGCTGATCGATGGCAGGCGCATCATCATCGTTATCGATGAGTTCTGGAAGGCGCTCCAGGACGAAGGGTTCCGAGATCTCGCCCAGAATAAATTGAAGACGATCCGCAAGCAGAACGGCCTTATGCTCTTTGCGACGCAAAGTCCGCGCGATGCGATCGTATCACCGATCGCTCATACGATCATCGAGCAATGCCCGACGCAGATCTTCCTGCCGAATGCCCGCGGTAACCACGCCGACTATGTCGACGGCTTCAAGCTCACCGAGCGGGAGTACGAACTCATTGCACGCGAGCTCTCCGTCGAGAGCCGCCGATTCATATTGAAGCAAGGGCACAATAGCGTCGTCGCCGAACTGAACCTCGGCGGTTTCGACGACGAACTAGCCATCCTCTCCGGCCGGACCGCGAATGTCGAACTCGCCGATACCATCCGCACTGAAGTCGGCGACCGGCTTGCGGATTGGCTTCCGATTTTTCAGCAAAGAAGGAGTTTGAACTAATGGCTTCCTATCGAATTCACAGCGCGGCAATAGCCGCCGCGCTCATCCTTTCCGCCGGCACGGCAGCCGGGCAGGGGATCCCGGTGATCGACCGGACCGCGATCGCCAAGCACCTCGAGAGCATCGCGCAACTGAAAGCACAACTCGATGCACTCAATCAGCAGATTGAGCAGGCACAACAGCTCTACGGCTCGTTCAACAAGATCACTGATATGGCGGATGTTGCCGGCGTCTTGAACGATCCGGGCGTCCGCAAGGCGTTGCCGGAGGATTTCACCGCCATCGAGGGGCTGTTCAAGGGCAATGGCACGGGCGTCTTCGGCGATACGGCCTCAAAGTTCCTTGAGGGGAATTCTACGTATCGGACCAGCGCAGATGACTTCTACGCGCAGGAGCTTTCGCGCATTCAGAACAGGAATGCGGGACAGATGAGCCTAGCGCAGCATATCTACGATGCCGCGGCCAAGCGCGTCGATGGCATTGACCAACTGCGTGCGAAGATTTCGACGGCGGGTGACGCCAAGGACATTGCTGACCTTCAAGCGCGGCTTCAGGCAGAGACCGCGTTTCTGCAGACCGATATATTGCGCATGGAGGCCCTTCGGATGGTGCAGCAAGCCCAGGCACAGGTCGACGAGCAGCGTAAGGTGGAGGACTGGCGCCGACGCATGGATTCAATGAAGGCTGCGCTGCAATGAAGGGCCATGTCGTTCTTCTCGCTGTGCTATTGGTCAGCTGCTCCGAGCAAGCCGAACGGACCTATACGGTCGACGAACTCATCGCAGATGAGGCTCTGCTGTCCGAAATCATCGCGGCGTGTCGAAACAACCCAGGTGAACTAGGCAATACCCCGAATTGCCAAAACGCCGGCGCCGCAGAGTTTAAGGCTCGTTTTCGACGAATGCGAAAAGCGCTTGGAGGCTGAGGCATGTATCAGGTCTTCGCTTCAGTCGACGAGCAGTTCAAGACACCGCTGGAGACCTTTATCTCCGACGGGACCTCAAACGTCTCCGAGTGGATCTCGGGCCCTTTGACGGCAGCGGTTACCCTCTATATCGTCCTTTACGGCTATCTCGTTCTTCGCGGCTCGGTCCAAGAACCAATCCTTGACTTTGCCTATCGGGCGATCAAGCTCGCCATCATCGTCATGCTGGTGAAGAACGCCGGCGAGTACCGGACCTATGTCACCGACATCTTCTTCGATGTGCTTCCGCGTGAGATATCGCAGGCACTGAACACCGGCGCGGCGCCGAGCGCCACTACCTTCGATAGTCTTCTCGACAAGGGACAGGATTCAGCCGCCGATATCTGGTCCCGAGCCTCCTGGTCGCTGGATATTGTGTTGGGTATCGGTGGCGCGATGGTCATTGGCGCGAGCTTCATCGTCGCCGCCATCGGCTACATCGTCTCGCTCTATGCCCGGCTGGCGCTTGCCATCGTGCTCGCGATCGGGCCGATCTTCGTGGCGCTTGCGATGTTCCAGTCGACGCGACGTTTCACCGAGGCCTGGATCGGCCAGCTCGCGAACTTCGTGATCCTCCAGGTCCTTGTCGTCGCTGTCGGCTCTCTGTTGATCACCTGCATCGACACCACCTTCACGGCGATTGAGGGATACAGCGATGTGCTGATGCGGCCGATCGCGCTTTGCGCCATCTGTATCGCCGCTCTGTATGTCTTCTACCAGCTTCCCAACATTGCTTCGGCGCTTGCCGCCGGCGGGGCGTCGTTGACCTACGGTTACGGCGCCGCACGCGACGCCCACGAAAGCACGCTCGCCTGGACGGCGTCCCACACTGCCCGTGCAGCCGGACGCGGTGTCCGCGCCATTGGTCGAACCTTTAGCTCGAAAGGCTCCGGATCGTGACGCATTTCGCACGAACAAGACAAGAGGCTCTTCAGGAATGATCAGAACATTTCCGCTGCTCTGCATAGCGGTCGCCTTAAGCGGTTGCGCATCGCTGACCTATCCGCTCACGAAATGCGACGGCTATTCGCGCCGCCCCCTCAATCGCTCGATGTGGCAGTGGGAAGACAATAGCAGCCTCAAACAGAAACAGTTCGATGCTGGACCGGCGACCTCTCAGTCCGTCGCCACAGCTTATGTCGAAGAGGGCAGGGAACCTCCCGCCTTCGCCCATCTCGACATCGACGCTTCCTATCGTTCGTGCAAAGGGTGACGCTATGGTCTCCGGGGACGAACTCAAGTCATATTTCGAGAGGGCGCGGCGTTTCGACCAGGACCGCGTGATCCAGGTCGAGCGCTCGGCGCGCATCGCTTGGTCCGTGGCCATTGTCGCAGGTATCCTTGCCGGGGCTTCGACTTTTGCTGTTGCCGGCCTCACGCCGCTGAAAACGGTCGAGCCATTTGTTGTGCGGGTCGACAATTCGACGGGCATCGTCGATGTCGTCTCGGCATTGACGTCTACGGCCGGTACTTATGATGAGGCCGTAACCAAGTACTTTGCCGCGAAGTACGTGCGCGCTCGCGAAGGCTATGTCTGGAGCGAAGCGGAGGAGAACTTCCGCACCGTCGCCTTGCTGTCTACGCAGCCGGAGCAGGCTCGGTTTTCGGCGCATTATCGCGGCAGCAATCCGGAGTCGCCACAGAACACCTACGGGCGCGGCGCCACTGCACGCATCAGCATCGCCTCGATCTCGCTGATCAATCCGCATGTCGTATCCGTCCGCTACATGCGCACGATCACCCGCGGGGAAGAAGTCCGGACAACCCATTGGGTTGCGACGCTCACCTTCTCCTATGCAAACGCGCCGATGTCGTCGACGGATCGGCTGGTGAATCCTCTCGGTTTTGCGGTCGGCGAATACCGAGCCGATCCGGAGGCCATCAACTGATGCGGACTATCTTCATCGCCACCCTCCTCCTTACTACCTCCGCCTCCACGGCGCTCGCCCTCGAAATCCCTCGCGGTGCGTCGCAGGACAGCCGTGTCCGCTTTGTCGACTACCAGCCCTACAATATCACCCGCATCATCGGCTCGTTGCGCTCGTCGGTGCAGGTGGAATTTGCCGCCGACGAGGAGATTGCTCACGTCGCGCTTGGCAACAGTGTTGCCTGGGAGGTCGCGCCGGCAGGTAACATCCTGTTTCTTAAACCGCGGGAAAATCAGCCGGTCACCAATATCTCCGTCGTAACCACCCGGCGCGACGGATCGACCCGAAGCTATCAGATGGAACTCACGGTGCGGGATGGGAAGGTGGAGGTCGGTCATAACACCTACTTCTACGTCAAGTACCGCTATCCCGCCGACGAAGCCGAACGGCGACGCCAGGCCGCGGCGGCGCGAGCGATCGCCGCGCAGGGGAAGGAGGCCGACAACATGCTGGCCATTCATGAGGCCTATGGTCCGCGAAATTGGCGCTACTCGGCGCAAGGCTCCCAGGCGCTGGAGCCGCACTCGGTCTACGACAATGGCAAGGTCACGACGTTTGCCTTCGTCGGCAATCAGGAAATGCCTGCGATCTACATCGAGAACTCAGACGGCAGTGAAAGCCTGGTGCCGAAATCCGTTGATGGCAATCTTGCCCTGGTCCATGCGATCGGCCGGAAGTTCATCCTGCGGAGGGGACGGGACGTGCTCTGCGTCTTCAATGAGGCCTACGATCGGGCAGGTATCAACCCGGACACCAACACGACCTCGCCGTCGGTCGAGCGCGTCATTAGCAACGACGCCGGTGTGGCACGATAGGAAGCTGTCATGGTTCAGGAAGATGAAAGCCGGATACCGGGGGAACGCGCCGAAACGGTTTCCGGCGGGAAGATCGACAGCAATCCCGTCTTGAGGCGCGGCGCGGTCGCGTTGGCCGTTGCTGCCTTTGTTGCCTTCGCCCTGTGGTCGGTGAGCGGCGAGAAGACGCCGGCGGACATAACGAGACCCGAGCGGGTTGTCATTCGGCAGGCGGCGGATTTCGAACCGGCCAAAGAAAGGGTGGAGCCGGTTCAGCAGGTACCGGAAGTGAAGCTGCCGACCCCTGTCGTGTCCGAGGAGGTAAAGGAGGAAGATCCGCTGCTCGACTCGGCGCGCCGGGCTCCGGTCATGGCCTTCAGCGGTGGACCGAATAACACGACATCGCACCGTGAGACCGCAGATCCACTTATGTCCGGGGACACCAATTTCGTGCCGCTCGATGGAAACATAATGGGGCAGAACTCGGCCAATACTGACGAACAGCGGTTCAACGGGTTGCTACGGCCAACGAAACTTGAGGGCTCGCGCGCTGGCGCGCTCGGTAATCGGAACTTCATCGTCGCGATGGGCACCTCGATACCCTGTGTCCTGGAAACGGCACTGGCGTCTGATCAGCCCGGCTTCACCAGCTGCGTGATCAACCGGGATGTCCTGTCGGATAATGGCCGCGTCGTGCTGATGGAAAAAGGCACGCAAGTCGTCGGCGAGTATCGCGGCGGCCTTCAGCGAGGACAGAAGCGCCTCTTCGTGCTCTGGAACCGCGCGAAAACGCCGAACGGCGTCATCGTCACCTTGGCCTCGCCGGCGACGGATGCGCTCGGCCGGGCTGGCGTCGACGGCTATGTCGACACTCATTGGTGGGAGCGGTTTGGAAGTGCGCTTCTCCTGTCCATCGTGGGCGACGCCACGAGCTATGCCAGCAGCCGCCTGCGGGAGAGTGACGTCGACGCTGAGAACACGACAAGCGCCGGCCAGCAGGCGGCCGCAATTGCTGTCGAGCAATCCATCAACATTCCTCCGACGCTCAACAAACATCAGGGCGAACTCGTCTCGATCTTTGTGGCGCGTGATCTCGATTTCTCCGGCGTCTACAGGCTGCGGGTGACGGAACCGCGCAACAAGGTGCTCGACCGGGCAGCGCTGGGGAACTTCAGCCCGCGACCGACTCTCGTCACGAAGTAGGGCAGGGGTGATGATCGAGGGTTCTGACGAGACGGTCGTTCGTGAGCTGCTTTCGCCGTTCGTGCCGTTCCTCGATGATCTCTCGCTCTACGAAATAATCGTCAATCAACCCGGGCAGGTGTTGACGGAAGGCTCCGGCGGTTGGCGGAGCCATGATCTGCCGGAGCTTTCCTTTGAAAAGCTGTTGCGCCTTGCCCGCGCCGTTGCCAGCTTTTCCCACCAATCCATCGACGAAACGCGACCGATCCTGTCGGCAACACTTCCTGGCGAAGAGCGGATCCAGATCGTCATTCCGCCGGCAACAAGCAAGGGTACGGTCAGCATAACGATCCGAAAGCCCTCGTCGGCGACATTAAGCCTTGGCGACCTGGAGAAGGGTGGCTTGTTCGCTGACATGACGCCCGGCGGTCACGTGGCCGGTGCGACGGACCGGAAACTTATCGATCTGCATCAAAGGGGCGCGTGGGCCGAGTTCCTCCGCGAGGCCGTGCTGGCCCGAAAGAATATTGTGATCTCAGGGGCGACGGGCTCGGGGAAGACCACGCTCTCCAAGGCACTCATTGGTCATATTCCGGATGATGAGCGGGTCATCTCGATTGAAGACACGCCGGAACTTGTGATCCATCAGCCGAACCATGTGCGGCTGTTCTATTCCAAGGGAGGCCAGGGGCTTGCGCGAGTCGGTGCGAAGGAACTTCTGGAATCCTGTCTGCGCATGCGGCCCGATCGAATCCTTCTGCAGGAGCTGCGCGATGGGACGGCTTTCTATTACATCCGTAACGTAAACTCCGGGCATCCCGGCTCGATCACGACCGTGCACGCTGACTCGGCGAAACTGGCGTTTGAACAGTTGACGCTTCTCGTAAAGGAATCGGAGGGCGGACAATACCTTGAGCGCACCGACATCCGCGAACTCCTGAAAATCGCAATTGACGTCGTCGTACAATGCAAGCGCATCGATCGGCAATTTCGCGTGACCGAGCTCTATTTCAGGGCACATTGACGGACAAATGTTCGGGAACGGCGCTGGAAACGTCGACCTATCTCGTTGGGTCGTCCGTGCCTCGCATTGCCAAACCGCGCGCCGCGCCGGATAAACATTCAATGCTGGCCAGCGATTTAAGGAGTGTGCTTGAGGAGCTTTACAGGGCTGGTGCCTACCGGGTGCCGGCAGACGAAATCTATTGGCCACGGGAACTGCATGCGGCGGTCTTTCGCGCCCTCAATATGCAATACATTACCCGAAGAGAAGGAGGCGGCGGCCGTGTCGAGTTCTCGCTGACGCAAGCCGGCTACGAGGCGATCGATGCAGAGGTGCCCTGGTCCTACATCCTGCGCCGGCGACTGCGGGATTTCTTCCTCTTCGGCAAAGGCCGCTAAGCGGCTTCGCCAAAAATGCAAAACTGCTTCGCGATCTCGCGCTGCTCTATCCAGGCGATGGCAAGGCACCCCTCAGGGCTTAGTCGGCGTCTCCGTGCTGAAGTCCGGAACGTTGATCGGGACCAGGAAAAAGGGGCTGGGGACGGTAGGCTTGAATGAACCTGGAGAAGGAGGATCCCATGTTTCGCAATATTCTCATACCCACCGACGGTTCGCCGTTGTCGATGCAGGCATAGCCTTCGCGAAGGAGGCCAGCGCAAAAGTGACCATCCTTGCCGTTACCGAACCATTCCATCTCTTTTCGGTCGATCCCGAGCAGGTGTCGGGCACGCGCCACGAATACGAGGCGCTGGCCAGCAAGCACGCCGCGGAAATGCTCGCGGCTTTGGCGCGCAAGGCAGAGGCGGAAGGCGTGGCGTGCCAGACGGAGCAGGTCAGCAGCCACGAGGTCTACCGCGCAATCATCGACCAGGCGACACGCAAAGATGCCGATCTCATCGTCATGGCGTCGCATGGTCGCGGTGGCGTCGGAAGCCTGATGCTCGGCAGCGTAGCCGCCAAGGTGCTGGCTCATTCGACGATACCGGTATTGATCTATCGCGCGAAGAAATGAGGGGACGTAACGCTACGCGTCGTTATGTCCTGCGTACGCCGCCAGCGCGTTGAAGGCGTTCGACGAAGCCCGATGAGGTAGGGACGCGCTTGTCCAACATAGCAACGGCCCGGCGATCTACCGATCCCGAGCCGTTTATCCTTGGGAGGATATGGCGCCAATTAGGCACCGGAATTCGTTAGCCGCGGCGCGTGTCCGGGAAGTTCGCCGGGTCGATGCCGAGGGTGCGCAGGTCGCTTGCCTTCGGGCGGCGGTGACCTTCGACAGCGGCGGCGGCAGCGCTGGCAGCGCCGAGAACTGCGAACGCACGACCGATGAAACCCTTGTGGTAAGTTGTGGTAGCCATCTTGTTGCTCGCTTTCGTTTTCTCTTTGATGAGCAAAAGATGGGGGCTGGCTGGACTTTTTGCAATGCACAATTGGGCACGTCAGCCATGCAGGGAAAGCAGTCCGGTTTCGCGCGTCGAGGCTCTACCCCATAAACGCATAACGGCCCGGTGATCTACCGATCCCGAGCCGTTTATCCTTGGGAGGATAAGGCGCGCCTTAGGCGCGTTGAAATTCACTAGCCGCGGCGCGTGTCCGGGAAGGTTGCCGGGTCGATGCCGAGGGTGCGCAGGTCGCTTGCCTTCGGGCGGCGGTGACCTTCGACAGCGGCGGCGGCAGCGCTGGCAGCGCCGAGAACTGCGAACGCACGACCGATGAAACCCTTGTGGTAAGTTGTGGTAGCCATCTTCTTGCTCGCTTTCGTTTTCTCTTTGATGAGCAAAAGATGGGGCTGGCCGGTCTTGTTGCAATGCACAATTGGGCATTTCAGCCATGCAACGGAAGCAGGCCCGGTCGGCAATCAAACCGACCGGGCCTGCGGATAGGCCTTGGGAGGGAGGCGCTATTAGTCTTCGTTCGCCGCAAGCTGCGAAAGGACTTCGCCACGACCACGTGCCCGCAGGATCAGGGGCACGATCAGGGCCGCTGCCGCAATGATCAAGAGCACAGCGGCGATCGGCGAGGTGAACAGCACGCTGTAGTCACCCTGGCTGATGGCAAGCGCCCGGCGAAGCTGCTGTTCGGCCAGCGGACCGAGGATCAGGCCGACGACGACGGGGGCGATCGGATAACCGAAGACACGCATGGCGTATCCGAGCAGGCCAAAAGCGAGCAGCATGCCGAGTTCGTAGACGGATGGGTTGGCGCCGATGGTTCCCAGCGTCGCGAACAGCAGAATGCCGGCATAGAGCCACGGCTTCGGGATCGTCAGTAGCTTCACCCAAAGACCGATCAGCGGCAGGTTCAGGACCAGCAGCATGAAGTTGGCGATGAGCAAGCTGGCGATCAGGCCCCAGACGAGCTGCGGATTGGTCGCAAACAGCAGGGGGCCTGGCTGCAGGCCGTATTGCTGGAAGCCGGCGAGCATGATTGCAGCTGTTGCGGTCGTCGGCAGGCCGAGCGTCAGGAGAGGTACGAGCGTTCCGGCGGCGGACGCGTTGTTGGCGGCCTCGGGACCTGCAACGCCCTCGATTGCGCCATTGCCAAACTCTTCCGGATGCTTCGTCAGACGCTTTTCTGCAGCATAGGACAGAAAGGTGCCGATCTCGGCGCCACCGGCCGGCATGGCGCCGATCGGGAAGCCGATGATGGTGCCACGCAGCCAGGGCTTCCAGGAACGTGCCCAGTCGGAGGCATTCATCCAGACCGAGCCACGAACTGCCTCGACCTTGTCGGGCCCCTTGTCGCCTTGCGCAGCGATGAAGAGCGTTTCGCCGATGGCGAACATGGCAACGGCGAGCGTCGTAACTTCGATGCCGTCAAGCAGTTCCGGAACGCCGAAGGAGAGGCGCGCCTGGCCGGTCAACTGGTCGATGCCGACGACGGAAAGTGCCAGCCCGACAAATAGCGACGTCAGGCCGCGAAGGGTGGAATCGCCGAAGGCCGAAGAGACGGTGACGAACGCCAGCACCATCAGCGCGAAGTACTCGCGCGGACCAAAGACCAGGGCCAGCTTGACGATATAGGGCGCGATGAAAGCGAGGCCGAGCGTGGCGATGAGGCCGGCGACGAACGAGCCGATCGCAGCTGTCGCCAGCGCCGGGCCGCCGCGTCCGGCGCGCGCCATCTTGTTGCCCTCGAGCGCGGTCACGATCGACGCGCTTTCGCCTGGTGTGTTCAGGAGGATCGACGTGGTCGAGCCGCCATACATGCCGCCATAGTAGATGCCGGCGAACATGATCAGCGAACCGCCGGGATCGAGCCGATAAGTAACGGGCAGGAGGAGAGCCACGGTCAGTGCGGGCCCGATGCCGGGCAGAACGCCGACGGCGGTTCCGAGCGTGACGCCGATCAGCGCATAGAGCAGGTTCATCGGCTGGGCAGCAACCAGCAATCCCTGCAGCAGGAAATCAAAAGTAGCCATGGTCGTCGGCCCTCTTAGAAGAACAGGCGTTCAAGCGGCCCCGCGGGCAGCGACAGTTGCAGGAGCTTGGCGAAAATCACCCAGACGACGAAACAGAGCACGATGCCGACGGGGAGAGAAAACCAAAGCTTGCGTTTGCCGAAACCGCGCGCGGTCAGCGCGAACAGAATGCCGGTGGCGATCGAAAAACCCGCGACTTTCAGCAGGAGCATCTGGGCAGCAAGGCCGCCAACGATCCAGATGACCGGAGCAACCTCCTGGCGTTCACGCTCCGGGAAATCGCCGCGAAACGCTTCGAAGCCCGTCCAGATAGCGAGAGCCAGAAGACAGCAGGCAATCGCATAGGGCACCGTCGTCGGTCCGACCTGGGAGTAGCCGGCAGCGCCTGCCAGGCGCGACACATCCCAAAAAATGAGGCTAGCGATAGCGGCGAGAACCACCGCGATGAAGAGCGCCGCCCGATCCGGGCGACGCGTTGCGGTTGAAGGGTGATGCCCCTTGGTCATTTCACCAGTCCAATGTCCTTGAGAACACCTTCGGTTGCCGCAACGTCCTTTTCGAGCTGGGCGTTGAAGGCATCACCGGCGAGATAGCTGTCCTGCCAGCCCTTGGTCTTCAGAACTTCCTGCCAGCCGGCGGACTTCGCAAGCTTCTCGATATCGGCCGAGACGGCAGCCTTCTGCTCATCCGACAGTCCCGGAGCGGCTGCGACCATCCGCCAGTTTTCGACGACTACGTCGAGGCCCGATTCCTTGAGTGTCGGAGCGTCGACGCCCGCAATGCGCTCGGGGCCCGATACGGCGAGCAGGCGGAGCGTGCCGGCCTTGACCTGAGATTCGAATTCGCCGTAGCCGGAAACGCCGGCAGTCACCTGGCTGCCAAGGATTGCGGCAAGCGCTTCACCGCCGCCGGAATAGGCGATGTAGTTGATCTTGGTCGGATCGACGCCGGCAGCCTTGGCGATCAGGCCAACGGCGATATGGTCGGTGCCGCCGGCCGAGCCGCCTGCCCAGGAGACTGCGCCCGGATCTTTCTTCAGGGCTTCGACAAGGTCGGCCATCGTCTTGATGTCCGATGCAGCCGGCACGACGACCGCTTCATATTCGCCGGTGAGGCGAGCGATCGGCGTCACGTCCTTAAGGGTGACCGGGGATTTGTTGGTGAGGATCGCGCCGACCATGACATAGCCGCCGACGATCAGGGCGTTCGCATTGCCCTTCTGCTGGCTTGCGAACTGGGCGAGGCCGATCGTGCCGCCAGCACCTGGAACGTTCTGAACTTGAACGTTGCCGGAGATGCCTTCCTGCTGCATGACGGTCTGCAGCGAGCGTGCCGTCTGGTCCCAGCCACCGCCCGGGTTTGCCGGCGCGATGATGGTGTAATCAGCGGCGAAGGCCGGCAGCGACATGGCGCCGGCGAGAATCGTTGCGAGGAAAAAGTGTTTCAAGGTCAGTCCTCCGTGAGGCGCGTTTTCACCGCGCACGTTGTTGCTCAGTGCGAACGGGAAGACGGCGACGGGTTCTTTCGACCCTTGTCGCTTGACCGGATTGGTGGCTTCCTCCCAGTGCGCAACCGGCGACCCGCCTCCACGGGTGCCAGTGACCCTAAGGCAACATAGAAAGCTGACATTTAGCTGACATCAAGCCCTGAATGCGCTTTTCGGGGCGTGACGTTTACGAAATCTTAGATTCTTGGCCGCGCCAACGAGGGAGATAGCCTCTGTCAGCCTCGGTGGCCGAATTCGGAGAGGTTGGTCCACCGGGAAATGGGCGAATCGAAACCTCGGAGCCGAGGTGCCGGTTCCACGTATGATGGCAGCGATATCGCGAGGACGGCAAGCTGTGGTAGTGTCGCGCCGGCCACCCCGAAGACCTGTTCGCCCCGAGACCTGTTCGAAAGGATGGAGCAATGACCAAGACAGCCAACTCCAAGATCGCCAATGTGACATCGAAGCGACCAACAAAGGGAAACGCCACGCGGACGCGAATGTCAGTCAAAAAGGAAGGCGAAAAAGAGGAGAAGGGACAGGCGGTTGCAGATCAGCCGAAATTGCTCTCAGGCGGCAATCCCCAGATCGCCGAGGGCCATGGCGATGCGCCGGTGCAGGCCTATATCGCCGCCATGCCGGGCTGGAAGAGTGCGGTCGGGCGCCATCTCGACCTGCTTATCATGAGCGCCGTCCCGAAGGCGCAAAAGGCCGTGAAGTGGAGTTCGCCGCTTTATGGCATGGAGGGCGACGGATGGTTCCTCGGCGTTCACTGCTTTGCGAAATACGTCAAGGTCGCGTTCTTCAATGGCGCGGCCCTCAGCCCGCCGCCACCTGTCGAATCCAAGATGGCAAATGCGCGCTATTTCCATATCCACGAAAAAGACGAGATAGATGAGGCACAATTCAGCGATTGGGTAAAACAAGCGAGCCAATTGCCCGGCGAACGTATGTGAGCGGAATGTCAGTGACGTCGTGCAGAGCGCACCCCGCGTGATGTGTGATACCTGCGTGGAGATGATCGGATGAAGAAAGCAACGGGAAAGATGACGAAGACTGATGCGGTGGAGGGAGAAGCGCCTGCCTCCGAACGGATCGATGCCAGGATAGCTGAACTGGGCGACTGGCGGGGAGAGATGCTTGGGCGGGTTAGGAAGCTCATCAAGGAGGTCGATCCCGAGGTCGTCGAGGAATGGAAATGGAGAGGCGTTCCGGTTTGGGAACATGCGGGGATCATCTGTACCGGCGAGACCTACAAGGCGGTGGTGAAGATGACCTTCGCCAAGGGCGCATCACTGGAAGATCCCTCGGGTCTCTTCAATTCAAGCCTCGACGGCAATATCCGGCGGGCGATCGATATCCACGAGGGCCAAAGGATCGATGAGGATGCTTTGAAGGCCCTCATTCGAGCTGCCGTGGATCTGAACCTGTCGGTACAAGCCGAACGTAGCGGCCGCTCCAGGAAGAAAGCCTGACGTTCCCATTCAGGGCGCCGCCGAATTGGCGCGCGCCCTGATTTCAGTGGAGCCGCAGGACTTCGTTCCATTTGGCGATCAGACGCGAGCGCTTTACCTGGTCGAGATAGACCATCAGTCCGGGGCTAACGGGAACCGGGCGCAATTGAGCGCCGAGCATTTCCTGCATGGTGTTTGCGGTGTTTTCTCCGGCGACCTCTGGGCTGACGGCGGCGATCTGCAGTTCTCGCGCCATAATCGTCTGTCCTTCCTTGGACATGAAGAATTCGAGGTAGCGGCGTCCAAGGTCCGGAGAGGCCGAGGCCTGAGGAACGAGGCCAATTCGCGACATCACCACCGTGTAGTCCTTGGGCAGAACGATCCCGACATCCGGATGCCGCGCTGCCCAGTCCGCCGCGTAGGAGCCAAGGATATTATAGCCGAGCACGAAGCGCCCGTCGGCAACACGCTCGAGGATGGCCTCGCTGGTGGAGTAGAGCTTGACGCCAGCGGCACCCATGGCCTGGATCACATCCCAGATATCGCCGAACTGCTCCTGGTCACGTGCCATGAAGAGGAAGCCGACACCGGAGCGCTCGATGTCGTAGGTTCCAATGCGGCCGAAGACGTTGGCGCCCTGGCGCTTGAGGTAGTCGACGAATTCGGCACGTGTGGACGGCGGCTTTTCCGTCGTAAAACTCGGTTTGTGATACACAAAGACGGCCGGTTCGAAGGTGAGTGCGTAAGCGGTGTTGCGCCAGTTCGCCCAGGCGGGCCAACGGTCGCTCATCGGCAGGTCGCTGCGCTGGGCATAGCCATCGTTGCTGAGCTTGACTTGCAGGTCCATGGCGGAAGAAAAGGCGAAGTCCGCCGTCTTCATGCCGGCATCCGTCTCCTTGATGATGCGGTCATAGATCTCGCCGGTCAGCATGTCTTCGTAGCGCACAGTGACATCCGGATTGGCCCTCTGGAAACCGATGATCATCGGCCTGGCGAGAGGCTCATCGAGCGAGGAATAAACCACCAGCGTGCGCGCGTCGGAGTTGCCAGAAAGGGCCGGAAATATGATCGGCGCCGCAAGGAGCAGCCGGGGGCAAAGTGCAAAAAAAAGAAGAGAAATCAAGAACCGCATGAATCCACAATGCCTCAGCGTGTCACCGTTCACAAGCAAGGCGTCGCCGGATAAGGTGGATCGGGGAGTGACGATATTTGCGTATCTTGCTTGTTGAGGACAACCAGGACCTGGCCGAGGGCCTGTCTGCCATTTTGCGTGGCAGCGGCTACGCCGTCGATGTTGTCAGTGATGGCGCGTCGGCGCATGCGGTTGCGGCAACTGAAACCTTCGATCTCGTCATCCTCGATCTCAACCTGCCGGAGATGGACGGGCTCGACGTTTTGCGGGGGATGCGCGCCCGGCAGAACCGCGCGGCGGTGCTGATCCTCACGGCGCGGGGCGCGCCCGAGGAGCGGATCAAAGGTCTCGATCTCGGCGCCGATGATTACATGATCAAGCCGTTCGACGTTGGCGAACTCGAAGCGCGGGTGCGCGTGTTGCTGCGCCGGCAGGCCGGGCTCAGAGCATCCACTGTGAGCTATGGCAATGTTTCGCTCGATCTCAATACGCGCAGCTTCTCCTCAGGCGGCGTGCCGATCGAGATCCCGGCGCGCGAACTCGGGCTTCTCGAACTCCTGTTCATGCGGGCCGGAAAGGTGGTTGCCAAGGACGCGATCATGCAGTCGCTGACCGGCTTCGACGATGATTTGAGCTCCAACGCGATCGAGCAATATGTCAGTCGGCTGCGCAAGCGGCTGGCGCCGCATGGCCTCACAGTTCGCACGGCCCGCGGCATCGGCTACTACCTCGACAAGATGGCCGGGCCGGAATGAAGGCGACGGTCTACTCCCTCCGCCGGCGCCTGCTTGGCTGGCTGCTGATTTCGACGGTCGTCATCGGCGTCATAGCGCTCACGGACACCTACCGCGAGGCTGTGACGACCGCCAACGTTGTCTCCGACCGCGTGCTTGCCGGCTCCGCATTGGCGATCGCGGAACGCGTCGTTGTCGCGGAGGATGGCTCGCTGGAGGTCGATATTCCCTATGTTGCCCTGGAGATGTTGACCTCTGCGGCCCAGGATCGCGTTTTCTACAGGGTCGACGGACCGCCCGGACAGTTCATCACGGGTTACCAGACGTTGCCGTCGCTTGCGGAGGAGCCGGGGACATCCACGACCTTTGCGGATTCGTCCTTCCGCGGCGAACCGATCCGCATCGCAGCGCTCCGCCGTTCCGCCTCGACCGGGATCAATTCGGTACCCTTTGTCGTGACCGTTGCCGAAACGACGATCGCGCGGCGGCAACTTGCGCAGACCATCCTTTTCCGCTCGGCGCTGCGCCTCGGCATGATGATCGCAGGTGCTGCAGTCATCGTCTGGATCGCAGTCACGTTTTCGCTGCGCCCGCTCTACCGGCTCGGAGATGCGATTTCGGAGCGTAATCCGGATGATCTGCACCCTATCGGAGAACGCGTACCGAACGAAGTCCAAGGGCTCGTCGATACCGTCAATTCCTTCATGGGACGCCTGCAGTCGGCCCTCGATGCGCTACGCAATTTCACCGGCAACGCCAGCCATCAACTCCGCACGCCGCTGGCGATTATTCGAACCCAGCTCGCCCTGGCGCAGCGCGCAGGGTCGATCGAGGAAACGCATGGCGCGGTGAAAAAGGCCGATGAAGCGGTCGCCAATGCCGAACGCATCCTGGGGCAATTGCTGCTGATGGCGAAAATCGACGCGGCCGGGAAGAACGAGGCGCGGATGCTGGTGCGCGTCGATCTCGTCGATCTCGTGCGGGAGATCACGGCAGAACATGTACCCGCTGCAGGCGAAGCGGATATCGATCTCGGCTTTGACGGCGAGGGCGAAGCCTTCATTCGCGCCGAGCCGCTGCTGGTGGCTGAGATGCTGAAGAACCTGATCGGCAACGCGCTGCTTTATGCCGGCCGGGGTGCAGAGGTGACAACGCGCGTACTCGCCGAAGGCGGTTCGGTGTCGCTCGAGGTGGAGGACAACGGGCCGGGAATTCGGCCGGAAATGCGCGAATCGGTGCTCCGCCGCTTCGAGCGCGGAGGCAGCGAAGCGCCGGGCTCGGGGCTTGGTCTGCCGATCGTCGAGGAGATTTCCGAACTCTACGGCGCGACGACCCGTCTCAGCGAGGGGGCCGATGGCCGGGGCCTCAAGGTGACCATCCTCTTTCCAGCGGGCTAGTCACAGATCGGCTCTGTCGGGCCGGCTCTGTCCGGCGCCGCGATTGCGGGCCGGATGAGCAAAAACCATCTGCAGGCCGTCAGGTCGACACGCCCAAAATGGTTGCGGCATTTTCGATTGTTTGCTTAGCGGCCGCGGTGGCCGAAGAGGGAAGCTGTCTCGCGGGTCTGTACCCGCAGCATCGCGTTCCAAAGCTGTAGAACGAAACGCGGATGAAACTGGCTCGCAAGCTTGCGCTGCGACAACATGATAAGTCTCCGATAGTTTTGGACGCCTGTCGTATAGTGCATTGGCGGGGATTTTGCCAGAGCGCTCGCGCCGGGGCAGCTCTGCGCGCCAAGCATATGTGGAAAACGGCATATGGCGGACGAAATACCTGCCGGCGAAAAAGAAAATGCCGGGATGATTTTCATCATCCCGGCCAGTTGGCTTCACTGGGAGGAGGGTTATTCTTTTGAGCGTCAAGCCTTCTTGCGGTTTTTCTGTCGGTAGACGTCGATGACGACGGCTGCGACGATGATCAGGCCCTTGACGATTTCCTGGTAGTAAGCGTCGACGCGCAAGAAGGTGAATCCAGAAGTCATGACGCCGAGGATAATGGTGCCGATCACCGTGCCGGTGATGCGGCCGACGCCGCCGGTGAGCGACGTGCCGCCGATGACGGTCGCGGCGATCGCATCCAGTTCGTACATGACACCCATGCCTGCCTGTGCGGTCTGGGCGCGGGCAGCGGTGACGACGCCGGCGAGGCCCGCCAGCATGCCGGCAATGGCATAGACCTTGATGAGGTGTGCTTCGACATTGATACCCGAGACGCGGGCTGCCTGAACGTTGGCGCCGATCGCATAGGTAAACTTGCCATAGCGGGTATAGCGCAGGGCGATGTGGAAGATGATCGCGACGACGAGGAAGACGATGACGGGCCAGATGCCGGTGCCGATGAAGTTGAACTGCTCGGTGAGGCCGGAGACCGGCTGGCCCTTGGTGTACCACTTGGAGATACCGCGTGCCGACACCATCATGCCGAGCGTCGCGATGAAGGGCGGGATCTTGGTGCGGGCGATGAGCTGGCCGTTGATGAAGCCTGCGAGGAGGCCGATACTAACGCCAAGCCCGATCGGAACGATCGCCGGCATGTCGGTCAGGGACGGATAGAGCGCTCGGGGCCAGGTGGAGGCCTGGGCGACGCTTGCCGAGATCATCGCCGTCATGCCGACCACGGAGCCCGAGGAAAGGTCGATGCCACCTGTGATGATGACCTGGGTCACGCCGACGGCGATGATGCCGATCACCGAGACCTGCAGGATCATGATCGTCAGGCGCTGTGGGTTCATCAGGAAGCTCTGGCCGACGAAGATCCAGCCAAGAACCTCATAAACCAGCGCAATGCCGATCAATACGAGGAAGATGTTGAATTCGGGGGGCAGGCGGCGCTTTGCGCCGGTAAGCGATGTGCTCGCGCCCTGTGCGGCGACATTGGTATCCATTTTCATTCCTCCCTTTCGTCGGGTCGCTTCCCGCTCAACTCGCGGCGAGCTCCATGACCTTGATCTGGGTTGCTTCCGCCCTGTCGAGGAAGCCGGTGACGCGGCCCTCGTGCATGACCATGATGCGGTCGCTCATGCCGAGCACCTCTGGCATTTCCGAAGAAATCATGATGACGGCGACCCCGTTTCGCGCGAGTTCGGTGACGAGCCGGTGAATTTCCGCCTTGGCGCCGACGTCGATGCCGCGCGTCGGTTCGTCGAGGATCAGGATGCGCGGATTTGTGAGCAGCCAGCGGCCGATCAGCACTTTCTGCTGGTTGCCGCCGGAGAGGTTCTCGATGCGCTCCTGCAGGTTCGGCGTCTTGACGCGCAGCTTGCGGCTCATCTCTTCGCAGGCGGCGGTGATCTGTTTTTCGGTGACGAAGCCGCCTTTGACGAAGCGATCCTGCAGCACGGCAATCTGCATGTTCTCGAGGATGTCGAGGATCAGAAGACAGCCTGTGTCCTTGCGGTCCTCGGTGAGGAACGCCATTCGGTGCCTGATTGCAGTGTTAGGGCTATTGATTGAAAGGGTTTTTCCGTCGATCGATATCGTGCCGGAACTTGCCGGTGTCACGCCAAAGAGCGTCTCGGCGACGTTGGAGCGGCCGGAGCCGACGAGGCCTGCAATGCCGAGGATTTCGCCGGCGCGGACATCGAAGGAGACGTCGCGGAAGACACCGTCGAGCGCCAGGTTCTTTACCGAAAGGACGACATCGCCGATCGGCACTTCCTCCTTCGGGAACATCTGGGTGATTTCGCGGCCGACCATCATGCGGATGATGTCGTCGCGGGTGACGTCGCTCGAGGCATGGGTGCCGATAAATTTGCCGTCACGAAACACCGAGAACTCATCGGCAATTTCGAACAGCTCGTTCATCTTGTGGGTGATGTAGACGATGCCGATCCCTTGCTCGCGCAGGTCGCGGATGATCTCGAAGAGGTGCGCGACCTCGCGCTCGGTCAGCGCCGAGGTCGGTTCGTCCATGATCAGCACGTCGGATTCATAGGAGACCGCCTTGGCGATCTCGACCATCTGCCGGCTCGCAACGGACAGATGGCGGACCTCAATCTCCGGATCGATCTTGATCTTCAGGCGATCGAACAGCCGGGCGGTGATGCGGTTCATCTCGCCGTGGTCGACGAAGCCAAAGCGGTTCTTCGGCTCACGGCGGATCCAGATGTTTTCCGCGACCGTCATGAACGGCATCAGGTTCAGTTCCTGATGGATCATCGCGATGCCGTTTTCGAGTGCGTCGAGCGGCGATTTCAGTCGGATGTCGACGCCCTTCAACCTGATGTCGCCCTTGTCGGGCGTATAGATGCCGGCGAGGATCTTCATCAGCGTCGACTTGCCGGCGCCGTTTTCACCCATCAGCGCATGGACCGTGCCGCGCTTCAACTTGAATTCGACGTCGTCAAGGGCGACGACGCCCGGGAATTCCTTGCGGATGCCTTCCGCCGAAAGAAGATATTCGGCCTTCGGTACGGCGCCGCTGGCGCGCACGGCTGCCATCGTTGTCGGACTGAGCGTCATGTTCCTTGCCTCCCCCGTCGTTTCCGGCTGTCGCGGAAAAGTCCTCATCGCTGGCGGGTCACCAGCCCATTTAATCGCAGGTCGCATCCAAAAGGACGCAGACATCCGCAGCGGGACTTGCATATTTGAGCGGGAGCGCAGGTGATCCTGCGCTCCCGCTGCAGGCGATCAGTTCTTGGCCTGATACTTGTCGAGGGTTTCCTTGGTCACCAGCTCGAAGGGAATGTAGACCTTCTTGTCGACCGCCTCGCCCTTGGCGAGTTTCAAGGCGGCGTCGACCGAACCCTTGCCCTGGCCGGCGGCGTTCTGGAACACCGTCACGTCGAGATCGCCCGCAGCCATGGCGGCAAGCGCATCCTGCGTTGCGTCGATGCCGCCGATGACGACGGAGTCCATCGAACGGCCGGCGGCCTTCAACGCCTGGATCGCGCCGATCGCCATTTCGTCGTTGTTCGCGATGACCGCATCGAACTCAAGTCCGGCGGAGAGCCAGTTCGTCAGAAGGTCCGACCCTTGCGTACGCGACCAGTTGGCCGTCTGCTCCTCGACGATCTCGATACCCTTGCATTGGTCGGTCGCGAGCACGTCGTGAATGTCCTTCGTGCGCATACGGGCGGCCTGGTTGGACAGTTCGCCCATCATGACGACGGCCTTGCCCTTGCCGCCAAGCATCTTGCAGATTTCCTGCGTCTGCAGCGTGCCGGATTCCTGTTCGTTCGACGCGACGAAAGCCTGCTTTTCCGGCAGAGTGTCGACGTTGACCGGCTCGCGGTTGACGTAGACGAGCGGAATGCCGGCGTCGGCGGCAATCTTCGACATGGCTGCCGTCGCATCGGTATCGACCGGGTTGACGATGATGGCGGTCACGCCGGCTGCGATGAAGTTCTGGATCTGGCTCTGCTGCTTCGAAACGTCGTTCTGCGCGTCTTCGATCTGCAGTTCGACGCCGTCGAGCGTCTTGGCGTAATCGGACATGCCGTTGCGCAAGACCGTTAGGAAGTTGTCATCGAAAAGGGCCATCGACACGCCGATGGTCTCGGCATGCGCAGCCGTCGACATCATCACGGCCAGCGCTGTACCCAGCACGAATTTCTTCATTGTCTCTCTCCTCCACAATGGTGCCCGGCGACACCTTCTCCTGCCGGGAGCGAAATCCTTGTCGGATTGCGCTCATTCACATCGAAAGCGTCACTCCCGTTACGCCTTCGGATAAAACGGAATAAACGAACCAGTAAATTGCAATTACGGAATATGTATTCCATTTTATGGGGGCGTCGTCAAGACCTGATGCGGCGCCACGCATCGTTTTCCCGCAGCCAGGCCGCGGCGGATCAGATCCGGGTTTGAATGTGGTCCACACTCTGCCTGATCGCAGCCGCCGGATGGGCGACCGCGTGGACTTCGGCGGCAAACGCTTCAAAGGAAAGCGGCCCTGCATAGCCCTCGGCACGCAGGCGCCGTATCTGGCCGACATTGTCGAGAACGTCATCCTGATCGACCAGAACGCGATGCGAGTCGCGCAGATCGGAAACGGCGACCCGACCGTCGGTTACGCCGGAAATATGCACGAGCCCGGTCATCTCAGGAGAGGTTGCGGGTTCGCCGGCGAGGTGGTGATGGAACGTATCGTGCACCAGTCGGAAGGTACTTTCTCCTCCGACCGCCTTGATCCCCTCGACAGCCTCCGTCTTCGAGCGCAGCGAGCAGATTTCGAAGCCCAGCGGCTCGACAAGGCCGATAATTCCGGCCGATTCGAGCATCGGTTTCAGTGCGGCAAGCGCTTCACGAAGGTTTGCCTGTCGCTCGCCGTCCGCCTGGCCGGAGCCGTCGTTGACGGGCACGAGGACGAGGGCCTTGGCACCGCAATCGCGCGCATAGGCTATCAGCTCTCCGGCTTCTTTCTGACGATCCGAATTCCACTCGTTGAAGCGCTGCAACGCGTTGATCGAGATAATCGTAATGCCATTGCGACTGGCGATAGCCGCTACATCCTTGGCCGGCGTGCCGTCGATGATGGCATTGCCGGAAAGGTCGTTGCGGATCTCGACGGAGGAGATCCCGAGGGATTTGGCAAGTTCGAAGAAGGCGCCGAGCGGAAGACCGGGCGTGGTCATATGATTGAGGGCGAAGGGCAGGGTTGTCACGGGAATGTCTCCTCCAGTGGGACGGGTCACGCTTTGCAAATAGAACGTTCATTCCATTTACAGCGTCGCAGACATTTCACCAACTGCTGGAGGACAGTCAAAGAGCGAGTGACGCAAAGGGCTTGCATTGCTGCAATATTGCCTTTCGTCAATGATTGGATTCTTTCATCCTTCGCTAGATATTTTCAGGCGTGAAGAGATCGAAGGGCAGGAAGGTCTGCCCTGGGGCACCCGTCGGGCCCTTGTCGATCGCCTGGATCATCAGATTGACCGTTTCGCGCGCAAGCGTCGCTGTTGGGGTTGAGATCGCCAGCGTGACGACATCATCTCCAAGGGCCGCCCGGGACTCCGGCGTCAATTCGTTGACGACGGCAATAAGCTTGCCTTCCAGCTTTTCCTCGCGGATTGCCGAGATGGCACCTTCCATGCCCCCGCCGCAGACGTAAAAGCCGATCAGACCCGGATGACGTTGCAAAAGGTTCAGTGTTGCCTCGTGCGTGATCTCGGCCGTATCGAGGTTGACCATCGTATCAAGCACTTCGAAATCCGGCGCATGTTCGCGAAAATAGGAGCGGAACCCGATTTCTCGAAGTTCGTGGCCGAGGAAGCGATGGCTGCCGACGAAGGCGGCGACCTTGCCGGGGCGTTTGGCTGCCTTGGCGATCATCCATGCCGCGGTGCGACCGACCTTGTGGTTATTGAGCCCGACATAACCTTCACGCACGCCGGCCGCGAAGTCCGAAAGCAGTGAGAAAACCGGGATCCCGCGCTCCTTCAACTCCTCGATCGCGGCCGTCACCGCCGGATAATCAGGAGCAACGAGCGCAACCGCCTGGTTTCGCGCCGCAGCCGCACGAAGCTTTTCCGTAATCGCCGTCGGTGTCGAATTTGCTACGAAGTCGACCTGGGCGAAAACACGTGCGTTTGACAGCGAAAGCGCCGCGTTTTCGATCTCCTTTGCAACCGCCTTGTAGAAGGACTGGTCCGGCTTCTGCAGCACAAAGCCAAGTCTGTACTGCGGCAGGTCTTCGAAGACGCGCTGCCGGATGAGGCCAACCGCGTGGTAGCCGATAGACTTGGCTGCCTCGTAGACACGGCGCGCAGTCTCCTCTCGAACCGGATGCCGTCCGTTCAGGACGCGATCGACAGTCGCGACGCTGACACCGGCGGTCCGTGCGAGGTCGGCAATGGTCGGACGGTTGCTCATCGCTTCTCCTGATAGGTTTGCATCACAAATGATATGCAGAAGATGACATCATTTGATAGAATATATCATTGCTGCATTGAGACCTAGCAAAAGTCAACCTATCGTCATTGCACGACATCGGACGCTCCTGGCCAAACTGGCCGGATCGCAGGGGAGGAGAGCAAATGGCGATGGTTCCAACGAAGCGAGACTACAGTCTCCTCGGGCGGGATGCCCGGGCGGCCGTCGCCAATGGCCTCTCGGCCGCGGAGTGGTATCACACGGAGATCCCGCGCAAGCAGATGAAGGAACTGATGAAGCGTGAGGACGGACCCGCCATCCGCGATACCGCGATCTGGCTCGGTTGCCTCGTTCTTTTCGGCGGGCTCGGCATCACCTTCTGGGGCACCTGGTGGGCCGTTCCGTTCTTCCTCGCCTATGGCGTTCTCTACGGTTCGGCCTCCGACAGTCGCTGGCACGAATGCGGGCATGGAACGGCGTTCAAGACGATGTGGATGAACAACGCCGTCTACCAGATCGCCTGCTTCATGATCATGCGCAATCCCGTCACCTGGCGTTGGAGCCACACCCGTCACCACACAGACACGGTCATTGTCGGCCGCGATCCCGAGATTGCCGTCATGCGGCCGCCGGATCTCCTGCGCCTCGTCTTGAACTTCTTCGGCATTCTCGATGTCTGGCACGCGATCGTCGACATGGTTCGCAACACGCTTGGCATCATCAGTGCCGAGGAAGCGACATTCATCCCGGAAATGGAGCAGCCGAAGGCAATCCTCGTTGCCCGCATCTGGTTTGCCATCTACTCCGCAACGATCGCGCTCTCGTTCTATCTCGGTTCGATCCTGCCGCTGATGTTGATCGGTCTGCCGCGGCTCTACGGTGCCTGGCACCATGTGCTGACCGGGCTGCTGCAACATGGCGGTCTTGCCGACAACGTCACGGATCATCGCCTGAACAGCCGCACGGTTTACATGAACCCGGTGAGCCGCTTCGTCTATTGGAACATGAACTACCATGTGGAGCACCACATGTTCCCGATGGTGCCCTATCACGCGCTTCCGAAGCTTCACGCCATGATCAAGCACGACCTACCGGAGCCGAACCCCTCGATGCTGCATGGCTATCGCGAGATGATCCCGGCCTTCCTGCGGCAGTTGCGCAACGAGGACTATTTCTTGAAGCGCGAACTGCCGGCGACGGCGAAGCCTTATCGGGAAGAGTTTCACAGCGACGCGATCGTGCATGCAGCCGAATAACCAACGAAATTAGGAATGGGAGGAAGTCATGAGCGGAAGCTGGGTCGAAGTCTGCGCGGCGGACGAAATCGATGAGGAAGACGTCATCCGATTTGATCACGAAGGGCGCACGTTCGCGGTCTACCGGAGCCCGGATGACGAATATTTCGCGACCGACGGGCTTTGCACGCACGAGCACATCCATCTGGCGGATGGCCTGGTGATGGACGACATCATCGAATGTCCGAAGCACAACGGTCGCTTCAATTACAAGACCGGCGAGGCTAAGGGCGCCCCGGTCTGCGTAAACCTAAGGACCTATCCGGTGAAGGTCGAGGCAGGAAGCGTGTTCATCGCGATCGCTTGATCGCGGCTTCAATGCGAAGAACTCAGCGAGAGCGGGCAGGGAGGTTGAAATGGGTGGAATCGTCATTGTTGGTGCCGGTGAATGCGGCGCGAGAGCCGCCTTTGCCCTGAGGGAGCGGGGCTACGACGGCTCAATCACGTTGATCGGCGCCGAGCCGCATCTTCCCTATGAGAGACCGCCGCTTTCGAAGGACGGCCTGAAGGAACAGGTTCAGCCGAAATATGTCGCCGATGCCGAGCGCTATGCGAGCGCAAGAATCGACGTACTGACCGACACCCCCGTCAAGGCCATTGACCGCGTCGCCAAGCGTGTTGAATTCGTCGATGGCGGCAGCATCGCCTATGACCGGCTATTGCTGACGACTGGCGCCCGAGCGCGAACGATACCGGGAACCGATGATGTATCTCGGCGCGTTCGCACTCTCAGAACGCATGCCGACGCCGAGGAAATTCGCCGCGAACTTCTGCCCGAGCGGAGGTTTGCCATCATCGGTGGCGGATTTATCGGCTTGGAGCTCGCGGCGACGGCGCGCACCCTCGGTGCAGACGTCGTCCTGATCGAAGGGCTGCCACGCATCCTTTCGCGCGGTGTGCCGGTTGAGATCGCGAGTGTCGTCGCAGAGCGGCACCGCACGGAAGGCGTCGACATTCGTTGCGACACGAAAATCGATCGCATCGATACTGATGAGAACGGCGTGCAGATCCTGCTTGCGAACGGACAATCGGTCGATGCTGATTTCCTGGTCGTTGGCATCGGCGCATCGCCGAACACGGAGCTGGCAGAAGCCGCTGGCCTTCAGGTGGAAAACGGCATTGCCGTCGACGCGACGCTCAGGACTTCGGATGCCGACATATTCGCGGCCGGCGATTGCTGCTCCTATCCGCTCTGTCACTATGGCGGCCGCCGCGTGCGTCTTGAGGCTTGGCGCAATGCGCAGGACCAAGGAACGCTCGTCGCCGGCAATCTGCTGGGCGCGAGTGAGACAGTCACCAGCGTGCCGTGGTTCTGGTCCGACCAATACGACCTGACGCTGCAGATTGCCGGACTTTCGGACGGCGCGACTGTGACTGTGCGCCGCGATCTCGCGGACGGCGCCTTCATTCTTTTCCATCTCGACGACACCGGCCGCCTGCTTGCCGCCTCCGGCATCGGTCAAGGCAATGTGGTCGCGCGCGATATTCGGCTGGCGGAAATGCTGATCGCGGCCGGAAAGCGGCCCGACCCTCAGGCGCTCATCTCGCCGGAAACCAAACTCAAGGCCCTGCTCGCCGCCTAGTGCGAGAGCCTGTCGCTACCCCTTGCTTGCTCACTGATATCGGAGACTTCTCATGAAAAGCCGCCGCCCGACTGTTGCCGACCTCCTTTCGATGAAGGGCAAGCGCCAGCTCACGATGTTGCGTGTGGAAACGCTTGACGAGGCGCAAGCGGCCGAAGCCGCCGGCATCGACCTCGTTTCCGTGCCGCCGGTACTGCTGGGACCGCAGTTTCGCGAAGCGGCGCCGACGTGTTTTGCCTTTCCCGGCCTCGAATATGGCGACTATGTCTCGGCGGATGAATACATCCGTGCAGCATTCAAGGCGCTGAAGGCCGGCGGCGATGCTGTCTATTGCGCCGCCGGTCTTTCGACCGTCAGGCGTATGCGGGAAGAGGGCATTCCGGTTTGCAGCCATGTCGGACTCATCCCATCCAAGGCCACCTGGACCGGTGGGTTCCGCGCAGTCGGCAAGACGGCGGTAAGCGCGCTCGAGATCTGGCGGCAGGTGAAGGCGCTGGAGGAAGCTGGAGCCTTTGCTGCCGAAATCGAGGTCGTCCCTGGCGACGTCGCATCGGCGATCAGCGCGCGAACCTCGATGCTGATGCTGTCGATGGGGGCGGGGGCGGGCTGCGACGCCCAGTATCTGTTCGCCGATGACGTGCTCGGCAGCAATCGTGGCCACGTGCCGCGCCATGCCAAGACTTATCGAAACTTCGCTGCCGAGTATGACCGCTTGCAGCGCGAGCGGATTGCCGCCTTTTCGGAGTTTGCCGAAGACGTCCGGTCCGGGGTTTATCCGCAGCAGCGGCATCTCATCGGCATCGAGGAGGCGGAACTGCGTGCGTTTCTGACAGAGCTGGAGCGCGGCTAGGACCGAACGACTTGCGCCGGAGAGGGCGGTTGGTATAGTCCCCGCACCAATTCAACTTATCTCCGCGATGGATCCCGATTTGAGCGCCCTTATCCAGGACAGTCTCACCTTTGTTGCCTTGCTTGCCGCGATCTATGCGGCGACCGTGCTGTTGTATTTCATCTTGGGCTACGGCATCACCTGGCTCAATGACCGCAACCCCGAACGCCGCATCCAGAAGGGGCGGCGCGGCGAGAAGCGCAAGGCCATCGAGATCCGCCAGAGCATGGCCTCGATCCTCGTCACCTGCACGTCCGTGGCGATCGGTCTCTTTGCCCAGTATCAGGGCTGGACCTTGTTCTCGCCCTGGTCCTTCAGCTGGTGGACGGCCGTTCCGCTCTTCGTACTTTGCATGGTGCTCTTCGACGCCTGGTTCTATTTCGCCCATCGCCTGCTACACACGAAGCTTTTCTACAAATACCACGTGCTCCACCACCGCAGCGTCGCGCCCACAGCCTGGAGCAACGATTCGATCGGCCTTGTGGATACGGCGATGTGCCAGGGTTATTACGCCGTCATCGTCTTCTTCGTGCCGTTCCCGCCGATCATTCTGTTGGCACACCGGCTGTTCGACCAGATCAACGGCACCTTCGGCCATGCAGGCTTCGAATACTTCGCCTCGCGAACGGCGCGGTATCCCTCACCCATGCTTTGCACGACCTATCACGACCAGCACCACGCCGAGTTCAAATACAATTACGCGAACTATTTCTCGTTCTGGGACCGGGTAATGGGAACTGTCGCGCCGAATTATGATCGGCGTGTGGAGGCGTTTGAAGGGGAGGCGCCTCGAATTAGCCTCAGAAATCGCCTTGAGATGGCGGCAAGGAATAGAGCGGAGCCTTGACACGCAAGAGATCGTAGTCCGCGTCAAGTACATGAAGAGGACTGTTGAGCCGTATAGTTGCGAAATTATTCGCGGCCTCGCTAGGTGACCTGTGAGGTCGCAGCCGCTGGGCGAACCCGGATTTTTCCCTTGACTGCGGACTACCGTATGCTGATTTTGCGACCCAACGTTGAACATAGGAAATAGAGGCGTGACTACAACGGAAAAGAAAATTACTCCCGTACTTTTAGCTGGTGGGGCGGGATCCCGGCTGTGGCCCGTTTCCCGAGACCGGCTTCCGAAGCAATTTCAGCCCTTGGTGGGCACTCTTTCGACGTACCAGCAAACCCTGAAACGGGTGTCAGACACTAATCTTTATTTAGACCCGTTGGTAATTACGAACGAAGATTTTCGCTTTTTCGCTAAACGCCAGGCTGAGGAAGTGGGGGTGCATGCAACAGTCGCTCTAGAGCCAGCTCGTCGAGATAGCGCGGCCGCGATGGCGATCGCGGCGGTTGTGGCCAGCCGACGAATGCGCGATGGGCTCGTGCTAGCGCTGGCAGCGGACCATGTAATTTTGGACGATGACCTGTTTACTAACGCCGTCAAGGTCGGACAGAAGGCGGCGACGGAAGGGCACATAGTGGTTTTCGGTTTGGCGCCAACAGAGCCGCGAACCTCCTACGGCTACATTAAACCTGGAAGTGCTATCGACGACATAAGTGATCTATACGTGGTCGACGCGTTTGTCGAAAAGCCGGATGTGAACACTGCCCTAGAATACCTTGAGAAGGGCTTTCTTTGGAACTCAGGAAATTTTTTATTCCGGGCGGACGTGATGATTGATGAGCTTGCGACTTTCGCTCCGGATATACTCGCCGCAGCACATGCGTCAGTTGACAAGGCGTCGAGCGATTTGGGCTTTCTGCGTTTAGATAGGGAAAGTTTCGAAGCATCGCCGAAGGACTCAATTGACTATGCGGTAATCGAACAATCAAACCGGATCGCTGTGGTGCGTGGCCACTTTCCATGGTCGGACATTGGCAGTTGGGACGCTATCTGGGAAGTTACCACTAAGGATGACGGCAAAAATGTCATCGAAGGCGACGGATTGGCTCTTGGAAGCGAAGGATGTCTCGTTCACTCGAATGGTATCCTAACTACGGTGGTAGGTGCCAAGGACCTTGTCGTGGTTTCTACAAAGGACGCAGTGCTGGTTGTGCCGAAGTCGCATGCCCAGGAGGTTAAAGGCCTAGTCGAGAGGCTTAAGGCTACTGGCCACAATGCAGTGACGGAACTTCATAAGAGAACGTATCGCCCTTGGGGGCAGGTTGAAGAAATGCTGACGGGAGATCGATTCAGTGTACGGCGCCTCTTTATTGACCCCGGGTATCGAACTTCTTCCCAGCGCCATATGAATCGGGCCGAGCATTGGGTAGTTGTTAGCGGCACCGCAACTGTCACAATTGGGGAGCGCGTGCAGACCATTACAGAGAATGAGTCTGTATACGTACATCCGGGAGAGCCACATTGCATCGCAAACGATGGGCCAACTCCCCTTGAGCTTATCGAAATCCGAACAGGATCCTACATTGAAGAGGACGACGTTGGCCGTGTTCTGGATCGCCGTCGGGCCTAGGAGCAATCCATAGCCATTGGAGCCTGCCAATAGCGGACGGAATTGTAAAAGGCAGTCGAAAGTGGGAAGTACTGGAAAGATTGTCCCAACTTGTTTCAGTGGCAATGCCCCGCGTGTGTCAGTGTGATTGAATGAAGGGAGTCCTACCTGGGTGCAAAAACAAGCGAGAACTTCGTGGTAGATTGGCAGTGCTCTTTGTAAGGGCCGAGCAGTAACCGTTTGCGCGGAAACTGGCGATGAAGTCTTTCTTTCTCAGTGGATCTTCCCGAAGGCTGGACGAAAATGATCTCCCGTTCGTCTCGTAAAGAGAGCTGCGGTGATCGAAGTTCTTCACGTGCCGCCAGGTCGCGCTGCTTCTGGCGTATGATTGTTGCTATTGGAAATTCCGTTGGCTTCGGGCGTGAAAGTTGCCGGAACTGTGCATCTTGTGACGACCATGTTGCAGGGAGCGGCCTGCCTCTCGCCCACTGGGGCAGCAAAAATAGCACTATTCTGCCACAAGTACGCCTACTTTCGGACGGAGCACTTCTGTGCTGCTCTCGAAGTTTGGGCGGCACAGATTGAGCGCATTGCTCACAATTATCTTCTTGCGTAAGGGGGGCGGCTGTTGCGGCGAAGTGCTTGACGCACGGCCAAATTCGGCGCATTCGTCCGGCAAGTGGATGGGGCGCTGGTCGAATTGTGGGGCACGGCTGAACGTCCGAGCAACGTTTGCTGAAAGCGCAAAGCGACCTATGGTTGAGGAGTTGGCGCTCGGGTCACGAGATTTTAACGGCTCAGTGAAAGACGCTTCGACAGAAGCATGTGAGGTTGTTCTTGCAAATACATAATAAGAAAATCGAAGAGCTGGAATGGCACGGTGAGAACGAGCGAAGTTTTTCCTTTCGCGCATTAGCCGATCGTCTCACTAGGCTCAACTATTCTTCGATATTGTTCCTTGTCATATTCGCGATCCCAACCGTTATTTCTTTCCTCTATTATGGAATTATTGCGTCAGACCGATACATATCAGAGTCAAAATTTATTGTCCGCGGGGTGAACGGCGGGCAAATAGGTGGCTTGTCAGTCTTATTGCGAACTTTTGGGATATCCAGGTCAAACGACGACACGTTTGCCATCGAGGAATACATTCTGTCGAGAGACGCATTAAGCGATCTCTCAAAAGTAATCGATGTGCCGACCGTTTATAGGAGGGAAGGAGCCGACTTCCTAACGCGCTACGGTACGGCCTTTGGGGAAAATACGTTTGAATCCCTTTACTCCTATTTTGGAGATCAGATCAGGGTCGTTCGGGACGTCGAAACGGGCATTACCACGTTGACTGTGTCCGCGTACGAGGCGCGGGACGCGAAGGAAATCGCTGAGGGTCTGCTTAAGCTCGGTGAGGCGCGGGTAAATGAAATGAATACCAGAAGTCGAAAAGACGCCCTCGCTAGCGCGATCGAATCGCTTCAAATGGCAGAGTCGAAAGTTCTTGCAGCCCAAACGGAGTTGACTCGCTTTCGGAATGCTGAGTTCACCGTTGATATGAAGAAAAGTGTCAGCGGCAACCTTGAGATTATCACTGAACTTCATAAGGACCTCGCCGCGCAGCAGGTGCTACTTCAGCAGCTGGAGGCGAGTTCACCTTCGAACCCTGGAATTCACTCTCAAGTTCAAAAAGTAACCGCTATAGAAAACCAGCTCGCGACAGAAAAGGCGAAGATTGCCGGCTCGGACGACGCTATTGCCACAAAGCTTGGCGAATATGAAGGACTGTTGCTGCGCAAGGGGCTTGCTGACAGCTTGTACGAAACCACGATAACTTCGCTAGATCAAGCCAGAGACGAGGCCCGAAGAAAGCAGATTTATCTGGAGCCAATTGTTCGACCAAACCAACCCGACAGGCCGATGGAGCCTCGACGAATACGATCAATCTTCACAATTGCCCTTTTGACCTTTGCAAGCTACCTCATGATTTACCTCCTGGTCTCGGGTAGCAGAGAACACCTTAACATTCATTGATCTAATTACTGAGATTCATGATGGGATATCTTCATAATAGTGCTGCCTACGGAAAACTCTCAGAGAAGCGTCGTGTGATTAATGCACTCTTAATCCGAGACCTAATGCTGAGGTTTGGACACGGCAACATTGGGTTCATGTGGCTGGTGGGGGAGCCGTTGATCTTGACCGTGGGTGTGATGCTAGCTTGGACCGTTATCTATGGTGAGCAGAAACATGGTGTGACCATCATGCCGCTCGTGTTGACCGGCTATTCGATGTTAACTCTGCTGCGCCACTTCGTGAATCGTTATGTGCATTGCTTTCGGCAAAACGCTGGTCTTCTATTTCACAGAAGTGTCCGGCCGGTTGATACATTGGTTGCTCGTGGGGTGCTGGAGACTATCGGAGTTCTGGTAGCCTTCTTTGTAGCGTACGTGCCGCTGTTGCTGCTTGGGCTTACAGAGCCGATCGACGACTACTTGATTTTGTTGGGCGCATGGTTCCTAACTTGTTTTTTCATCAATGGCCTCGCAACGATACTAGCTTGTTTGTCCGAGCTATCGGACACCATGGAGCGCTTCATTCAGCCGTTGATGTACCTTGCAATCCCGTTAACTGGGTCGTTCTATATGGTCGCATGGCTTCCGCAATCTGCGCAGAGGTTGATCCTGTATTCGCCAATGGTGCATGGTACGGAAATGCTGCGGGCCGGATACTTCGGTGCGAGCGTTCCTACCCATTGGGATGCAGGATATCTGTTGTTGTGCGGTCTTGGCCTGAACGCTATAGCGCTACCGCTCGTTCAGATGGTGCAGGATAGGGTGGAGATCGAATAGATGGTATATGGGCGTGCCTCAGGCTGGTTTGTGGCCCAAAATGATTGAGCCTTCCGTTCAGAACAAAGCCTTGCAGCAGAAGTTGGTTTTGGAGCCGGCTGTTTCTAAGGGTGAACTTGACACTTTTCGGTACTCCGCGGGAGCTATGCCTGAAAAGGGGGGAACCGTACTGGTTTCCGGAGCACGCTTGCTCCTGATGATCGCGTTCGTTCCGATTGTCTGTTCGTTGATCTATAATTTTGCTATCGCAGCAGACCGATACGCGTCGGTTGCGTCATTCGTCGTGAGGCAAAACAAGCCGGGATCGGGTGTCTTGTCAATCCTAGACGGCGGTGGCCTGTCTCGTTCTGACGATAGCAGTTACGCGGTCGCGGAGTATATGCAATCTCGAGACGCTGTAACCTACTTAGATCGTGACGGATTTTTGACGGGAATGTTTGCGCAGGAAACCGTTGACATATTCTCAAGATTTCCGAGCCGCTTGGCGGGCAAGGGCAATGAAGATCTCTTCGAACACTTCCAGCACTATCTTGATGTCGAGTTTGATTCAGCGACAGGGATAACGTCGTTTGAGGTTCAGGCATTCACGCCCGAGCAGGCTCAGCAACTAGCACAACGATTACTTGAAGGGGGCGAGGAACTCGTCAATGAGCTGAATAAGCGGGCTCAGAAAGATTCAATCAAGTTTGCCAATGAACTTGTCGCGGACGCGACTGAAAAGCTCAGGAACATTCAGGCCGAGATGACGGCTTTTCGAAATGAAGCGAAACTTCTAAGCCCGGACGCAGAGATTGAGGTTTCCACAAAGCTCATTGCGAACCTGATGGGTGAGATTTCGCGACTAAGCATTGAAATAGGTCGTATTTTGTCCGCTGCTCCCGAAAGTCCACGCTTGCCGGAAATGCTCAGGACGCGTGATTCACTTCAGGCGCAGCTTGATGCTATTCGTCAAACGTTTGGAGGTGAAAAGACCTCCACCTCTGCCAAGATTGAAAGATATGAAGAGATCGCCCTTCGAAGGGAGATTGCCGAGAAGGAACTAGTAAATGCAACTGCCACGTCCTTGAAGGCGAAGCAAGATATGGCCGTAAGTCGCCTTTACGTTGATAGGGTTGTGAACCCGAGCAATCCAGATAGACGTGCTTATCCGCAGCGTCTCGTAAACCTACTTTTGACGATATTTATCACGCTTTCAGTCTATTCGATAGTTCGAACTTCCATGAAGCTGATTATGGAGGAGAACTAAGTGCATTATATGATTGACAATGAAGCAACGAGCGACGGAAAGATTGCGCTGCGCAATATAGTGAAAGAGTACCATACTCCGAGCGGCGCCAAAACGGTTCTCAATAATGTATCGTTCGATGTTTCAGCTGGAGAAAAGATCGCAGTTTTGGGACGTAACGGCGCTGGCAAGTCGACCTTGGTAAAGCTCATCGGGGGGGTGGAGAAGCCGACGAGTGGAACCATACATCGGGGAATGACGATGTCATGGCCTGTCGCCTTTGGAGGTGGTTTCGAAGCTACGATGACAGGGCTCGACAACATTCGCTTCATCGCGCGGATATACAATCGACCTATCCAGGAAACGATTGAAAGAGTGGACGATTTCGCGGAGCTCGGCCAGCACTTACTGATGCCAGTAAAGGCCTATTCATCAGGCATGCGGGCGCGGCTCGCTTTCGCTCTTACTTTGGCAATCGACTTCGACTGCTTCTTGATAGATGAAGTGATCTCCGTTGGCGATCAACGCTTTCAACGCAAGAGTCATGATGCTTTGTTCGTCAAACGGCGTGATTGCGCGATGATTTTGGTGAGCCATGACATTAGCATGGTGAAGAACTATTGCAGTAAGGCGCTCATTCTGAAGAATGGTCGCGGACGGGTCTTCGATGATCTCGATTTTGCGATAGACGTATATTCGTCGTTGTAAGAATGCCTCGGTTCGACACAGGTGCATCTTGATCTATGCGAACATCGGTCCGGCTTCTCCGCATTCCGTTCTAGTCGGCAGGTTAGCCAAAGAAATTGCGGAGCATTTCCTCGGGTCTGTGCAAGAGATTTCCGCAAATATCTCTAGCGAGCTTAGGCCCGAGCTCGAACGTCGGGGATCTAACAATTGTCTTTTTAGTCTGAGCACGCCCGACCGTGAAATCGCACAAGCGATCGTACGAAACGGTGTGCCGTCCATACTCGTGATCCGACCGTTTTCAGAATTGAGTTGTTATGCTATGCAGCGCAGCGGGCTAGATCTGCTTGCCGCCGTTCGCCATGTAACGTGTGAAGTATCTTGTCTATACCCCATAGCGCGCAATGCGAACCTCGCCCCGCTTCCAGTCGATGATGATGAGCCGCTATCGCAGTTAACCACGCGTATCGGGGTGTTTCTCGGGTTTCCAGTTTCTCAAGTGAATATCGGCGATATTTTGGGCAAGAACTTCGCAGATTGGCGCAGTATGTCGGTTGGAAACGCGCTTCTGGTTTTTGTCGCTGGAGCACAGGAAACCTTTGCATTGCAATCGCGCCTTTCCCGCCGAGACAAGGCATTGCTGGGCGAAATGGACGCTAGCTATCTGCCACTCCTTGCCCGAGGAGGTGGAGGGCGGTTGAGTTGGCCGCTTGATGCGATGTTCATCGCTGAGCCGCCCTATAATTCTATAACCGCACCAATAGATATGCTCGGACCGGCTAGAATCCTTACGTTCGGCCCGTACTTCCATCTACCAGAGGGCGACTGGATCGCTGAGATTACATTTGCACTCACAGAGAATTACTCCGGCAACAGCCTGATGGTGGATGTATACACCAGTGCGGACGAAATCCTTGCCGCTTCTAGGGGAGAACTGCCGCACGGAGGGACTTTTGCTACCCACCTTTCATTTCGTGTAGTCTCCAGTGCCGACAGGCTCGAGTTGCGAACCTTTGTTTTATCGGGTGCACTTGAGGGTCGCATCGAAATCCTGTCGGTGACCCTGAGTCGGACGGAAGACCCCCTTTGATAGTCACCGTGTTGCGATCGTTGAACGTCTGCGCGTTGACGCGGGCGGCCCAAACATTGGTGTAACGCCGCAGCTTGACGCTAATTCTTCCTTTTGAGTTGCCTAGCGAGTTGAATATTTCTAAAGGTCTAGCATGCGCATCTTTCTCGACGTCACTAGAACACTCGTCCACTCGCGTAATCGCACACCTACTGGCATAGATCGAGTTGAACATGCGTATGTTCGGAATCTGCTGACACAGGGCAGCGATGACATCTGGTTTATCGCAAACACGCCTTTCGGAGCTGGTGCCCTATCTGTAGAGGAAATGCGACGGACATTTAGCGCGATTGAGGAGCGTCATCAGCTCTCAGAAGAAAGTAGCCCTGAATTCACCGAATTGCTTTCAGTGCTCGGAAGTCCAATTGAAGGTTCTCGTGAAGTGCCGCTGGTGATAGGAAAAAAATACTCCACGAAAGCCGATAGTAAGAAGTCGGTCGCGGCGGCATTCCTCCGCGGCGCGCTTCGTTTTTCTAGATTGCTGCGGAATAACGTTCCCACAATATATTTGCACACCTCGCATTTGCAACTCGACGAGCCGAATTGTTTTAGTTGGCTTCGACGACCAGAGATCTTCCCTGTATTCTTTATCCACGATCTGATCCCAATTGAATTCCCTGAGTTCTGCTCCCCAGGCGCTGCCGGTCGCCATCGGATTCGCGTACATACGGCACTGACCCACGCTCGGGCACTCATAGTGAACTCAAAGTTCACACGTGATTCGCTTCTAAGATACACAGAGGAGCAAGTTCCACCGATTGGAGTGGTGCCGCTCGCCAATAGTATCCGTGAAACACAGCAAGTGTACGAGCCTTCCCCGTTGCGCAGCCAACCGTTCTTCCTCCACGTAGGCACGATTGAAGGTAGAAAGAACTTAGGCCACCTTCTCAATGTCTGGCGGCATTTGATCAAGACAATGGGCGAGGTGCATGCGCCGCGGCTTGTGATTCTCGGTAGTCGTGGTTGGGAATGCGAGAATGTAACTGCGGCTCTTGATCGCAGTCGAGAGCTTGCGAACCATGTTATTGAGATATCTAGCGCAAACGATGCAGAGCTTCATTGTCTAATGAGAAGGGCCAATGGTCTCATAACCGTCTCTATGACTGAAGGCTTCGGACTACCTCCCGTGGAAGCGGTTCGCCTAGGTCTGCCGGTTATTGCCTCAGACATCCCAGCCCACCGCGAAGTCCTGGGAGACGGATGTGAGTTCGTCGCCCCGCACGACGGAGAGGCGCTTGCAAACAAGATTATTGCGCTTATGACAAAGAGGAAGAACAGCCAAGCGCAAGGCGTCGGACTTGCGCCCTTCGGTTGGCACGAACACGTCGAGCAGGCACTTTCGTTCATAAACTCGGTGATTAGCGAAAATCGGTAATTCAGCTGCCATTCAGAGATACTTGAAAATGACCGAGCCCACTGGAATCGCTTCAATCGTCGTTGATGGAAAAAACCTAGCGCTACGGCAGGGTACGGGCGTAGCCACGTACGCAAGGTCCTTGTGTACTAATCTGAGGCAGTTGAATAAGCGCGTCGAGCTTCTCTATGGGGAGCCAATCGACATCAATATCGATCGAAACGGCGAAGTGGTGAACTTCTTCGATGCTAGCGCTAGAACGCGCCTTCCGTGGTTGCTTCGCTCAGCATCCCGTTTTGCGAGGCAATGCAGTCAGCCGTTTCGGACAATGGTTCCGCGAGAACTTGTATTTGCAGGTTCATCAATATCGGAGCAACAACTTGCGAGACTTCCGGCCGCGAATCGCTCTTGGAACGCCAAGGACGTTTTTGATATGCCGGGTTTAGCTGTTGAAAGGGGGCACTTCCAAAAGGTTCGAAATGTAATGGGGGCTGATGCCGCTCACTGGACCTATCCGGTGCCCGTACGCTTGGATAACGCGGCAAACATCTATACACTTCACGACCTCGTTCCGCTAAAGCTTCCACATACAACGCTGGATAACAAGCGCATATACTATGCTATGCTCAAGAAGATCGTGGAAACGGCGGACCTTATTACTACTGTATCCGAACAATCGAAACGAGACATTCACGCGTTGTTCAGCGTCCCCGACGCGCGCGTAGTCAACACATATCAAGACGTTGACATCGATGCCCCAATGCTGAGCCAGAACCAGCAGGAAGTTTCGGATGCGCTACGCGGCGTCCATGGGCTGGAATTCGGCAAGTATTTCTTGTTTTACGGAGCGATTGAGCCCAAGAAGAATGTTGGTCGCCTGATCGAAGCCCATCTCGGCTCAAACTTAGACATGCCCTTGGTCCTGGCTGGTAAAGATGGTTGGCTCGTTGACGGCGAGTTGCAGTTGTATGCGGAACACTTGGAGCGTCGCATTGGCCCACAACGCGTTATCCGGCTGCCTTATGTATCCCGCGCGCAATTGATCAATCTAATACGCGGGGCCTGTGCCGTGACATTTCCGTCGCTCTATGAAGGTTTCGGGCTTCCTCTCGTCGAAGCCATGGTCTGTGGCACCCCACTTGTGACCAGCAATCTCGGAGCAATGAAGGAAGTTGCGGGGGAAGCTGCGGTGTTCGTTGATCCGTACGATGTGTCGTCGATACGAGACGGGCTTAAACGCGTGGCGAACAATAAGCCGCTACGAGATGAGCTGCGAACCGCCGGCGGCGAACGGGCTTCTCTTTTTTCCAGCGAGAGATATCGCCAACGTCTTATTTCAGCCTACGCCAGCATATGATATTGAAGGAAATATTTATATGCAGCTTGGAGCAGATGTGGGAGACATTCGACTGCGCGTGAGACCGGGATAGGTCGCGTCTGAAGGCGCTCGAGGAGGAGAATGCTAAGCTGAAGAAGCTGTTGGCCGAGCAGATGCTGGACGCCGCCGCGCTCCGCGAGCTTCTGGCAAAAAAATGGTAGGGCCTGCCGCCAAGCGCGAAGCCGTCGCGCACCTGAAGACCGTGATGGGTCTTTCGGAACGGCGGGCCTTGCGGGACACGATGAAGGGGGCCGCAATTGGGCCCGGTTTGCCAGCCTGCCTGATCGGCACTTGTAAAATGAACGGCGTTGAGCCCTACGCCTATCTGTGCGACCTCTTCACCCGCCTCGCAAACGGCCACCTCGCCAAAGACATCGATGCCCTGATGCCATGGGCCTATGCCGCCCGCATCAAGGCCTCACAATGAGCTCGTCAGGTACTCTTCGGTGAGCTCATTTGACGGCCCGTAGATCAACCGTACGCATCCGAGGTGGGCCGCCTTGTCAGGCTTGTCGGATTTGGCACTGACTGTCCTTATTGACGTCAATAAGGACAGTGCGGAATGGAACGACTTGAGATTATCGATAGCGGCCGGCGGCGACGCTTCAGCAAAGAGATGAAGCTGCAGATTGTCGCCGAGAGCTATTCGGAACCTGGCTTGTGTGCGACGACGGCGCGGCGACATGGAATATCGCGTTCGCAGTTGTATGAATGGCGCCGGCTCGCACGAGCGGGGCAACTGGATGTTGCGTCGCCTGTCGGCGGCTTTGTCCCGGCGCTGCTTGTTCCAGGGGTAGAGCCGGCAGCAGGGTCATTGCCGACCGCCGGCCGGATGGAGGTTGTCAGCGCCAACGGTCGTCGCGTGATCGTGGACCGCGATGTCGGGGTTGAGGCGCTGCTTCGGATCCTGCGCGGACTGGAGACACTGCGGTGAATCCGTTTCCGATGGGAACAGGCGTCAAGGTCTGGCTTTCGACGGGGTTCACGGACATGCGCTGTGGCTTTCCCTCTCTGGCGCTTCGGGTGCAGGAGGTTCTGCAGCATGATCCGTTGTCCGGGCATCTCTTCGTCTTCAGGGGGCGCAGACCGGATATTTTGAAGATCATCTGGCATGATGGTCTGGGCGCCTGCCTTTTTACCCGGCGGCTGGAGAAGGGCCGGTTTATCTGGCCGAATGTGGAGGGCGGCGCGGTAGCGATCTCACCGTGACCTGCCCCTGAGAATTTCCTCCAGAATGGATTAGAGTCTGGCCTATTAAAGGACGGACGTGCGTATTCCGATGATGCCGGACGGCTATTCCAATCTGAAGCCGGACAGGTATTCCAATCGCATGCCGGACGCGATTCCGATTTGAAGCCGGACAGTTGGCGTGCCTCTGGGTCGTGTGGTTTTTTGACCTGAGCTCGTTTCGCGGTCAAGCCAAGGTTGTTTGATCGGTGGTCACGGCTTTCTGTTTTCGCATGCTCTCGCCGCTGAGTTCGATGCGATAGGCATTGTGAACAAGCCGATCCAACACGGCGTCGGCGATGGTTGGATTGCCGATCATGTCATACCTGCGGGTTTCGGTAATTCGCGGACATGGATTCCATTAAATCCCGGACAGCGATTTCACTAAATCCGGGACAGCATTT